>NZ_MASS01000032.1 GCF_001707885.1 Desulfosporosinus cupriresistens | reverse complement strand
GTACGCTTTGATCCGCAACTACATTTACTGGAGCAGTATGGAATGATTATATTAGTAATTCTTCTTTTTACCGATATTCTTGGAAGTGTACTTTTTCCAACAATCAACGGGATACTCTACACTTATCAGACAATCATAACTCTTGTATTAAGTCCTTTTCTTGGTCCAATGTGGTTGAGTTGATGATCATTATGATAAACGAAAACTGCGATAACAAAAAGGAGTGTTAGATATGAAAGGTAGAATATTTAGTGGGATGCGTCCGACAGGGGCGTTGCATATCGGTCACCTAAGCGTAATTCAGAACTGGGTTGCCTTACAGGAGGATTATAATTGCTATTTTTCCGTCGTGGATTTGCACGCCTTAACCACAGGGTATGAAGATCGATTAGACTTTCCTCGTCTACGGCGAGAGATTGCCCTAGATTGGCTCAGTGTGGGAATTGATCCTGAGAGAAGCGCTGTCTTTCTACAATCTGCGGTCAAAGAGCACTCTGAACTACATTTGCTATTTTCAATGTTTACGCCGTTGTCTTGGTTGGAACGTGTTCCTACGTACAAAGATCAAATTCAACAATTAAGCCAACAAGGGAAAGACCTAGGCACGTATGGATTCTTAGGGTACCCTCTTTTAATGGCAGCTGATATTTTAGTTTACAAAGCAAGTGTTGTACCAGTTGGGGAAGATCAGATCCCGCATGTCGAGCTATGTAGGGAAGTGGCCCGTCGTTTTAATCATCTTTACGGAACGGTTTTTCCTGAACCGAAAGATCTTGTTGGTAAAGTACCTCTCTTACCGGGAGTCGATGGGCGTAAAATGAGTAAAAGTTATCATAATGCCATTTCTCTAACGGCTTCGCCTGAGGAGATCAAGACGCGGGTCCAACAAATGATTACTGACCCGGCTCGGCTCCGAAAAGATGACCCAGGGCACCCTGAGGTCTGTATTGTAGATAAGTTTCATCAGATCTACACTCCCGAAGTTGCCGAAGTGGAAGAAAATTGCCGCGCAGGGAAAGTCGGTTGTGTCGCTTGTAAACGCCACTTGGCGGAGAATTTAGAAAAGTTATTAAGTCCATTTAGGGAACGGCGTGCTTATTGGGAGGAGCCTGGCCGCGTGGAGAAAGTCCTAGAAGAAGGCGCAGCTCGTGCTCGATTAACAGCCTCTGAGACAATGAAAGAAGTTCGCTGCGTCATGGGGCTGTAAATGGAGAATGGGAAGACCGGTCCGCAGATAGAACTTCCTGCCTATCATGGTCCACTTGACTTACTATTGACCCTTATTCAACAAGAAAAAGTGGATATTTATGATATTCCAATTGCGCGGATTGCAGACCAGTTTGTGGAAGCCGTCAGACAGATGGAGTCTTTGGACATGGAAGTCACAACGGAATTTCTTGTTCTTGCGGCTCAACTGCTCTACATGAAGTCAAAGGATCTTTTGCCTAAACCTGCGAAAAATGAAGAAGAACAGGTGGAGGGAGAAGACCTGCGGCAGGAACTAGTGGAGCGCTTACTGGCTTACAGGGCATACAAACAGGCAGCTCAAGTTTTAGAGGAATTGGAAACTTCATCTGGAAGGTCATATTACCGAGAAGTCGACGTAGAAGCTTTACTAGCAGATGCCCAATCGGAGGACCCACTCAAAGGAATATCTTTTGAAAACCTTTGGCAAGCGTTTCGTAGGGTGATTGAACGTGCTGAAAAAGGGGACGAAATCCGGCTTGTTAAGCCTGATGAGATTGCGATTGATGTAATGGTTGCAGATATTTTGCGGCGTGTTATTCTTCATCCGAAAGGGATGCGGTTTTCTCAGCTAATGCGTCTGGGATCGCGCATGGAAATGGTTGTCTCTTTTCTGGCATTGCTTGAACTATTGAAGTCTGGCAAACTTCGAGCTGAACAACCTGCGATGCTGAGCGATATTATGTTATTTCCAACGAAGAAGGCCTGGGAATTTACGGAAGAGGAGTAGGTGAGATGCTGTTTCGGGAGCCAGAGACGGCTGCATTAGAAGCGCTTTTATTTGTAGCCAAAAATCCGCTGACGCTTGAACTACTCGGTGAGATTCTTGAGTTGAATTTGTTAGAAATTGAAGAACTGCTTAGTACACTTCGGGCTCGATATGCTGGCGATTCCTGTGGTTTGACACTTCTTGAAATCAATGGCGGATATAAATTGGGCACCAAGCCAGAGGTTGCTCGCTATATCGAGATGCTTTATAAGCAGCCGGCGCAGGCCCTTTCCAATGCAGCACTTGAAGTGCTTTCGATCATCGCTTACAAACAGCCGGTGACGCGCGGAGAGATCGATTTTATCAGAGGAGTCCAATCCGATCGGGCCTTGGCAACGCTAATCGAAAAAGGATTAGTGAAGGATGTTGGTCGAAAGGAGGGGCCCGGGCGCCCCATTCTTTATGCAACGACCGAACAATTCCTTCTTCATTTCGGCTTGCGTTCCTTAGACGATATGCCTAACCTTGAAGTGGAGTCGCTTGATGAGCCAAACTAGTGCTCTGACGCTTGAATAGTTATTTAAGAGCAAATCTAAGTCTATGATTTGGGCATTTTTTCGAGATAGCTAACTGCTTCTTGAAACACAGAAGCATTAATCAACAAATATAAAGTTAGGCGACGGTGTAGCAATAGTTATTCATTTAAGGGTACATGACTCCTGATAATTGGGTAACATAATAGAGATTAATCCATATTATGGAATTAGAAAGTGAAATAACCTCCGATCTGCTAATATCTCAGTTTGGTCGGCCAATCTTCTAGGCCGCTTGAGCGGCCCAAATTATGGAGAAAAGGGGTTATTTTATGGGCTTCGGCTTTGGAGCACCTTGTGTCCCTCGAATCGTTGCACTTTTTGACACCTATCCAATCGGTGCAACGCTCCGGATAGGTATGGATTCCAGTTTCTGGATCGGTAGCTTCGGCGGACTTCAAGATGGCGTCGCACTATTAACCAATGCAAAACTTTTTTCAAATGTGGGTACTCCGATCGATGGTCATCGTCCTGTTGTGCGAATTCCGATACGCGCAATCACTTTCGTCAGTCAATAATTTAGTTAGTAAATGGGGAAGGGCAGCTATATTAGTTGTCCTTCTTCATAGTTCCCTTATTTAAGAAAGCGATATAGTTATGTTCAAAAATATGGAATATTGTATAGAACATTTCTAATTAGGGTATCTTACCTATTTAGATACAGTCAATATGACGAGATGTGGAGTACGGAGGGGTTTTTGGTGCGGGTTTTAGCATTCTTGCTCGCAGTGGCTATTCTGTTACTACTTAGCTTAGCATTAAAAGCTGAAGTGAATTTTCGATACCGACGTATCGAAGAGGAAGATCATATTGATATCGATTTGTCTGCCTTCCACGGGCTATGGCATACTCAATATCAGATTCCAACCCTTCAATTAGAATGGGAAAAAGGGCCGCAGCTGGAAATCGAACAAGTTGCTAAAAGTAAAGGGGGTGAACGACAAGCCACGACAACAGCGCGTTTTCGCTATATACGAAGAGGTTGGTTATCTCGACTTTGGCTACATGTTCCTCGTTTGTTACGGCGTTTAAATCGAGTGAAGAGTCAATTTTACAGAGGAATCCATTGCAGGTCCATTAACTGGCGTATAGAAATTGGCTATAAGGATGCATCCCAGACGGCGATCGCAGCGGGAGCTTTTTGGACTATGTTTGGTTTTGCACTTTCGCGCCTATATCAACAGGTGACGGTCGAAGTCCCATGTCCAGCTCTGGTTGTTGTTCCGCAATTTAAAAAAGAAGGTTTTTTGTGCGATATTCAATGCATATTCCACTTGCGAATCGGTCATATTATTTTTGTAGGAATAAATCTACTGCGAACGTTTAAGCGGGGTATAAGGGGGTAGCTGTATGGGGAATCATCCTATTGAATCCTTGATGAAAACAGCCATGGAGAGCATCCAACAGATTGTGGATGTGAACACGATTGTTGGAGATCCGGTAGAAAGTCCAGATGGATCCGTGATTATTCCAATATCACGGGTTTCTTGTGGTTTCGCAGCAGGTGGTAGTGAATTTGCACCACCAGATGACGATAAAGAAAAAGGAAATTCAGGCGGCACACCAGGACAAGCACCATCACTTCCTTTTGGGGGCGGTGCAGGAGCGGGAGTATCAGTACAACCTGTTGGTTTTTTAGTCGTAGGTAATGGGACAATTCGACTTCTTCCTGTCGATAGTAATGTGGTAGTTGATCGCTTGATCGATACAGTTCCTGATCTGTTAGACAAGATTGCGGGAATGTTTCAGAAAAAGAAGAAAGTTTCGGATGACATTATAATTGCCCGCGACTAGATTGGTCATGACTATGAGCGCAATAATAGTAATAGGATTGGATAACCAAGAAAGAACGAGATTTCTCGTTCTTTTTTAGTTGTCCTTATCATACATTCTATTGAAATAGGGGGTGGGAAATGGTTAATCTCATCTGGCTTTTAATGTTGGCGACTGGAATTATCGTCTCTGCGCTCAATGGGCATATCGAAAGTGTAACGGTATCTGCTCTGAAAGCAGCTGAACTAGGAGTAGAGGTTGCCATAGAACTGATTGGTGTGATGAGCTTATGGTTAGGTCTCATGCGCCTGGCGGAGGAGGCTGGTTTTGTTAAAGGGATTGCCCGTTTATTCGGACCTGCAATTCGTCATTTATTTCCTTCACTTAAGCCAGATAGTCCGGCACTTGGGGCTATCATCATGAATTTGAGTGCTAATATATTAGGACTGGGTAATGCCGCAACACCTTTCGGATTAAAGGCTATGCAAGAACTTCAAAAGGAAAACCCGACACCCGATGTAGCAAGCCCGGCAATGATTACCTTTCTTGCTTTAAACACATCTTGTATTACCCTTATCCCAGCTACGATTATAGGAGTGCGACTTAAGGCGAATTCAGCAAACCCAACAGAAATTATCGGCACTACAATCGTTGCGACAGGATGTGCTATGTCCGTTGCAATCATCGCTGATTACCTTATTCGTCACAGGAGGAAAAAATGAGAGTTATTGCTGAGATTTCTCGTTGGGCGATTCCATTACTCTTATTACTTATCCCGGTGCTCGCCTACCTGCGTAATGTCCCTGTCTATGAATCCTTTGTGGCTGGAGCAGAGGAAGGGTTCAAAACTGGTGTACGGATCCTTCCCTTTTTAATTGGAATGCTTGTGTCTATTAGGGTTTTTGTAGATTCAGGAGCACTCGATATAATATCGCATTGGTTACAGCCGCTATTCGGGTTTTTAGGTTTCGATTCAAACTTTGCAGCGATTATCCCATTAGCTATCATGCGTCCTCTGAGCGGATCGGGAGCCTTAGGGGTAGCAACCCAACTAATTAATCAACATGGACCGGATTCCTTTATTGGACGATTAGCTTCAACTCTTCAGGGCAGTACAGACACCACATTCTTCGTGCTAACGGTCTATTTTGGTTCAGTGGGCATCAAAAAATATCGTTACGCTTTAAAATTAGGATTATTAGCCGATCTCATTGGTCTAATCGTTTCTGTTTGGATTGTCACCAAGACGTTTTATTGATTCATACTTTGTGCATACTAACGATGAACCGAAAGGGGGCATTGTGTAGTATGCTATATATAGTTCTACCTGCGTATAATGAGGCCGCAGCCCTTCCAAACTTGCTCGAAGACATCGCGCAGAATTGTGCACCAATCCCACATCAGATCGTTGTCGTTAATGATGGAAGCTCAGATCGAACTCAGGAAGTTGTCGATAAATATGCTATGACGCATAAAAACGTCCACAAAGTTAACCATGATCAAAATCAAGGGCTTGGAGCAGCCTTAAACAGCGGTTTTCAGTATGTCTTGAATTATAACCAAACTCAAGGTCACCTCTCGGAAAATACCGGTTACAAGGAGCAGGAAGTTACAGACATGCTCATAACGATGGATGCGGATAATACCCACCCGGCCAACTGCATTCCTTTGCTTTGTGAGGCCATTTGTTCAGGTGCCGACCTTGTGATTGCTTCGCGTTATGTTCAAGGCGGTGAACAGCATGGGCTTTCATTAGGGCGTAAGGTACTATCTTGGGGAGCAGGGAAAGTCATGCATTATTTTCTCCCCATTGCAGGAGTGCGAGATTATTCGTGCGGGTACCGTGCTTATCGGCTCTCCATCTTGGCTGAAGGAACTCGAATATATGGTCCGAATATAATTAAAAGCCAGAATTTTTCAGGAATGGTTGAATTGTTATTAAAAGTTGCTCCTTTAGCAGAGCTCGTAACTGAAGTTCCCTTAAAACTTCATTATGAACTTAAGGTTGGTGCCAGTAAAATGAGAATAGGGGCTACAATTTGGGGATATATCCAGCTAATCTATCAGACAAAACGCAAAAGGTGGAGTACTGTGGAATGGGTCGAGGAATAAGACGTATACTCTTGTGTCTAATTCTACTTCTGGCCTTGATAGTCCGTCTGCGGGGAATAACCAATCCGTTGTTGGATAATCAAGGCTGGCGACAAGCTGACACGGCGAGTATGGCGACCCATATGCTTGGTCGACTAACAAATATTCCAAGTGTTTTCTTGCCCCAGCTTAATTATGATGGAGTTACCCCTCAAAAGGTTGAATTGGAGTTTCCTTTTTTGCCTTATCTACTGGCTTGCACATGGACTTTGTTTGGTTGGGCAGATATTTGGGGACGGCTATGGTCGATTATCTTATCTTTGGTTACGGTAGTTGGAATCTATGATTTAGGTCGGAAGATGTTCACCGACCGTGCAGGGCTTTATGCGGCAACCATCTATGCCTTAATGCCCTTATCAATTTATTATGGACGAGTTGTTATGCCTGAACCGATGGCCCAAGCTTGGAGTATTTGGGCCTTAGTTATGATCTGGCGATGGAGAATTACGCAGCAGGAGAGAGGAATTTGGAAAGTGGGCTTGTTAATGGCCGGGGCAATCTTGGCCAAGCTTCCTCAGTTAATGTTATTTCCGGTTGCCCTCCTGCTTGGCTTTTGGCCACTAAATCGTAAGCGAGTAGCTCAGCTTGTCCATTATAGTATGTTTGTGCTAATTCCACCTATGGTATATTATTTATGGGTACATTCTCAAGTTGCTTCTTCAAGTCAGTTTGTTTCAGGAATTTTGACGGATCAAGTGGCCAAGAACGTACACAATCTAAATTGGAAATTGATGGAAAGAAATATTCAGCGAGGGTTTACTGACAGTATTCTCTTTCTTTCAGGTCTCGGTATGTGCCACCTGATCTTTTCCCGCTCTCCGGTGCGCATGGCCCTGCTGATTTGGGGAGGAATTGCTGCCCTTTATATTGGATTAGTTTGTGTTCGTATTCCCTTAGATTACTACTTAGTCCCAATTTTACCCCTGTGTGCCTTGCTAAGTGGCTATGCACTCGGCCAGATAAAAAGTCTGCCGGGAACCGTGATCGTAATTATGCTCTTAATATTGATCAATCGAAGTTCTTATACCTACTTAACACCTAAGTATCAGTGGAATCGAGAATATCTCACTCAAGCCAAGTGGATTCAAGACCATACACCAGACTCGAGTATTCTCGTCTTAAGTGATCCACCGCCGATGACGTTTTATTATGCTCGGCGTGTTGGTTTTCGACTATCTATTCTAAAGGACGAGGACATCCCGTCGAAAGTAATGCAAAAGTTTCCCGCTGATTACTTTGTTCAGCTTCCCCAAAGTGCCCAGAAAGAGCTCTTTTGGGAAGACATTCAGAATAGTTACCCGGAAGTTGGGCCGGGCATTTTTGATCTTAATAACCCTAAAACTAATCGATGAGGAGAAGGGACCGGAGATTCATGAAAAGTGAGAACATAGCTCTAGATGAAGGAGCTGGAGAACGTCTACAAAAAGTGCTTGCCCAGGCTGGAGTGGCCTCTCGTCGACATGCGGAACGACTTATTATAGATGGTCGAGTGACAGTCAATGGAGAAAAAATTTTAGCATTAGGGACCAAGGTCAGAATTCAAGACTATATTGAAGTGGATGGGCACCCGGTTCAGCGATCCGAGAGGTTGTACTATTATTTATTTAATAAACCAATAAGCGTTATTACCAGTGCTAGTGATCCGCAAGGGCGTCCCACCGTGGTTGATTTAATGAAAGATGCTCCGGTACGGGTATATCCTGTCGGAAGATTGGATTACGATACATCGGGCTTATTAGTGCTTACTAACGATGGTGAATTAGCTCATCGCTTAATGCATCCCTCGTATGGAGTCGAGAAAACGTACCGGGTTTGGGTACAGGGCTCGGTTAGTATTAATGCGCTCGAAGAGTTACGGAAAGGAGTACTTCTTGAAGATGGTAACACCGCTCCCGCTAAAGTTAAGCGCCTGAGCGGTGTTGCAAAGGAAACAAAGGTAAATTCTAAGGAAGGGCAGTTAGAAATCTTAGAAGTGACAATTCATGAAGGTCGAAATCGCCAAATCCGACGGATGTTTGCTGCCCTAGGATATTTAGTGGTTAAGCTTGAACGGGTTAGTTTTGGACCGTTAACCCTCGAGAAGACGCTCCAGTTAGGGAATTACCGGGCACTTACTGTTAAAGAAGTGAAGGAATTGCGTTCCCAAGTAGGGCTATGAAGGAAATTTGAATCTAACCAATTGGGTAAATAGGATGCTCGATTTCAGTATTCCATTTTTCAATATCTCTACCGCCAAAGGCACGTAAGGCGTTTGCCACAGAATTTATTTTTTCGTGGCTTGTTTGGATCAGTACAAGCCAATGACCTGTACGCACTTCATGTTCATAATGCCGTGCCCGGATTTCAGAAAGTCCATAAGTGAGAAGCACCTCAACAAGTCCACGGTCCTGAGGTTGGTGCATAAGTTGACTTGCCAAAGGGCCGGCGACAACCACTTCACCTAGGTTGGGTACGTTGAACGGTGGAGCTTGAACTAACCAAGCATTAAATTTGTCTAAGTTGATTTCACTGGGGTAATAAGCTAATTCATTGGCAATTTCTTCACGGAATTCGCCTTGATGGAGGTATTCAACTCTAACCATGACGGATATCTTGCTATTTGCCAAGGATTCACCTTGAATTTCCTCGATTGCCTCTTTTGTTTGCTGAGGACCTTTGAAAATTGCGATCGCTGTTTTTCTCATTTCGTTTATCCTCCTTTAATAATTATGTTAGTATAACCTTCGGCATTTTTTTTAGTATGTCCACAAATTACAACCCTAAATTCAAGACTTGCAGGAGAAAATCAAACGGATGGAGAATATTTTTATGATGTAATAGAAAGATATAAAAGCTTTAAAATAGAGAAACGGAGATATGGAAGATGAAAATTCGGATTGGGAATGAGCTCCTAACGGAACATATTCGTGTGCGAATTCGCTTGGACTATCGGGGTGAATCGCGAAGCGGACGCTTTTTCTTTGGGAGCAAAAGTAAAGAACAAATAGCGGAAACGATGAGAGAACAACAGGTTGCCTTGTTGCGTAATGTTCCACTGCAAGGAATTTTTATTGAAGATGTCGATTTGAGTCTTGAAGTCTATACGGTGAGTCAAGAGGATGGGAGACGTAATCATGAGGCTGCCTATGCGCCTATTATATTGACCCTCCGTATTGAAAATCTCGATGATCTGCTTCCCCTCTTGATTAAACCTGAATTTCGTAAAATCGAGTTCTTAAGCCCCGAGAATATCTCCCTTCACCGCTTGGACATGGAACGACTGCTTTTTAGATTAAGTCAATCGTTTCAGCATGAGACAAAATTGCTGGAACAGAAATATTCACGTTAGTCAATTGCCTAGATAAGTTGCAGAAAACAGATTACAAAAATAAACAGCGAAGAAGCCTTCTGAAGGGCTTCTTCGCTGTTTATTTACCTGAGGTACATATATTCGACTGAAAATAACAAATTTAGTGTTATTATATAGTATTTCTTTTCACAATACGATTTACATATTGAAATTTTCGCAACATTAGATTAATATATGTGTAGTGGTCTGACCGCTATACTATCAGTTGGTTTGGTTGTCCATCTTTGCTTGAGAAAAGCAAAAAGGGGGGTGAGATGCAAAGACCTGAATAAGGTCGAGGAGAGAGGGTAAAGATATAAAAATACTTAAGGAAAGGTGGAATTATTAATGCCATGGACACAAAACTATGCCGCACTTGGAAATAGTATTGGACTTACAGCACTCGCGGTATCCCTTCCTATCTTTTATCTGTTTTGGGCACTAACTATCAAACGAATGAAAGGTCATATCGCTGGGAGTACCACGCTCTTATTCACAATTGTTGATGTAATGCTTGTTTACAAGATGCCACTAGGGACTGCACTTTCTGCAAGTGCTCTCGGTATCCTAAATGGACTATTCCCTATTGCCTGGATTATTGTAACGGCCGTTTTTCTGTATAACTTGACAGTCGAAGCTGGCCAGTTTGAAATTATTAAAAGTTCGATTGCCTCCTTGTCTAGTGATCGCCGTCTTCAAGCTCTGCTCATTGCATTTTCATTTGGTGCGTTTTTAGAGGGAGCTGCAGGATTTGGTACTCCCGTTGCAATTTCTGGCGCGATCCTGATTGGTCTGGGTTTTGAACCCCTCTATGCGGCAGGACTTTGTTTAATTGCCAACACGGCACCAGTTGCCTTCGGTGGGATCGGTGTTCCGATTATTACCGCAGGTGCAGTGACCGGGGTTAATGCTAGCATCATCTCCGCTGCCGTAGGACGTCAACTTCCATTCCTTTCGGTCTTCGTTCCTTTATATTTGATTATTCTTATGGCTGGTTGGAAAGGTGCTAAAGAAGTACTTCCTGCTATTGCTGTTTCAGGTGTTTCCTTTGCGGTTGCACAGTGGTGGTCTTCTAATTTCCTCGGACCTTTACTCCCGGATATCATTGCTTCCTTGTTTTCACTAATTTCCACAGTTATCTTGCTCAAAGTCTGGAAACCTAAGAACATCTGGCGTTTCCCTAGTGAGAGCGGTGAAAAGGTCGCCGAGTTTAAAACGTATACTACCAGTCAGATTATTAAAGCATGGTCTCCATTTGCAGTACTCACGGTGATGGTAGGTATTTGGGGAACAAGTTCCTTTAAAGATCTTATCGGTAAAAACCTCAAATGGTTCGTAAACATCCCTCACTGGCCTGGTCTGGATGGCCTGGTTTTGAAAACCATGCCAATCGTCAGCAAACCAACAGTCTACGGGGCTGGTTACAAGTGGGATTTCTTTGCAGCCGCTGGGACAGCAATCCTCATTACAAGTCTTATCACCATGTTGATTCTCGGCATTAGTCCGGCAAGAGGTGCTAAAGTAGCTGGGTCAACGGTGAAAACTCTCGTCTATCCTATCATTACCATTGGTTCGGTGTTAGGTTTTGCATACATTGCTAACTACTCTGGCCTCTCTTATACCCTGGGTCTTTTGTTTGCCCAAACAGGTCATGCTTTCCCATTCTTCGCACCGGTCCTCGGTTGGCTCGGCGTATTCTTAACGGGTTCTGATACATCTGCGAACGCACTGTTTGGTCAATTGCAGCAAGTTACCGCTCAGCAAATCGGCGTTAATCCTGTTCTGACCATTGCGGCTAATAGCTCCGGTGGTGTTGTAGGAAAAATGATTTCGCCACAATCTATTGCTGTGGCTGCAGCAGCAACTGGTTTAGTTGGCAAAGAGTCTGACCTCTTCCGTTTCACACTTAAACATTCACTCTTCCTGCTGTTGATTATCTGCGCTATGACGTATCTTCAAGCATATGTGCTTCAAGGAATGATCCCGACGATTGCAGGCATAATGCCGACGATTGCCTCGCTCATTCATTAAACTAGATTGTAGTAGTTCCTAAGAGCAAAATCAAAGTGGGAAGCGGTTACATTTTACCCTTCCCACTTTGCTCTTTGTTCATTTACAAAGAGAATTTAATTTAGATATTGAAATTTTAGTAAAATTGAATTAATATATGGTTAGGCGGTCTGACAGTCAGATCACAAATGCGGATGTTTTATTAGGGGGGAAAAAAATGTTAGCTAGTGAAGTGTTGCAAGAACTTGTTGGAGTGCTCGGTCGTGAAAATGTCCTCACCGAACAAGAAGATTTATTGACCTATGCCTATGACGCAACTGCAGCGATGAAACATCATAAGCCGGATGTTGTGGTTTCGCCCCTTTCTACCGAACAGGTGGCAGAGATCGTAAAAATTGCCGTACGCTATAAAGTTCCCATTTATCCTCGTGGTTCTGGAACGAATCTCAGTGGGGGAACCATTCCCACTGAAGGTGGCATCGTGCTATCAATGCTCAATCTAAATAACATTCTGGAATTAGATCAGGACAATTTAACGGCGACGGTTCAACCGGGTGTGATTATCCAGGCGCTGAATGATGAAGCTGGAAAGCACGGTTTAATATATCCTCCGGATCCCGGTACTGTTACGACCGCGACGATGGGCGGCTCGGTATCCGAATGTTCGGGAGGACTGCGTGGTCTGAAATACGGTGTGACTAAGCATTATATCATGGGTTTGACAATAGTTTTGGCCAATGGGGATATCATCCGTTGGGGAGGAAAAACAGTTAAAAACGTCTCTGGGTATGATTTAGTAGCCCTCTTTACTGGGGCCGAAGGAACCTTGGGGATTATTACTGAAATAATTGTCAAATTGATCCCAGCGCCTGAAGCGCGAAAAAGTATCTTGGCGGTTTTTGATGATCTAGATAAGGCTGGTAACGCCATTGCAGCCATTATTCGCAATAAGATTATTCCGGCTACGCTAGAGATTATGGATAAGGATACTATTCAGACTGTAGAGAACTTTGTGCATGCGGGACTTCCGCTCGAAGCCGAAGCTGTCCTCTTATGTGAGGTCGATGGGTATAAAGAAGTTGTAGAACGCGAAGCTGTTTTGGTGGAGAAGATTTTAAAGGAAGAAGGGGCTACTCAGGTAAAAATAGCTAGAGACGATAAAGAACGCGATCTGCTGTGGTTAGCTCGTCGTAGTGCTCTTCCTGCTCTCGCTCAAAAAAGGCCCACAACAGTACTTGAAGATGCGACTGTTCCTAGAAGCAAGATACCAGACATGCTTAAAGCGATTCGTAAGATTGCCTTAAAGTATAATCTGCAAATAGCTACGTTTGGGCATGCCGGAGACGGGAACTTACACCCCACGATTTTGACAGATGAACGAGATTTAGAAGAAATGAAACGAGTCCACTTAGCAGTTGACGAAATTTTCCAAGTGGCTATTTCTTTAGGGGGAACCCTTTCTGGTGAACACGGGATCGGAATCGCCAAAATGAAATTTCTTGATATGGAATTCGGAGAAGCCGGTGTAGCGGCATTGCGGCGTATTAAAGAAGCCCTGGATCCAAACTATGTGTTGAACCCTGGGAAGATAGTAAGGAGGGACTAATCGTGTCCGTATATAATTCGCTGGATTCGATTACCGAAGAACTCCATAAATGTATGAAATGTGGAAACTGTCAGGCTGTCTGTCCTATTTACAAAGAAACACGCCAAGAGGTTGGTGTGGCAAGAGGAAAGATAAGTTTAGCGGAGTTCATTCTCTCGGGGGAAATAGAGATGACTGCGGGAATGGCCGATCGTTTTTCTCTTTGTACTACCTGTATGGCTTGTAATACGAATTGCCCCTGCGGAGTGCGGTTTGATAAAATTATCCTTGCAGCGAGAGCAGAGGCTGTAAGAAAACAAGGGGTGCACTCGGTCAAAAAGATTGCCTTCACTGCTTTGAAGATGCAGAGGATGTTTGACTTTGGGATGAAGGCAGGAAGTATTTTTCAAGGTGTAGGCTTAAAGCGAATTCCGAATAAACACAGTCGTATGGCTCGGATGCGCGTTGATATCGGGATTGGCAAAGAAAAAGTGTTCCCAATGTTGGCCGGAAAGACCTTGCGCTCTGAGTTTCCCGAAGTGATTAAAGTTAAAAATCCAAAAATGAGAGTAGCTCTCTTCACGGGCTGTATGATCAACTATTTCTACACGGATATGGGAAGAGCAGTCGTTGAGGTGCTTGCCGAACAAGATATTGAGGTTGTCATACCAAAGGGTCAAGGATGCTGTGGTATCCCTGCCTCAGTTAATGGAGATGTTGTCTCAGCTCGTGTTATGGCTAAACGTAATTTGCGGGCATTTGAGAAGTTAGGTGCAGATGCGTTAGTTGTCGCTTGTTCATCTTGTGGTACCGCCTGGAAGCATGTCTTTGGAGAGTTGCTGGAGAATGATCCGGAATTTAAAGGGTTGGCAGATAAATGGGCTGGAAAATCCTACGATATTTCGGAGTTTTTGATTCACAAAGTTCCCTTCAAAAAAGAGGGTTTAGGCCGAGTAGCGCGTAAAGTAACGTATCATGATCCTTGCCACTTAAACCGTGGACAGGGGATTTACAAAGAACCACGTGAAATCCTCAAAAGCATTCCTGGTGTGGAATTGATTGAAATGAAAGAGCCTGGCCGTTGTTGTGGTATGGCAGGATCATTCAGCCTAGTACACCCAGATCTCTCTGTACTGATTTCCGACCGTAAAACTGCAGATATTGCCCAAACTCACACGGATACTGTGGCAACGGGCTGTCCGGCTTGCCGCTTGCAGCTGCAAAGTGGTGTTGAAAATGCAGGCTTAGACGAGGAAGTGTTACACGCCGTTCAAATTTTAGCCGAATCTTATCGGGCAGGTAAGAAATAACGAAAGTGTTTTGCACTTCTTAACATGGAGATGCTTAGTAAAATAAGTATTTTCCATGTTTTTTTCAAAAAGATATTAGGTTTTAACTATGTGATATGTTACACTAAAGAAGTAGCTTGAATTTTGCCACAATCCCTTATTGGTTATGGGAAAGTGGATCATGGAGAGTTCTTCCTTGAGCAGGGGTTCAGAAGGAGTGACATAAAGTGATGTTAAAGCCCATTAAGACCCAGAAGATTTATGAGAAGATTGTTGATCAAATAGGTCAACTCGTTGCTGAAGGCCACTTGAAACCTGGTGACCGTTTACCGTCGGAGCGCGAATTAGTTGAGCGCTTTCAAGTCAGTCGTGCATCGATTCGAGAAGCGATTAGTGCCCTGGAGATGATGGGGCTGATCGAAGTTCGTTCTGGTGAAGGAACATATATTAGAGTTGTTAACATTGATTCAGTTGTTGCCCCACTGGCCTGGATGTTGTTTATTGAAAAAGATACAGATCTGGAACTTTATGAGGCTCGTAAGATATTGGAGGTTCAGGCGGCTGGGTTAGCAGCAGAGAGAGCAGAAGAAGATGAGATCAATGAGATGTTTGAGGCCTTAGAAATTATGAGAATCGATCTCGAACATCATCGTTTGGGTGAAGAAGCGGATCATCACTTTCATTATGCTATTGCCAGGGCCACCCATAATAAGATCCTGTTTCGTTTGATGAACACCATCTCAGACACTATGCGGAAGACTTTGCAATCCAGTCGCAGCAAGCTTTATGAAGACCATAGCACGCCCGAAAAATTATATGAAGAGCACTATCTTCTTTATGAAGCGATTAAAAATCATGATGTGGTAAGAGCTCAGAAGCTTATGTTGGAACACTTAGTCGGTGTTGAGAATTATCTGGCGAAATATATGCTTTCGGACGTTGAATAAAAGAGGCGGGAAACACAAACATTGAGTGTGTGTTCCCCGCCTCTTTTAGGTTAGAAAGGAATTTGAAGATTAAAAGCGAATAATCCTGTAAGAAGTAAATGATAGTGAGGGTACGAGCATGAGCTGTCAAATGGTATACCATAACGGGAATTGTCTAAATACAAAAAAGCCATATGCCCGCGCTTGTCGATTATGTGTAGAGAGTTGTCCTCATCAAGCCATCTCAGAATACCGGCAGTTGGAAGCCAAGCTTTGCACAGAGTGTGGGGTATGTATGGCTGTGTGCCCAAGCGACGGCTTCGTGGATCGGACGATCGATAAATTCCATGAGTATCTCTTAGAGGCCAAAGAAATCATTTTAAATTGTCCTCAGGCAATTCCTAGTGGATTTGAGATTCCATGTTTAGGGATACTGGACCGAGATGCTTGGATGACACTTATCCTTTTGGCTAACGAAACACCCGTAACGATCATTACGGGTGTTTGCGCCGAGTGTGAAGACCGTCAAGCTTGTGCAGCCAGTGTTCAGACTTTTAAGCAGGTTCATGTAGATTGGCCAGACCATGCAGCTGTTCGTATTCAAGTTCGAGCTGATGATGAAATCAGAACGAAAGCCGCTGAAGAGCCTAAGTTCGTTGCCCAACGTTCAGAACTGACTGATTGGCGACAAAGAGGCCGGAAGAAATTAGAGGAATGGCTGCCTAGCTTGTCTGCCGATGAGACATACTCTACCCCGCGATCTCGTCAGTGGCTCATTCAAGCTTTAGAGAAAACCCCAGAACGAAAAATCCCCTTTCGGGCTTTAACTGTGGCTGATTCGTGTACTAGTTGTGGGGTATGCACAGCAATTTGCCCACAGGGCGCGTTACAAAAACGTGAAGAAATGAATCCAATGGAAGAAACTGATAAAGAGGATAAGATATTATCGCTGCGTCTTATTCTGGAACCTCAGAAATGTGTTCATTGTGGTCGATGTGTGGAAGTTTGTCGATCACAGGCTTTGTCGTTTTGCACTAAACAATTGTCGTTTCGTCTTCTGACCGGAAAGATATTATTACACGAAGGAAGCCCACGGTATTGCACTCGGTGTGGCAAAAGAATTTTTGATAATTCAGAGTTATGTCTGGTCTGTTCGACCAGTTGTCCGGATAGTCGCAATTCCTTTTTTCTTTAGAGGACCTTCCCAACCACAGCGACGAAATAGATAAGGGGCTCCAAAGGATGTCCATAACCCGCCTATGATGAGGACTGGGAGATAGATCCAGAAATAGCGTTCGGTTAGGGAGTGCCAAAGCCAGACCCAAAGTCCAAGTAGAGTAAGACCAACGAATGTTTTCAAGAGTGATGGAGCAAATCGTGTGCGTTCCTGATAATCCAGGAAAGTATCCTCTAAAAAATATCCGTTTGTGAATCCGATGACAAAGCCAATCATTTGACACCCTTCACGGGTATGGTAAACAAGTAAAAAAAGCAGAGGGAAGCCAGTGGATAGGAGGAGTTTGGAAAATAGTGAAATGGAGAGTTTGAACAAGACCTTATCAAGTCGTTCAAACCCAAAGACAATTAAGGCACCGAATAAATACCCACCTAGGATATCTCCTGGCCAGTGTACACCCAGGTAAAGTCTCGAAAAGCCAATGCCTAGGATCATAAAAATTCCTATTCCTCGCCAAACTTTCTGTCGTCGCCAACGCTGCCATACATAGGGGTAAAAGGTCGCCGCCCCTTGACTATGACCGCTGGGAAATGAATTTCCAGTAGCAGACGACAGATAGATGGAACGGACACCCGGTTGGCCAATCGGCCGTTGGGTGTGAAATA
The DNA here is from genome assembly GCF_001707885.1 of Desulfosporosinus cupriresistens. GTDB lineage: Bacteria > Bacillota > Desulfitobacteriia > Desulfitobacteriales > Desulfitobacteriaceae > Desulfosporosinus. Next base: position 33,996 of record NZ_MASS01000032.1, on the reverse strand, counting down.
TGGTTTTTAACAAGCCATTAAAAGTCATGGATGTCAGGAATAACACGGCTAGCCTGAAGCCGAAATGTTTATCTACATTCCAAAAAATAACCGCAAGTAAAAGAATATAGGTTGGTTCACTTCCTAAAAAGCTAAGTAGAATAAAAAAAACATCAAGAAATGAGTTGTGAATGGATTGAATCACCTGATAGAAGGCTAACATATTTTATTGCCTAGGCTCAGGCATGGTGGCAACCACACCCGCAGTGAGCACTGTGTTCATGCGTCGTTTTCTTCGGTTCTCGCAGAAGTTGATCAGTTAAATGGGATACGTGAGAAATGGGCTGTTGTTGAATTTCTTTGGCTAAGGCTACAACTTCCTTGATTTCCTCTGGGCTTAAGCCTACCTTTATGGCTTCAGAGACAGCAAGACGGAGAGCAGCTAGGGCATTACACGCCACTGCAGCGGAAATCTGTGTCACAATGAGTGTGCGCTGGTCAAGACTCAAGAAGCATTCCTCCTTATAATTCAATTACTCTGTTGAGGGATATATTGACAATATTAGCACAGATGAGTTACAAGGGCAAAGGGGGAGGAAGTTTCTTAGCATCCTACGCCGGTAGGTATTCCTTTAGGGATCACGGCTTCGGCGATAGTCTCCACTGGAGACTATCGTGTTCGCACACGCTGCATTGCTATTCGCTTGACGCAATTCCGCTAAAGTGCTCTCTAAGCTAAGAAACTTCCTCTGGTTGGGGTCGACGAGGGGGAATAGCGCTTGGGGACGGTTCTGACTTGCATTCCGGATTCGTGATTCTGTTTGCGTTCCTTGACGCAAACGCGATTTGCATGCTCACAAAGGTAAGAACTATCTGACTTGGGTTGACGGGGTGAGGGAGTATCTTGGGCAGGTGCATACGCGCCATTACACCACTCTTTCACTTTTAGCGTGTGGTATGTTAGTATATTTATTGAGGTGGTAAGAATTAAAAAATCTTTAATGCTAAAAGCAATCATATACATATTATTTAGTTTAGGAGCCATAATTACTATATTTATTCTTCACGAAAGTATTGATGATAAATTTGCTTTTAAATTTGTAATAGGTTATTTGAGTATTGTTTCTTTATCAGCTCTTTATTTTTTGTTCATTGCCATTCTTAATATAAGAAAATTAAAATGGGTAGAAATGAGAAAAAGATTGTTAAAGTTTATTGGTATGTTTGCTTCTTCCAGTGTTTTGATCATAGTTTTGGATTATTTTTTTAGACCATCTAAAATTGATTTTATTAGAGTACTTTCTATATCTTTAGGTTCTTCTTTTGGAATGTCTTTTTATGACTTGAAGAAACGTTAAATTATGACGTGCGTAAAATTCATACTATATATAGTTCAAGGTCTTGTTGGAGGGCTTTAGGTTCAAACTGTGTCCGTGGCTAGCTTTGGCTGCCTGATAGACCTAAGAGAAAGGAATAAACTAATGAACGAGTATCAGGTTATTGTAGTTGGCGGAGGAGCGGCTGGAATGATGGCTGCTGGACAGGCTGCCAAAGGTGGAGCAAAGGTGCTATTACTTGAGAAGAAAGAACGCCTGGGTAGGAAAATAGCTATCTCAGGCAAAGGACGTTGTAATATTACCAATGAAGAAAATGTTTCGGATTTTATGAGCCACTATCCTGGAAATGGCCGCTTCTTACATAGCATTTTGAGGGATTTTGATAACGTTGCCTTACGGGATTTTTTGGCTAGCTACGGAATCGAGACAAAAGTTGAACGGGGAGGACGAGTTTTCCCTGTCTCTGATGATGCCGAAAAAGTGGTAGAAGCCTTGGCGAGCTTTCTTAAAGACAAAGGAGTGGAGATACGATCTGGCATTGCTGTGGAAGAAATTTTGGTTGAAAATGGACATGTCATGGGGGTACGAGTGGCAGGCCAAAAGCCACTATTGGCAGCTGCTGTCATCGTATGTACCGGAGGTTCCTCTTACCCAGCGACTGGGTCAAACGGGGATGGGTTTCGGTTTGCTCGAAAACTTGGGCATCGTGTGATTACACCACGACCGGCTTTGGTCCCCCTCAAAGCTCCCGAAGAATGGGTGAAGGAGCTACAGGGACTTGCCCTGCGAAATGTCGAGGCCTCATTGTGGATCAACGGAAAGAAGAGAACGACAGAGTTTGGGGAAATGCTGTTTACGCATTTTGGAGTATCCGGACCGATAATTTTAACGTTAAGCCGTCAGGCTGGGGATGCGCTTCGTGAAGGACAACAAGTCAAGTTGCAAATTAATTTGAAGCCTGCTCTGACGCAAGAACAATTGGACGCCCGAGTTCAACGGGATTTCCAGAAGTATAGTAATAAGCAGTTCAAAAATGCTTTGGATGACCTTTTACCGCAAAGCCTAATACCAGTCATGATCCGTTTAAGCGGGATCAACCCGGAAAGAGTAGTACATCAAATTAATCGTGAAGAACGAAAACGCTTGGTAGGATTGTTGCAAGGATTACCGCTGACGATCACAGACACCCTTTCAATAGAAACTGCGATTGTAACGGCCGGGGGTGTTGATGTTAAGGAAATTAACCCAAAAACAATGGCTTCAAAATGTGTAGAAGGGCTATATTGGGCTGGCGAGGTAGTTGATGTCGATGGGATAACGGGCGGGTATAACCTGCAGGCTGCTTTTGCAATGGGATACCGAGCAGGACGGGCAGCTTGCGATCGCGCTTTCTCTCAGTGGTCTGATTAATCCACCTCCTGCATAAACTCTTTTCGAGGTGGTTTGCGTGCGTCGTAGAGAGAGTGTATTAGAATGGATGTGGAACACAGTACAGCGGGGGGAACGCCGGATCATCAGGGTAATGGTTCTGGCATCGGTATTACTTATAGTAATGCAGCTAAGTGCGGTAAGGGATCCGCTTCAATTCTATATGGCGGTGGCGTCAAAGGTCGAAGCACCACCATTGGAATTGCCTTCTCTTGCAAAATTGGTCAAGACCTGGCAAGTGACTTTAAAAGCGACACCCCCCGCTCCGATTCTTGTGATTCAAAACGGGCAAGTTATTGCTAGTTTAGCAAAAGGGGAACAGCAAATAATGGTTCAATCCGGTCAAATTCAGTTGGACGGGATAGGCGTGTCTCAGACAGTAAGGGTTCAGGTCTTAAAAAAAGATTCCCAATTGCTTGAACCCCGTCAGAATCAGACAGTGGTATTGCAGGGTGATATTCAAAACTTGACAGTGAGGCCGTAGTGTTGCAAATGACGTGTTGGCGTACTATAATTGCAGCAACTAGAGTTTTTTCTTTATTTACCAACTGGAATGCATTTTATTCCTGTAGGTGAGAAAAGGAGGGTAGTACGGTAGGGCGGAAAAAGCGAACCTTTAAATCACAATTTTTTAAAAGAGGGCTTGTACGAAACATAATTGTAGGATTGAAGAACGGTGAGACGGTTTTCTGAAAAAACGAAGGCACCTGAAAGGTGTCTTTTTATTAGTGACACTTGGCCATACGGCATCTAGCCATCCTGCAAGAAGGCTAATACGTGCGAAGACAGTGTCTTCGGGCGATGCTCTAATCTCGAACGTTCTGTTCGACTCCTTGGCCAGCGGGTCAGTGTAAATTTAAGGGAAAGGAAGAGCATGATGAAGGCACAGAGTAAGAAAATTGCACTCGCTGCATTAAAGATGTCTATGACAGAGAGTCGTGAAGAAGAAACTCATTTAAAAGAGTCATATTTACGTCTGGGAATCAAAACTGCCGCGGTAGACTACGGTGGTGAGTACATCAGTTCAGTCCGCAAGATTGTAGAACGCGCCATAGTAGCCGCTAAACGCGAAGGAGCTATTCAAGAGACACATGGGGATGAAGGTGCAGTAGCTGGTGCTACTCGCGAGGCTTTAAGCCAAATTATGAGCAAAGCCATTGGTTTGAATATTGGCGGAAAGATTGGAATCGCTCGTCAAGATGATCATTTAAGCGTGGCAATCTTTTTTGGTATCGGGTTATTACATTTGGATGAGGTAGCAGTGGGATTAGGACATCGCGTTGCTCCCAAAGAATAAGGGAGGTAGAGCATGGTACGAGGAATTAGAGGTGCGACGACAGTAGATCGCAATGATGCCGAGGAAATTCGGGAAGCGACCCAAGAACTTTTGCAAATGATGCTAGCAGAAAATCAGCTTTGCACAGAAGACCTAGTTAGTGCCATTTTTACCGTTACATCTGATCTAAATGCTGATTTTCCTGCGTCTAGCGCACGTGGCATAGGTTGGCAGCTGGTACCGCTACTTTGTGCGACAGAAATCCCGGTGCCTGGTTCACTCTCACACTGCATTAGAGTGTTATTACACGTTAATACTACGCGAAGTCAAAGGGAAATTCGGCATATCTTTTTACGCAATGCCGTTTTTTTACGCAAAGATCTTATTGATGCTGATAATTAAGAAGGATGACAGTGGGATTTAATCTTGTTAAAGGGGTTGTGAGGATAGCCCTTTCTGTGGTAAGATGGTTTAAATTTAGAATTTTAACTTAGTCATATATTGAAAAGCTTTGTTTGGCAAAGCTTATGTAGGATGGTACCTTTAATTTTTAGTGGGTGCTTCGTGGAGAAGGACTTGCCTAAGTTAAGTAGGATAGTAGGACGGGAGCGATTAAGAGTTATGGCGCCCTCTATTCAGGGCGTCTTTTTGTATAACTTTTTTATTAAAGTCGTTAAACTGAAGTAGGGAAGGATTAAAAATGTAATTTAGAGACAAGAGGACGGTTCTCCTGTCTCAAGTTAGACTGGAGAATCGTCCCCTTGTCTTTACCTAGAAAAAGCTGAGACAAGGTAGTCAAAATTATGCAGTATGGTAGAAAAACCCATGAGACTCAAGCGCTGTATATTTTAGAAACTAGTACAAATAATGTAGTATGGTAGAAAGGGGTCGGAGAGAATGATTATTGTTTTGAAAATGGGTTCGACGGCGGAGCAAATTGAAGAGGTTTCCACACGGTTAACAGAAGGGGGCTTCAAAGTGCATCTCTCCCAAGGTGTGGAGAAAACGATCATGGGGGCAATTGGAGATCGCCAGCGGATTGAAGCTCTTGATTTAGAAGCATTACCTTGGGTGGAAAAAGTAGTGCCTATTTTGGCACCATATAAATTAGTCAGTCGTGAGTTTCACCCTGAAGATACTATTATCCGTGTTGGAGGACTAGAGATTGGAGGTAATACGGTCCACGTTATGGCAGGACCTTGTGCTGTGGAAAGTAGAGCACAGATCTTGGAATCTGCTCATGCTGTGCGCGCGGCTGGGGCAACCTTTTTACGAGGTGGTGCCTTCAAACCGCGTACTTCTCCCTATTCTTTTCAAGGATTAGAGGAAGAAGGATTGCGCTATTTGGCTGAAGCTCGCGATGAGACGGGACTGATGGTGATTACAGAGGTAATTGACGCCAAGGACGTTTCTTTGGTAGCGGAGTATGCGGATATTCTCCAAATCGGTGCTCGGAACATGCAAAACTTTGTTCTGCTCAAAGAAGTGGCCAAATGTGGAAAACCTGTCCTCCTCAAAAGAGGGCCGTCTGCAACCTTAGAGGAATGGATGATGGCAGCAGAATATATTATGGCCGGAGGAAATTACCAAGTAATGTTCTGTGAACGGGGCATTCGAACCTTTGAAAGTTATACGCGAAATACGCTTGATTTGAGCATGGTTCCTGCTCTGCATTCCCTTTCTCACTTACCGGTCATTATTGACCCAAGTCATGGAACCGGGCGGTGGCAACTAGTACATCCTATGGCGAAAGCAGCTTTAGCTGCAGGAGCTGATGGTTTGATTGTTGAAGTTCACCCACATCCGGAAAAGGCTGTCTCTGACGGAAAACAGTCCTTAACACCTGAAAAGTTCCGAAGTATGATGGATGATTTGGCTAGGCTTACTTCCGCACTAGATCGCAGATTGGGGGAAGTGAGTTCGTGTTAGATAGTCCAGAGGTGATTTTAACGCCGGGATGGTCAGGCCTTCGTATTCCGAAGGCCTGCATCTTCGGCTTAGGGCTGATCGGCGGGTCTTGGGCAGGTGCTTTACATCGGATTGGATGGGAAGTTTTTGCCGTCGACCCGGAGGAGGCCAGTATCGATGAAGCTGTACGTAGGGGATGGATCCAGGCAGGTTGGACGGAAATGCCACATTTTCTGGAAGTTGATTTGGTCGTCTTAGCTCTTCCACTTCAGGATTTAGCAAAAGGGTATGACCAATTAGTAGGCAGAATTCCTAGGGGGTCAATCGTTACCGATGTTGGCAGCATAAAGATGGAGATTTGCCATAAATCGCGAATAAATGCTCAAAATGGCTCTTGCGACTTCCACTTCGTGGGTGGTCACCCTATGACAGGCTCGGAACAGTCCGGGTTTGGAGTCGCAGATCCCGGACTTTTTATGGGGTATCCCTATGTTTTAACCCCTGAAGTCGATTGCCCGCAACAGGTGGTTCAAAAGCTGGTTGGAATTGTTCAAGAGTTTGGAGCCAAAGTAGTGTTTCGAGAGGCAAGGGAGCATGATGCAGAAGTAGCCATGGTTAGTCACATTCCCCATTTATTAGCCGTGGCGCTAACCTTAGCTACGCAGGATGCTTCCAAGGAGCAGGGATCGGCCCTGGAGTTAGCTGGACGGAGTTTCCGAGATCTGACGCGTATTGCAGACAGTTCTCCAGAGATGTGGAAGGAAGTTCTGCTGAGGAATGCACCAGCGATTCTTGATGGGCTTACCCTTTGGGAGAAAAGAATAAAAGAGTTGCGGGAATGCATTCAGCAGAGAGCTGGAGAGGATATTGCTGAAGCGTTCCGAAAGGCCCATGAGGTCCGGAAATTTATCAATTAAGTAAACGGTAGAAACAGTGAATCAACTAATCGATTAATGATTGATAACTAAGGAGGTTAATATCTATGGGAGGCGTGTTTATAAAGCCGGTCTCCAGTGTGCAAGGAGAAATCCGAGTTCCGGGTGATAAATCCATTTCCCATCGGGCAGCGCTCTTAGGCGGGATGGCTCATGGAGAAACTCATGTCTCGAATTTCTTATTAGGCCAGGACTGTTTAAGTACGCTTCAGTGTTTAAAACAACTGGGGGTCGCTTGGCAGAGACAAGGGACGGAGGTTTGGATTCGTGGCGAAGGTATGGAAGCTTGGCAGGAGCCAACGGATGTACTTGATGCTGGTAATTCGGGGACAACTTCGCGGCTGATGTTGGGTGTGTTGGCTGGTAGCCCTTTTTCTGTAACCTTTACTGGAGACGAGTCTCTTCGATCTCGTCCTATGCGGCGGGTCACCGATCCTCTCAAGCGGATGGGCGCTCAATTTATGGGACGTCTTGGCGGTAATCAATTCCCCTTGACGATGAGTGGTGGTCAGTTACAAGGACAAACCTTTCGAACTGCTGTAGCCTCGGCACAAGTAAAATCAGCGATAATCCTAGCAGGGCTGAGAGCAAGTGGAGAAACGAAAGTTGAGGAGCCGGCTCTTTCTAGAGATCATACAGAACGTATGCTCAGAGGGTTTGGAGTTGAAGTGCTCAGCCATAAGACCGTGGTAAGAGTTCACGGTGGTGGCAGTCTTACAGGTCAAGATGTTTCTGTTCCAGGTGACATTTCATCGGCGGCTTTTTTCCTCGTCTTAGGAAGTTTGGTTAGACGTGGAGAAATTATCTTACCGAATGTCGGTGTGAACCCAACACGTACGGGAATATTGGACGCGCTCAAAGGCATGGGCGCGGATATCGAGCTGATTGATGTTTCGGAAGTCTGTGGTGAGCCGAGGGCAACGTTACGTGTTCGCCCTGCGCGACTTAAAGGAATCGAAATCGGAGGAGACATGATTCCGCGCTTGATTGATGAAATCCCAATTTTGGCTGTGGCTGCAAGCCTAGCCGAAGGAGAAACGGTCATTCGGGATGCCGCAGAACTTCGAGTCAAAGAAACGGACCGCATCCGTACGGTCGCTGAGGGATTAACCGCTTTGGGAGCCCGGGTAGAGGAACTTCCTGATGGATTACGCATTCAGGGGCAGCCTTCCTTGCACGGTGGACAAGCGAGTAGTCTTGGAGATCATAGGTTAGCTATGGCGTGGGCTATTGCTGGAATGTTATCCAGGGAAGGGATTAGCGTGGAAGATATGGCCGCAGCTGATGTATCGTATCCCAATTTCTTAGCAGTGATCGAGAAGGTAGCTCTATGAATCAAGCAGTATCCCTTGAAATAAGAAAGAGCTTTGCTTATGGTTTGCGCCAATCGTTAACAATAGCAATTGGATATGCTCCAGTGGCGGTGACCTTTGGAATTCTAGCGACTCAGTTCGGCTTAACCTTTTGGGAAGCTGGACTGATGTCTTTCTTTGTTTTTGCAGGTGCGTCACAGTTCATCGCGATTGAAATGCTTCATCAAGGAGCTACCGTCTGGATGATTGGCTTAACCACACTCATTGTCAATATTCGCCATGTGCTGATGAGCGTCTCGGTTGTTCCTTTTTTCCCAACAAGAACTTTGTCTTGGTCTTTAGGCTTGGCCCACGGGCTCACTGATGAAACTTTCGTGCTCAACACGAAAGTTCTCAAGGAGGTAGTCCGAGAAGAAGACCGCCGCCAGGTTATGTTGGGGATTAACCTGGGCGCTTTCGCTTCCTGGTTTGTTTTTACGATTCTTGGTGGTCTGATTGGGAGATGGCTCCCTATTCAATTTTCAGGTTTCCAATTTGCTCTTTTGGCCTTATTTATTATTTTAACGACGACCTCAATAACCAGAAAAAATGCCATGACATATCTTCTAGCTGCACTACTTGCCGTCGTCTTTAAGTTGCTCATCCCTGGAAAGATTTATCTTATCTTAAGTGTGGCATTGGCAGCTGGGACTGGGGCATGGTGGCGTCAAAGAGGACACACACTTTCGATTGCCGGCAAAAGGTCAAACGATAAGCTTAACAAGTAGGGAGAAGAGTTCTATGCCTATCCAATTTTTGGAGACAATTCTATTGATGACTATAGTCACTTATGGCGCACGTGTTTTACCTTTCCTGCTGTTCAAGGGAAAAAATGTCCATGGTTTTATCCGAGATTTTATAGAATTGGTTCCGATTGCCTTACTGGCTGCCTTAGTCATTCCGGAGCTAGTGACACCAGAAGGTTCGATCGTTGTAATCCATAATCCCTATTTATGGGCGGGTCTCTTAACATTTCTTTTTGCTCGATTTGTTCCAAATCTTTTTATGGGAATCGTGTTTGGGATGAGTGTGTTCTGGGGATTGGATAAGTTTCTACACTAGACTAATTAGGCATAAAAGGTTGCGTAAAGTTTAGAGGAGTGTTCAATCCTTAGGACATAGTTAATTCCTTTCAAGTTGACAATAAAGTTATTAAGGATTTTTTTTTTAAAAATGAATCATGAGGAGAAAGTTAGCGTGGAACAGATGGTACCAACAAGAGAAGAAGCCTACGATCTTTTGACTAAGTACAATAAAAATCAGAGCCTGATCATGCATGCTCTGGCTGTCGAAGCCGTTATGCTTCATTTTGCCGATATTCTAGGAGAAGTCGAAAAGGAAAAGTGGGGCATTATCGGGTTGCTCCACGATGTTGACTACGAAATGTATCCTGAACAACACTGCCTAAAGGTTAGGGAAATACTTATAGAACATAACTGGCCCGAGGACTATATCCATGCAGTGGAAAGTCATGGTTGGGGGATATGCTGCAATGTTGAACCTATTCATAGGATGGAGAAGATTTTATACACCATCGATGAACTAACTGGTTTAATTGCGGCTACGGCTCTCTTACGACCAAGCAAGAGCATCCTTGACCTTGAACTTAAATCGGTCAAAAAGAAGTGGAAGCAGAAAAGCTTTGCTGCAGGTGTAAACCGGGAAGTCATTGAGCAAGGGACAAAAATGCTGGGTATGGAACTTGACTATATCATCGGAGAAACAATCAAAGGTATGCAAAATGTAGCCGAAAGTATTGGATTAAAAGGAGAACTTTCCTAAGTCTGTGAGATCTCAATGATTAAAAGAGAAAAGAAGAGAGGTGTTGCGAAACTGAAGTTTCGCAACACCTCTCTTTGCATCAAAGATAATGTTACCCAGCCATATACCGACTTATATATGCCGAAGAAGAATCCGGGATGACCGCTTTTCCGCCTAGAAGGTAGATTCTACGAATCTGACCACTGTTGTCAGCTAAGAAGTTCATCACGCTAGCTTTTGTTAATTGCTTGTCGACTAAGATAATGGGGCTGCCAGTGCGCGCGGCTAGCGCAGATCCAGCGAGGGCATCGGGGAAGTTTTCACCAGTAGCGATTACAAGGGCAGTAACATCGGTGCGTAATCCCCTGGCTACTGCGACACTGGTCTCATACTGATCCATTCCCCAGTAACGTACAAGGCTTTTGTTTTCATCATTGGAGTCCCAATGGGTTGAGACGGCAGTGGTAATGGCATTGGCCACTTCATCATTAATTACCGCTCGTCCTCCTACTAATATAGCATCTGCAATGTCATGCTGTTGGAGTGCAGTAGAAGTGGAGTTAGGCAGTTGGTTATTCTTAGTTAAGAGAATTGGAATATGGTTGTAAGCTGCCCAGGATGAGATAGAAAGTGCATCGGGGAAGTTGTCACCATTAGCAATAACGACTTTTTTAGGAGCCTCAGGGTTGACAGAGTAGTAATAATCGGCAATTTTGGCGGCAGTTTCATATTGATCCCAACCAGCTAGGCGGGTAACATCGCTATACTTCTGTTTCAGTGAATCTTCAATCGTCTCGGAAACAACGGCTTTGCCGCCTACAATAATGATCTTAGTCGGACTAAGCTGCTTTATTTCCGCTTGAATAGCAGGATCGAGTATTTTGTTGTTGGTAAGCAGAATCGGTGCATCGAATTGATGAGCAAGCGTCGCTGCGGCAAGAGCATCAGGGAAATTGATCACCGTAGCTAGGATTACCGTTGAAGAACCATTCGGCCAGCCTTCTTTAGCAATTTCGGCTGCAGTATTGACGGCATCATTGCCTGATACTCGGTTCAGATAGGGCGCAGAAGTTGGATAAAGACTAAGCTGGCCGCTGATGGGTGCATAAGTCCCGTCATAGCCGTCTTCTCCCATCACGTTGACAATACCAACGCCTAATTGGCCTTTAGAATTATCGCCCCAGCCCCAAACACTGCCGAGGGCCCGTCCTAGGGCAAAGCCATAGCCAGCAGAGATGCTGGTGGCTTGTGTGATATTACTAGCCTTTACCGGATAGGCTGTAATAGGTAGGCTGTTAGCTTTTATGCCATTGCCAAGCTGTCCGTAGATGTTGCCTCCTAGGGTCCAAACTGTTCCATCATTGGTTAGAGCCATCGTCAGGTAAGCCCCGGCACTCACTGTCGTCACGTTTTTCAGCGGAGAAATTTGAACTGGTGAGTCGAACCATTGTTGATCATGGCTGCCCAGTTGCAGAAGTTCATTACTGCCCCATCCCCAGATAGTTCCGTCTCCTTTTAAAGCTAAGCTGTGGCTATAACCAGCTGAAACACTGATAACATCAGAGATCCCTTTAATTTGGGTTAAGTTAGTAATGTTTGTGACTTCGCCGTCTTGGTCGTCGATTCCCATAGGAACTTTTTGGGCCCCCCAAGTCCAGACTGTGCCATCGTTTTTGAGAGCCAGACACCAGGCGCTACCGGCAGCTATTTTAACTACCCCGGACAGATTATTGACTATCTGTGGCGTGGCGATTTTGATTGCGTCACTAAAATAATTAATCTGTTTATACTCATTAGCGCCCCAGGCCCACACTTTGCCATCGGAACTTAGAGCTAGGCTGAACTCTAACCCTGCGGCTATAGCCACAATGTTTTGGAGGCCTGCTACTTGTCTGGGAATGGCAATCGGGGAAGCCTGGTCAACGCCAAGTTGATCTGTCTCATTGTTGCCCCAGGCCCAGACGGTCCCGTCAGCTTTCAAGGCCAAAGCATGGACGCCTCCGGCGGAAACTGAAATGACATTGGTAAGATCTTTGACTTGAATCGGAGTGGCGACAGGATTGGTGTCAGCAGCTCCCTGTCCTAATTGGCCTTCGGAATTGTCGCCCCAGGCCCATACATTCCCTTGAGCGTCGACCGCTAAGCCAAAGTTAGCGCCCGCAGCCAGTTGGGAGGAAGCTGCTGCAGGTCTAGCATCCATGGACGCCAACACGGGTGTGGGTCCCCCCAACAGAGGGACTGGAACTATTGTCGAAGCAATAATCATGATTAAAGCTAGAAGTCCTGTTAATCCTGAATATAAAGTTTTCAAGCCAAAAAACTCCTCTCTAATCAATATAATCAATATACAAATTAAATATTAAAAATTTGTGAAGACAAATAGAACTATAACAATAATGCTCTTAGATATCAACAGGTAATTGAAGGTAAGATTGTTTATGCCTAATTGTTATATATAATTAAATGAATTGAATATAACAACATGTAACAATTTTAAAAGTTCGCAGTATTGAATTAGGTTTATTAAAATAAAAAATACATTTTTTCTTAAAATATATCTTTAAAATAATGAATTAGAAATAATATAAAATTTATAGCATAAATGTTGCACATGGGAGTGTCGGAGTTGATTTTAATACAAAAATTATTCGTTCTTACTGCAAAAAGGTCTATTCTGTTAGAGGATGCTTTCTCCGTCATGGCATTGCTCAGATTCCTCCTGTCTAATCTCACGTCAGTATAAATAATATGAAGGTGTGGCTGAATATTCAAAGTCTTGGGCATTTACTTAAAGTAATGTCCTATATTAGGACCTACTACATAGCAGGAAATTGACAGTTTAAGGAGAATTATTGGGGTTGGAGAGGAGGGGTTCAGTGCCGAAGGAACTAACACACTGGCATATAGCTCGCGAAGCGTGGCAAAGGGGAGTCCCGGCGATGGTTGGGGAAATCATTGCCAACAATCCTGCTCTATATTATTTTGGTGCGGTTGCCCATGATATTGCTTTCTATGATTTGTCCAAACCGACTGAAGCAAGTATCGAACGAGTTGCAAATCAACTCCATGGCGTGAATGGGGAGAATACCCTGCTCCCACTAATTGAAATAATGGAAACGGCACTTACTCAGAAGAATAAACATGCCCATCTGGCTTTTGTGCTTGGCATGTTGACACACTTTGTAGCCGACAGCACCTTCCACCCCATGGTTTATTATATGAGCGGAAACTATTTTGCTGAGGACCCGCTGGAACGGGGCAAGGCCGTGTTTCGACATCGTTTATTAGAAACTGCCATCGATCTTTGGTTAGAGACCATTGATCCAATCGAATATCCAACAGACTTGATTCATCTCTGGCGTGAGGTGGGAGAATCCGGGCGCCAAGCGTTTAAACTGTTTATTGGGCATTATGCTTATAATGAAGATAAAAGCATCATTGCGCATTTTGAGAAGGCATGGCGTAATCACCGCTTTCTTCAAACGGCTTTTAGCTGGTCAATCCCTTGGCGGGTGTTAGCTCTTTACCGACGTTTGGGGCATCCATCGGTAGAAAAGCTGGAAGCTTTGTTCTACCCACAGCCGCTGAACTTATCATTTTTCGATGCCAGTTTAGAGTGGCTACATCCTGTTACCGGTGAACCCTATGAAATGACTTTAGATCAACTCTATGATATGAGTGTTGAGAAGGTTATTAATTTATTTGAACAATTAGGTACATACTCAACGGAAAAATGGCCTCTAGTTCTCCGAGATCTTCCGCCACTGTCGCTTGACAGCGGATTATCCTATGTACCTGTAAAGCAAATGAAATTTTTTCGGCTAGAACCCATTGAACACCGTTTACAGGTATGATATAAAGAAAACCTAGCTTGCGCTAAATCACGGGCGGGCCGATGACTCGAACAAGGATGTTCGAAGTTAGAACATCGGTCTTGAGATGGCAGAAAACTATATTTTCCGACTTGGCATAAACAAAAAAAACTCCGAGGAAAGCTCGGAGTTTGGATTATTGTTAAGTACGTGAACATCATAAGTTATTGTGGAAAGTTATTGTTCGCTTTGAAATTGTCCATCATATCCATCTCATCATCGTTAACCTCATCCTCATTAGAGCATCCGCATCCCCGTGATATAATGGTATAGCCATACTTTTCGGATTTTCGACCCAGTATAAAAGCTACGATGAGACTAAGAACAAAGAACAATCCGTGGGCATGGTAGTGTTGTCTTTGACGATAAAACATTTTCAAATCCCTCCTTTAGTTTTAGAATGGCCCTTTCGGGTTGAATTCATCCAGAGAATTTAAGGAAATTAGCTTGGAGGCGTTATTGTGCATTATGATGTATTACTTTGGGATTTAGATGGAACATTGACAGACCCTAAGGTAGGGGTTACCCTATCTGTTCAATACGCCCTAAATCGGTTGGGTTATCCTCTTGGCGAGGTTGATGATTTAGATTGGATTATTGGTCCGCCGTTAAAAGAAAGTTTTAGAACCTTATTGCGAACGACAGATGAAACTCTGCTGAATCGAGCCATCACTATTTATCGGGAGCGTTATCGGGAGATAGGTCTCTATGAAAATACCGTTTATCCGGGGATCCCTGAGCTACTCGCTCAATTAGTGGAAAAGGGCTGTAAGCATTTGTTGGCGACATCAAAACCCAAAGTCTTTGCTGAAAAAATCCTTCAACATTTCTCACTGGATTCTTACTTTAGTGTTATCATGGGAAGCGAGTTGAACGGTCAATTTGTTGAGAAGGATGTATTGATTGCGGAAGTACTGAAAAAAGTGCCAGCAGGATCACAGTCTAAAACGGTAATGATTGGTGATCGCCGTTATGACGTCCAAGGCGCTAGAGCTAACGGTATTGATGTCATTTCGGTTGGATATGGTTATGGGACGATTGAAGAATTAAGCGTTGCCTCCCCTGATTTCATTGTTCCAAGCGTCAGGGATTTAGAGAAATTGTTATTATTTGACCTTGTTTAACTGGTTCATTCACAGCTGACACTCGACCATCACGGCGCCTTGCCATCCTGCAAGAAGGCTAATACGTGCGAAGACAGTGTCTTCGGGCGGTGTTTTAACCTCGAACGTCCTTGTTCGAGTCAATGATCTGCGGTCCCTTCTCGCCGTCCATGGCTACAGGTGACACTCGACCATCCATGGTCAGCGGGTAACGGACCGCAGCATCCAGATAAACATAATTCTCGTCCTTTTCTTGGCGTACCATTCCTACGATGCCGCTATCCTTCATTTCTTCTAGGTATTGATGTACAACAAACTGATAGGCACGCTCATCCCAGGGATCCAGGAAATCGGCTACTGTATTGAAATAGCGTTCTAAGGGAATTTTAAAATAACGATGATATATTTGGAGTGTTATGTTGTTCGCTGGATGCATAGAAATCCTCCTTCCTTTAGGGTTTAGTCTGGGAAAATAATCAAAGAAATATGTGTCAAAGTGAGGAAAGACGGAGGTTAATATGGACAAGGAAACCGAATCAAATTTAGCCCAGGTTGAGACCCTGCTTGAGAAACGAAAATTAGATTGGGTAGATCTTGCCTTGATTTTAGGTGGGATTGTTTTTATATACATCCTATTGGCTTACGGAACGTTCAGGATAATGGAGTGGTGGCCTCATGAACGTGTCTTAATGTATTTAAATGCGTTTATGACTCAGCTGTCCTTTGTATTTCTAATTTGGGTGCTGAAAAAAATGCGACATTGGGAATGGGCAGATTTTGGTTGGCAAGCTGTGTCCTTGAGAACAATACTATCAAAGGTCCTAGTATTATATGCCATAACTTGGGCCATCAATATTTGTTATGCCCTTGTTCTTTTAAAGTATGGGTTAAACCCTCCAAGCACGGATGTTTATAGCAAGTTGCTGGGGCAGAGCACTTGGTATACTTTGATTCTTAATTTGATCTTAGCTGGTGTCTTAGCTCCCCTAGTGGAAGAAACATTATTTAGAGGAATAGTTTTTGGAGGTTTACAAGCGCACTTTGGAAAATGGACCGCAGCTGTGATTAGTGCTGTCATATTTTCTGGTCTTCATCTCCAAGCTTATGGATTCTTTCCTCGTTTTATCTTAGGAATAGCTCTGGTTTACCTTTATAACAAGTACAGATCCCTTTATCCTTCTGTTGCGCTACATGCGTTAAATAACATTGTTGCTACACTGATCGCCGCAGGGTTATCGATTTAAAAAGGAGGATTTCAAGGTGAATCAACAACAACCCACTTTACAAATCGCTATCGATGGGCCAGCTGGTGCGGGAAAAAGTACGGTTGCTAAGCTCGTAGCGAAGAAATTAAATCTTTTCTATGTGGACACAGGTGCTATGTATCGGGCAATCGCTTATAAAGCACTGAAAAATGAAATTCAAATAGAAGATGAGCCACGCGTAAGTAAAATCGCTAGAACCACAGAGGTTGTTCTGGATCACTCGGAGGAAAGAACTGTATGGTGTGATGGGGAAAATGTCACGCAGGCTATAAGAAGTCCGGAAATTTCACGAGCTGTTCCAATTGTTGCGTCTTACACCGAGGTCAGGGAACGTTTGGTCGAATTGCAACGCGAGGAGGCAAAAAGAGGGGGGGTGGTTATGGATGGTCGTGATATCGGTACCCATGTACTGCCCGATGCTGACGTTAAAATCTACTTAACGGCAACCCTTGAAGAACGAGCGAGGCGTCGGTGGGGGGAACTATTAAATGCAGGGAAAAGTGTTTCTTTTAAAGAAGTGACTCATGACATGCAAAAACGCGACTGTCAGGATATTGGGAGAAAAGTTTCTCCGTTACAGCCTGCTCAAGATGCTGTCATTCTGGATACAACGGGCTTGAGTGTAGAGAGGATAGTAGCTAAAATTGTAGCGTTAACACGGGAGGACGAAAGATGACGTTATACGATTTTATAAAAAGAGTGTTTCGCTTTCAGTTCCGGTTAATGGGCTGGAAAATGCAAGGTGTAGAAAATATGCCAAGCGAAGGCCCTGTTATTTTAGCACTTAATCAAGTTAATTTTTGGGATCCTATTGTCGCAGCAAGTAGTCTGTCACGTCAGGTTTTTTTTATGGTCAAAGAAGAATTATTTTCGATACCTTTCTTAGGGCGGATTCTTTTAAAGCTTGGTGCCTTCCCAGTAAAACAAGGGCAGGGCGATATTAACGCCATCAGACAGTCTCTTGGGGTCTTAAAAGAGGGCCGTGTACTTGGGCTTTTTCCTGAAGGGGCACGATCAAAGACAGGGGCAAGCCCAAAAGGCCTGCCAGGAATTGTACTATTGATGGATAAAAGCAAAGCGTCTGTTGTCCCCATAAAGGTGCATGGAACACGGCACTTGCTTACAAAAGGATGGGGAAAGCTTGGAGTCGTGGTTGGTAAGCCGTTGACAGCTGAAATGTTAAAGGCTCCCGTAGGGGTGGAAAATCGTCGAGAATGGATTGCCAATCAAGTTATGCAGGCGATGTCGGAATTATCCGAGGCAAAGTAATGAATATATCTCCCACAAAATAGCAGGAATTTAGGAACAGCGTAGAGAATTAATCCACTTTATATTACGATATGGGGGGGTACTTGGTTTTGAAAGTTAAGCGGGCGGCTAAAGCCGGGTTTTGTTTTGGCGTCAAGCGCGCTCTGGATATGGCAGAACGAACAGTGGAAACCTCATCGGCAGTATCCCTTGGGCCACTTATTCATAATCAGCAGGTTGTGAAACGCTTAGCAGAACGCGGAATTCGTGTAGTTGATGATTTAGAAGAGGTAAGGTTAGAACAAGCTCTGATTATCCGGTCCCATGGTGTAGCCCCCATTGTTTATCGGGGGGCTGAAAATAAGGGTCTACAGGTTGTGGATGCCACATGCCCTTTTGTACAGAAGGCTCAACGGCTGGCTGCGGAGTCGGCTCAGATGGGACAACAAGTGATTGTTATGGGAGACAAACTCCATCCTGAGGTACAGGGAATTCTGGGCTGGGCTGGAGAAGATGCCATACCCATCCAAACAGTGGAAGAAGCGAAAGAACTTCCATTTTTCCCTCATTTAGCCGTTTTGGCGCAGACAACTCAGCTTACGGAAAATTTTGAGGGAATTGTCGAAGAACTGAAACTTCATACAGAAGATCTTACTGTTCACAACACAATCTGTAATGCAACGGCAGAGCGGCAGAAGGCAGCCCGTGAGTTAGCAGAAGAAGTCGACGTTATGGTGGTTGTAGGTGGGCGGAATAGTGCGAATACTCGAAAATTGGCGAGCATTTGTGCAGAACGCACGAAAACATATCTAATTGAAACGGCTGAGGAATTAGAAACCATCTGGTTTAAAGAATCTAAGAGTGCGGGTTTGACCGCAGGGGCTTCAACACCAGATTGGATCATTGAGGAGGTTTATCAAAAAATGTCTGAAATGAATGAAGAAGAAATGGATATGGCCAGTTGGGATAAAAGTTTTCAAGAACTTCATCTAGGTACCCGGGTTTCCGGAAAGGTCGTTAAAATTACTAATGACGAGGTATTTGTTGATATCGGCTGGAAATCGGAGGGGGTCATTCCACTAAAAGAGCTAACAGTGGCGAGGAAAGCACGCTCAGAGGATCTCCTATCTATCGGAGACGAAATTTCTGCCGTGGTTATTCGGGTAGAAAATGAAGCTGGGCATACAGTCCTTTCGAAGCGACAAGCAGATGAAGAGAGGGCAGAGGAACATCTGAAAAAGTTAGCAGAGACTAAAGAAGAGATTCAAGCAAAAGTCGTGGAGGTTGTAAAGGGTGGTTTGGTTGTTGATGTGGGAATACGTGGTTTCGTTCCTGCCTCTCAAGTCCAACTGGGTTATGTTGAAGACTTAAACCAGTTTTTGGGTCAAACTCTCCGCTTACGTATGATCGAATTTGATCCCTCCAAGCGGAAAGTGGTTCTTTCCCAAAAAGTAATTTTAGCAGAAGAACAGGCGATAAAGCGCAAGCATTTACTGGAAACCCTCAAAGAGGGTGACGTGGTAACAGGGGTCGTCCGGCGGATGGCCGATTTCGGTGCATTTGTGGATATCGGCGGGATCGATGGACTACTTCATGTATCAGACATGGCCCACACCCGGGTTCAACATCCCTCGGAGATTTTAAAAACAGGGGATGAAGTAGAGGTCAAAGTTTTAAAACTCGATCAACAAACAGGCAAGCTTTCCTTAGGTCTTAAACAACTCCAAGAAAGTCCTTGGGCTCAGGTGGCCGAAAAGTATCCCGTAGGTTCGTTAGTTAATGGTATCGTGGTGCGGGTTGTTACATTCGGTGCTTTCATTCAACTTTCAGACGGGGTGGATGGGTTAGTTCATATTTCCCAATTAGCGGATCATCGAGTTAATAAAGTGGAAGATGTTCTAAAAGTTGGGGATAAGGTTAGTGTTAAGGTCATTGAGTGTAAGCCAGAGGCGAAACGGATCAGTCTTAGCATTCGTGAGGTGATCAAAGACACAGCTCAGCAAAACGATGCGCAAGCGTTGGCTTCACAATCTGAAAGCAAACCGGTAACCATCGGTGATGTGGTGGGAGAAATATCTCCTACAGAAAACCGAGAGGAATAGTGGGAGTCAGGACGCAATTCCACTAAAGTGCTCTCTCAGCAAAAAACTTCCTCTGGCTGGGGTTGGATGGGGGCTTGGGTCAACGGTGGATTGAATGTACTTTGGGGTCTGTTATGCAAGCACATTTGTGTTCATCGACGCAAATGTGCTTGCATGCTCTTAAGTTAAGAGCGACGAGCATTAATTTAAGTTCAATATATATGGTAAATAAGGAAGGTGATCCAGACGGCTAAACGACAATTGGCGCCTATTGATTTCCCTATATTGTTCTTAACACTGGCCCTATTAGCATTTGGATTAATTATGGTACTGAGTGCTGGGGCAGTACGTGGGTTTAACGCTACGCAAAATTCCTATTTCTATGTTTTCCAACAGATGAAATGGATGCTTGTGGGTTTTCTCTTTGCGTTTATAGCTATTAAGGTTCCATATGTGTTTTGGCGGAGGTTCGCGGGCTTCGGTGTGCTGCTTAGTCTGGGATTACTAATCGCCGTTATCTTTACGGATAAAGGGATCGCAACCCAAGGTTCCGCTCGTTGGATTAAGATTGCAGGAATTACAGTTCAACCTTCTGAAATAATTAAATTAGCCTTAGTGCTTTTTTATGCTCATATTTTAGACCGATTCCCAGTCAAACAAGGCAAAGATTGGCGTATTCCATTGGGTATACTGATTCCTGTTTCAATTCTTATTTTAGGACTCGTTTATAAACAGCCAGACTTAGGGACAGCAATGGTTTTAGCACTCACGAGTGCAGTGATGCTGTTACAAACAGAACTTTCGTCGATCTGGTTTGTAGCTGCTGTCCCAACCCTTGGCATACCCCTTTTTTACTTTATCCATGGTTATCAATGGCAGAGGATTATGGTCTGGTTAGATCCTTGGAAATATGCTAAGGATATAGGATATCAGATTACAAATGCTGAAATCGCCTTTGGCTCGGGTGGCTTGTTTGGGGTGGGTTTGGGACGAAGCTTGCAAAAATACGGATTTCTTCCGGAAAATCATACCGATATGATCTTTGCGATGGTTGGAGAAGAGCTTGGTTTAGCGGGCACTCTTTTCTTAGTATTTCTTTTTATTGCGTTGTATGCACGAGCCTACTACGTTGTTCAGGAATGTCCGGATCGTTTTGGAAGGTTATTAGGCTTTGGACTGACATCAACATTGGCAATTCAGACAACTATTAATTTGGCTGTCGTTACAGGTGTGTTACCAGTCACAGGGATTACCCTGCCGCTAATCTCGTACGGTGGGAGTTCTCTGGTCATAACCTTGACGGAACTTGGTTTATTGTTAAACATATCTCGCTATCGCAAAAAAGTGGCTAAGAGTAACATTGAAACGAACCACTCAAAAGTTACAGTGTAAACTCGATCCAAATGGGAATAATATGGCTAGAAGAATCTTTCAAGGAGGAATTTGGCTTGATTTTTCCCTATGGAGAATGGGTTATCCTTTTCTTAGCACTGGCGACCTGGGTAGAAAAACGAGCGTCTCGGCGATTTTTCCTGTTGTTGACCATCGCCTGGTTAATAGGAAAAGGAGTAGAGGTAATCTTCCCTTCGACAATGCCTTGGCACTGGCATTTTGCACGTCTGGCGGTCATGTTGTTTTTCTGGGTATGGGCACTGCAACGCGCTGAGCGGAAAATATTTCCTTTCATTATTACAAGTTTTATTATAAGCATGGAGACGCTTTTTATTGTTAATGATCCTGGAGTTATCCCCTATGGATCTTGGTTTTTCATGGTTGCACTCGTATTAGTGGCTTGGTTGACTGCTAAGTGTTATTGGGGAGCAGCCGCCGCTTTTACAGGGAGTATTCTTTTGAACCAAGTTTTTGTGCGTTTTACCAATGAGGGGATTGTGAGGCATGCGGATTTTCCGGATGCGTTTGTTTGGAATTTCGGCGTGGGGATACTAGTCGTTTGGGCTGCACTTCGAATAGGTTGGCAATATTATCTGGCCAGAGAGATGCAAAAAAAGGCCGCCGATGTATTACTTGTGAATGGAGTCGCAACTTATGAACAATCGGAAGAACAAGAACTCCTGTAGCAGGTATGTTCGATTTGTAGTATACTTGAAAACGATTGAAGCTGGGATAATATGCCCTGAGCTGGAATGTCAGGAGGATGAAACATTTTGCCTAAAGGGCTTGTGGTCGCTGCAGTCGACCCAGGGAGTATTGCAGAAGAAATGGAGATCAAAGTCGGAGATCGAGTTCTGGCGGTGAACGAAGAGGAACTCAACGATATCATTGATTTTCAGTTGGGTATTTCGGAAGAGGAATTTACGCTGCTTATAGAAAAGGTGAATGGCGAACTTTGGGAGATCGAAATAGAAAAAGATCCTGGAGAATTCTTAGGCTTAGAGGTCGAGACAATCAGCGCTGAGGGTCTAAAACTATGTCGTAATAATTGTACGTTTTGTTTTGTGGCGCAAATGCCCCAAGGGATGCGGCCAACACTTTATGATAAAGATGATGATTATCGCCTATCGATTACACAGGGGAGTTTTATAACCCTATCTAATTTGAGTGAGGAAGAATTAACACGGATAATCTCTTTGCATCTTAGTCCGTTGTATATTTCTGTCCATGCTTGGAACCCAGAAGTACGTGCTCGTCTGATGAAAAATCCCCACGCCGGAAAGTTACCTGAGCAGATTCGGCGCTTGGTTGAGGCAGGAATTGTTGTTCACGCTCAGGTGGTCTTGGTTCCAGAACATAATGATGGAGACGTGTTGGTAGAGACTGTCGAGCGATTAGGGGAGCTCTATCCAGCAGTTCAATCGATTGCGGTTGTTCCGGTAGGGTTAACCCGCTATCGAGAAAAGCTTACGCCATTGCGTGGGTTCACTGCGGAGGAAGCGAGGCACACGTTAGATCAAGGTAACCAATGGCAAATGAAATTTTTCGCGCAGACAGGACAGCATGTTGTTTATTTTGCCGACGAATTTTATATTTTAGCGGGGCGAGATTTTCCTGAAGCCACTGTTTATGATGATTTTCCACAATTAGAAAACGGTGTGGGTATGGCACGAAAATTTATTACCGAGATCGAATCCGGTTGGAAACAGTTGCCGGAAACAATTCCAGAACGCCATATCCATCTTATGTCTGGAACATCAGCACGGCAATTTTTCGAGTTGCTGCGGGATCGGTTAATGGATCGAGTGAATGGACTGAGGCTCTCGGTACATACCATACGAAATGATTTTTTCGGGTCATCCGTTACCGTTGCGGGATTACTCACGGCTCAAGATATTGCTCTTCAATTAGGAGATTTGAGTGGGGAGGAGTTTCTAATTCCGCGCGTGATGCTCAAAGCAGACGAAGATCTTTTTCTCGATGACCGGAGCGTTCAATGGTTAGAGAATGAGATTAAAGGCAAGGCGAGTATTGTTGAAAACAATGGCCTCGCATTTTTGGAACATGTGATTGGATATTCTTTGGGAGGTGAAATATTTGAGTAAACCTGTTGTGGCTATTGTGGGCCGTCCGAATGTCGGGAAATCTACATTGTTTAATCGTATCACTGGTGGACTTGTCGCTATTGTAGAGAATATGCCTGGGGTGACGAGAGACCGTCTTTATCGAGATGCAGAATGGCTTGGACGGAAATTTGCCTTGATTGATACCGGGGGAATCGAATTTAAGGATGAAGGGACGCCAATCGCTTCCCAGATGCGCAGGCAAGCAGAGATCGCCATGGAAGAAGCAGATGTCGTTATTTTTGTCGTGGATTCTCAGATATCGCCTACATCGGATGATGAATTGATAGCCCGCACGTTGCGTCGCTCTGGAAAACCTGTAATACTCGCCGCAAACAAAGTCGAAGATTTTGAAAAAGTAGAAGGACAACTTTACGACTTTTTAAGTCTGGGATTAGGGGAAGCGATTCCAATTTCCGCAGTTCATGGCATGAATACTGGGGATTTGCTTGACATGGTTATCTGGAACTTACCGGAAAACAATGAAGAAGAGTATGATCCCGATGTAATACGTATTTCTGTCATAGGACGTCCAAATGTGGGAAAATCGTCCTTGGTCAATACGA
Organism: Desulfosporosinus cupriresistens; assembly: GCF_001707885.1. Taxonomy (GTDB): domain Bacteria; phylum Bacillota; class Desulfitobacteriia; order Desulfitobacteriales; family Desulfitobacteriaceae; genus Desulfosporosinus. Next base: position 10,370 of record NZ_MASS01000032.1, on the reverse strand, counting down.
TGCTTGGAAAAAACCGAGTCATCGTTAGTAATATTCCGGGAACAACCCGGGATGCAATTGATACCCCCTTTGAACACGAAGGGAAGCATTATATCCTGATTGATACCGCAGGAATGCGTCGTAAAGCTCGGATCGATGAACTTACGGAGCAATATAGTGTGGTTCGTTCTCTTCGTGCAGTCGATCGCTCTGACATGATCCTTATGCTTATAGATGCTGTAGATGGAGTCACAGAACAAGATAAGAAGATAGCAGGGTATGCCCACGAGGCGGGCAAAGCAATTATTTTGATTGTTAACAAATGGGATCTCGTTGAAAAAGATGAGAAGACCATTAACGTCTTCGAAAAGACGATTCGTGAGGAATTAAGTTTTATGCAGTATGCGCCAACGATGTTTATTTCTGCAAAAACTGGTCAACGAGTTAATAAAATCTTAGAACTTGTCGATTTCGTGGTTGAACAAAACTCAACCCGAGTGACGACGGCTACTTTGAACACATTACTCAGAGAATGGCTTCATCTTAATCCACCCCCTTCCGATAAAGGACGGCGCTTAAAGGTCCGTTATATTACTCAAGTGGGAGTTAAACCGCCAACGTTTGTTTTCTTTGTCAATGATCCAGAACTAATGCACTTTTCCTATAAACGATATTTAGAGAATCAGATGCGCAAGCATTTTGGCTTTGAGGGTACTCCGATTCGAATTGTAGTTCGACAAAAAGATGAAGAAAAGGAGTAAGTCATGCCACGCTACCTTATTTTTATCCTGACGTATTTTCTAGGTGCCATTCCTTTTGCCTATTTAGCGGGGCGACTCAAAGGGATTGATGTACGTCGGCATGGCAGCGGAAATATGGGTACGACGAATGCCTTTCGCCTTCTAGGGGCTAAATTTGGTATCTTAGTATTGCTTGGAGATGCCTTAAAAGGTGCATTATCCGCCATGCTTGGTTACTGGGCCTTTGGACCTTGGGGAGGGATCATTGGAGGATTACTTGCTATGGCGGGTCACAGCTGGAATCCGTTGTTTGGCTTTCGGCCGAGCGGCAAAGGGGTTGCCGCGGGCTTTGGTATTATTACCGTATTAATGCCTAAAATCATGGTAATCGCAATTGTCCTGTTCCTGCTAGTAGTCGTAACGACACGCTATGTCTCTATGGGTTCTGTAGTAGGCGCTCTCACGGTTGCTATCGGAGGTTTTGTTTTTTCGGAGCCGATTGCCTATAAGACTTTCGGCTTAATCGGTGCATCAATCGTGTTGATTCTTCATCGTGCGAATTTTCGACGTGTGTTACAAGGAACAGAGCATCGGTTTGGCGAAAAGAAGATATGATGAAGTTCGTTGTTCGAGGTTGCAGGATGTGGTCATATGCCTATTCGAACCACGAACTACGAACATCGAGTAAAGGGGGAGTAAAAGTATGGCAAATGTAGCGGTTTATGGGGCCGGGAGCTGGGGGAGCGCTTTAGCGGTGCTTTTAGCAAATGCTGGTCATCAGGTTTCGCTCATCGGACGACAACCGGATGAGATGGAACGCTTGAAGAAGCAACGCGAAAACGCACGGTATTTGCCGGGCGTTGTTTTGCCTCCGGGGCTTCTACCAACAACGGATCTTACGCTTTTAAAGGCTGATCTAGTTGTTCTTAGTGTGCCTTCCCATAGTGTTAGAGAGGCTGCTCGTATGATCAAGCCCTACCTCAGGCCGGGATGCATTGTGGTCAATACTGCTAAAGGGATGGAAGAAGGAACGCATCTTCGCCTCTCAGAGGTATTGACTGAGGAGCTTCCGAAAAATCCGATTGCTGTGTTGTCTGGTCCTAGTCATGCAGAAGAAGTCGGACGGGATATGCCTACCACGGTGGTAGTTGCCTCGGATGTTGGAACCGCAGAAGTGGTTCAAGACCTGATGATGACTCCGAAATTTAGGGTGTACACAAATCCAGATGTCATCGGGGTCGAACTCGGTGGGGCCTTGAAGAATGTCATTGCTTTGTGCACCGGGATTGCAGAAGGGTTGGGGTTTGGCGACAACACCAAAGCGGCTCTAATGACTAGAGGATTAGCGGAGATTGCACGTTTAGGTGTGGCTCTAGGGGGACATCCATTGACTTTTGCTGGGCTGTCTGGCGTCGGAGACCTTATTGTTACGTGTACCAGCTTGCATAGCCGAAATCGTCGAGCAGGTGTTGCTCTTGGACAGGGTAAGCCATTAGAGACAGTGCTTAGAGACGTTGGGATGGTGGTTGAAGGCGTAAGGGCAGCCAGAATAGCCTATCAACTCAGTGTAGAAAAACAAATTCCTATGCCGATCACCGAACAAGCCTATAAAGTTTTGTTTGAAGGTGCTGATACGAAAGTAGCAGTCGCAGATTTGATGTTACGTGGGAAAACCCATGAACTTGAAGAAGTTGTTGAGATGAGTTGGTTGAAATAACATACATATTTTTGGACTTTGCTTCATAGACGTAGAAGAGGTTGTTTAAATACCTTTTCTGCGTTTTTTGTTATTTGTCATATTTACCCAAAGGCGCCAATATACTTATACTGCTTAATGTGCTAGTCCGGTCATCGGGAATCCACGTGTTACGGGGGGGTGGAAGGGGAGAGAAGGTGGAGGCCCTTCCCCAAATTTTGGGACAGCACTCAAAAGGGAGGGAATTTACTAATGGAAAATCTAGACATTTTCAGGGATATTGCTGAGCGTACAGGAGGCGATATCTACCTCGGTGTCGTCGGGCCTGTGCGAACAGGAAAGTCCACCTTTATCAAACGCTTCATGGACCTTTTGGTCCTGCCAAACATCCAAGATGCATTTGAGCGGGAGCGGGCTAAGGATGAACTTCCTCAAAGCGGGACAGGAAGAATGATCACGACGACAGAACCCAAGTTTATTCCATCAGAATCTGTGGAAATCATTGTGAAAGACTCAATTCATATGAATGTTCGCTTAGTCGACTGTGTTGGTTACAGTGTTGAAGGCGCTTTAGGGTACGAGGCAGAAGATGGTGAAGAACCTCGCATGATGAAAACATCATGGAGCGATGAACCTATGTCTTTCCAGGACGCGGCTGAAATGGGTACACGTAAAGTCATCACGGATCATGCCACGATCGGTGTTGTGGTTACGACAGATGGATCAATTACGGATATTCCACGTGAAGCTTATCTAGAGGCAGAGGAGCGGGTCATTTCCGAGCTCCGTCAACTGGGAAAACCGTTTGTGGTTATTTTGAATACAATTCGGCCTTACGCGGAAAATACGTTAGAATTATGTCGTTCTCTTGAGGAAAAGTATGAAATACCAGTGATTCCTGTGAATGCTCTTGAAATGAAACAGGAAGATATCACTCAAATTCTTGAAGAAGTACTTTATGAGTTCCCCGTTGCTGAGGTCAATATTGATCTGCCAAAATGGGTTGAGGAGCTCGACACTGCTCATCCAATTCGAGCTGCTTTTGAGGAAACTGTGCGCAAAGCAATCGACGGTGTACGGCGTTTAAGAGATATCGATCAGGCCTTAGACGCTTTGACAGAATGCCAATATGTGCAAGATGTCCTCCTTAAAGAAATGAACTTGGGCACAGGGATAGCGAATGTTGAAATGACCGCTGTCGAGGGGCTCTTCAAAACCGTCCTCCAAGACCTTACAGGAATAGAAATTGAAGGCGATCACTCCTTGCTCCGTTTAGTGTTAGACTATAGTAAAGGTAAGTCGGAATGGGATAAACTGTCAGAGGCTATTGCTGAAGTCCGAATTAACGGTTATGGCGTTGTGACACCTCAACTTGAAGAAATGTTCCTCGAAGAGCCAGAACTTGTCAAACAAGGGGGACATTACGGCATTAAGCTCAAAGCCAGTGCTCCGTCGCTGCATATTATCAGGGCAGATATCACGACAGAAATTACGCCCTTAATTGGAACAGAAAAACAAGCTGAGGAACTAGTAAAGTATATCCTTGATGAGTTTGAAAGTGATCCCAAAAAGGTCTGGGGATCTAATATCTTCGGAAAATCCTTACATGATTTAGTTCGTGAAGGGATCCAAAATAAACTATACAGAATGCCGGAAAATGCCCAACATAAGCTCCAAGACACCTTACAGCGAATTGTTAATGACGGCAGCGGAGGCCTTATCTGCATCATCATCTAATGAAATCTGCTATTTGAACTCGTTCAGATAAACCTGAACATCGTGGCTTCGGATGGTAAGAATAGTTTCGGTGACGATAGTGTTTAATGACGATAGTGTCCTGTGGACACTATCGCCGAAGGCGCACGCTCCATAGAATACTAAACGCCTGAGGATTACTATTGCCTAAGGCGTCCGTAAGGATTCTCCGAAAATATGCCGCTCCAAAACCAACAAATTCGTTTTGGATTAGTTGCGTCGAAGCCTAAATCCCAGATAGAACAAATCGCGGTGAAGAAGGGTTTACCTCCACCGTAACAGTCCCTTAGTATTCTAACTTAATAGAAGAGACTTTTGGATGCGGATACGTCTAAGAAACTGAAAAGGTCGAAGTAACTGCAATATTAAAAGGAACGTATAGGTAATCTCTCAGATGTGAGGCCTAAGGTTCCTTTTTTGTACTTGTCAGACCTCCTTGCCCATTTCTCAAATGTTCGTGCAAATTACTATTCTTGCCAAACGCATACAGATTGGCTTATAATTAATGCGTCTAACATTTAGGTGCATGATCGAGGGAATAGATAGGGGCGATTTGGTGATTGGCAAGACAAATGATTTTTTAATTGTCAGTAAAAATATATTGCCGGAAGCCATTTTGAAGACCGCTAAGGCGAAAGAACTACTTGTCAAAGGTGATGTCTATACGATCAATGATGCCGTGGAACGTGTAGGGCTTAGCCGAAGTGCCTATTACAAATATAAGGACGGCGTATTCCCCTTTTACGAGGCGAGTAGGGAGAGGATCATAACCATTTCCCTCATTCTCGAAAACAAAGCGGGAGTGCTCTCTCACGTTCTGAATTTTATAGCATCTGTCAAAGGCAACGTCTTAACAATTAATCAAGGGATTCCACTGCAGGGAATTGCCAATGTCTCTGTTTCCATTGAAACCGCTGGAATGGCAGATACTCCCGAAAATCTGTTGTCTGGACTTGCGGAAATCCATGGTGTTAGAAAGATAGAAGTAATCGGTCAAACTTAGGGTTGCTTTTTCCAACGGAATATGATATCTTATAAAAGTCCTTCATCTGAGGACATTATGTCGGGGCGTGGCTCAGCTTGGTAGAGCGCTACCTTGGGGTGGTAGAGGTCGCACGTTCAAATCGTGTCGCTCCGACCAGTAATATCAAGGCTTTCAGCCTTTTAGATAGTGAAAAATGAAGTCAAAATACTCCAGTAGTGCAGTTGGTAGTGCAATTTGAAAAATAGTGCAATTAGAAAAGTCCTTCAAGCTTTGAGGGGCTTTTTTCGTTTTAACAAACCATCTAGATTGTACACAGCTTGTCTTTTTATCTCTGGCATGACATGGGCATAGGTGTTGCCAGTGGTTGATATGTCAGCATGTCCCATTAATTCTTGAACAGTTTTGAGATTTTCTCCATTCTCTAATAATCTTGTGGCGTATGTGTGGCGAAGTGCATGAAGATTGATTTCCTTTGATATTCCTGCCTGAGTCCTTATGGAATAAAATCGTCTAGTGAAGTTTCGGGGATAAATGATAGTGCCTTTTATAGTTGTGAACACAAGTCCTTGATCTTGGTACTCTGCTCCAGCCACTAGCTTTTCTTTTCGCTGGACAATTCTCCATAAACGAAGGGCGATAGCGGCCTCTTTAGGGATTGGTAATGTGCGTTTTGATTTTTTTGTTTTGGGAGCCTTAAAAATTAATCCCTCTGCATTAGTTCTTGAAATTGCTTCCTTTATCGTTACTGAATAATTTCTTAGATTAATATTTTCCCATTTTAAGGCTAATATTTCTCCTTGTCTTAGTCCTGTTCCAAGAGCTAACAAAAAAGCGGATCTCCATTTTGGGCCGATCTTAGGAGAATTCAATGTCTCTATGAATTTGTTCATCTCATTAACAGTAAGTGCTTTTGCTTCTTTCTCATTCAGTTTAGGTAAGGTAACCCCTTCGCATGGATTCCAACTTAATAGATGGGTGTTTTTTGCCTTTTCCAGGCATGAGCGAATTATCTGGTGATTCCTGCGTACGGTTGCAGCTGCTTTCTTATCATTGATAAGTAGGTTATAAAACTTCTGGATGTCATCGGTTTTTAAGCTCTTAAGTGGAATAGTTCCTAAGTTTGGCATGATAAGGTTTTTGATTGATCGATTGTAGTTCTCCCAAGTGGATAGTTCTAGTTCAAGCTTTTTGTAGTTATCCATCCACGTGGTTATCCATTCGCCAAAAGTGATATTAGCTTGTTTCTGAAGGTCAACTCCTTTATCTAGCTCGGCCTTTGCTAACTTCATCTTATCCCGTACTTCATTCCATCCATTACCGTAAAAACTACGCCGAATAGGTTTATTTGTCTCGGGATTAGTACCTATAATGAGTTGCCCTTTCCATTTACCCTTGAGTTTACCATCATTGATTTGATAAATTGAACCTTCACCGTAGGGATTCTTCCTTCGTCCTTTCTTTTTCTCTTGATCTTTTTCTTTGGTTTTCATTTTAACCTCCTTTAATCGAAATAATCAATCATTTCAGTTGGTACGCCATTTCTGAGAAAAAAATGTTCAATAGTCTCGCCATAATATATATTGGTAGAGGATAAAAGTAACTGAACTGCAAATTGATTAGCTTGTCTTTCGTATTTATCTGTGTTTAAAAACGAATGTTCATCTAAGAAAAATCGATTTAGGCCCCTGTGAAGCCTGTCGTGTGCCAACTCGTGAGCGCATATGAAACGTTGCCAGTGGGAATTTAGCCTGGAGTTAATCACGATAAATCGGCGTCTGAGTTTACTATAATAAATGCCACGGGTGTGCTCGCCTAGGTCAGCAAAACGGATATGGATATTAAGATGATCAGCAAGAGTGAAGGGGCAATTAGTTTTATACTTACGAATTAAATTGCTTATAAGCTTGTCCATAATTTAAAAAGCACCCCTTTAATAGAAAAACGGCACCATGAATTATTTCTTGGTGTCGTTCGTGCTGTCAGGATTCTTTTTTCGTTTGTTCATTTGTTTCGCATCCCAAAATAGTCCGGTAAGAACGTCTTTGATTCTCTGGCGGTCTTCGCTCTCGATAGGGATACCGTCAAACATGAGGTCATCATCTTCTTCAAGCATTTTTTTAAAATCACGTTTATCTTTTGCTGTTGCCCAGGAAGGAGCAGGGTTACTAGGTTTAAAATTAAGAATATAGTTCGGTGTAACGTTATGAAATTTGGCAATCTTTTGGAGCATTTCGATATCTGGCTTAGCTATATTGTTTTCCCATGAATTATAGCGAGGTCTTTTTACATCTAAAGCATCTGCCATCTGATCTTGTGTAAGTCCTCTTTTATTTCTTAATTCAGTAAGAATATCACCAATCATAAAATAACGTCCTTTCTTTCCGATAATATAATTATCAAATATAATTAGAGGTAAGGAGGTGGATATGAGGAATGCAAAAAAAACGCATCTTCTTCTCCGAGTGCCGGAAGAAAAAGGGCAAACAAAAAGACGTTGCTAAGGATTTAGGTATCTCTGAGGTTTATGTCCGAATGATTGAGAATGGAACATTTGCTCCTGGCAGGGATTTAATGTTCAAAATATCAAAGTACTTTAATGAACCTATCGAAAGTTTATTTTCCGATTTTTATCAAAGTTAGGAAAGAGGTGAAAAGTACTTGGATGATAATATTATTATCTATTTAGTATTATATGTGATAAAAATATTATCGTCAACATTTCCAAGGGTTATTTTTTTAATGTCCTTATTGATAATTTAATTATCACAATGTGCATAGTGATAATTAAAAAGTGGAGAAAAATAAGTTGAAAGGACGTGTAGATAATGGCTATTAAACTAAGTGAAAAAGTTCATCAAATGATTCCTGCTGAACTTATGGAAAGCATAAACCATGAATTTTATGATCAATCGTGTATGGACCGTGAGTTAATTATTTTAGAAGCGGAAAGCTTTGAAATTGAAGGAAAGATGAGAACTGAATTTCTAGGCTACATTGCTTATGAATCTGGAAAACCGATTTGCTATGTTGTCATTGCGTGGGAGTCTGGAGACGTAAATAAATTACTCTACACTCAGAGAATCTCAGATAGATATTTCCAAGAATTTAAGCGCTTAACAAAGGGGGTTAAATCACAATGGGCCGTATAACCTCCGATGCGATACCCTATGATTCACTGCCTGACTTCCTCACCCATAAAGAACTTTGTCAATACTTACGCATAGGCCACAACCGAGCCTATACCTTGTCTCAACGAATTGACTTCCCCAAAGTACCCTTCGGCAATCGATACGTCTTCCCTAAACAGCAAGTCAAAGAATGGATGGAGAGACAAGCTGAAACCCATAGGAACCCCAAAGCATTAAAAGCACTCGGTAAATAATTTACTGAATGACTTATCTTAATGGATCAGCAAATTTCATTGGAGATTATGGAAGTGGAAGTGGATCGTAATGTAAAACATACTTCCATAATTTTTAGTGGCAGCGCAATGTCGAAAAAGGAAGTGTATTAGAAATGAGATTTATTGATGTTCCGATCATTATGTATTACGAAACACAAGGTAAACAAAAGTGTTTGGAGTTTTATCCTGTTTCTTATTCTACTTTAAAAAATTCTAAGGAAGTTTCTTTTGGTATTCCTCAAAAGGTTCAAAAAATTATTAAGAGAAAATCCTTTAAATTAATTGAGATTCCATGTAGGACTTATGATGGCTTAAACCTTCAATATACTGAAATGGGTAGATCAGTCAATAATGAGAATTTCTTTTTGCACTTCAAACCATTCCGATAAAATCCATTTTTGTAAGCTTGTAATTGGATCAGCTTCCTAGAAACAAACATATTCCAGGGAGCTTTTCCCGTCTTCATTAAACAAGAAGGAGTGAAAAGACAATGAATTACTTAAGAGACTATTGCTTGCAAGTATTGGTAGAGAACATATGGCTGAACTATAGCCTAGTAAGAACCCTAGAACGATCTATATCCATGGCCTTTGAAGAACTTAATGGCTGCACATTTCGAGTATTGCAATACAAAGACGGGAATTGGATTGAATGTCTCATCAGCGGGTCAATGCTCTCAGTTGAAAATAAAGATTTTCGAGTCCTAATGGCGTAGTGGGGTTATCTATGCGAAGTAAACAACAATGGGAAGTCTCGGCCTATTGTCCCGAATGCCGTCAATCGTTTCCGATGCTAATTTCTACCGACAACGCTCAACTTGACTTATACAAAGACTACTTAACAAAAATGCTCATGGATGGTCGGCCCGTATCCAAATGTGAGAAATGCGGCGCCAATCATGAAGGCTTTGTGATTAAACCAATCTATACAAAACGATCTTCTTGAAGGGTGGTGAAACCATCAAGACCCCAGCTTACACCTTTTGCATACTTTGCGGACGTTCCTGCACTGAAGAAGACTGGGTCGTCTATGACGGCTTCTCAAAGCTGTGCAAATGCCGTGACTGCATGTCAGATGTCAACCGCACTAAAAGAACCTTGGGCCGTTCCCTTCCTACGCCCAAACAAACAATGTCGCGCCACAAACCCCCTGGATATCTAAAAGATCGTATGTGTTTGTCAAGTATAAAACACATGCATCGTAATTTCATTTTTTATGCCTTGACAAACTGTACGTACCCAAATGCTGAAGCCCGAAGGGAGTCTTTCCCCTAAAACTCAATCAGAATAATTCAGAAAAAAGACTTCCTTCTGCCCTTGCGGCGAGCAACGTCCTCTTAGACCCCAAATTTCACTTACAGAAGACCTAGGGGTAAAGCCTGGAGGGTTTCGACCGCAGGGAGAAAGTCCGATAGGACCGAGCCGAATAGGCGAGCCTGGAAGGGTTTCTACATACTCACCCAACAAAACGTTGCCATGACCCAAAGTTAAACCCAAACCCAACCCCAAAAAACAGGAGGTAAAGCCCATGCAAAAGCAAATCTCCTTCGAACTAAATCCAACCCAAGAGCTAGTGCCCCCGGCAAGTAACACGGGGGCACAATCTACGGGTCAGCGCATACTCATCGACTGGTTCGCCTTCACACTCCCCCACGGCTCCAAAATCTTCGACGTCCTAAATATCCCCGGCAAAGAATGGGTGCCCATCGAAACCAAAGCCATGGGATATGACCGCATGTATATGCACGGACAAATGAAAGTCTATGAATCCGAACGAGAAGACATGGGAGTCCACTGCGAACTCAGTGGAAAT
>NZ_MASS01000031.1 GCF_001707885.1 Desulfosporosinus cupriresistens | reverse complement strand
AATGTGAAGAAAACCTATGTAATTGGTGATTCCAGCACTATTGAGGATAGTGTCGCGAAGCAGTTTACTAATCCCGAACGGATTGTCGGGGCAGACAAATATGAATTGAATACAGTTATAAACAAGGAATTTGACGATAATTTCAATTCTGATAGCCTATGTCTAGCAACAGGTGAAGGTTTTGCTGATGCCTTAACTGGTGCGGCCTATGCGGCAAAAATAAGCGCCCCCATTCTTCTTGTAAATAGCGTCTCACCGACGAATACAAAGGATTATTATCAACAACGTTTGCCTAATACGAAGAATATTTATGTATTCGGGGGAACAGGAGTCGTCTCAGATCGTTTAATCCAAGGACTAAGTGATTTAACACAAGATAATTATCCCTGTTCAAATAAAATTTTAAGCGGACGAGAAATAGCTAAATTACTTAAACCTTCGATTGTTTATATTGAGATATTTGATAGGGAGGGAAATGATTTAGGAGCTGCAAGTGGAGTAATAGCGACCAAGGACGGTAAAATTTTTACGAATTATCATGTTATTGATGGAGTGTCCAGTGCGAAGGCAACCCTAGCGGATGGTAGGGTATTAGATGTGACAAATATTTCTGGCTATAATCCTAAATATGATGCCGTTGTTTTAAAAGTAAATGCGCATGATTTACAACCTGCAAAATTTAATTTCTCAAGTTCTGCCCAGATAGGAGATAAAATTTATACTTTAGGAAACCCACTCGGACTTGAAGATACAATTTCCGATGGGTTAATTAGTACTATTAACAGAGTAATCAATGGCATGACATTCATTCAAATTTCTGCGCCAATATCTCCGGGCAGTAGTGGGGGAGCTCTAATTAATGAACAGGGTGAAGTCATTGGAATAACTGCGGCTGGCCTAGCTGATGGTCAAAACTTAAATTTTGCTATTCCCTATGAAGATTTTAATGTGATAAAAGACCAAAATTTGAATATGTCTTTAGGTTCAACTCCCAACCAACACCCGATCCCTACGTCATCACTCGCCAAGCCTGTCGACTTGAACGTTTCCCAAACACTGGAGGTAAATGGATTTGACTCTAATTATTCTGCTGAAGTTACCGTGGAGCAAGTTATCAGGGGAGCTCAAGCACTAACAATGGTAAAAAATGCCAACGAATCAAATACTCTTCCAAAGTCGGGATATGAATATTTATTGGCTAAAATTAATTTCAAATTATTAGATATAGGTGGCGGAAAATCTTTATACGTGTTTGGAGAATCTGATTTTAATTTAGTTTCGCAAAATGGTTTGGTATATAACCAAACGGGAGAGGTTGAACCAGATCCTCAATTGGATGCAAGACTCTATAAAGGGGCATCTAATGAAGGTTGGGTGGTATTCTTAGTTAAACCCGATGATACGAAACCAAAGATTTCGTATGGAGTTAATTATGATGGGACCGGTGGAATTTGGTTTAAAGCCTATTAAATTTCTTTTCCTGACTCTTTTGGCAATCGAACGAGAATTTACTTAGAAGGACTAGTTCGGTTCGGGCAGTGCTTTTAGGAGCGAGACGATACAAGGCCGCCTGTATGTGCTCAGGCGGCCTTGTCATGTTTAGCTTTGCAGAACAACTCACTCATCTGCGCTCACTAAAAGCTCATTTACGTAGTTGGGCAAGGCAAAGCACCCTTTATGAATTTCAGTGTTGTAATACTTGGTTTTCAGTCCCAGATTGTTCCACGCTTTTTCGTCTATGTCGGTCAATGGATCGTACGTTTTTGAAGCGAAACCAAACAGCCAGTGACCCGACGGATAGGTAGGAATGTGAGCCTGATAAACCCTGCAAACCGGGAAGCATTCCCTGATTCGTTTGTGAGCTCTTTGCATTGACTTGGCATATTCCGCATAATAGGGACTTTCGTGTTGATTGACGAGGATACCGTCTTCCTTCAATGCTTTAAAGCAATTACCGTAAAACTCCCGTGTAAACAATCCCTCTCCTGGTCCGAAGGGGTCGGTGGAATCGACAACGATTAGATCATAGGCGTTCTCCTTGGAACGGACAAACTTCAGCCCATCCTCAAAATATAACTGGACTCTTGGGTCATCGAGCTTGCAGGCGGTTTGTGGCAAATATTCTCGGCACACATCCACAACCATTTTATCAATTTCCACCATGTCAATGTGTTCAATGGAGTTGTAGCGAGTTAGCTCTCTTACTGTTCCGCCGTCCCCAGCACCAATCACCAAGACATTTTTGATTTTGGGATTGGTGGCCATGGGTACGTGAACAATCATGTCATGGTAGATAAACTCGTCCTTTTCAGTGACCATCATTAAACCGTCTAGCGTAAAGAAAATACCGAATTCCTTCGAGTTAAACACATCAATTCTTTGGAATTCGCTCTGACCCGAATAAAGCGGCTTATCCACCTTAATAGAAAAACGAACATTATCCGTATGTTGTTCTGTATACCATAATTCCATTGTTTATTCCTCCACAATTTTGATGTTTTTAACGGACATATCCTCTGTGCCTGTCAGGAAGCATCCTTTGGCCTTTGAATAGGTAATATAATCGATAATTTCTTCGGTTATCCGTTCGCCTGGTGCCAAAATAGGAATGCCAGGTGGGTAAGACATGACAAATTCTCCACAAACATAGCCGGTACTTTCAGTGATGGCGACGGAATGCTGATTGGAATAGAAGGCTTGCTGAGGCGTCATCACCACATCAGGATTAATGTACTCATGATCAAGCATGCCCGCTTTATCCTTCATATAAAGTCTTTTTATTTCAGACAGGGAAGACACAAGCCGTTCCAAGGCCAGTTCGCGGTCTCCAACAGAGATGATAGCCAGGATATTGCCTATATCACCCAACTCAATCTGAATTCCGTAATCATCTCGGAGGATGTCATAAACCTCAATTCCTGCCAATCCGATTTCTCTCGTATAGACAGAAAGCTTGGTGTGGTCAAAATCGAACACAGAATCTCCATTAATTAGTTCTGTGGAAAAAGCGTAGTATCCGCCAATTTTATTGATTTCTTCACGTGCATAATGAGCAAGAGCAGATACTTTTTTGAAGATGTTTTTGCCGTCCAGAGCCAGGTTGCGTCTGGAAATATCCAGAGAAGACAAGAGTAAATAGGAGCCACTGGTAGTCTGGGTTAGGTTAATTGTTTGTCGCACATGACCTGTGCTGAGACGGTTACTAATGAGCAAAAATGAACTCTGGGTCAGCGATCCGCCTGTTTTATGCATACTGACCGCCGCCATATCGGCTCCTGCCGCCATTGCACTAACGGGCAGATTCTCACCGAAGTAAAAGTGAGTACCATGTGCCTCGTCTACAAGGACATACATATTATGGCGATGGGCAAGCTCGGTAATGGACCTTAAATCGGAACAAATACCATAGTACGTAGGATTATTAATGAAAATTGCTTTGGCATCCGGATTCTTCTCGATGGCTTTCTTGACCTCACTGACTGACATGCCTAAAGGTATTCCCAACCGTTTATTAACGCCGGGATTAACATAAACTGGAATTGTTCCACTGATAATTAAGGCGTTAATGGCACTCCGGTGGACATTGCGTGGCATAATAATTTTGTCCCCTTGTTTGCACACGCTCATAATCATTGCCTGGACAGCTGCTGTAGTACCGTTGACCATGAAAAACGCATGTTGGGCACCGAAAGCATCCGCAGCTAGCTCCTCGGCCTCCTTGATTACGGAGACGGGATGGACCAGATTATCAAGTGGCTTCATGGAATTAACATCCACTGAAAGGCACTTTTCCCCCAAAAATTCTGTGAGCTGGGGGTTTCCTCTGCCTTGCTTATGTCCTGGCACGTCAAACGGTACTACCCGGATGGATTTATATTTTTGCAGTGCTTCGTAAATGGGTGCCTTACCTTGCCAAAGTGAATGCATAAAAACCACCACCTTTCATAGTTAGCTGATAATCATGCTACTGAATAGTTTAATCATCATTTCGAAAAAATTATTCGTCATAGCAAGACTACGGCATTATAGTTCAAAATTAATTCATACGGTTTTTAATGTATCAGAAACAGACCAAGGAGTCTATACCCAGTTTTGTCACACCCAAGTAATCTACTTGGGGAGAGGCTGGAAACATGATAAACTTATACTACCAATTTAAGCATTTTTGACTGTAGTTCAATTAATTTGCCCTTTCATTATCAAGAATGGATGCTTGATGCCTAAATAAACTGAGACAGGGGATGGTAGTCGAATGGCACGAGAAGTGGTTACTACCTGTACCAGAGATTGTCCGAACACCTGCGGTTTGATTGCCCAGGTGGACCAGGGACAGGTTGTGTTGCTGGGGGGAAATCCGCGTCATCCCCTAAGTCGAGGCGTTGCTTGCCATAAGGCCAAAGAATTTGTGCGGCGGGCCTATAGTTCAGAACGGATCTTGACGCCACTGCGCCATAACCGTAAAACCGGAGTCTGGCAAAGGATCACCTGGGACAGTGCGCTGAATGAAATTGCCGGGCGCATGAATGAGGTCAAGGACCAGTACGGCGCGGAAGCTATTCTATATTACCGGGGTTTTGCTCAGCGTACGGCCTTGCGTCTTTTGAACGAACGGTTTTTTAATTTGTTGGGTGGAGTAACTGGTACTTACGGAACTTTGTGCGGCGGTACAGGTCAAGCTTCGCAAAACCTAGACTTCGGTTGCCGCATCTCTCATGATCCCTTGGACTATGAGCACAGCAATTCACTAGTTCTTTGGGGGCGAAATCCGGTAGCCACCAATCCGTATCTTCTGCCAGTAATTGCTAGGATCCGACGTCAGGGCGGTTCAGTCATCTTAATTGATCCTGTGGCGTCGGAAAGCAAGCGAATATGTGATGTGCATATTCAGCCTGCACCCGGCAAAGACGCTTTCTTGGCAATGGCAGCAGCAAAGCAAATTTTAGCACTGGGCCGAGAGGACCGTGAGTTTATCGAGTCCCATAGCCAGGGATTTTGTCATTTTCAACGGATCTTGGATTCGTTCACCCTCCAAGAATTGGCTCAGGCTTGTGATGTTCCAGTGCAGCAGATCGAGTTGCTAGCGGATGTCCTGCTGGAGCAGAAGCCGACAGGGATATTACTTGGCTGGGGATTGCACCGTTGGGAATACGCGCATCATATGATTCGGAGCATCGATGCTTTAGGGGCGCTCGCCGGCTTGATCGGAGTGAAAGGTGGCGGAGTTAGTCAGGGGTTCGAGGAGTATGCGCCGTACGATCTGGACTGGGTCGGAGACAGTCTCCATCCGAACCGGAGGAAGCTGTTGATGCCGCTCATTGGGGAAGAAATCTTGAAAGCTCAGGCTCCACCGATCCAAATGATTTTCGTTACAGCTGGTAATCCGTTATGTATGGCCCCCAATTCCGGAAAAGTGGCGGCCGCCTTTGCCCAGGTGCCTTTTGTTGTAGTAGCCGGGCATTTTCTGGACGATACGGCTGAGCAGGCTGACATCTTCTTGCCGAGCACCACTTTTTTGGAAGAGCAGGACATCGTGGCCAGCTATGGACACAACTATGTGGGACCGGTTAATCAGGCTATCCCTCCACAAGGGGAAAGTTGGTCCGATTTTGAACTGTTTCAGAATCTGGCCGCGTATTTTCCCTTCGGACCGGATTTTAAGCGCAGCATTGAAGAATGGCTTACCCTGTTGGCGGCGCCCTTGCTAAGGCAAGGTGTCACATTAGAGGAGCTATGGGCAGGTCCGGTGAGGTTGCCTGAGGCCCCAATGGTACCCTACAGTGATCGAAAATTTGCAACTCCTTCAGGCAGGTTTCAATTTATGACAGAATTTAATCGGCCGAGTTGCCTAGAGGGCAAAGAAAGTTATCCCTATCAATTAATGTCCGTTTCGTCTTATGAGTGGTTGTGCTCAGAAATGACCCCTGCCGATCAGGATGAATTGACTGTGATTCGGATCCACCCTAAGGAGGCAGCTAAGCTGAACCTGGCGGATGGAGAGACTGTTCGGGTAATCAGTAATGTGGGAGCAACAAAGGCTCGCCTCAAGCTGGACAGCGAGCAAAGGCAGGATACAATTATTTTTCCCCGTGGTCGTTGGCTTAAGTCCGGCAGCAGTGCCAATCTTCTGACCCGTGATATTGTCAGCAAAGTGGGAAACGGGGCGTCATATTACGAGACCAAAGTTAGAATCGAACCAATTTGAGTATTATTCTACCGTGGAAGAAGGTATCTTGATGGACAATTTAGGTGCGGAGCTTCGGGACGGAAATACTAGCCCAATAATAATTGAAACGAAGAAACCGTGGAGAAAGCGACTGTTTTTAGGATTCATTGGGTTTGTGAGTATAGCGGTGCTGGGGTGTATTGGAATTTCAGGCTTTGTAGGTTGGCTTCTCACTCATCCTATTCGAGAACCAGTAGTTAGTAAGCCGAGTGAATTTGGCTTAACCTATCAAGATGTCATATTTACCAGTCGTGAAGATAACATAAAATTGTCTGGATGGTATATCCCTGCTCAAAATGCAAAAGCTGTTGTGATCCAGGCTCATGGTTATGCGGGAAGTAGGACAAAGGAGAAACCGTCCTTCCCTGTGACGCAAGCGCTTGTCCAACAAGGAATTAGTGTTTTGATGTTTGATTTCCGTGCCTCAGGTGAATCGGAAGGTTCGTTAGTCTCTGTCGGGGATTTTGAGCAACGCGACCTTCAGGGAGCAATTGATTATGTTAAAAGACTGGGATATCAGAACGTAGGCATTATCGGCTATTCTATGGGAGCTTCTACGGCGGCGGTGGTAGCAGCTAATGAGGTTGAAATTAAATCGGTTGTCCTCGATAGCCCGTTTGCCGACCTTAAAGAATACTTGCAAGTCAATATGCCAACCTGGACGAAGTTACCTAATGTTCCTTTTACCCCGCTGATTCTCCGCGAAATCCCAGTCTTGACAGGGATCATACCAGAAAATGTGAGTCCCCTTCATGAAATTAATAAATTAGGAAAGAGGCCGATTCTTTTTATTGCTGGTGATGCTGATGACACGATCCCAATGGAAAATTCAAAAGAACTTTGGGAAAAAGTCAACAACCCAAACGATGAGTATTGGGTCGTGCCTGGGGCAAAACACGTAGGAGCTTACAGTGTTTTGCCAGATCAATATCTCGAAAAGGTTACGATGTTTTTTGTAAAGAGTTTACAAGTCCATCGTGCGTGAGCTTCAGGGGGCAAGAGTCTCTTCGGACACTGGAATCGGTTGGTCAGATTATAGGAAGATTAGGTGCGCCCTTGGAAAGTTGCAAGGCCAAGCTTAAATGGTATAATTGGTTAAATGTAGAAAGATGAATTCTGACTTAATCAGCATTAAGGTATAATTAATTTCTACCCTTGAAAGGAAGTGAAGATCCTGGTTTCACCAGGAGAAACTATGGCTAAATCAATAGTTTATTTTGCCAGTGCTCGTGCCAAGTTTTTTGATTATGATTACGGCTTTCTCGGCAAGTTTGAGGAAATTCTCAACCGAGTAAATCTAAAGAACTACATAACAAAGGGAGACTACGTACCGATAAAAATGCACCTGGGCTCACAGGGGGCCTACAGAGTTGTACGGCCAGCATTTATTAGGAAATTAGTGGACTCTCTAAAGAATGCTGGAGGAGACCCGTTTGTAACAGATACCGTGCGTATTCCTGGCCTTGAGTATCTCCGGGTAGCAAGCGCTAATGGGATTAACGAACTTTCGACAGGAGCTCCAGTAATTATGGCTGATGGGGTCTTCGGAAGTGACTCCGTGATGATGCCGAGCGGTCCGATTCTTGGGGAAATCGGGATTGCTTCCGCTATACATGACGCCCCGGCGATGATCGTTTTATCCCATTGTAAAGGTCATATTGCCAGCGGTTACGGAGGAGCCGTGAAAAATCTTGGGATGGGCGGAATTGCCTTCAAGGATCGAAATGGGGTTCATCAGCGGGGAAGGATGCATTTTCTCCAAAATGCGGAACTAAACTGGACTTCAGAAAAATGCAGTCACTGTTTGCAATGCGTGGGTGCCTGTCCTCATGAGAGCATTTCCTTTGATCAGGACGAAATGTTGGTGATCGACCAGCAAAAATGTGCCCGCTGTGGCCGTTGTGCTAGAGTATGTACTGAAGGTGCTTTGGTGTTGCCTCTTAACATTGAACTCTTTCAAAAAGTTCTGGCAGAGGCAGCGGCAACCGTCCTGAATACCTTTAACAAAGGCAAGGTTCTTTACATTAACTTTGTGACGGAAGTCCAGCCGGAATGTGACTGCATGCCTATGGCCGATGCCCCTTTGATTCCCGACATTGGGGTATTGGTTTCAGATGATATCGTAGCTATAGAAAAAGCTACGCTGGATTTGATTAATCAAGCTCAGGTTATCCGTGACTCGAAAGCGGGAGAGAAGGAACTGACGTCAGCAGAGCATCTGTTTCTGAAGATCCATGGTAAAGATCCCTATCTGCAGGTGCAGGCAATGGCTGATTTTGGCCTGGGTTCCGAAGATTATGAAATCGTCGAAGTGCTTTGCAAGCCGAAGGCAGATGGCAGCACAGCCCCACGTTCCTTTGGACACTAAAGGTTAACGGGATTTGCGTTAGTGAACTCGTTCAGCTAAAGCTGAAAATCGGGGCTTCAGATACGAAAGCCTCCAGTGGAGGGTTTCGCCGTAGCCGCTGATCCCAAAAGGAACACTTCGCGGCGAAGGATGGACTCTACCCCACCTGAAGTTTACGAAGGTCCCACCCCCACTTATAGAAGTAGGGGTCTTAAAGGCTGGATAAAGCAAGGAGTCTCCCCAACGTGGGTAGGCTCTTTGCTTTATTATTGAGAACACCTCATGATCTAGAACAGGTAGCTTTTCGAATTGAAATTATTGAACAGTCTTAACAAAATGCTAATGTAACAAGAAATAATCTAGAGGAGAAGTTTGTAAAAAATCTAAATATTAACAATAATAATGTCCAAATATAAATTTAGAGGGAGGATTTTACATTTATGAAAAAAACCATCGGGAAACGCTTAACGGGTATTGGGGCCATCTGTTTGGCGGCAATGCTTGTTGTCGCAGGGTGTGGCTCTTCGGGTACGACAGCTGGGGCGGCAGCAGGAGGAGATAAAGTCGTAAAAATCGGCTTCTTCGGTCCACTTTCTGGAGACGCTGCTACAGACGGAGTCCATGCCAAAAATGGAGCAGAACTAGCGGTTGACCAAATCAATGCTCAAGGTGGAGTTAAAGGTGTCAAATTGCAGCTGGTGGCTGAAGATGATCAGGCTTCAAGTAAAGATGCTCTGAATGCTGTGCAGAAACTGATTGAACAAGAAAAAGTCTCGGCTTTAGTCAGCGGTTCTTATAGCGGACCAACAAAAACGGTGAATCCAATTGTGCAAAAGAGTAAAGTTCCGATGGTGGTATCTTATGCTGTTCACCCGGATATCACGAAAGGCGGCGACTATATTTACAGAGCCATCTATACGGCTGATGTGCAAGGGGATGCCATGGCTGAATATGCTCAGAGTGAATTGGGCTTAAAGAGATTCGCGGTACTGTATCAAGACAACGATTACGGCGTTAGTATCCAGCAAGCATTTTCAGCTAAAGTCAAAGAATTAGGGGGCAGTGTTCCGGTAAGCCGCGCTTTCAAATCCGGAGATAAAGACTTCAACCCACTTCTTACCGCTATTAAGGGTGCAGGGGTTGATGCCATCTATGTGGCAGGATACTATAATGAGGCAGCTCAAATTTGTCAACAAGCAAAGCAACTAGGTGTCAACGTTCCGGTTCTCGGTTCCGATGGCTTTGATTCACCCAAATTAATAGAACTCGGCGGAGCATCCACGGAAGGCGTTACCTTCACGACGCCTTTTAATCGCGATGAACCTCGAGATGTTGTCAAGAACTTTGTTAAAACCTACAAAGAGAAATTCAAAGAAGATCCAGATATGACAGCAGCCCAAACGTATGATTCCGTTGAATTAATTGCCCAAGCAATGAAGACAGGTTCCGATAAGGAATCGATTGCCAAAGGTTTATCTCAAACGAAAGATTTCGAAGGGGTAACAGGTAATATCTCTTTCAATGCTCAACATGAAGCGGTCAAACCGGTCATTTTCGTCAAAGTGGATCAAGGGAAATTTGTTTTTGTAAAATCGATTTCCACGAAGTAAATAAGTTTAGAGAGGGGGAGGGCAACCTCCCCTTTTAACCCGAAAGGCGGATGGCGCAAATGTTTTGGCAACAAATTTTGAATGGACTTACCCTGGGCAGTGCTTACATTTTAATTGCCTTAGGGTTAACGATGGTTTATGGAATTCTGAACTTACTGCATTTTGCTCATGGTACTGTTTATATGGTTGGAGCCTTCAGTTCGATGGTCTCTATTATCTATCTAAAGTTGCCTTACCCTCTCGCGTTTTTGCTGGCAATGGTGTTGGCGGGGTTGGTTGGAATATTAATCGAAAGAATAGCCTATCGTCCTTTGCGCAATGCCCACCCGATCAACATACTTATCAGCGGAATAGGAATAACGATTATCTTAGAAAATCTATTTCGCTTGTTTTTCGGTGCTCAAACGAGACCTTTCCCTAACGTAAACCTAAGTTCGAAAACCTATGGATTGGGCAATGGTCTATCCATTACTAATTTTCAGATATACATACTGGTCACAGCCGTTGTTTTAGTATGTTTATTACAAATTTTAATTAAGCGCACGAAAGTTGGGACAGCATTAGTCGCTACCTCCCAAGATATGAAAGCGGCTAAGCTGATGGGGATCGATATCAACCGTATGGTGGCTTTAACCTTCTTTTTAGGTTCAGCTTTGGCCGCTGCGGCGGGAACTCTCGTGGCCTTGTATTTTAATGCAATTTATCCCACGATGGGATCGATGCCGGGTCTTAAGGCTTTCTCAGTGGTTGTTCTTGGCGGCTTAGGCAGTATTCCGGGAACGATTATCGGCGGTTTGTTTTTAGGAGTTATAGAATCTCTGGGTGCAGGTTATGTACAGACTGTTATCGATGCGAATGCCATCGCCTTTGTGATTTTGATTTTGGTTTTACTTATTAAACCTACCGGGCTCTTTGGCAAGAAGATTGAGAAAGTGTAGGTGAGATAGTTTGGATAGTATCCTCAACCCCTATTACCTGGGGATCGTTGTCATCGTAGGAATCTATGTCATTTTGGCGCTGGGACTCAATATCGTTACGGGTTTTGCCGGACAAGTTTCTCTTGGTCATGCTGCTTTTTATGCCATCGGGGCTTACACTTCAGCCATATTAAGCCTGCAGGGGCATTTGATTTTTTGGTTAGCCTTGCCTGCAGCAGCGATCGTAACCTGGTGTACGGGGATTGTTCTCGGCTTGCCAAGCTTGCGGGTGAAGGAAGACTTCTTGGCCATCGTAACCTTAGGCCTCGGCTTGATCATTCAATCGCTAGCCAACAATTTAAAGATTACTGGCGGTGCTCTCGGTTTGGGCAGTATTCCTCAGCCTGAGTTATTTGGAGAGCCTATGTCCAATTTTTCGTTTGCCGTTATGACCTGGCTGTTTGTTGCTCTAGCGGCCTTTGTTGCTTGGCGAGCGCTAAACTCCAGAGTTGGCCGGGCGTGGCTTGCCATCCGTGAGGATGAATTGGTCGCCGATGCTTTAGGGGTTAATACCACACGCCTCAAAGTTTTGGCCTTTGCCTTAGGGGCACTTTATGCAGGGGTTGCAGGAAGTTTATTTGCTCATTACACCACGTTTATTAGTGCCGATTCTTTTGGGTTCAATGAATCGGCTACGATCTTAAGTATGATTGTCCTGGGTGGTTTGGGAAGTATTCCCGGAGCAATCACCGGAGCAATTTTGCTCGCCCTGGCCCCAGAGGTTTTACGTCCTCTTGCTGATTACCGAATGCTCATTTATGGACTTCTTCTGGTTATATTGATGCGTTACCGACCCCAGGGATTGTTCGGGCGGAGTAAAGCGATTCGCGATCGGTATGCAAAAAAGTGGCTGAAGAAGGGGGGGCCAAAGCATGAAGCTGCTGGAAACCAAAAAACTCACTAAAACCTTCGGAGGTTTAACCGCCGTATCCCAGGTTGACATGCACGTTGATTCGGGTGAGATCCTGGGTTTAATTGGCCCTAACGGCGCCGGGAAGACCACATTTTTTAATCTGATTTCCGGTTTGTACCAGCCAACGGCGGGGGAAATTATCTTTCAAAATCAAACGGTTCATGGATTTAAAGGCTATCAAATGGCTGAGGCCGGGATAGCCAGAACCTTTCAAAATATACGCTTATTGTCTAGTCTGTCGGTGCTCGAGAACGTCCTTCTAGGCTCTTATACCCGGGGCAAAGCAGGATTGTGGGGGGCCATCTTGAAAGGAAAGCGGGTCAAGGCAGAAGAAAAACGTGTCCGTCAGGAGAGTATGGAACAGCTCGAGCTTGTGGGATTGCAGGATTATGCGCATCAGCCTGCCGGTGTTCTTTCTTATGGGCAGCAGCGTAAACTGGAGATTGCCAGAGCCTTGGCAATCTATCCTGCTCTGCTCCTTTTAGATGAACCCACGGCTGGGATGAATGCTGAAGAAGTCGCAGAAATCATGAGTTTAGTGCGCTATCTGAAATCACATAATAAAACCAAACAAATCGATATTGAGATTCAAATATTACCGACAGAATTCATGCCCGAAAGAACCATGTTCTACTGGTCTAAGATGTACACAAGTCAAGTAAAGTCAGGTGATACCTATTCCAAACTAAAGAAATGTATCACCATCAACATCGTTGATTTTCAATGTACTCCACTTCAAAAGTTGTACTCCAGCTATCATTTGACAGAGGACGAAACCGGCTACCGGTTGACGGACATCTTAGAGGTTCATTTCCTAGAGATCATAAAGCTAGCAAATATGGCTATTCCAAGAGATGAGAATGACCGAATTGTTGAATGGATGGAATTCCTAGATGCAAAATCAAAAGGAGTGATTGAGATGTTAGCAGAAAAGAACAAGGATATTAAAAAAGCTTATGATTTATTGCAGATCATCAGTAAGGATGAAAAGGCAAGAATGCTGTACGATGCCAGAGAAGCTGAGCTTCGTGACCAGCTAACTAGGATAGAGGCCGCAGAGAATAAAGGAAAGGCTGAAGGGAAGGCTGAAGTAGCGAAGAATCTTTTAGACCTAGGGATGGAGGTCTCAACGGTAGCGAAAGTAGCAGGGATGACGGAAGAAGAAGTTAAACTGCTAAAAGATTAATGATGTTCAAGAGAATACCAGAGGAGAATAATGTTATGATTCTGCCTTGATAAGGGGGAAATATATGCGCGAAATGGAAAGGCATGTAATGATATTCAATGTCATTGCCCCCGTATATAATTGGTTTTTTACCAGACAAGTTCGTACTTACCGGTCCCTCATAGCTCAAAACGAACGGTTATTCCAACTTCCTACAGCTGGTAGGGTTCTCGATATAGGCTGCGGGACTGGGGCTTTTTTATTTTGTTTATCTGAAAGGGGTTATCAGGCTGTTGGAGTAGATTTTTCTCCTTCAATGTTACGGGCAGCCAAAAAGTCAACAGTGGGAAAATCTATAGAGTTATTGCAAGGAGATGTAACGCAGGGCCTAGATTTTCCAGACAAGAGTTTCGACTTGGTTCTTGCCTCCTATGTTCTTCATGGTATTAGTTCCGGCTTACGACAACAATTCTATGCAGAGGCCAGCAGGCTTTCCAATGGCCGGGTTCTATTTTATGACTATAATAAGAACCGCCGGATTTTCACAGATATAATTGAATGGGCGGAAAGAGGAGATTATTTTGAGTTCGTACGTCATGGAGAAGACGAAATGAGAGCTTGTTTTCCGTCGGTAGAAAGAATAGATGTTGGTATCCAAACCGCTCTTTATATTTGTTCACCTTTGTGATGACCGGGCTGAATCACCCCGACAGTTACATGTCATGAACATATTTCGATTTCGTTAATAGTGGAGGTTAATTATGGTTGATATTTACCAAGTAGACTCTTTTACTACTGAACGATTCAAGGGCAATCCAGCAGGAGTATGCGTTTTAGACGAATTTCCTGATTCTAAAAGTATGCTTAATATGGCTAGAGAGATGAACTTATCTGAGACTGCTTTTGTGGTAAGAGATAACGATGAGTTTAGGCTTAGGTGGTTCACTCCTACATTTGAGATAGATCTATGTGGACATGCTACTTTAGCAACAGCCCATATCTTATGGGCAGAAGGATTTTGGGAAAAAGAGAAAACTATTATATTCAATACGCGAAGTGGTAAGCTTATTATTAATCTTATAAACGATTTGATAGAAATGGATTTTCCGTGTCTAGAGTATTCAGAGGTAATTGAAGTACCAAGTTCACTAATTGAAGGTTTAGGAGGAATAATACCGACTTTCAAGGGTAAATCAAGAGAAAACTACATAATTGAAGTTGCAACCGAAGAAGAAGTTAGAGGTATACGGATTGACATTTCCAAACTGTTAAAATGTAAGATGCACGGGGTCATAGTCACAGCTAAAGGTTCAGGTAAGTATGATTTTGTATCAAGATTTTTTGCCCCAGAAGTTGGAGTTCCTGAAGACCCAGTAACAGGCTCGGCACACTGTGTTCTGGCCCCATTTTGGAGTGACAGATTAGGTGGTACCAAATTCAGAGCGTACCAATGTTCCGAACGTGGCGGAGATGTAAATATAGAACTATTGGAAGATAGGGTATTATTACGAGGAAATGCTGTCACCTTTTTTAAAGGGAAGATATTGGAAGAACTTTAGAATAACTAAGAATAATTGTATCAGAAATTAAGTGTGTAGTAACATTTATGTTGTGTCTTGCTTAATAAGAAGCACTGGTGCCCCTGATGTTGGTGCTTTTCCATAACCTTAGTTATAGGATCCAAATATTAAAAGATAGATTATTACTTATGAATAGATTTCGACATACCAATAAGAGCACTGATATATGGTAATTTTAAAGGATAAATTGTTCTTGACTAATCATTCCCCAAGGGGTTACTCCAAAAGAAGGTCCCTTTCGAAGCTTGGGGGACAGGTTGGGGTGAAGGGCTACAGGGAGACTAAAGCTAGTTTAATGAACGGTCTTTGGAGGGATAGCTTTGGCTAATTATAGAATTAAATGCACTGTTAAAAAGATATCTGGCAATAGACAATGTTGTATCGGATCAGCACAAGTACGACTTGGTGAAGAATATATAATTGGATCCAGAACCCCTGAAAATGGAATGTGTGGTCGGGCTTTTCATACCATACACCTAAAGGTCACTGCCGCAAGCCTTATACAGTGGTTTTGGGCGGATTTCATATCCCCCACTGGCTACAACCAGACACCTCATCGAAAGTCAATAGGTGCCGGGAGCGGTGGAGTCCGGTAGTGTTTTGTAATGGAGGTTAAATGACTAAGAAGATTCTATTAATTTCTGCTTTCTTGGTAAGTATTTTGGTTTCTGGTTGTACATCACAAAACAACTCATGGCCAAATGCTGATGTACATGCTACAAATAAAGTTTCCCAACCTGTCATTAATAGTCAGCAACAAAACGCCAATAGTACACAAGCAAATGCTAATAGCCCGCAAACGATGGCCGAGACTGTTAATCCTCTCCAAAAGACAGAGAAGTCAACCTCAAACGAGCACTATACTAATCCACGATTCGGATTTTCTATTGATTACCCTTCAACCTTTAGTGTTCATGAAGAACCGCCAGAAGATGGAGATGGAATGGGCGTCAAAACTCCTGATGGCCATGCGACAATTATTGCTTATGGGGCAAATGTTTGTGATTGGGATGTTAACTATTTTTATCAAGAAGCATTAAATGCTCGTAATGTAACTTATAAAATCCAAAAGGGTAACTGGTATGTTGTATCATGGCTAGATAGAGATACTATTGGTTATACAAAAGGAATTGTCGGAAGGGTCTCTATGAATGCCTTTGTGATTCAATACCCAAAAACTGAACAGCAAATCTACAGCCATGTGATTGATATACTTTCGGCAACATTTAAAACACCTGGAATTGGCGAAATTCATTAATTTAAACGTCTTTCGAACTCGGAATTCAAACAACCTTTTGCTGTTTTGTTCGCTCAAGTGCCGAGTCATTTTATAAAGAAAGCCACTTTCGAAAATAGGTTGGGGGTTAGGTTGAAGGATACTGGTTATGCATCAACCGGAGCGTTTTGGGTGTTTTGTGGGGACTGGCATAGTAATTTATTGTATTTAAGGAAAGTTGGTTTATCTAAAAGGGAAACTGCATGTAATTACTTAGTCCTAGGTCCATACTGCCTGGGATTTTTTGTTGTAGTGCTAGTGCTGCGACCAATTATTTTCTCAAACATTGTGTTGGCAGCGGATTTTGAAAGCTGGCTTGAAATAGCAGGTGTGTTATTCACAGAACAATAAAATGTGAGAAAAATCTCATGTGATTCAAATTTCATCGTAGTTATACCGTGTTCTATAGTGGCCGAGTCCCACATCTTTAAGGCCGTAGCTGATTCCTAGGTTTTTCTGTTTTGGGCACAAAAAAACACCATCCGGATAGGTATTATTTCCATTGGCGTTAACTGTGTTATCCGGAATTTATTTCCACGCAAGCATATCATTCTTTATTGCTGGAAGTTCAAATGTTTCTGTCATCAGTCTTTGCATTTTGGTGCAATGACAAGCCAGCTAAATATGACGTTGTCAGCAGTCTGCCTCTGTTGAACCGGGAGTTATTAACGCTGCCTTAAAAGGCTAAAAGGGGACGGCTAGGCCTCGGGAGGGTCAGCAAATAACTACAGTGGCCCGATATCTCCACGTTCTTGTTTCATAGATCATGTAGGGTTTCTGTGACCCGTCATATAAAAATACTAAATTGTTAAACATTTGTAAGAGCTATGAACTGGGTTATTGATAGAAAAGAAATCTATCTGGAGGAACTTTCAAGAGACATGTACCATGGTCTTGAGCCGATAGCTGAAGAATATACAATGGAAGAGCTTTACGCCCGCCTGGAGAACTTGCAAGAGAAAATGAAGGGATTGGGAAAGCAGAGTATAAAGGCTGGAAATGTTGATGAGAATGGACATTCAGTTCTTAGTGCGGAAATAGAAAAGGTGCAAAATCGGATGAAGAAACTTAAAGAGCAACAAATTGAGCGAACAATGCGAGAAAAGAGGGTGGAGGAATTAAGGGATTATCTGATAGCGCAGGAGAGTAGGATTGACAAGTTCGACGATGTTCAATTTCGGAACAAATACTCATTAATCAAGTTAAATATTGAATGGTCCTTTTCTAATAGGAATACGGTTAAATTTAATTGTATTCCTATTAAAAAGTGCTTGACCTGGTGTTAACTCCAGATGATAGACTATGACACAAGGTTGATCTCTTGCTAAATATCGTAGGTATAGTGCTTTGAAATAGTGTGAGCAACAAAGCTGAAAACTATATAAAGCATTTTAGAAAGGGGAAAATTGAAGTGAAAAATTTAGGTTTTGGATGTATGAGGTTACCACTCCTAGACAAAAATGACCAGACTTCCTTTGATACAGAAACGTTAAACAAACTAGTAGATACCTTTTTGGAGAAAGGATTTACTTACTTTGATACGGCTTATGTCTATCATAGCTACATGAGTGAGGACGTCATGAGAGAAGCTCTTGTAAAAAGGCATAAACGAGATGATTTTGCTCTTGCCACAAAGCTTCCGATGAGAGATATCAAAACTGTGGAGGATCAAGAAAAAGTCTTTAATGAACAGCTGGAAAAATGCGATGTGGAGTATTTCGATTATTATCTGCTGCATAATATTGGCGTTATTTCGTATAAGAAAGCGTGTGAACTTGATAGTTTCAGTTTTGGAATTAATAAAAAGAAAGAAGGTAAGATTAAGAACTTTGGTATGTCCTTCCATGATACACCGGAATTACTGGACGAGATTTTAACGGCCCACCCTGAATTGGATTTTGTCCAGCTACAGATCAATTATATCGACTGGGAAAACCCAAGTATCCAGTCAAGAAGGTGCTATGAGGTAGCCAGAAAGCATCAGAAACCGATTATCGTCATGGAACCCTGTAAAGGAGGCACTCTGGCAACAGTTCCGGAAAAAGCAGAAAAGCTAATGAAAGACTATAATCCCCAAGCATCCATTCCGTCCTGGGCAATCAGCTATGCTGCCAGTCAGGAAGGCGTCTTCATGGTGCTCAGCGGAATGAACACAATGGAGCAGGTGCTTGATAATACTTCCTATATGGAGGACTTCAAACCGCTGAACGAAGAAGAGTACAGGATTATCCATCAGGTCATCGAAATTATCAATGAAAATACGGCAATTGCCTGTACAACCTGCCGATACTGCGAAAAGGGCTGCCCGAAAAGGATTGCGATACCGGATTACTTTGCTTTGTACAACAGTGCCAAACGTGCAACGACAACTAATTTTTCAAGTCAGTTTGTCTATTATATAAACCTTACGGCTAATAATCATGGTAAGGCAAGTGATTGCATCGGCTGTAAGGAATGTGAAAAAGCCTGCCCACAGCATTTGAAGATCACAGAGCATTTAAAAGATGTATCAGCTATGTTTGATGTAACACCCCAGTTTCCTACTAGAAAATAAAGATGGAAGTAGGGTGAAAATGACTATGGGAATAATTGCTTGACCTGGAGTTAACTCCAGGTGATATGGTTGTAAAGACGAGGAGGTAATCTCAGATGATGATTGCAGAAGTCAGTGAAAAATACGATCTTACTCAGGATACACTTCGCTATTATGAACGCATCGGACTGATTCCTCATGTTAACCGCAATAAAAGCGGAATCAGGGATTATACGGAAGAGGATTGCAGGTGGGTCGAATTTATCAAATGTATGAGAAATGCAGGTCTTCCAATAGAAGCATTAATTGAGTATGTTGCGCTGTTCCAACAGGGAAATGAAACTACCCAGGCCAGAAAAGAACTTTTAACTGAACAGCGTAAGCAGCTAATTCAAAGAATGGAAGATATGCAGAAAACACTAGAACGCTTGAATTACAAAATTGAGAGCTATGAACAGTCAGTGGTTAAAAAGGAAAATGAACTAAAAAGAGTGGAGGATTAGTTTATGAGTAAAAAAGTATTGGTGCTATCCGCCAGCCCGAGAAAAGGCGGAAATTCTGATCAGCTTTGCGATCAGTTTGTACTCGGTGCAAACGAAGCAGGTCATCAGACGTAGGTGTTACGCCAATAGAAATCAAAGAGATAGTTTATCAGTCCGTACCATACTGCGGCATGGCAAAATCCTTTGATTTTATTCATGGTACTAATGAAATTCTTATAAGCAAGGGTATTGAACTTCCTTTAGAGGGTCAGTCAACAACTAATCCGGATACCAGAATGGAGAAAGGATTAAACATCCAAAAAGAGATCGTTGGAGCAGAAGCAATTGACAAGATGTATGATAATTCTCCAGAAAGTCAGATTCATATTCGGAAATATTTATCCGCAAACTGTTTTGGAGACTATTATACAAGAAATGGACTTGATATCAAGACAAGAGAACTGCTTACGTTTGCCATGCTGATTGCTATGGGGGGATGCGAACCACAGGCAAAAGGCCACATAATGGCAAACTTAAATGTAGGAAATGATAAACAGCTTTTATTATCGGTTGTTACTAATCTGCTGCCTTACATCGGTTATCCAAGAACATTAAGCGCAATCAGTTATTTAAATGAGATGATTCCAGAAAGTCAATAAGGGAGAGGGACAGTAAATGAGTGAAGTAAAAGAATTTATGAAGAATACAACAAACTTTAATGACAGACAGGAGAAACCTTTATTATTTTGAAGAGTGCATTTAAAGGAGAATAGTCGCATGAAAGAAGTAATGATTTGGGTCGGTGCCGGTCAAATTGGTATGGCTATTGCCAGAAGAATGGGCTTTGACAAAAAGCTTGTTGTTGGTGATAAGAAGCTGGAGAATGCGCAGACTATTGCTAAAATTATGACTGATGCTGGATTTGACGTGGTCCCGATGGAGATGGATCTCTCATCCAGAGATTCCATACGTTGCCTGATTGCGGAAGCACAGAAGTATGGTGAGATATCCATGTTGGTTAATTCTGCTGGTGTTTCCCCCAGTCAGGCACCGATTGAAGCGATTTTGAAGGTGGATTTGTACGGCACAGCCGTTCTGCTGGAGGAAGTCGGGAGGGTTATTAAAGACTGCGGTACTGGTGTGACGATTTCCAGCCAGTCCGGTCACCGGATGCCTGCACTTAGTGCGGAAGTGGATGAGCAGCTGGCTTGTACTTCTACGGAAGATCTTCTGAAACTGGAAGTGCTTCAGCCGGAGAATATCAAAGATACCTTGCACGCCTATCAGATGGCGAAACGCTGCAATGCAAAGAGGGTTATGGTGGAATCTATAAAATGGGGTGCCAGAGGTGCGCGAATCAATTCCATCTCTCCGGGAATCATTGTCACCCCGCTGGCCATTGATGAGTTTAACGGCCCCAGAGGTGATTTCTACAAGAATATGTTTGCCAAATGCCCGGCAGGTCGTCCGGGAACAGCAGATGAGATAGCCAATGTGGCAGAACTGCTGATGAGTCCCCAGGGAGCATTTATCACTGGTGCGGACTTCTTAATTGATGGCGGTGCAACAGCCTCCTATTTCTATGGTCCCTTAAAGCCACAGGTATAAACAGACAAGGTGAATATGAATAAGAAATTGCTTTAGCTATCATGAAGAGATTGCTTTGGATTTTCCCGCATTGGAAGTTGGCCAAAAGACCATTGAAATGCTGTCCGATTTCTTCTTTAATACCCTCGGTTTAAAGAGCACCTTGACAGAAATCGGCATTGATGATTCCAAGTTTGAAATAATGGACAAGAAATCCTGTGGAAACGGAATGATGCCGGGATATAAGCCGCTGAACCAGCAGGATGTTGAAAATATCTTTAATGTGTCTGTAATCCGGGAACGGTAAAGATGTTTTACCCGATATTGCATAAAGGAGAATCAAACATGGATAATACCAATAATTTGAGTGAAAGCGTAATCTTCGCAAAAGGCGAAAAGGCTCCCGAGGCATTTGCAAAGTATTTTATCGGGACTAACTATCTTAAGATGCTTGTACCACCTAATAGTCCATTAAAGTGTCCAATTGGCAATGTAACGTTTGAACCGGGATGTCGTAACAACTGGCATAAACATCCTGGGGGGCAGATTCTTTTGGTTACAGGTGGAAGAGGATGGTATCAGGAAGAAGGGAAACCAGCACGGGAATTACTTCCAGGTGATGTTGTGGAAATACTTCCGAATGTGAAACACTGGCATGGTGCGGCGGCGGATAGTTGGTTTGTTCATCTTGCAATAGAAGCAAATGCATCAGCTGGTCCTGCTGAATGGTTGGAGCCTGTAACGGATGAAGAATATAACAAATTGAAATAACACCAGGGAATAAGCTGGATGACTCACTGGGTGACCTGTCATTCAGCTTCTCGTAAAATTGAAATTTAATATGGGAAGAAAATTCAAACTGACGATTGACGGAACCGTATATCATGCAAATATGGTGGAGAATCCCGGCACCCTTCGATGTCGTGCATTTGGGTGATATGGTAGAAGATGTGATTCCGCAGCTTAAGGATGCAGGTGCCATGGTACGGGTGCTTTGCGAAATAGATGATTAGGAGGACAAAAACATGGAGTATGTCGTGTTAAACAATGGTGTGAAGATGCCGAAATTAGGTTATGGTGTCTATCAGGTGACACCGGAAGAGTGTGAGCGTTGTGTTCTGGATGCCATCAGCGTAGGCTATCGTTCCATCGATACGGCACAGGCTTACGGAAATGAAGAGGGTGTCGGCTATGCCATCGAGAAATGTGGAGTACCTCGTGAGGAACTCTTCATCACAACGAAGGTATGGATTTCCAATGGCGGCTATGAAAAGGCAAAGGCATCGATCGAGGAATCCTTGAGAAAGCTGAAAACCGAATATATTGATTTGCTTCTCATTCATCAACCGTTTAATGATTATTACGGAACCTATCGTGCGATGGAGGAAGCCTACAAGGAGGGCAAAATCCGTGCTATCGGTGTTTCCAACTTTTATCCTGACAGACTGATTGACCTGTGCCATTTCGTTGAGATTATCCCCGCAGTGAATCAGGTGGAAACTCACGTATTCCAGCAGCAGGCAGAGGCCCATGAAATCATGAGGAAGTATGAAGTACAACATGAATCTTGGGGGCCGTTTGCTGAGGGCCGTAAGGATTTCTTTACCAATCCTGTTCTGAATGAAATCAGTGCGAAGTATCGCAAATCGGCAGCGCAGGTTGCGCTTCGCTTCCTGCTTCAGAGCGATGTAGTCGTGATTCCGAAGTCCACCCACAAGGAGCGCATGCTTGAGAATATCAATGTATTTGACTTCGAGCTGACCGAAGATGACATGAAAGCTATCCGTGCTTTAGACGAGAAAGAGAGTGCATTCTTCTCACATTATGACCCAGCTACAGTGGAAATGCTGACTGGATTGGTTAGATAATGATATGACTATATAAAAAGATAAGGCTTGAAAATGTATAATAAAATGCAAGGAGAAAATTAATTGTAGGTAATATGTTAATTGTATCATTATTGTATTGAATCATTAAATAGTGTAGGCACGCGGACTTATACACTATCTTATAGCAATAAAAAAATCTAATGAAACTATCAACTGAATTTGTCAACAGTTTTCAAAACCGACATTCTTCAGTCTCAATGTGCTTTGTCCACTAAAGATATCCTTCTTTGTTTAACTACTACTGTAAAGCTTCCTTTATCAACAATCTTGTAATTCATATCTTCATCTCCTTTTATTGAAATGTGAAAGGAATATTTTGGATATGCCTTGAGATTTGCACCCAGCCCGCGCGCAGCCGAAGGGCTTATTCTATGCATTTCCCCAAAAGCTTTTGTGAAGGCTTCGGGTGTTTCATAGCCATACCTATATGCTACATCGATGATCTTTTTACAGGATAATATATCCTGTGCGCTCTTTATATTTGTTCACCTTTGTGATGACCGGGCTGAATCACCCCGCCGCCAGTTGCGCCGTGCTAAGTTCAAGAAGCCACTTTGATAAAGCTTAGCCAGTGGTCAAGTACCGAGTCTTGCGTTGGGGTACTAAAGGTGGCACTTCTACCCGGAGAGTGTTGGAGGTTAAATTAACGGAGCGTTTTTGGACGCTCTTTTTGCGTTCTTATTGCAGGAAGTGGAGGATAATTGTGGAATTATTACGAATGTATTGATTTGACGTGTTAATCACGCAGAGAGCGTTAGTTGTAATGGCGGAATGGTGTTCAGGATATAGTTAAATAAATTAGTAAAAGTTTGGGAGGTCTTGTCAATGGATAAACTTCGGTATCCTATCGGTCAATTTAATATGTCAGAAGATGTTAGTCTAGATCAAGTTGAAAATTTGATTGCCCAAATTGAGGTTTTACCTCGGTTACTTACCGATTCAGTTAAAGATTTGTCTGAGGAACAATTGAGTACTTCTTATAGACCAGGAGGATGGACGATACGGCAAGTGATTCATCATATAGCTGATAGTCATATGAATAGTTACATTAGATTTAAACTCGCATTAACTGAGGACACTCCGACAATAAAGCCATTTAACGAAGCGTTATGGGCTGAGCTTGAAGATGCTCGAACCTTACCGGTGGATGTTTCTTTGAATCTTCTAGAAACTTTACATAAAAGATGGTCTGTTTTACTCAGGTCGATGTCACCTGTTGAACTCAATCGTCAATTTTGTCACCCTGAAGTGGGAGATTTAAGTCTTAAAAAGGCAATTGGGTTATATGCTTGGCACGGTAATCATCATTTGGCACATATCACGAATTATAGAAAGAATATAGGCCTTCAAACGCATTAGGTCACTTGTTCGCTTATTCCAGCCACACCATTTATACCCAATCACCGCACCGTAGCGCCTTGCTAAGTTCAAGCAGATCGCCGCTTTATAAAGCCTAGCCAGCGGTCAAGTACAGAGTCCGCTTTCGAAGGTTGGTAAGTGGGGTTGGGATGAAAGTTTACTGAAATAGAGTTTATTAAGAGCACACAATGATTTACCTAGAACTCATATAGATAGCTTATTGCCCAAGATTGATCTTTTTCGTATTGCTAGATTTTAGGATCTGGCTTTTTAAGATTTCATCGTTAAATAATTAAATATTCCGACAGAATTCATGCCCGAAAGAACCATGTTCTACTGGTCTAAGATTTACACAAGTCAAGTAAAGTCATATGATACCTATTCCAAGCTAAAGAAATGTATCACCATCAACATCGTTGATTTTCAATGTACTCCACTTCAAAAGTTGTACTCCAGCTATCATTTGACAGAGGACGAAACCGGCTACCGGTTGACGGACATCTTAGAGGTTCATTTCCTAGAGATCATAAAGCTAGCAAATATGGCTATTCCAAGAGATGAGAATGACCGAATTGTTGAATGGATGGAATTCCTAGATGCAAAATCAAAAGGAGTGATTGAGATGTTAGCAGAAAAGAACAAGGATATCAAAAAAGCTTATGATTTATTGCAGATCATCAGTAAGGATGAAAAGGCAAGAATACTGTAAGATGCCAGAGAAGCTGAGCTTCGTGACCAGCTAACGAGGATAGAGGCTCCAGAGAATAAAGGAAAGGCTGAAGGAAGATCTGAAACAGTTTTAATCAAAGCGATGGAGAAGAGAATGGGGAACTAGCTATCCACGAACAATAAAAGAACCGAGGCGCAGCCTCGGTTTTTAACTATGTTGTTTGTATGAGCCTGACAGCCTCATCAAGCCTCAAAGATTTTTGCTCGCCAGTCTGCAAGTTTTTGAGGGTGACCATGTTTTCAGCCACTTCGTTTTCTCCTAAGAGGGCTACCCAGGGAATGCTAAGTTTGTCGGCATACCCTAATTTTTTGGCAATTTTGCCGTCTTCATAATAGATCTGAAGCGAAACCCCTTGTGTTCTTAATTTTTGCGCAACATTCAAGGCATAAGAAACAGTATCCCCCAGAGGGACAATCAGAACCTGGGACGGTGCTGGATTCTCAACCTTGAAAAAATTTGCTTCTTTTAGCTGGTAAAATAAACGAGTCAAGCCAATCGATATTCCGACACCAGGCAGTTGCTGCTTGGTGTAATAACCGGCCAAGTTATCGTATCGTCCACCGGAACAAACGCTGCCGATGCTTGGGTAATCATTGAGGATCGTTTCATAGATCGTCCCGGTATAATAATCTAAACCACGAGCGATGGTAAGATCAATCTGGTAGTTTTCTTCGGGGACATTCAAGAGCCCAACATGCTGGATCACTTGGGTAAGTTCCTCCAGACCCAGGTTAAATTCTGGGTCATCCAGGCCCATTGCTTTAAGTTTTGTCAGAACCTCTTCATTACTACCTTTGAGTTGAATGAACGTCATAAGTCTAACGATAGCGGATTCTTCAATACCTAATTCCCGGAGTTCCTTAATGACCGCTTCTGGGCCGATTTTATCCAACTTGTCGATGATTCGTAACACATCGGCTTTGTTGGGCAGGGCTAAAGCTGAGAAAAAACCATTGAGGACTTTCCGATTATTAATCCGGATAGTAAACGATTCAAAGCCCAAGTCCTTGAAGGTTGAGTAGATAACGCCGGGAATCTCAGCATCGTTGAGAATGCTTAATTGCCCATTGCCTATGATATCAATGTCACATTGGTAAAATTCTCGGAAACGGCCTTTTTGGTTGCGCTCACCCCGGAAGACCTTGCCTAACTGGTACCTGCGAAAAGGAAAGGTAAGATCGGAGGAGTGTAGGGCTACATAGCGCGCCAGGGGGACAGTCAGATCGAATCTCATTGAGAGGTCAGTATCCCCTTTGTTGAAGCGGTAAATCTGCTTTTCTGTTTCCCCGCCCCCTTTGGCTAGAAGGATTTCGGATTTTTCGATGATCGGAGTGTCGATGGGCAGGAACCCGAATTTCTCGTAGTTCAAACGAATTGTATCTAACATGCGGTTAAACAACAACTGATCAGCTGGTAAGAGTTCCATAAACCCCGGTAAGATTGAGGGCTTCACAATATCCATGTAGTTTCTCTCCTTGTGGCGATTTTTAAATTAGAGGATTTCGTCCAACCTTTGTTTGATTTCAATCAGGAAGTTACGTGTATTGACAACCTTCTTATTCATTACTTCAGACAGTTCTGCTAAATCTTTGGTCATAACCCCTTCTTCGATGGTCTTAATGGAAGCTGCTTCTAACATGTCGGCGAATTCTACTAATTCTTGAATCCCATCTAGTTCGCCGCGTTTTCTTAAAGCCCCAGTCCAGGCAAAAATTGTAGCCATAGAATTGGTCGATGTTTCTTCGCCTTTAAGGTGTTTGTAATAATGCCTAGTGACCGTACCATGGGCAGCTTCGAATTCATAATAACCGTCTGGAGATACTAATGCCGAAGTCATCATGGCTAGGCTGCCAAAAGCAGTGGCCACCATGTCGGACATGACATCACCGTCGTAATTCTTGCATGCCCAGATAAAACCACCTTCGGACCGGATAACTCGGGCTACAGCATCATCAATCAGAGTGTAGAAATATTCAATCTTTGCTTCTTCAAACTTCTGCTTGTATTCTTGGTCGTAGATATCTTGGAATATATCTTTAAAAGTATGATCATATTTTTTGGAAATAGTGTCTTTTGTCGAAAACCACAAATCCTGCTTGACATCGAGGGCATAATTGAAGCAAGTTCGGGCAAAACTTGCTATGGATTTGTCGATATTATGCATCCCAAGAATTACACCCTTGCCTTGGAAATCAAAAATAGTCTGCCGTACTTCGCCGTTTTCTCCGGTAAAAACAAGCTCGGTTTTACCTGGGCCTTCCACTCTATATTCGACGTCCTTGTAGATATCACCATAGGCATGTCGAGCAATAGTGATGGGCTTTTTCCAAGTGCGGATAAACGGCTTAATGCTGTCAACAATGATCGGCGCCCTAAAAACAGTACCATCAAGAATTGCTCTGATAGTACCGTTGGGGCTCTTCCACATTTCTTTTAGATTATATTCTTTAATCCGTTGAGCGTTGGGGGTGATGGTGGCACACTTAACAGCAACGCCATATTTTATGGTAGCAAGGGCTGAATCCGTCGTAATTTGGTCATTAGACTCATCCCTTTTCTGTAATCCCAAATCATAATACTCAGTTTTAAGTTCAACGTAAGGTTCAATTAATAATTCTTTAATCCACTTCCAAATAATTCGAGTCATTTCGTCCCCGTCCATTTCTACCAAGGGGACATTCATTTTGATTTTGGTCATTAAATTTTCTCCTTCCAAATCATAGGGGTTAATAAAAGTTAATTCTACACAAAACTTGTTAGTCCTCCATTACCGGATAATTAGTTCTCTAATAGGAGCTAATAACTGTAACTGCAAACCCTTGATCTATAGTACAGGATCTTAAACAGTAGAGGCAATGAGAATTATTACATGTTGATATTATATCCAAAAAATGCTTTGTGCAACTCTTACCGTTCCATCAAACTCGTTGCCGCCTTAGCTTTTGATATGACAGTTCCTTTGTTGGTTCTTCCGATTAATATCTTGTGAAATAGAGCTCAAGCGAAGCGACAGGAAAAGAGCGAGTAGCAAGAAACTTAAGATCATGCAGATGACGCCCCCCCAGCCAAACAGCAACCAAAAGATACCACCGACTGTTCCACCGATGCTAGAACCTACATAGTAGAAGAAAAGATAAAGAGCTGAGGCCTGGGCTTTGTCATGAATAGCCCGGTGTCCAACCCAACTGCTGGCAAGGGAATGACTGCCAAAAAAACCAAAGGTAAAAATAGCAATGCCCAAGATTTTGAGCACTAAAGGAACACTTAAGGTAATGAGTGCGCCGGTGGCCATGACCAGCAGAGCAACCCAAAGCACTTGGCGGCGTCCATAAATGTCTGATAAGCGGCCCAGCCAAGTCGAGCTAAACGTCCCGACGATAAAGATCACAAAAATCCAGCCAACGGTCGTTTGACTGAGCAAGTAGGGGGGAGCAATTAATTGATAGCCTATGTAATTAAAGAGTGTGACAAAACTGCCCATTAGAAAGAAGCTAATCCCATATAAGCAAAGCAGTCCGGGGTCCCTTAGGTGGTTGAACATTGATTTCAGCAATTCTCCAATGTCAAACGAGCGCGGTTGAAAGTGTTTCGACTCCGGCAGCAAGTAACAAAATACTAAGCTCGCCAGGATACTTAAGATACCGATGCTACCAAGTGCTATCCGCCAATTGAAGTAATCGCTGAGCATCCCGATAAAAATCCGCCCGCTCATACCGCCAATTGAGTTTCCGCTAATGTAAAGTCCCATCGCTATCCCTAAGTTAGCAGGTGCAATCTCTTCACTGAGGTAGGCCATCGCCACAGCGGGTAAACCTGCTAGGACAAGTCCTTGAAGGACACGCACGAAGAGGAGTGAATAATAGTTGGGGACGAAAGGGATAACAACGGTCAGCAGGGATGCAGCCCAAAGAGAAAATATCATGAGGGGCTTTCGTCCCTTGACTTCGGATAGGGAACCGACGAATAACATGCTGACGGCCAAGGCAATCGTCGTTAGTGAAAGCGACAGACTAGCTACAGCGGGAGAAATGTGAAACTCCCGGGAAAACTCAGGTAACAACGGTTGCGTACAATACATGATAGCAAATGTGTTGAAACCACCAAAAAATAAGGCCACGTTGGTTTTACGGAAGGCTACAGTTCCTTTTTGCATATAACTCATCGTATGATCACCCCAAATTTGCTTACTGTTCTATAGTACACCTTGACAGGATTAACGTCTAATCTAGAATTCAAATTACTTAAGGTGTCTGTTCTCTTCCACTGCTAGTCGTTTGGGAATGACCGATATTCTACGATCTTTAACGTGTTAAAAAGAAATACAAAGAGCAAATAAAATTTAACATATTCCTTACAAAGAGTTCATGGAACAGTAACAAATCTAGGCTATAATAAAGATACAACATACGCAGCCTACTCCCCCTCCAAGTGAGGGGACTTTTTTTGTACTTATTTTTAGAAAGCAAAACTTCGATACTTTCTGTAGAATAAGCGTAGTTATTTGCTCATATGCAGCCTACGCGTCACCGACTATTAAATAAGTTTAGGATAAAAGCCTGTCTAGTGAATCGGTAAGATCCCGAATCCTGCCAGGCTTTTTCAAATTAACTATGGACTCTAAAACTAATAATTATTGAACAACCACAATTTTTTTAATTGAAGAAGGAGCTTTACCTCTTATCGTCGAAAATATAGGGTTAGAGTAATCGGATATACAAGGGAGTGGAAAAGGGCAATAGAAGTGCATGCGGTAGATTTAACCATTTTTTGGTAGATACCAATTTAGTAGTCAAATATACTAATGATTTTGAGGGGATCACATTAGAATGATGCAGATATATTTCTTGATCTTTTTCACAGGAGCCATATTTTATTTTCTGTTTGGACTTTATATAATCTTAAAAGATCGAAATACAAATATAAGCAGAATGTTATTTATTATGTGTATTGATTTGTTTTTGTGGGCAATAGGTTATAGTTTTATGTTTAATGCCTCAGACATATATTCAGCTAATTTTTGGAGATTAGTTGCAGCTCTGGGATGGTGTGCTTTTTTTAGCATTTGGTTAATTACCGCCCTCATGATTAAAAATGGCAATGAAAAAAAACTAGGTTGTAGAAAAATATTGCTTTTATGTCTTCCAGCGGTTTTATTTTACATAAATACTTTGAGATATAACCCAAGTGATGTCCTTTATCATTTAAACAACGGATGGAGCGACAGGTACCCGGTGAATTTCTGGGAAATACTGTTTTATGTTTATACTGTTTTATCTGCAATCTTAAATGTAATGATCTTCAGAAAAATGGCTAAAAATTCTAAATTGCAACGAGAAAAAGAACAAGCCAAGATTATTGGAATAACAACTCTACTTTCTTTTACAATTGCTATTTTCACGGATATTGTCTTGCCTTTATTCCAAATACCAATTGTTACAGTGGGAATCTTAACAGCTCCTATTGGATTAATCGGTATTTGGTACTCAATAAAGAAATATAAATTAATAGAAATAACTCCAAAATATGTTTCTGAATATGTATTTGAATATATATTTAAAAATGTTAATGATCCAATTTTTATTATAGGAGAAGATCTTTCGATAAAAAAGGCCAATAATATAGCTTTAGAAAGTATGACAGAAGTAACATTTCATACAATGGTTGAAAATAATAAGGAAATTTTTCAAAATCTTCTTCAAACAGGGAGTATTCATAGCATAGAAGTAGATCTCATTAATAATGAGGATGTTAGCCAGGCATGTGAATTATCTGGGAAGGTTATTTATGATGAATTTAAAGATATATTAGGTGTTGTGATAATTTTACATGATATTTCAGAGAGTAAAAAAACTGAAAAACTATTAAGAAGCTATAACAATCAATTGGAAGATGAACGAAAGCGCCTTTATTCGTTAATTGATGAATTACCAGGATTAGTCTGTATTCGAACAATCAAAGGGCAAATAGTTTTTGCTAACCATAATTTCAAAGAGGTCTTTGGTGAAACCAATAATAAGCAGTGTCATTGTATTTTTTATAATAAAGATGAACCTTGCAGCAATTGTGAAATACTACTGAGTTCCGAAGCGGAAACACTCAAGCAATGGCAATGTGTTATTAGAGACACTATTTTCGAAGTATTCCAGCAACCTTTTCAAGATTCTAATGGTGAACAATTATTTCTAATGCAAATGAATGATATTACTAAAAGAGAACTGGCTTTAGAGGAAGTAACTCGTTTAGATAGACTAAATCTTGTTGGAGAATTAGCAGCCAGTATTGCCCATGAAGTACGTAATCCTATGACTACAGTACGAGGTTTTTTACAGATATTAAAAAGTAGAGATATGTCCCAACAAAACGTAGAATACTTTGATTTGATGATTAGCGAGTTAGATGGGGCGAACAGCATTCTTACTGAGTTTTTATCTATAGCAAAAACAAAATCAAAATTAGATACTGGAGTAAAACTTAACCATTTAGTCAATTCATTGTATCCTTTAATTTTTGCTGATGCTACGAATCAGGATAAACAAGTTGAATTGGAAACTGAAGAAGTAGCTGAAGCGA
Organism: Desulfosporosinus cupriresistens; assembly: GCF_001707885.1. GTDB lineage: Bacteria > Bacillota > Desulfitobacteriia > Desulfitobacteriales > Desulfitobacteriaceae > Desulfosporosinus. The sequence continues at coordinate 20,228 of NZ_MASS01000031.1, read as the reverse complement.
TAATGAATGAGAGGGAAATAAGACAGTTAATCCTAAATCTCACAAGAAACGGACTAGAGTCAATGCCCGCAAAGGGGACACTCAAAATAATGACTTATATGGAGGAAAACAATATAGTCCTTGCTGTACAAGACCAAGGTGCAGGAATTAATGATGAAATTATTGCGAGATTAGGGACACCGTTTCTAACAACAAAGGAAGGCGGTACTGGTTTGGGCTTAGCGTCGTGTTACAGTATAGCTGAAAGACATAATGCCAAGATCATTGTAGAATCTTCCTCTGCCGGTACGACCTTTTTCGTAAAATTTAAGGCGATAAACCAATTAATGTAACGTACAAAAATTAACGAACAAGGCCTTGGTGCAGGCTATTAACGCTGTTGCCCACGCCTTGGGCAAGGCGACAATTGCCGAATATGTGGAAAATGCTGCAATATGGTTATATTTTACGGGAACTAGAGATCGATTGTGGGCAAGGGTATTTTTCAGGAAAGTCGGCATCGTTGGTACAGCGTGGATTGTGAACGTATCATGGCCATTCAAGCCAAAGATTAAGCGCTTGTGTAGAATGAGATCAGAATAACGAAACTAGAAAGAGGGACTTCGTCATCAGCCGAAGTCCCTCTTTCTAGTTTCCTAATAAACATAGATCTAAGAATTTTATTGAAGATGTAATTCATACTCTTCAGTCTGTGCTAAAGCGAAAGAACTTTCTTTAGGGTCAAATCTAATTAATGATAGTTACCGTGTTTTCTTTTCTTGGTGCTGCAGTCGGGGTTTCTACGGCTGCATAACCAAAGACACCTGAAGTAAATATCTTATATCCTTGGGGAATGCCTAAGGCGTTCATTAAAGCCTTACCTTCTTCACTATTACTTAAGTGAGTTAGGGCATGAATCCAACAAGACCCTATACCTATAGAAGAAGCGGCTAAAAATAAATTTCCCATTGCCAAGGTGCAGTCACATTGTGGCGCAATAGCTTTTTCGTCGCCGGATATAATTATCCAGGTAGGAGCATTGTAAAAAGCATTGAATTTATCAGATTTCGCCATCTCTTCGAAGCGTTTATTACCTGACTTTAGGAAAATGCCTCGAAGTGTTTGATTTATTTTCTGGATAGTATCCTTGTCTTGTACTACAGTAAAATGCCAAGACTGTTGATTCATGGCACTGGGAGCATACATCCCCGCCTTTAAAATTAGTTGCAAATCCGCATCCTTAATTTGTTCTTGCTTATAAGCTCTGATGCTGCGTCTACTTAGAATTGTTGAAATTGTCTCGTTCATCAAAATCATTCTCCTTATATTTAGAATGCAGGCTTATGTAACTTCGCCATAGTATATCAGTAAACAGGGATGATTTAAGTTACTCATTTTTTCTAAAGGCAGCTGAAGATGCCATTAAGATCGAATTGCCTGATGCGAAGTAAGCTATACGCAAAGCCTCAGCAATTTCGGCATCGGTTGCCCCAACTGACCTGGCTTGCTTAGCTACTGAAGTTACCCCTGGAACTGAACCATGAGCGGCATCCAAAGCCAAGGCAATCAGGAGTTTAGTCTTTTCATCTAGAGCTCCGGGTGTCATAGCAGACGAGACTACTTTGTCAATAGCTTGTCCAAAGTCAGGGTCATTTGATTCTAGGAACTTTAGAAAAGGTGGTAATGCCATTATAAAACCTCCCATACCTAATTTGTTTGTTAAGAAATAGTATAGCACTTTTGAGAATTCCTCAGCAAATCGTCAACAAACTCCCAATATCCACTCTTCAGCCAGGAGGCAACCTATCTTTTCAGCTGCAGTGCTGTAAACTATAATTCTAGGGGGGCTTGAAAAGATAAGCTTTAAAGTTGTAACTTTAACATTATTAATGTATTAATTAATAATGTTAAAGTATTTATTGACATATTGAATAAACGGAGTTATGATCTTAAACATAGTACTGCTACAAGTAACTGACGTTAGAGGTGATGATCTTGGTTTATAAAATGCCCCATCGGTGTCCGGTGTGTGATTGCGAAATGCGAATCAGTAAATTAACCTGTACCCATTGTCCGACTAAAATTGAAGGAGATTTCAGCTCCTGTAAATTTTGTCAGCTTCCGGCAGAACAACTAATTTTTGTGGAAGCGTTTATCAAATGCCGGGGAAATATCAAAGAGGTGGAAAAAGAGTTGGGTATATCCTATCCAACCGTTCGAAGTCGCTTAGATAGTGTGATTGAAACACTAGGTTACAGTGTGGAAAAGGAGCAGGAAAAGGTAAAGGTGGACTCACAAGAGGAAAGTTTACGCAGGCAGGAGATTCTGGAAGCCCTCGAGCGAGGGGATATTTCAGCACAAGAAGCTACCTATCAAATGAGAAAAATGGGTAAATAAGAAAGGAGTCAGGATAATGAGTAACGAAAAAATGAAGATTCTTGAGATGATTCAAGAAGGTAAACTTACAGCGACTGAAGGGATGGATCTGTTAAAGGCGATTGAGGAGGGGAGTCCGCGTGAAGAAGTTCCTCAGATAGCTGAATTTGAGCCGGAAAAAAGGGCGAAGATGGCCGCAACTTACGGGGATCGCTTCTTGCGTGTTCGGGTCGTCGGCGAAAAAACATTAAAGGTAAATGTCAATGTTCCTTTCAGCCTGATACGATCAGCCTCTAAACTTATTGTTTACGCAATGAGCTTTGTTCCTGCGGATAAGCGTGCGGAGCTGGAACAAAAAGGTCTTGATTTGCAAGCTTTGGACGTTGAAGGGCTTGTCCGAATCATTGAAGAAAGCGTGGATGGCAAGATCGTTGACGTTGAAGTTGCAGACCCTCAAGAGGGAAGAATCAAGGTGGAAGTGTGTGTGGAGTAAATCAGCTAGGTTGTTAATGGTACGGATCAAACTTAAACGGCGCTGGGGATTCGCATTTCCGGTGCCTATCTGGGTAGTTGATGAATTCATGGAGGCCCTTACTGACCTAGCTTGGATAGGGGAATTGGCCTTAAAGAATGTTCCAACATTTAGAGATGAGAAGGCTCGCAACCATCTGAATTGGGTTAAAGGAATTTCGCTAAGTGGGATAATTGTAGCCTCACATGGCTTCATTAAAGACCTGAGCAGGTATAAAGGACTGGACGTTGTCGATGTGGAAACAGAAGATGTACAGGTCAAAATAAGTTTAAAGTAAGGGGAGATAGGATGAAACGACAGAGATATTTTTACCGCGTTTTAATCAACACTCTTGCCTTTTTCCTGGCAGCCCAATTATTGCCCATTGAAGCAGCAACCCCCTTCCACTTCTTAGGAGCAGGTATTGTCCTTAGTCTGGTCAACCTTTTGATTCGGCCTGTGCTAATTATTTTGACCATCCCGCTGAATATTTTAACACTAGGGGTTTTCACTATTGTAATTAATACTTGGATGATTATGCTTACCAGTGGTTTTTTACCGGGTTTTTACATTCGAGGGTTTGGAACGTCATTTATTGTGTCAATCATCGTGTCCTTAGCTAACTGGGCTTTTAAAAAAATACTAAGCCAGCAACACTGATTAAGGTTGCTGGCTACTTATTATTTATCCATTCTATGTATTTTGCGACACCTTCTGCTATAAAGTGGGTGTTCATTATTCGAGTGGCAGTGCGATGCTACCGGTTGTTGATACCAGGTCTCCATGTTATGCTCAGTAAATGGGATTTTCTTTGTGGCCACTTTTTCACCTCCTCATTAACTAAAACGAATTAAAAGTAAAAAAGTCACGGTATTGAGGAATTACTGTAATTTGGCAGTTTGAAAAATCATGTATCTTTAAAGATTTGAATTCATCTAAGGACCCTTTACTTCTTATAGTTACAACAAGGAGTGGAGGGACTCTAAAGCTAAGGCTGTAAAATTTAAATGATTTACTGGAGGTTAGTGTGATGGCTAGATTGTTACTCATTTTACTTGGAATTGTGGCACTCTTTTCGGGTATAACATACCTACTATGGCGGTTATCGCGTGTAAAGATAGTTAAATATTCACCAGCCTTACTCTGCTTACTTGCTGGGGGATACTACCTTTACCTAGCGAAGACGGTCCATGTTGGATTTGCGGATCTCGCAAATGCAATTACGTCAATGATGTTTCTTTCAGGCTTTGTATCAGGGTTAGTAACGTGTTTAATCTTAGATTTAGTATTGCCTCGATTTAAATCATAGTTAAAAACTCTTTTAAAAAATGCAAAAATCCCTATTTACATTGACGTAGCGTAAAGGTGTAAAGTTTTATCTGGAGGTGATCACATGGAATACACAGTGCAGAAATTAGCTCACATGGCAGGTGTCAGCACTCGGACCTTGAGATATTATGATGAGATAGGAATTCTTAAGCCGGCAAGAATGAACTCGTCAGGGTATCGCATTTATGGGCAAGCTGAGGTAAATCGGTTGCAACAGATTCTTTTCTATCGCGAGCTTGGTGTTAGCTTAGAAAGTATTAAAGATATCGTAACCGCTCCATCGTTTAACGAAACACAGGCTCTGAGGGAACACCATGTTAAGCTTCTAGAAAAACGAGAGCAATTGGATGTGTTGATCTCCAATGTTGAAAAGACCATTGCGCTAACCGAAGGGAGAATAAAGATGATGGATAAAGAAAAGTTTAAAGGTTTTAAGCAAAAATTAGTGGATGACAATGAAGAGAAGTACGGAAAGGAAATTCGCGAAAAATATGGGGATGAGACAGTTAATAAGTCCAATCAAAAAGTTAAAGGTATGTCACATGAGCAATATGATGAGGTAACGAAGCTTGCTACAGAGGTGATTGAAACTCTTCATGCTGCGTTTAAAACAGGCGACCCTGCTGGTCAATTGGCCCAAACAGCGGCAGATCTCCATCGCCAGTGGTTGTGTTATTATTGGGATAGCTACACGAAAGAGGCACATGCAGGAGTGGCCCAGATGTATGTCGATGATCCAAGATTTACTGCATATTATGATAAGCAACAACCGGGTATGGCAGAGTTTCTGAGAGATGCCGTCCATATTTATACGGGATTCAAAAAATAACTGGATGTAGGAGGCCGCGATGCCTCCTTTTTCTCTGTGTGGCGTGCCCAGTAAAGCAAGCGTTATTAATAATTATGTGTACCTAGAACTACTGGTTTGCCAAATTTTCCCTCTAACTTCGCTTTAATACCGTCAAGGTCAATGGGACAGGCGGCAGTGTTTTTGGCCCTGACTACACATGTGCCGATATGAATAGCATCTATATCTTGCAATAAATAATCCGCCATTTCCATAACTAAGCCAACTTTAGGCATAACCAAGCCAGGGCAATCCCCACAACCACTGAGACCCATGATCTGAACGGAATCATACTTAGCAAATTCACCCTCTTTAAGCGCAGCGGCTTTAAAACACTTTAGGCAAGCAATACAACTAACATCACGAATTTTAGTACAGGAAACAATCAAAATATTAGCCATAAATTTCATCCTCCCTTTACCTATTTATCAAACATATTCCATAAAAAACATAAAAATCCTTGTTTCTATTAGAGAATATTTAAAAAATAAGCAACAATAGGGTTTGTCTATCAGGGCTTTGAGGTATGAGCGAAGGTTATCAACTTTACTAGCTAGTTCATAATGAACTGGCTAAATGAGCTTTGTTGTGCTTTTTCAATTTATTGCAATCAGAACAAAGAAAATGAGTTTCTTAAAGATATCTCATCCTATATCAAATTCATGACTTGCCATACATGTCTACATAACAGCCGGTTTACTATATGTGGGTAAAATATTATTATATGGAAGGGTTTTCGGAGGAAGTAGCGAATTATATATGGAAGTTATCAAATAAGCGAAGGATACTTTGATGCGAGGTCCGGTTGAAAGACCGGAAAGGGATTTGGCTGGTTCATAGCCAGCATCATTTGTTCTATAAACTGGATTGCTTGCTATGACTAAAGAATGGACTGATACTGGTTATTTTTACTTATAACTTGAAAGATTAGTAGGATGGAGATGATGAACCTGGAGTCAAATCAAGCAATTCACCTGCGCCAAAACTTTGAAACCATCCAACCAGTGCTGGATAGCTTTAGCACCCTGCATCAGCTCTGGGTAAAATTCGTCAGCTGTAATGGTGACTATATTCTTACACCTAAAACTAAACCTCAAAATAATTTCTGCCGCCTGATTCGTGCTCACCCGGAAGGTCTCCAAAGATGTAAGGCTTCAGTGCGACAGTGCGTACATCTCGACCCGAACAAAGCTCATCTTTTTCCTTGTCACGCGGGCTTGTACATACTTGCGGTTCCCCTGCATGGTGAGCGGGAATTTCTTGGAGCCCTCGCCACAGGAGAAATTAGGATAAATAACATGTTGAATGAGAACAGCAACATCTTAAAGAGAGTCCGGGACTTGGATTTGAATGAGGCAAGACTGCTACAGTATTACGAACAGATGTCCATCAGAAAACATGAAGAAATGATGATTCTTGGCAAAGCGCTCCATACCATCAGTAACAATTTCCTTAAATTAGGGATTGCACATGGTAATACCCTTATTAGGGAGAATCATTCTAGAGAAAGAGTCTCCTCCAGAACCGGGTCCTCTTTTAGGGATTATTCAATATCCTGGTCTAGTCAGTTGGTCCAACAAGCGGTGGTATATATTTTGCAGAATTATGTTCAACCGCTCACTCTTGAAGAAGTAGCAAAGCATGTTAATTTGAGCCCGACTTATTTTTCTTATATTTTTAGTCAAGAACAGAAACAAACATTTTCAAATTTTATTATAACAACCAGGCTAGAAAAAGCTAAGGAACTTCTAAAACAAAATCCTTTTGCTTCAATATCTGAGGTTTCCCGGCAAATTGGATATAATGACAGCAACTATTTTTCCCGGGTTTTTAAGAAAATAATTGGTATTCCTCCCGGCCTCTACCGAAAAAGCTTATCGGAAAATTTATCACAGGTAAAAAGGGGCTGAGACAGCCCTTTTTCTTATTTTATAGCTTAAAGTAGTCCAGAAGAACAATAAAAAAGTGCAGAGAAAGTAATGGTAAAATCAGTTAAAATATGTTTAAAAGGAATAAGAACAATTTACATAAAACGTTGGTAAAGCATAGGAAGGTGTTATGGCGATGAATATCCCGTTCACAACGAATAAGTTTTCAAAGATAATTAGGAATCTGTCCCCTGGTTGGTTCGCCTCTGTCATGGGAACGGGGATTTTCGCTGTCGCTAGTAAATACTACGCCTGTTATTGGTCATGGCTAAACAACATTGCGGTATTTCTATGGATCATCAATATAATTCTCTTTCTCGGTCTTATAGTCCCTTGGACCTTGCGCTGGTTTATATTTTATGACCATACACGCAGGGATCTCAATCATCCAGTTACAGGTCAATTTTTTGCCACATTGCCTATCGCCTGCTTAGTTTTGGCGGTTGACTTTCTTTTGCTTGGAACGGGTTATATCGGTGTGGTTTTAGCAGTGAAAATTGCTCAAGGTTTATGGATTACAGGGGTCGTGCTATCACTGGCAATGGCTTTCATCATTCCGGTTCTTAATGTCTTCAATAAGATAACTATTGAAGACATTAATCCAGCGTGGTTTATGCCCCCGGTGAGTTTAATTGTGGTTCCCATTGCGGGTGCCAAACTGATTCCGTACTGGCCACAGTCCTTACAAAAATCATTACTCATACTTAATTATGCATCTTGGGGATCGGGTTTTTTCCTTTTTATGTTGATTGCGGTTATTTGCATCTATCGATTTTTCGTGGCTCCGCCTCTGCCCGGTTCTTTAATCCCTACCATCTGGATTTATCTGGGTCCAATCGGAGCGGGAGTCATTTCCCTTCTAAACCTAGGATCTGTTAGTGCCCCCTTTATGGGCAGTCTGGTTACACCCATTATTAATCTTTTCGGATTGCTTTACTGGAGCTTCGGTTGTTGGTGGTTGATTGCGGCCAGTGTGATTACTATTATCTACATCTTTAAAAAGAACCTGCCCTACGCTTTATCGTGGTGGGCCTTCACCTTTCCCCTCGGTGCCTACACATGTGCAACCTATTTAATTTCCATTACTATTCAGTCTGAGGCCCTCAGGCTATTTGGTTTTCTTTGTTACTGGGTGTTGGCATTTTGCTGGTTCATAGTATTCAGTAATACTTTTATTCGAGGCTATACTGGTACTCTCTTTAAAGATCAACCAATACAGGGTTTTCTATAGACGTCAAAACTCTAGATTACATGTGCTACAATCTAAGGTTTCGCTATGTATGGCTTTGTGCTGCAGCTTTAGAGATGTTGCACCCAGACGCCTATGACGATTGCAAAAACATAGCCAGAGAGAAGAATCTACCTATAGCCAAAATATACAGAGAAGTTTACAAAGTGATAGAGAAGAATGAAGAATATGAAGGAATGGTTCCGGTAGGGAACATATATATTGACAATTAAAAAGAAAATCATCATAATTAATTGACCGAACAGTCGGACATTATCTGAGAACGGAGGTTAATATGGCACGCCTGAAAGACAAAGAGGAAACAATTCTAAATGCGGCGTTTGAAGTGTTTAGAGCGAATGGTTTTACAAATGCCAGCATGAAGGATATCGCAGTGAAGGCAGGGCTTGGAAAAGGGACCCTGTATGAGTACTTTCAGAACAAGGAAGATTTGTTTTTACAGGTGGTTGATGCTAAAGCAAATGGTTTCTTTAATGAAATTAATACAAGGGTTAGCGATAAAATTTCGCTGGGGGAAATATTGAACGAAATTATTATGATTACCCAGGAAACGCTTGAAGAGGTTGAATTCTTCTTCAAGTTTGTGATGTTTGGTCAATTCTTTGAAATGAGCAGTGAAACAAAGCAAGAGTTTCACCAAATAATTATGCGTAATAGGGGGGAATATATGAATTTATTACGAGAACTCTTTAAAAAAGGGTTTGCAGACGGAGTTCTCAGGGAATTTGATTGGGAGTTTGCGGCAAATTTCATAACTGAAATGATTGCCGCTTATTGTTGTTTCAAAGAGCACATAATGGGTGATTGCTGGTTACAGCAGCAGAAAGATCTTGACAGGGAAAAAATGATTGATTTTATACTAAACGGAATAGGAGCCCAAACAATGTAAAGATTGGATTCTTGTTCAGTCTAAAAGAAGGGTGAAGTTATGAGTAAAAAGAGAATGTTCACAGTCGTCCTTATAATAGTAATTTTCATAGCTGGAGTTGCACTTTTTCGTCGCAATGTATTTCAATCAATCTTTGCAGCCAAGGATAATCAAAGTAAGGCAACAGTTACAAGTAAGAAGGTATCAGTAGAAGTAATTAAGCCCAAAGAGTTCGTTCAAGGCGAAGGGTCAAGCTATAAAGCAACATTGGAAGCTGATCAGGAGGGAGTTGTAAGTTCCAAGAATGCCGGAAAGGTAATCAGTATTCTATTTGATGATGATAAGCAAGTCACTCAAGGTGAAACACTTGTAGTTTTAGATGATCAGGATATTAAGAACCAGATAAAGTCTGCTGAAAGCCAGTTGGAGATTTCGAAGGCATCCCTGCAAAAGCCGGAGGCGAACCTGGAAAATACACAACTCTCCTACGATCGGACAAAAAAATTGGTGGAGCAAGGTGCTGTCGCCCAGGTTGAACTGGACAACGCCGAAACGTCTCTTAAAATGATTAAGGCTGACATTGCTTCAAGCCAGGCTAGTATTCAAGCAGCGCAGACCAATATCGACAATCTGAACACTGACTTGGCCAATATGACAATTCGAGCGCCGATCAGCGGCGTGATGGATGAAAAAAATGTCAGCCTTGGTCAGTATCTTTCTCCGGGAAACGTTATTGGAAAGGTTAAGGATATTTCATTGATCGATGCTGCTATCGAGGTAGACCAAGGTCTTATTCGGACTGTAAAAATAGGTCAAAAGGCTAAAGTAAAGTTAAATGAAGATGATAATGAGACCTATGAAGGGGTAGTAAAAAGCATCAGTACCTCTGCGGATTCATCCTCCAGAGCGTTCAAGGTGAAGATACAATTGGACAATGAGAAGTTAGCATTAAGACCGGGGGTATTTGCTAAGGTCATGCTGATGGACGATGCCAAAGTCCATAAATTTGCGATACCTGTAGCGCTTATAACCGGGAAGGAAGGCAATTACTACGTATACATAAATGATAACGGAATTGTCCGTAAACGTGCCGTAACCGTTGGAACCTTGGTAAACGATCAGGCAGAGATCAACTCGGGACTTCAAGGGAATGAATCGATTATATCGACAAACCTGAACATGATTCAAGAGGGTGATCAGATCACGGTGGTTTCAGAATAGGGGGACTAAGGGATGTTTATAACAAATATTAGTATCAAACGGCCAGTATTTATTAGCGTGGTCATAATGGTATTTATTCTAGTAGGGCTCATGAGCTATCGCAGTTTGAACATTAATGATATGCCCCAAGCAGACTTTCCCTATGTTACAGTTTCCATTTCCCAGCATGGTGTTGCCCCCGATCAATTGGAAACCAATGTGGCCAAGAAAGTTGAAGAAGCTATAGGGCAAATTTCCGGTGTCAAGCATGTTACGACAAATATCAGTGAAGGCGTGTGTAACGTTATCGTCGAATTTGCCTTAGAAACATCGCCAGACGTTGCTGCCCAGGAAGTGCGGGACAAAGTCAGTTCGATCAGGAAAACCCTTCCGGATGATATCGATGATCCAATTATCGCCAAATATGATTTTTCTGCCACGCCAATCATATCTCTTGCTGTGACCGGCACAATGGATAATCGTGCTATCTCCAAGCTTGTGGATGATGTGATTACTAAGAGTTTATACACGGTCAATGGTGTAGGCTCAGTCAAGGTATATGGCAAACAGGAAAGAGAGATCAAGATCAAGCTGGATCTCGAGAAGTTAGCCGCCTATGGACTGTCTCCAGCTGAGCTGGTGAGTGGAGTCCAGAATGGCAACTTGGAAATACCGGGCGGAAAGGTTACGGACGGGCAAAGTGAAATCTCCCTGCGGACCGACAACAGTGTCAAGAATCTAGAGGATTTTTACAACATTACGGTTGGTACACGTTCGGGTCGTGAGATTAAGGTTCGTGATGTAGCTGTCGTTTCGGACGGAATTAAAGATCCGGACAGTATTTCTTATTATGACGGCAAAGAGGCCATTGGTATCGACATTATTAAACAGTCGGGTTCTAATACAGTGAGCGTCGCCGATAACGTCAAAAAGCAATTGGATGTTATCAAGAGGGTTCTTCCCCCAGGCATAAACATCGATGTTGTCGCGGATAATTCCGTGTCGATCCGTGATTCGTTTAATGAAGTCGTAAAAACCATCTATGAAGGGTGTATCCTAGCAGTAATTATTGTGTTCCTTTTTTTAGGGGAATGGGAAAGTACCCTGGTCAGCGGAATTTCGCTGCCAACGTCGATTATTACAACCTTCATTGCCATGAAGGTCATGAACTTTTCGCTTAACACAATGTCCCTGATGGCCCTCTCGCTAGCTGTTGGCTTGTTGATTGACGATGCCATCGTGGTGAATGAGAATATTGTCCGGCACTTGCATATGGGAAAGCCTCCCTTGCAAGCAGCCAGGGAGGGTACCTCAGAAATTGGGTTAGCAGTCTTGGCAACAACCTTTGCAGTGGTTGCAGTTTTTGTGCCAATCGGCATGGTTAGTGGGATTATCGGAAAATACTTTATTGAGTTTGGCCTCACAGTAGCCTTTAGTATGTTGGTTTCCCTGTTTATATCCTTAACGCTCGTGCCGGTGATGTCTTCCAGATTGTTAAAAGCAGAGAGAAAAACGAAAAAAACCTTTGTAGGTCATTTTTTAGACTGGTTTAATGACAAATTTGATTCATTGGGAACGACTTATGCTAAAGTTTTAAAGGTTGTTCTTAATCACCGCTTGATAACCCTTATATTCACAGTAGTACTTTTTGTTGCCTGTATTAAGTTGGTTCCTTTGTTGGGCTTCAGCTTTGTTCCGGCCACCGATACGGGGAGCATCACTATAAGCGCGGCTACTGACTCGGGATTGACCCTGCAGGCTCAAGGGGAAAAAGCCAAAGAAATTGAAAAAAGGCTGAAGAAATATCCTGAAATCAAGCATCTTTATACCACGGTGGGTTCTAACAATATTTCGATTTATGTAAAAATGAACGATAAACAAGAGCGAGAAAAATCAGCTAAACAGATCGCTTCAGCAATCAGGGAGGACTTAAATGGAATCCCTGGAATAGAACTTGCCGTACAAAGTTCTTCAGGACCCGGCGGGAGTGGTAAGGATGTCTCCTTTGTGATCATGGGGACTGATCAGGAGGTTTTGCAGGCTTTTGCCCAGAAAGCAAAAAAAATAATGAGTGAGGATCCTCAGGCCAAAGATGTCGCGATCAATCTCAAAACTGGCAATACGGAAGCAAAATTAGAGGTTGACAGAGATAAGGTAACGGATCTAGGCGTAAATACATCACTTGCGGCAGAGACAATACGAGCACTCTTCGACGGAATAGATGCCGGAAAATTCGAGTATGCGGGTGAAAGGTATAATGTGCGGGTATCCTTGAAGGATGATCAACGTAAGAGTTTGGATAATCTAGATGGGATTTATGTCAACGGCTCAAAGGATCAGCTAATACCTCTGGCCAATGTTACTAAAAAAGTACTTTCCACTTCGTATTCCACAATCTCCAGATATGATAGGCTTAGGCAGGTTGAGCTTTCGGCGAATGTTGAAGGAATAGCCGTTGGAGATTTTTTAACAAAGTATACGAACAAGTTTAAAGAGCTCGATATTCCTAAGGGAGTTTTTGTACAGCAGGGCGGAATGAACGAGACTATGTCGGAAGGCTTCATGAATCTTGTTATCGCGCTTCTGATGGGTATCCTTTTCATGTACCTGGTGATGACCATGCAGTTTGAAAGCTTTTTGGATCCCATTGCGATCATGTTTTCCCTGCCTATGGCGCTTATCGGTGCAGTCCTGGGACTGTTTATCGCAGGCAGTGAGCTTAGTATATTGTCCCTGATTGGGATCATTCTTCTGATGGGACTGGTAGCTAAGAATGGTATTCTGCTCATCGACTTTACAAAGCAGAGAAGGAAAGAAGGACTTAGTGTCAAAGAGGCTTTGATCGAAGCTGGCACCGTCCGGTTAAGACCCATTATCATGACGTCACTGGCCATGATCTTTGGTATGATTCCTATTGTCATTGGTACAGGAGCCGGGACAGAGATGCGTGCGCCCATGGGGCATGCCGTCATAGGTGGCTTAATCACTTCAACTCTCTTGACCCTCTTTATCGTTCCGGTGGTTTATTCTTTGCTGGATTCTATGAAGAATAAATTCCGCAGGAATACTGGAAAATCTTTAACCCCCAATTTACCAGCCGAAAAAAGAGATTTACCGATGAACCAAAATTTATAATTTTACGGTCCCTTGTTTGGAACATAGCCAATTTGGCTTGCTCACGTATTAAGGAGACCAGGGGGACATAGCAGAGAGAGGTCTGACAAGAACTTTAAAAACCCAGATAATTAGGTAAAGTAATTTTACCTGTGTTATCTGGGTTTTACTTTAAGATAATACGCTATAGTTCTTCAGTTTAAATTCAGTATATAAAAGCGGCGTATAGTTCCTCTCGTAGATCAAATAAGAAATAGAGAGAAAAAGAATGTCCCACGCAAGATCGCAAGTTGAAACAATTTCGCTGATACTAGTATCATTAATACTTTTAATACAAGCTAAAATTACATAATTACGTGGATTAATAAACATACTTATATTAATGCACAACAAAGTACTCAAGTTAAAAACCTATTTCTGCCATAGTCATTTACATCAAAGATATAAAAGGAGGAACTATTTTGGTCGCTAAAAGGAATAAAGTATCTAAACAGGTCACAGCACAGCCATCCACTCATACCAATAAAAACTCTCCTACCTCTAATTCGACGGGTCAAGCAAGAGATGCAATAATTCCAACCAAGGATAAGAGCCCGGATGATCTGGAAATTTTCGATTAATTCTCTTTGTGGGTTAGCGTGAAAAAGAAGGAGCGTTGTCCTAGGTGGTTTAAATATTCTTCAAAAGGCTGTTACAAGTGCGAATCCGTTAGTGATAAAACAAGAAATAGATTGCAAAGTTTGTCCGCATATTGGGCAAGCCTTGCAATCTTTTTCTTGTTTTATGGAATTATGAACTGCCGGAGTTGTATGCTTTCACTTAAGGATGTCTAATCTGTTGCTCCTGCCTAGGTGAACTACGCAAAGGCATCTTAAGGGTCAAAGATGAAGGGGGGTCAAAAAAGGGTATTTTAGTTTAGTTGTAGAAGATAAAAAGATTAGTTCAGAATTTATTGGCTTAATGAAAGGAAGCGGAGTATGGATATTAATGTTATAACAAAAACCTTGAAATACACGCTTGGCGTGTAGAAATGATGTATATTTCGTGTAGTGCAGAACAAAAAATCCACGAGATTCCTCATGAGGGAGAAGCTGTCGTTGCAGGGTGTTGGAGCCCTGAACTAGGTTTATGCTCCCACTCTATGCTGCTAAAATGGAAGGAGGGTATTGTAACCTCCTTGCAACCTTTGAGTAATTTAGAGAGTTTCTCTAATATAACACAGCCGTGGGATTCCTTTTACCTCATGCCCGGATGGATAGATGCTCATGTGCACTTAGCGTTAGACAGCCTTGATTTTTTTCAGTGTTTAAAAAACTGGGAGAAACCTGCTTTGATCGAAGAAAACATTCAAGGATTTTTACAGCGTTATTTAGAAAGAGGAATTGTAGCTATTCGAGATGGTGGTGACTTACCGGGCTTTGCTTGGAGGACAAAAAACAGGGTCAATGAGGGAGTTTGGTCTGGTCCTAGGGTCATATCAGTTCATGAGGCTGTCAATCGAGAAGGAATGTATGGTCGTTTTCTAGGGCGTGGTTTTAGAGATGTATTAGAGTGGCGGGAAAAAGAGAGGGACTTTTTCGGACAAGGTCTAGACCAACTAAAAGTAGTCGTTACAGGAATAATTAGCTTTGACGAGTTCAAGAGAGTGGGTCCAACTCAGTGGACAGCTGAAGATCTTTCCGAATTAGTTGAAACAGCTCATAGACGTGGCATACTTGTCATGGCCCATGCCAGTGGGGAAGAGGGAATATCGGTGGCGATTGCTGCTGGGGTTGATTCCATTGAACATGGATATTATATTACGTCAGGACAACTTAAATTGATGAAAGAAAAAGAGATTGCTTGGGTCCCAACGGTTGCACCGATTGGCAATCTTTTAAAATATCCTACAGATCGTTACTCTTTCCATGAAATTGAAACTTTGAAACGGATTCTGGAGGGACAACTTGCTAAAATTCACGAGGCCTATAATTTAAATGTCCGACTGGGTGTTGGGACAGATGCTGGAGCTTATCAAGTACCGCACGCTGAGAGTCTGTTTGACGAGATGGATTGGATGGTTCAAGCAGGAATTCCCAAACAGGAAGTCTGCCGAATGGCAACGCAGGAAAATGCTCGGATTCTTGGCAATTCTGAGATGGGGAGGTTAGACGTTGGAACCCCCGTAAATTTATTGCAGCTGGTCACACATTTTCCGTAATAGGATCTTGACTTAAATTCGAAATTAGTTTAGCATTATATAGACTGAGTTAAGAAAGGGTGAAAAAAAAGATAATGCGCTACTAATTCTACTTCTTTTAAAAATTCTTGTTTAATAAAGATGAGGGATTTTTGGGATAGGATTAGTATGAGCATTTTTAATAATTACTGAGTTGCTTTAATGCAAGTTAAGCCTTTTTGTGTCATTTTTAAAGGCGTTGCGACTCACGTTTCTATTATAAGATAGTTCTGCCTCCTGTCCTAAAATGGATGGGAGGTTTTTATGTTAGATTTAATACGTAATCGGCTAGTGAAAGCGATCTTGGGATCTGCGTTATTTTTGCAAACTGGAATCTGGGTGCGTAATTTTGCCGTATTACTCTATGTCATGGAACGAACACATGGTAATGCGTTCGCCGTCTCGATGATTTCGGTTGCAGAGTTTGCGCCAATATTTATTTTCTCTTTTATAGGTGGGACCTTTGCCGACCGCTGGCGTCCAAAACGAACAATGATTGTGTGTGATGTCCTCAGTGCGGTATCAGTGTTTGTTGTCTTGATTACCTTAGTTCTAGGCACTTGGAAAGCTGTGTTTTTTACTACCATCATTTCCGCTATTTTATCTCAGTTCTCTCAGCCTTCAGGGATGAAGCTGATTAAGGAACAACTGCCTGCTGAACAGATTCAAACGGTAATGTCGATTTATCAGACGATCTTTACCGTTTTTATGATTCTTGGACCGATCCTTGGAACATTTGTCTATCAAAAATTTGGAATTATTGTCTCAATTGCCGTGATGGGCCTCGCATTTATGCTCTCGGCGGGTTCCTTGACGTTCCTGCCTCCGGACCATGAGAAAGTAGCAGAGAAGACGGGAACAACCCTTCGCCAGGAAATGTTGGCTGGTATTCGTTATGTTCTAGCGAAGAAAATCCTGACGCTTTTGGGTTTGTGTTTTCTGGCCGCTGGCTTGGGTGGGGGCCTTATTCAACCATTAGGAATCTTTCTGGTAACGGAACGGCTTGGTTTACCGAAAGAAAATTTGCAATGGCTACTGACCCTTAATGGGGTAGGGATGCTTTTTGGGGGAGTCATTGTCATGACTTCTGCTAAGGCTATTTCGCCCCAAAAGCTTTTGGCTTTCGGAATGCTCATATCGGCAATTGGTGTGGCAGTATGTGGATTATCGACGACCCCATGGCTAACCTATTTGGTGCATTTACTGATGGGTTTAGTTTTTCCTTGTATTATGATCGGCATTAACATGATGATCATGCAAAATTCGGATAGTCAGTTCATTGGTCGAGTGAATGGGATTCTCATGCCTTTGTATACGGGAGCAATGGTTATTACGATGAGTGTGGCAGGGGTGCTTAAACAAACATTTTCTTTGGTTGCCATGTATGAAGTAGCGGGAGTATTGTATATTATTGGGTTGTTGTTCTTGCTACCGTTATTTCACTCGCCAAAAAATACTTTGGAGCATTGATGAGTTATGGAATATAGTACAGGTTCTTAATTGGCCATATCGTGCGACGCCCACTTTTTCAAGTGGGCGTGTTGTTTATTTTGAAAGAAAGAATAACTTACGGTTATAACTTTTTTTCTATAACTTAATATCGAGTAAAGCTTCAGTCCATGTTCATAAATAAATCGGTAATTCTGCTGCCAACTAATTGGTACATGTATTCAATAGTTGACATGCTACTGAAGTCAGAGGTGAAGCGGATTATAAGTCCTAATACATAAAGATGTAAATAATCGTATACATTTGGCTGAAGTATATTTTAAGTGAGAATTATAAGTTAATAGAACTGTAAGCGTTGTCATTGCTTCAGACAGAAGATTTAGAAGCCAAAATGAAATTCTCTGGCATGGGAATTGCAAGATAATTCCATAGATTCTGAATAGATTAATTATAAAATCTTCGAATTGTAAGTTGTTATGGAAGGAATGAAACTTTATATGAATAGAATGACCAATGCTATGTATTTTAGCCCAACAGGTACAACTAAAAAAGTAGTGTCTGGTATAATAAAGAAAATTTCCGAAAATATCGGCGGGGAAACTCCCATAAATTATATCGATTTCACCTTGCCGAGTGTTAGAACAAACCCGGTGTCTTTTTCAGAACAAGATATTGTCATTATTGGAGTGCCGGTCTATGCAGGAAGAGTCCCTAATGTCTTACTAAATTATTTAAATTCAATTATCGGTAATAACGCCTTAGCAATTCCGGTAGTTGTTTATGGAAACAGGAATTATGATGATGCTTTAATAGAATTAAAAGATATACTTGAATCTAATGGCTTTAAAGTTATTGCTGCGGGGGCATTTATAGGAGAACACTCGTTCTCGACAACTCTTGCTAAAAACAGGCCGGATGAGAAAGATATGGCCGTTGTCGATGATTTTGCCAAGCAAATACATACAAAAATTACAATTCAAGTTGAATTTCAGACTATTGTTGTAGAGGGAAATCAACCATATCGAAAACATTACATGCCTAAAAATAAAGAGGGGAGTCTTGTGGATATTAGAAAGGTTGCTCCTAAAACAAATAGTAATTGTAATGACTGTAAGCTATGTGTCAATGTCTGTCCTATGGGTTCCATTGATGGTGAAGACGTCTCCAAATTTAATGGGATTTGTATTAAATGTGGAGCGTGTATTAAAAAATGTCCTACTCAAGCCAAGTACTATGACAATGAAGATTATTTAAGACATAAACAAGAATTGGAAATTGAGTTTGCATTTCGAAGAGAACCTGAATTATTTATTTAACAAGTTGCTAAGGTTGTCTTATCATCACCAACCTAGGAGTTCGTGATGATCGTTTCAACTGATTTACTAACTCTATTGGCGAGGGCTTGATATCCTGCAGAATTTGGGTGCAGACCATCCTTGGCGATGTATTGACCCAAATTAAATTTCAGTAGGTCGTAGGTTGGAATAAAAATCCCTTTCCCATCTTCTTCAACGACCTGTTGGGTATTATAGTTCCACTCATTCAGAAGCCTTATATCTTCGACGTTGCTTGCTTTTTCATAAGGGTTATACAGCCCAAGAAAAATAACAATGGAATTCGGGTTGGTGCTTCTTAATACCTTCATCGTTTGTTTCAAATTGCCAAGATAGCTGTCCAGTCTCACTTTAAATTGATCTTCTTTAGCGAGATCGTTCAGGGAAAGGATACTTCTCACATCATTACCACCAATAGAGACTAGAATCATATCCGAATCTTTGATGGTTTTGTCCAACTTTCTAGTTGTTGCTCTAGTAGACCTATGCTTTCAAGTCCGTCTATTCCTGCATCGTCTACGAGGATCTCTTTTAAGGTGTTGTTTTTAAAGTACTCAGGTAAATAGCCTGAAAACCCCTTGTTCTTTTCATCCCCAGTCCCTTTTGCTATCGAGTCTCCCAGGATGAGAACTTTAAAAGAGTTAGTATTCTTGGAAGAGAGTTTTGTAGAAGCCTTTGGAGGTTGAGTCAATGGAGCGTTAGCCGACGGCTGAGAATTGACCGCGGTCGTGACGATGATTGCCTCATAGAAACCCATCGCTAAAACGATGAAACCCACGCAGGCTATGGTCAGAATTGAGTAACCACATGCTCTTTTTTAACACTTTAATTTCTGTATTTGTACATATCGGGGCCCTCAATAATGCAGCCGACATTCGAAAGGGCTTTGACAAAATCGCGGGCTACGGAATAGCCGCAGATGGTTACAGACCCTTCTGTTGGTTTGATCAGTCCAACAATCATGCGGATCGTTGTCGTTTTTCCCGCTCCATTTGGTCCTAGGAACCCAAAAATCTGGGAGGGATAAAGATTGAGGTTTACCCCTTTGACTATTTCCTTTCCTTTAATGGTCTTCCTTAAGTTATTAAGCTCCAATACTGCAGTTTGCTGCATAAATTCTCCTCTTTAGAACGTTTATTACCCGTTGAAATATAATGTTTATTATAAATAAAAACGTCATAAATAGACAGCTTATTTTGTTACACACTATCAAAGAGGTGAAACGGGCCGGGTTGATGCAGCGCTTCTCGATGTGCTACTTTTTAAAAGGACCTAAAGAGTAGTAGGGGTGGAAATAAGTTTTTCAATTGAGTTGGGGAATGTGAACTAAAACATTTTTGATTTTAGGGGTTGACAGTTTGCGCAGAAAACGGTATTATAACTGAGCGCCACAAAGACGCACAGTGATTGAATAAGCGAGGGGTTAAAAGCTTCGAGCTAGTCGATCCGAACAAAACGAATTAGTTATTGACAACGTAAGTTGAAAATGCTAAAATATAGATCCGGCCCAAGCGGCCAAAGCAAACGAATGGTCTTTGAAAACTAAACAACAAGGACAGCCAATGAGAGAGACTCGCAAGAGTTTCGAAGAAACAATGAGCGAATCATCTTCTTCAATGAAGTTGAAATAACTTTTTATGGAGAGTTTGATCCTGGCTCAGGACGAACGCTGGCGGCGTGCCTAACACATGCAAGTCGAACGGTCTAATGCTTAACACTGAGTGTTCAGTAATGTTGTAACAGCGAGAGCGCGAAGGATGAGTGCTCCACGCATAAAGAAAACTTGGCTGGCGCCGAGCCTTTGCGAAGGCGGCTGCCTAGTTGCG
>NZ_MASS01000030.1 GCF_001707885.1 Desulfosporosinus cupriresistens | reverse complement strand
GTAAGGATCCGCCCCTAGAGACAATATTTGTGACTCGGGAAGTCTTTTGAAAGTGGCGGGCGGTTTCCCGATTTATACCAGCGTGGATGGTGACAAAATCGACACCGTCACGGGCGTGTTGTTCCACCACAGCTAAAAGTTCTTGAGGAGTTATGTCCTCTAATTTCTTGTCTAAATAACCTAGGGCATCATACATAGGAACTGTACCGATCATAGCAGGAGACATATAGATAAGTCGGTGGCGGAATTCGACAGTTTTACCGTAGTTACTGAGATCCATAATTGCTTCTGCTTTCATATCTAAAGCCATGCGCACTTTGGCTAACTCACTATCTATGTTGGCGCACTCCGGGGAGATGCCCAAGTTAACGTTAATCTTCGTTTTAAGTCCCAGACCAACGCCCTCTGGACTTAACGAGGTGTGATTATGGTTAGCAGGGATGGCTATGCTTCCTGCTGCCACCCGGAGTCTGATTTCTTCAGCACTCAATCCCTCTTTGTCAGCGACAGTTTGCATGGCCGCTGTGATGACTCCTTTTTTGGCATGTTCCATTTGTGTACTCATCAAATCACGCTCTTTCTATAAAACTTCTCTTATGTCAGTATCTTGGTGACTAGGGGATGTTTCACGTATCAAAGGGATGTTTTATTTGGTATAGCGTTTAAGGTGCCAAGGGGACATTTGGTTGCCTGGACGTTTAAAAGGTCTATGTCTCCATAATACGTTGTAAACTCTTTATCTTGCCCGGAATGTCTGAGTTGCCCACAATCTCGGTAACTAAGGCGACGGTCTGAGCTCCTGCCTTGACGACTTCGGCTAGGTTATGCTCCTTGATGCCGCCGATTGCGACAAAGGGGATCTCCAGATTCTTAACGACATAGTCTAAATAGTCCAGTCCGACAGGATCACACACATCAACTTTGGTCTGGGTGGCAAATATTGGTCCTACTCCGATGTAATCAGCACCATCCTTTACTGCTGCTTGTGCTTGAGCGGGCGAATGGGTGGAAACCCCAATGAGGAAATTGGGGCCAACGAGCTCACGGACCTTGTACAGAGGCAAGTCGTCTTGCCCAATATGCACGCCATCAGCGCCCACGGCAAGAGCCAGATCTATGTGGTCGTTGATAACGAACAAGGCACCCGCTTGATGGGTCATAGCCCGTAGTACGAGACATTCCTCATACATAACTCTCACCTTTTTAGACTTCTCCCGGTACTGCAGGATAGGGACGCCAGCGGCTAAAATCTCGCCCGCCACTTCAAGATTACTGCGGCCCAGAGAGTGGGGCTCGGAGGTAAGGGCATAGATGCCAGCGGGAAGAGTCCGTTTTTTTGCAGGGTCTAATTCGTCCATCTTCTGCCGAGGCATTCCTTTCATTGTTGGTCACATCCTTCGTTAAGTACCCAGGCCAAAACCAAGTTAGCCTGTTTAGCAGCTACAACACCGACACGGGGAGAGAAGGGTGGTTGGTCTTTGGCCACGTCGGTACAGAAATCTCCGACGACAGATAAGCCAGAACCCCAATGCATGGTTCGGATCGTATCGGTATCTCCCCAACCGGCTAGCCCAGACGCGCCTACGACTTTTTTCCCAGCAGTCAGCCCTTCTTCCACAAACATTTTCTTAGAGGCGGTCCGGTCAAACCCCTCAACCCATATTGGACACTGCCCAAATATCGTCTGGACATTATCGGGTGTCACGAGAACCGGCCATAATTTCAAGTCTAAGTCAGGGTTGATCCTTAATAGGTTTTCAGCTAGAGCCTCAGTCTTCAAGAGTCCTAATTGATCCGGGAAATACACTTGTCGATTCAGGTTGCTGGCTTCTACGCGGTCAAAATCGGCCAAGACCAGGCGCAAAAACCCGCTGCGTACTAAGTGCCAAGCGACATTGGAGCCCAAGCCACCTAAACCTGCGATCCCTACAGGTGTTTGTCGGACTTTAATTAATTGTTCTGGTAGCAATGTCTCGTTTAAGCCAGTCATTAAAGGATTCATTGCCCGACAACATCCTTTTCCCGCATATTGACCCAGTCGCAAAAAGCCGGTAGATATCCTTTGGCCCGGATCATCCGCACTACTTCAGGGACGGATCGTTCATCAGCAATTTCAAATTGGGCACTGCCTACGTTGTCAGTCTCACTATAACCCCCGACCGAAGTGAGGGCCCCGGCAGACATACGAGTGATTCCGAGAGGCAGCAGATTCTCACGCATTTGCGGACTTTCTCGAGTGGACAAGGTCAGGCCAGCCCGGGGGAGAAATAGTCGGTAAGCTAAAATAATTTGGACTAAAGCGGCATCCGTGACGGGAGCAGCAGAGGAGTTAAAACTACCAGCATAGGGTCTGAGGCGTGGCACAGAGAGTGCGATTTCCACCCCAGGATAGGTCCTTTGCAAGTAATCGGCATGAAGTGCCGAGAAAAAGGCATCTTGTCGCCAATCAGAGAGACCTAAGAGCGCGCCGATGTTAACGGCAGAGATTCCAGCAGCACAAGCTCGCTCTGGAGCCTCTAAACGATTGTGATAATTGCGCTTAGGTCCGGCGGGATGCACTTCCGCATAGGTGATTTCATCGTAGGTTTCTTGAAAGAGCGTGACTGAATCAATCCCTGCCTCATATAGACGTCGGTATTCGTCAGTGGATAGGGGATATACTTCAAGCCCCAGAGAGGCAAACATGGGTCGTAAAGCATGGACACATTCTTCCATATAAGAGGGTCCGCTTTGAGTGCGGGATTCTCCTGTCAAGAGCAGCAAATGCTGTAGTCCAGACGAAGAGATAGCTTTCCCTTCCTTGATGACCTGTTCGACGGTTAACTTGGAGCGTACAATTTCATTACCAGCATGAAAACTACAATAGACACATTGGTTACTACAATAATTAGCGAGATACAGAGGGGTAAACAAACCTATCGTGCGGCCAAAATTGCGGATGGTTAGAGCCTGAGCCTTTTTGGCCATGGGTTCCAAGTAAGATTGGGCAGCAGGAGATAGTAAGACTGCTAAATCTTGAGGGCGAAGAGTCTCACGGGCCAACGCTCGCTCGACATCGACTTCGCCAAAACCAGCCCAGGTCGACTCGGAAAGACTTAGTTGCCACTCCCTGATTTGCTCGTAAAACATCGCTTAACCCTCCTGCAAAAAGCCGGTTAAAGGAGAGGAAGCTTCAGCTTCTATCCGACGTTCACCCGGACCAGCTAAATAGCCTAGACGTCCTGCGGCTACTGCAAGGCGAAAAGCTTGAGCCATGAATACAGGATCTCCTGCCGTGGCAATGGCCGTGTTCACAAGCACTGCGGCCGCTCCCATTTCCATGGCCTCAGCTGCTTCTGATGGTCGACCGATGCCCGCATCGACAATAATGGGCAGAGAAATCTCCTCGATAAGAATACGGATGAGTTCTTTGGTTTGTAAGCCTCGATTGCTGCCAATCGGAGCTCCTAAGGGCATGATGGCTGCAGCACCAACCTCTAGCAAACGTCTAGCAGCACCCAGATCCGGGCTCATGTAAGGGAGTACAATAAATCCCTCGTTCACTAGTTGTTCAGTGGCTTTGAGTGTTTCCCAATTATCGGGTAGCAAGTAGCGCTGATCCTGTACTACTTCGATCTTTACCCAGTTTCCGCAGCCAGCAGCCTGAGCCAAGCGAGCAATTCGAACGGCTTCTTCAGCAGTGCGTGCACCGGAAGTATTCGGCAATAAAATGGTGTTCTTAGGCATGTAATTAAGAATATTCTCCTGCGGGTTTTTCCAGTCGACTCGGCGTAAAGCCATCGTTACTACCTGGCTGCCGCTCGCTTCCAACACCTGAGGCACTATTTCATGCGACGAAAATTTACCAGTTCCTACGAACAGTCGGCTATGCAAATTTACTCCTCCGATGAGTAGACTGTCAGCCAATGGATTAAGACTTTGTTTGGTATCGTTCACGTTATTAGCCCCCTCCCATAAAAATTAAGATTTCTAAACGGTCGTCAGCGTGTAAAAAAGTACTCTGCCAATGTTCTTGAGTTAGGATTTTGCCGTTGAGCTCCACGACCGCCGCTTTAAGGGTCACCGCTTTGTTTTCGAGAAACTGGAATACAGTACATTCTGAGAGAATTTCCTGTGCTTCGCCGTTGACAACAATTTGCAACGGACCGTCCTCCTTTCGCTTGTTCAAATGTGTTTGTCAGGGGTTCCCATCTTACTGCCATGGTACCAGAGAGGGTATAAAGCTATAAAAAAATGAGAACTGCGGTAAGCAGTTCTCACTTATATTCCAATATAAGTTAAACGATTGCTTTCCTCCGCTGGTATTAACCAGATCAGGTTCAAAGGGATCGAGTTTCCTCATCTCAGCCCCGAAGGGCACCCCTAGCAAAAAAAACGTATTCAGTTAAGTAGGTATATAATACTTATCTTGGTAAGTGTTATACCTGTATTCATTATATACCTAAAAGGGCGTAGGTGTAAATATAGGAAAAGGTTATAGAGACTAGTTATCGACGAGTTCAGGTGTCGCAAGGCCAAGAAATGTTATTTTTTAGTGTACAGGATTCGTGCTAATTCGTACTTAGAGTGTGCAATAATGGAAAAAGGAAGAACGGTTGGGTCTTGTGGTATTAAATGTGTATACCGGGGCGGGCGACGAAGGATTCCTCGAGGATTGCCCAATCAGGTTATAGTTAGATTGGATGGTGAGATCCATGAGAATTCCATTGCTCTCTTTGTTCTTACAAGGAATACCTGAACAGACTGCAGTTTTAACTTTAGCTTTAGTAATTGCCAGAATACCTCTAAAGTGGAATAGAATTTTATTGATTGGGATTTTCCTAGCTTTTTGTGCGTATGTAGTGAGACTGTTTCCTATCCTTTTTGGGATTCATACTATTTTGCTGCTCTGTGTACACTTTATCATTTTGACTTGGATCACTAAGGGGGATGCCGGTCTATCTTTTATCGCAAGTTCATCGAGTTTCTTAGTGTTAGTGATATTTGAGTTTAGTTGTATGTCCTTGTTTATGTATATTTATAGATTTACTACTGAAAACTTATTCGATGACCTGGCTATAAGGATTGCGGTTGGAGAACCGCAGGTGCTTCTTTTATTTATCTCTGCTTTTCTATTAAATAAATACATAACAAGAGTTGCTAGAACCTATAATTGAGGATTGCATCTTTGATTAACATTTGAGATTCATCGAGACAAGGCTTCTATAAAGGCTAATTTCAATATGTACATAGGTCTTAGGTACTGTTATTATGTGACGTTAAAGCTAACAGTGTCAATGGTGTATTAACTATTAAGAATCCCTCTCCAAATCTAGAAAATATTTTCTAGTAAGACAAGTTTCGCGTAAATTCGCTCTTGAAATGTGCAATAATTGAAAATAGAGGAAGACTGGTAGTGTGTTGTTAGAAAAGTATGGTTATGTTTAATTGGAGAGGTTGTGAGATCTATAAACATACCCTTAATTGCTTTGTTCTTACAAGGAATACCTGAGCAAACTGCAGTAGTCACTTTAGCATTTGTAATTGCCAGAATACCTTTGAAGTGGAATAAAATTTTATTGATTGGAATTGTTTTAGCTTTTATTTCTTATGTTGTGAGACTGTTTTCCATCCCCTTTGGGGTTCATTTTTTCTTGCTAATTATTTTATTATTTATAGCTTTAACTTGGCTTGGTAAGGGCGATTTCGGTTTATCCCTTCTCGCAAGTTTATTGAGTTTTTTAGCATTAACAATATTTGAGTTTGTATGCCTATCCTTGTTAATGCCTCTTTTTGGAGTAACACCCGAAACCCTATTCACTAACCTAGTAATAATAAGGATCGCGATAACAGAACCGCAAGTAATTCTTTTATTTATCTTTGCTTTTTTATTAAATAAATTTATACCAAAGAAGATGAGGTCGGAAATGAATGAGTTTCTCTGAAAATATTAGTAATAAACTCACTGAAGTAATAACAAATGAATTGGATTATAATGATGATAAAAAGGAAATTATAGTGTATGCCATTGAAACAGCACTTCTATTCGTCTTAGGCTCATTTTCAATAATGCTTCTAGGATTTGCTTTAAATGCTTTACTACCGGCTTTTGTTGCCGCAATTTTCGGTGGTCTATTACGAAGAGTATCGGGAGGCGCTCATTTTAATACTCCTTTAAAATGTTTGACCATTAGTTCTATTACATATGCTTTAATTGGAGTATTAACTAAAAAAATTGTTAATTATGACTTGATTAATCAGTCTGTTCTGATAATTCTCTTGCTTATTTCTTTTTTATTAGTAGCTTTCTTAGCTCCTGTAGATAGCGAATCAAAGCCAATTCGTTCTAAAAGATTAAAAGTTAAACTCAAGATCTCGTCAATGGTTTTCGTCATTGTTTCATACCTACTTATTTCTTTTATTGATAATAAATTAGTAAGTAGTAGTGCGGTTCTAGGTGTATTTTACCAGAGTATCACCTTGCTGCCTATTTTTAATAGAAAAGGAGGTGAATATAGACTATGAAAAGGTATTTCTTTGCTACACTTGCTTCAATACTATTGCTCTTAGCTAGTGCGACTTCCGTTTTTGCATGTGGTTTGTGGGCATATCAACCTAAAACTCCGAAAGCATTGCAAAAATAATCAGGAGGTTGCCAGTCGTGCAAACATCTATGGTAAACAATTTAAAAGCTGGGAGTAGATCCTAGCTTTTAAATTGTTTACCATAGATTATCATAAGCTTCTTAGTACCATTTAGATTGATAACTTTTGGGGGGATAGTTGGAGGATAATCATATGGTTTTTAACATTAAAAATTTCTTAGCTAAACAATCTATTATTCAATTAACTTTATTTAAAGTCATATTTAGTATCTTTGCTTTTCTCATTATTCTCATATTACTCTACGGACAAAATTTTTGGGAGAAACAGATCCTGAAATTTAATTATAATTTATTGTTAAGTGCCTCAAATGTACAAACAAAAATACAATCTCAGATTATCTCTATAGAAGAATTAAAAAAAGATAAAGATTTAACGAAGACTCAAAAAATATTAAAGATAGATGATATTATACAGCCAATAATTAACAAATATAATGATAATCTTGTAGGTTATTATGATGTTGAATTAAATATAATAATTAAAAATCAAAATGAAACCGATATTTCGTTTAATGAAGTTCGTACTACAATAGGAGCAATAAACGAATTTAATAACTTATCAAACAATAATAAGGTCATTAGTGTCAATATACCAATCTATGATAAGGAAAAATTAGTAGGCTATGTTTGGGCCTATACAAAGAATGCAGATTATGTATTCTCATCTTTCTATAACTTCAATGACATTTTAATATTGGTTTTAAGCCTATCAGTCTTAATTATTTTTTTAATTAGAAAGCATATTAAACAGATTGAATTGTGCTTAGAAGAATTCAGTAAAATGATAATTAATAATGGCGAACAACAAGAACAGATTTTAATTAAACTCCCTGAATTAAGACCTATCTTATATAAAATTAGTTGTTTCACAGATGGTTTGAAGCGGATGAACTTAGAATTGGAATCATCAAAACGTCAGATAGACAATATTATGGAAGGAATCTCAGATGGTTTTTATGCTATAGATCGCGAATGGCAGTTTACGTTTGTTAACAACGAAACACAAAAAATCATGTCGGTGCGTAAGACTGATTTAATAGGAAAAAACATATGGGAGATCTTCCCTCAGGGAATAGGTTCATTAACTTATGATAAACTACAAGAAGCGATGTCTCTAGAGGAATCTATTCATTGGGAAGCAACAGGTTTTATTAAACCTGATCAATACTATGAATATCATGCTTATCCATTTGAGGAAGGATTGACAGTTTTCTTCAGAGATATAACCGTATTGAAACGACAACAGTTAGAGTTTGCCCGTTTAGAAAGACTCAATCTTATAGGGCAGTTAGCAGCTGGAATTAGTCATGAGATAAGAAATCCACTCACTACCGTCAAGGGATTTCTGCAAATGTTTGGTTCGAAATCTAAATACGAACAAGACAAAGAGAATATGGATTTAATGGTCTCAGAGATTGACCGTGCCAATGAAATAATTACCGATTTTCTATCCTTAGCTAAAGCAAACTTAGATAATATTAAACCTAGAAACATCAACGAGGTTATCAATAAAGTATTCCCTATGCTTCAAGCAGATGCCTTTAGCAACAATAAAGAAGTTGTTTTTGATCTCAATAAACTACCAGATATTATGATCAACGAAAATGAAATAAAGCAACTTATATTAAACTTAGTACGTAATGCGTTAGAGGTCACCCCAGAGCAGGGGAGTGTTATCATTAGCACCTATTTAAAAGAGAATAAAGTTGTATTAGCCATTATAGATCACGGAACGGGAATACCTCAGGACGTACAAGAGAAAATAGGCACTCCATTTTTCACCACAAAAGAAACCGGAACTGGTCTTGGATTAGCGATTTCTATGGGAATCGCCCAAAGGCATAAAGCTATTTTTAATTTTAAAACGGGAAGTGATGGGACCGTTTTTTACATAATCTTTCCGACATTCTTATAATTCCTAATTTATATACTTATTTCTGAATTTACAAGCAGTGATAAAGATTAATAACATACAAAAATAAGTTAACCACTTTGTGTCCAATAATTGTATAATCGAATATTAAATGAAAACTAGGGCTTCGTCATATAGCGAAGCTCTTCTGTTTGGAATTAACCATCAATTGGATTTTCAGGGCCCGAGAGATTTAATTGATAAAATGCTAGATCAAGCCACTTACCAAACTTGAAGCCCGCATTTTTTATGGTACCGGAGTATTCAAAGCCTAATTTTTCATGCATTTTAAGGCTAGTGTGATTAAATGCATCAATGCCCGCAACTAATGTGGCAAACTTTCTTTCATCAGCAATTCTAATTATTTCTTTGACAAGTTCAGTACCAATTCCACGGCGCTTATATCCATTATGTACATAAACTGAATGCTCTATTGTATATTTATAAGCTGGCCAAGCTCTAAAAGGGCCATACGTTGCAAACCCAATAACCTTATTATTGTCTTCAAAAACAAGAACAGGGATTCCATCCTCATTCTTTTTATTAAACCACAACGTTCTCTCCTCAAGCGTCTGAACGTTATAGGTGTATATTGCTGTAGTATTTAAGATAGCATCGTTATAAATTTCTAGAATTTCGCATAAATCATTTGCTACTGCTTGTCTAATCATAATCATTTTCGGTACCTCCTTAGATTAGTATAACATAATTTAGCATGTAAGGTACTATATTTGCGTCTTATACTGTCTCCTTAATCAGAGAGCAACCATTAAGTTGACATGGCTGCCTGATTTAAATATTTCAACTAAAGAGCCTAAAAGGGCTCTTCTTTTATTGTATTTATAAGTGTTTGTGAATTTGATTGAGTCTCAGAAAAGCAATGGATTGTTGAGTAAAGATTGACAATATATTTCTTTGTACAAGTATGAATTTTGTGTTATCATATGGTCAGATGGTCAGACCGCGACCTCTTATATTATTCGCCCAATTTATATTCAATCAATTAAAAGTTTGCGTGATCTTTTTTAATAAAACTACTATATAACTAGGAGGTTAAGTCATGGAAATATTAGTTTGTATTAAGCAAGTTCCTGGAACTACGAAAATTGAAGTTGATCCAATAACAGGTGTTTTAAAAAGAGACGGTGTCGATTCAAAAATGAATCCTTATGATCTGTTTGCTATTGAAACAGCTTTGAGAATTAAAGAGCAAGAAGGTGGAACGATCAAAGTTATAAGCATGGGACCACCTCAAGCAAAAGATGTTATCAAAGAAGCATTTATGATGGGGGCTGACGAAGGAGCTTTAGTATCCGATCGAAAATTTGCTGGAGCAGACGTTCTTGCTACATCTTATACCATTTCTCAAGGGGTTCGTAAGATGGGTAATTTTGATCTAATCCTTTGTGGCAAACAGACAACTGACGGTGATACCGCTCAAGTCGGCCCGGAGATGGCTGAATATCTCGAAATACCACATATAGCGAATGTTTTAAAAATAATTGAAATAAAAGAAAAATCTGTTGTTGTAGAAATGGACATGCCAAACACACTTGAAATAGCTGAAATCCAATTCCCATGTCTATTAACCGTAGAAAAAGATATATTTCAGCCGAGACTTCCCTCCTATAGAAAAAAAATAAGTACTAAAGATCGAGATATTAAAATTATATCATTAAATGATTTTGAAGATAAAGATGAAAAGAGATATGGGCTTACAGGTTCACCAACACAAGTAGAGAGAATCTTCCCACCCTCGGCTAATAATGACAGAGAGACATGGACAGGTACTGGGGCACAGCTCAGTTTTAAAATAGCGGAAAAACTCAAACAACTAAAGTTTGTATAAAGAAACGGAACGGAGGTATATAGATGAGCAAGCTAATTTGTCACCAAGATAAAATTAATGAGTCAAACATTCAAGAATTAATTGATGTCTGTCCATTTGATGCTATTGAAAATAATAACGGGATTATTGAAATTAACGCTGGTTGTAAAATGTGCAAGATATGCGTTAAAAAGGGACCAAAAGGTATCATGGAATTTGTTGAAGAAGAGGTTGCGAAGGTAGATAAGAGCGCGTGGAGTGGCATCGGGGTCTATGTTGACCATGTTGAAGGGGAGATCCATCCAGTGACCATGGAACTCATTGGAAAAGCAAAAGAACTTGCTGCAGTGGTTAATTTTCCTGTCTACTGCGTATTTATTGGACACAATATTACAGATAAGGCAAAAGAATTGCTTTATTATGGAGTGGACGAAGTCTTTGTTTACGATTATGAAGAATTAAACCATTTCAGAATAGAGCCTTATACAGCTGCTTTTGAAGACTTTGTTAATAAGATAAAACCATCTTCCTTACTGGTTGGAGCGACAACCATTGGCCGATCACTGGCCCCAAGAGTAGCTGCAAGGTTTAGAACTGGTTTAACAGCAGACTGTACAGTCCTAGAAATGAAAGAAGATACAGACCTTGTTCAGATAAGACCTGCTTTCGGTGGAAATATCATGGCCCAAATTGTTTGTCCTAACACGAGACCTCAAATGGCAACGGTAAGATATAAGGTTATGAATGCTCCGGAAAAACAATGCGAGCCAAGTGGCCAGATTACTGTATGTGAACTGGACAAAGCAAGATTGGCGTCTAATATTGAAGTTTTAAAAGTTACAAAAAAAGAAATTGAAGAAAATATCTCTGACGCAGAAGTCATTGTTGCTGTGGGAAGAGCCCTAAAGTCTGAAAAGGATATGGCCATGGTTGAAGAATTAGCCAATCTTCTAGACGCTCAAATAGCTGGAACAAGGCCCCTTGTTGAGTCGGGTTGGATTAATGCTAAGAAGCAAATCGGTCTATCCGGTAGAACGGTTAAGCCAAAGCTAATCATTACTCTCGGCATTTCAGGTGCAGTTCAGTTTTCTGCTGGCATGAACAGTTCAGAGCGCATATTTGCAATAAATAAAGACCCAAATGCTTCGATTTTTAATGTAGCTCATTATGGAATTGTTGGAGATATCTACGATATCGTTCCTCAATTAATTGAAGATATTAAAAACTCAAGAGCTGAGGCTTGTGCTCGATAACTAGTGGAGTGTGAAACTCCATCGGAAGTTTGACTGAACTTATCCAGGGGGCTATATTTTCGAAGAGCGCCACTTTTAGTTCAAGGTTGGAACTCCATGGCGATTAGTCAGCGGATAAATTAAGAAAACGTGGAGGTAATTTCATGAACGATTATAAAACGCTTGAGGCTAACGATATTGATTTCTTAGTGTCGGTTCTAGGGAAAGATAGAGTTTTTACGGGAGAGTCCATTAGTGAAGATTTCAGCCATGATGAATTGGGTGGAATCAGTAGAATGCCTGATGTCTTAGTTGAAGTTCTTTCAACAGATGAAGTGTCCAAAATAATGAAATATGCCTATGAGAATACAATTCCGGTTGTGGCTAGAGGATCAGGAACAGGTCTTGTGGGGGCATCTGTTCCGATTTTCGGTGGAATTATGATGAACATGTGCGGGATGAACAAAATACTCGAAATTGATGAAGAAAACTTGACGTTAACCCTTGAGCCAGGTGTGCTTTTAATGGAAATCGGTAAATATGTTGAAGAATACGATTTATTCTATCCACCCGATCCAGGTGAAAAATCAGCGACAATCGCGGGTAACATCAATACTAACGCGGGCGGTATGAGAGCTGTTAAGTATGGAGTTACAAGAGACTATATTAGAGGACTCGAAGTCGTTCTTCCTAACGGAGAAGTCATTAATGTCGGAGGGAAAGTTGTTAAAAATTCTTCCGGTTACAGCATAAAAGACTTAATCTGCGGATCCGAAGGAACGTTAGGTATCATTACAAAAGCGATATTGAAGCTTATACCACTGCCCAAGAAAGCAATATCGTTGCTAATACCTTTTCCAAATCTTGATATGGCGATAAGTACCGTGCCTAAGATTATAAAATCTAAGGCCACACCAACTGCTATAGAATTTATGCAAAGAGAAGTAATTCTTGCTGCTGAAGAATTTCTGGGCAAAAAATTCCCTGACAATTCTGCAGATGCCTATCTGTTATTAACGTTTGATGGCAACAGCACAGAAGATATAGAAAAAGATTACGAGAATGTGGCTAATATTTGCCTTGAAGAAGGTGCACTCGACGTCTTCATCATTGATACAGATGAACGAAAAGAGGCTGTTTGGTCAGCAAGGGGTGCTTTCCTCGAAGCAGTGAAAGCTACAACGACTGAGATGGATGAATGTGATGTTGTTGTTCCAAGAAATAAAGTGGCCGAATTTATTAAATATACCGATGTTCTGCAAAAGCAGTTTGATGTAAGAATAAGAAGTTTTGGACATGCGGGTGATGGTAATTTACACGTCTATGTTTTAAAGGATGATCTTTCCGAAGAGGCCTGGAAAAAGAAGCTGGCTGAGGTTTTTGAAGCAATGTATAGTAAATCTGTGGAACTACGGGGATTAGTGTCTGGAGAACACGGTATTGGGTTTGCAAAAAAAGAGTATATGTTAGAGCAATACGGACCTGAATATGTAGGACTAATGAAAAATATAAAATTGGCATTTGATCCTAAAAATATACTAAATCCAGGAAAAGTTTGCGAGTAATATGATTTAAGGTGCAATTTTAGTGTGAGCGCTTACTTTTATTTTATTAATAAAGGAGCGCTCTTTTTCTGTACTGTCTGCAAGCATAACTTATCGTTCCATACTTTCTGGAAGGACCCTTCTCGCCATAGATGGTGCTTTGCCGTCCTGCAAGAAGGCTAATACGTGCGAAGACAGTGTCTTCGGGCAGCGCTCATGACTTAAACGTCCTGTTTGAGTCATGAGCGGGTTCAGACTCTTGTATTTCCTATACTTACCAGAATCGATCGTAACAAAAGTAGTAATTAATATTGTATAATGAATTGAAGGACTTATAGTCCTAGTCTTTTTCATGTAATGCTCCTCTTTGTCCCTCCGGGACAGCATAATCGGAGGGTACTTTTTTTGAAAATCTAGGACTAGTACTTTTTTTATCAGGAAAATATGAGATCTCCGATGGAGGTCTCTTTCTTAATATATCGGAAAGTATAAGTTTTGGAGTACATGGAGGTACCCAAAAACTTGTCAAAAACTAATTTCTTGAAGAATTCTTAACATACTCAACGTAAAATATTAATAACTCTATTGTATTCTTATAGCAGAGAGATTCATTTAGATAAAGAAGAACTACATGAAAAAGATGAAAAACCGTCCTTGCTGTGGGACGGTTTTTCGCACGTTTAAAGATATTCAATGCTTCTTGTGACATCCTGTGTCTCTCGGAGCCAAAGAGGCCCGATGTTTGTTATTTAACACCGAGCCTCAGATTAAATTGCTTTCTTGAAAATTGACCAAGGTGTATCGACTGCTGAACCATTTTCTAATAATTGTTCAACTGTTCCTGGCGTATAGAATCCTGCTTCTTCGGTCTTCAATAAACACTCTTCTAATGTAATTTCCTGCCAAGTATCTTCTCCCTTAAGTTGAGCTAAAACTTTCATTTGATCAATCCTCCATGATTTATTAGCATTTGTCTGCCTAATATTATAGCAGGAAACATGTCTCAAAGAAATCCTCTCTTTCATCAGTCAGTTTTTAACCAATGGCCCGACTCAATGGCCCGCTATCAATAGTTCTATTTCTTTAGGGTCTTTCATGAAACATTAAGCAAAGAGGTTTTTGATGTTTAGCGTCTAGCCAAAGCGGTGTATAATGAAGGAAACTGTTGCTATAGAAGTTCTTGAAGTTGTAATTGCATATATAGTAGGAGGTTGTCTCATGAAGTCAGAATGGAAACGATCTGTTTGCCCGTATGACTGTCCCGATACGTGCGGACTTTTAGTTAAAGTTGTCGATGGTCAAGCTGTCAAGGTTACTGGTGATCCGGAACATCCCTATACTAGAGGGACTTTATGCCCCAAAATGGTTCATTATGAGCGAACAGTTCACTCTCCACAAAGGCTGAAGCACCCTCTACAGCGCGTCGGGGAAAAAGGATCAGGTCAGTTTAAACCCATTACTTGGGATGAGGCAATTCAAGGCATTGCCGATAGGTGGAAGGCGATTATGACTGACTATGATGCGGAAGCGATCCTGCCCTATTCCTACGCGGGAACCCTGGGTATTGTTCAGCGCAACTGTGGGGAAGGTTTTTTCCACCGTTTGGGTGCTTCAAGATTGGCTCGCACTATTTGCTCTTCTGCCAAGAGTTATGGCTGGGCGTCGGTGATGGGAGAGACCCTAGCGCTACACCCTGATGAGGTTAAGCACAGCGATTTGATTATCTTGTGGGGTACGAATGCTTTAGCAACGAACATTCATCTGCTGAATTATGTCCGAGACGCTAAAAGACATGGCGCTACGGTCTGGCTTGTTGACACGTATGAAAATCCCACGGCCCAAATTGTTGATAAGGTCGTGTTAGTCTGTCCCGGAAGTGATGGTGCTTTGGCTCTTGGCATAATGCACATCTTAGTACGCGAGGGCTGGATTGACCAACCGTTTATAAATCGACATGTACAGGGGTTTGATCAGTTGCAAACAGAGGTTTTGGCTGATTACCCGCCGGATAAAGTCAGTCAAATTACTGGGGTTAGCATCAGCTTGCTTGAAGAAATGGCAGCTTGTTACGGCAAGGCCCGCGCGCCTTTTATTTCTTTGGGATCCGGTCTGTGCCGCTATGGCAACGGGGCGATGACCGTTCGCACCATTACTTGTCTTCCCGCACTTGTTGGAGCTTGGGGTAAGCCGGGAGGTGGGTTGTTGAGCAGTATTTCTACGAGTAAGGCCTTTAACACGGCTAGGGTAACGCGCGAAGATTTGTTGCAGAAGCCAACTCGTATTGTAAATATGAATCAACTAGGCTATGCACTGACGGAATTAGAGCAACCGCCGATTATGGGTTTGTATGTATATCACTCTAACCCAGTCGTCGTAGCCCCTGATCAAAATATGATTATCAGAGGACTTATGAGAGATGACCTATTTACGGTCGTTCATGAGCGATTTATGACGGATACAGCCCGCTATGCCGACATTATCTTGCCGGCTACAAGCTCATTAGAGCACCCGGATATGTACCGTTCCTATGGTCATTACGGCATTCAGAGAGCGGCTGCGGTTATTCCTCCGGTAGGCGAAGCAAAATCAAACTGGGAAGTTTTCCAGTTACTTGCCCAGGCAATGGGTTTTGATGAATCTTTCTTTGATCAAAAGACTAACGATGTTATTAATCAATTAATAGATCCTCCCACTTCATGGCTCGAAAGCGTTGATTTGGCAAAACTTCAAGCAGGCCGCCCCGTCGAACTTTCTCTGCCTGAGAATTATAAAACAACTTTCCTTACTTCATCAGGTAAAATCGAACTATACAATCCTCATGAAGCTGAGCCTTTACCGCGTTATTTTGAGCCTTACGGTGATGATGCCCCATTCTATCTGATGAGCGCACCTAGTTTGTATTCGCTGAATTCTTCCTTCAATGAGCGCCCCGATTTACTTCGTAAAAAGGAAACAGCTTATTTGCAAATGAATGTCAAAGATGCTGAGACCAAGAATCTGCAGGATGGTCAGAAAGTGATCGCTTTTAACGAGCGGGGCGAAGTGCATTTTATTCTTAAGTTAACGACAACGGTTCCCCCAGGAGTAGTAGTAACCGAAGGGTTGTTTTGGAACGAAAATCTGTCTGAGTATCGCACTGTAAATGCCCTTACATCTCAACGACTAACTGATAGAGCAGCTGGTAGTACGCTTTATGATGTCAAAATCGATGTCCGGCCGGCAATTACCGGCAACTAAGGGTCTAGCCGAAATGCCTAGGTAAAAGTAGTTTATATTCTCTTCAATTAATGGTGAGGAGGTGATGTGCATGGCTTCGGTTGTACGTGTTTTACATTGTGCAGGATTTCGCTTTGACAGCCCTTCATGGGAAGGGCCGGAGGAGTGGGTTACCCAACGAAATCAAGACTTGTGGCAGACATTTGAAGGTGTCCTCTCGCTTTGCCTTTCGGAAAAAATCGATTTTCTTTTACTGGCTGGAAATTTGTTCGAACAAGAGTATGTGCGCAAAGAGACGGTTGAGCGAGTGGCTAAATCATTTGCCAAGTTAGAGGGAACAAAAGTTTTTATCGTTCCTGGAGAACGTGATCCGCTCGTTACTACATCTGCCTATCGCTTGGCAGTATGGCCGAGTAATGTGCATATCTTCTCAGGTGGCCTCAGCAGTGTAAAAACTTCCCTGAACGTCACAGTTTATGGAGCGGGATGTACCTCTTATTGCCAAGAAGAGCCATTCCTTGATGATTTTCAAACTTCGAGGGATGGAACGCTTCAGCTTATGCTACTTCATACTGAAGTAGGTTCAGTAAAGAATAAAAGCTTAATTTCTATCCTACCTGAGCAGATTGCCGCAAGTGGTTTGGATTATTTAGCCTTAGGGCATCGGGACGTTTGGAGTGAGGTCCGGCAAGAGGGAGAAACATATTGGGCCGACTGTGGCTCGTCTGAGGCTAGGAGTTTTCGTGAGAGCGGGCCCCATGGTGTCCTGTTGGGGGAGATTGAAAAAGGGTCCGTTCGGCTTGAATTTCGGGAATTGGGTCAGCGTCGCTATATTGAAAAGACACTGGCTATCGAACCCGATATGGCAGGCCTTGTCGAAAAACTATTGGCAGAAACGAGCACACAAGAACGGCAAAAAAATATATTTAGGCTCAAGTTGGCTGGATCTTTAGAAGACGTAGAAGCAGCCGTTCCCGCCTTACAGAACGTATTGGAGGGTAAGTTCCGTTACATTGAGGTCTTACCCTCCGAAGGGCGACCATCACAAGCAGAGCAAGATATTGTTAATAAGGTGGGACGAAAGACTACCAACGGATATGGTTTTCCCATACTAACACAACTATTTGCCGATAAAATCAAAGAGCGCCTTGATGTATTAGAGAGCTCTGAGGATTACGAACATTGGGAGCTTGTACAGAGAATAGGGTTAGCAGCGCTGGGGCAGGGACGGGAAGACGATGAGGATTGAACGAATCATAACCCACAATTTAACAGGCCTAGGGGACCTCGACTTGACATTTCCTGTTGGCCCAGTTTTGCTCTTTTCTGAGGATAGGACTCGACAGAGGATGCTAGGCGGTTTATTCCTGGAACTATTCTATGATATAAAGAACCCTCTGGTTTCAAAAGTTCAAGCTCGTAAGGGCGTAGTCGAAGTGTGGATGACTGGGGGAAATAATCGTTTACATATTTGTCGACACTCCATTATGAATGACGATGGGCTAGAGCGATCCTCAGCTTTGGAGATTGAGGATGAAACCGGACAGCAAGTATCCTTGCCAGAAAGGACGACGCTGGGAGAGTATTTATTTCGGGTAAAACAGCGAGCTTTCCTGCAGGGAGGGATCGTGGAATGGCCAGAAAATGATGAAACCGCTAACTTATCTCGGTATGTCCGCAACATGCGGCAAGGCGGGGACGCAGGTCTCTCGTTGAGTAAAGTGCGGGCTTCTCTAACAGGGGCGCAAAAGAGAGTAAAAGCACAAACGGAGAGCATGTTGCAGGTCAAGGCTGAGTATGATTCCCTGCGGCGTGAATGGGAAGAAGCACACCGCCAACAAGAAAAGGAACGGCTGCTGCTTATTGAGATAAAAAATTTCCAGGAAAAAGAGAAAATTCTCGCCGAAAGGATTTCTTATGCAGCGAAAACTCAAGAGCGCTTGACTGTGCTTCGTCAAAACTTGGACTACCGTGAGTTACGTCAACTCCAAGGTGAACTCGCTAGGTTGGAAGAACGCTACAGGGAATCAGAATCAAAGTTGACTGAACTTACCCATGAGACCCAAGTAGACTGGGCCATGATTGAGGGCTTGCGTGAAGAGTGCATGGAGTGGGCATATCTTCAAGAAAAGGTAAGTCGGATAGCTGTCGAATTCCAAATGCGGACACAAATAATTAACGAAACGCAGGATTTTCTGCAAACATCTGGATATCAGGGATTGTCGGAAAATGAAGTACAACGGTTGCGACGGGCTAAAGAAGAGAAGCACAAAGCCCAGCAGGAACTGGAACGGGAACAGGACAACTTTACAGTCGTGAAAAGTAAATTTGAGGAATTACAAAAAGTATGCATGGAAGAGATTGCCAGGCTTCAAGAATTCTCAGTTATGGCCGGAGTAACAAATGCCTTAGAAATTAGAATAGCGCAAAAAGAAAGGTATTTGGCACAGTGGCAAAGCTCAAAAATTGGTAACTTTCTTGATAGGGTACTGCAGGAACAATTAGGCGTGAAAAGTATTGGCGAAAGGTTTTCTCTGCGCATTGCAAAACACTACCAAAACTATCATGCTTTAAATAACCAGGAATTCACAAGTCAACTGAAGGAATTTCGTAACCAACGGGAGCGGGTAGAACAATTACAACTAGAATTAGAACGATTGAATGATAAAGTTCATTGGGAAGAAAAACTACGCAAGATAATAAACTCCCGTACTATGATCCTAGACCAGGCTTTTAGCAAAGCTAACGTAGCTGATCTTGCGGCTTGGTTGAACGGGTGGGAAGACCACCAGCGCAAGAAACACCAGTTGGAGCTATGGCATGGTGAGCTACAGCTTGAACTAGAACAGCTGAAGATGGAAGAAAGTAAGATGGCTGCATCTGCGAAACAACTCCGGGAGAAGTTGGCAAATTGGGGGACCCTGGCAACAGACAGAGATGAAGTCCTAGCTGCCGTTCTAAAGGTTGCCAGGCAACTGCGAGCGAAAGACGAGGCGGCGAGGGAAGTTAACCTGTTTACCGAGAAGTTTTATAATTTGCTCGGCGACCGCAATATGGAGTATCTCGCTAAGATTTTGGAACCTTTGGCGGATTTAGAACGTGAAAACCATCGTTTCAATGAAGAAAAGATGGTTGAAATAGCAGTATGGCAGAAAGAACAGGTGGAAATTCGTCGGCAACTGGAGACCGCAGAACAAAGTCTCCAATGCATCCTCAAATTTCCGTCGTTGTCTGTTCTGGAGAAAAAGATAGAGACGGTTAAACGGCAGTGGATGGCCTATGAAGGCTTGCATGATGCCTTGGATGACGCTCAGGCCTTGTTAGAAAATTCTTGGCAGGAATGGAAAACCGTGTACGGTAAGCAACTTAAAGAAGAAAAAAAGTGGATTTTCAGTCAAATGTCCTCTTCACCAGCTAAAGGGGCAATAGAGAGAGCTGTGACAGAAGGGAAACGAGATTATTTTGCTTATCGCATGGCTATCGCTCAGTTAGCCCTTCGAGACAACAACGAAGTACCGTTTCTTTTCTCAGTAGGAAAACTGAGTAGCGGACAAAGTTTTTGGGAAGAAGTTTTGAAGTATCTTCTTCAACTTTCTCATTCCAGACAAGTAGTTCTTGGAACCTCGGATGCTGAACTGTGGCAAAAGCTAACTGCAAGCAAATGGAAAAGTATGGTGGTCTAGGTCCGCTGAGGAAATATATCGGCTAGCGTCCCGTCTTGCACTTTCAGGCGATTTGCTTGATTAAGAAACACGGGTATCTGGGTAACTGGAGAACGTTCGAGGAGGTATGGCGATGAAAAGGTTAAAGGTAACGATCTTGATAGAGAATACAGTAGGTGCTCCGTTAGGACTCTTGTCAGAGTGGGGGTTGTCTATGCTCTTGGATTTTGGTGATGAGTGTATATTATTCGATA
Source organism: Desulfosporosinus cupriresistens (assembly GCF_001707885.1). Lineage (GTDB taxonomy): Bacteria > Bacillota > Desulfitobacteriia > Desulfitobacteriales > Desulfitobacteriaceae > Desulfosporosinus. Next base: position 31,916 of record NZ_MASS01000030.1, on the reverse strand, counting down.
CAGGGGAACAGGGAAACCTTCTGAGTAACGCTCGGATTTTAGGTCATGATCTTCGGCGAATTGACCGAGTGATCTTAAGTCACGGGCACTATGATCACACGGGAGGACTGCTAAAGTTTCTGGAATACAGAGGAAGAGTTCCGGTTTACGCTCATCCGGACTTGTTTTCAGAGCACTATGCCCTGGGATTTAAGGAACATGAAAATAAATATATTGGTGTACCGTTTCGTAAGGAGCAGCTGGAGAGCGCCGGAGCTGAGTTTCACTGGCATAGAGAACCCGTAGAACTAAATCCTGGACTTTGGCTAAGTGGTGAAATCCCTCGTGAAACAGCCTTTGAACGTTTGGATAATAGACTGGTTGAGATGAAGGGCGGGCAAATCGTCCAAGACACTCTTCCAGATGATTTTAGCTTATTCTATAAGACAGACCAGGGATTAGTTATCCTTTTAGGCTGTGCGCATTCAGGGTTAGTAAATATCGTAGAACATGCTAAACGGTTGACGGGCGAGAACAAAATAAGAGCGATTATGGGCGGGACCCATCTAGGCCCTGCAACTCAAGATCAGCAACAACAAACGATTGACTATCTCAAAGGACTTGATTTGGCTTGTTTGGCTCCGAATCACTGTACTGGATTAGCTATGTTGAGTAAGTTAGCGGCTGAATTTCCAGGCGTGTTTGTGTGGGCTGCGGCAGGCAATACGTTGGAGTTTAAGTAGCCAAGATATAAGAGGAACACAAAGAGGGGTTTTACATTAAAGCGTGCAGTTTTGCAAGTCGATCAAGAGTTCATGATGTATTTGAAGTAGAAATTGAATATCTCCTTCGGATAGTTTTTCTAATGCTAAGATCATGGCTCTATATGACAGAGCGTTTTGGCAAGATTTCTTTGCTAATGCTTGACCTAGGGAGGTTAAGTTCAAATGAATTTCCCTGCGGTCTTCTTTGAAGGTATTTCGCTCAACAAGAGCTAAGGTGACAAGATCGTCCACATTAATGCTTACTGTACTTTTAGAGAGCTGTAACTTTTCTGTTATTTCCTTGAGAGTTATTTCAGGACAAGAATAAATAGTATTTAAGATTCCCATTTGTTGTAATGTTAGACCAAGGCTTGCAGCGTTTTGTTTAGTGAATTTAGTTAGAGTTTTATTGATTGCCACAAAAGATTGGACTACATTGGCAGCTTGCTTAACTTTATTATCATTATAATCCATGTTTATGAACCTCCAATCATAGAATTGGTTTAAAACTATAACAGTTCGAACGTGAACTATTATAGCGGGTCGAGGAAAAGATGTCAATTTACGCTAAACAACAACCAGCCCCTCAGCTAATATCCGAGAGGCTGGTTGTCAACAATGCGGGATTTAAGATTAATTTAATGTGTGATGAATTAATTTCCATTAATCGTAATGGAACCACTTATTTGGCACTCTACTGCAATAAATGTATTGCCCCCACCTCGGGAATGAGTAGCAGGTTTTTTAAACATATACAGTCAAATAAAAATGTTTCGTGTCTTTCTTTGTCTTTTAATGTCAAATTTTGATTTCTATGTTAAGAATAAACAACAGCTAAGTGGTTGTCAAGAATTCCACGCAATCCGTGAACTTCAAAAACCCCCACTTATTGAGTAAGGAGCCCTAAGATGCCCAATTTCTAATCACCATTTTAAGGACTTACTACAATTTTTGTGCGGGAAAACGACTCAAAACTGGAGGAATCTTAACTCCAGCTATGGCTCTTGGTATTACGGATAAACCATATGAATGGAAGGATATACTTTACTTTAAGAAATTTTAAACTATATATTAAAATAGTTTGCTAGTTTATGTTTATTAGGAAAGTCAATGATATGACAAAAGGAAGGGTTTTCTACCCTCCCTTAATTGTTTGAACTATTTCAGCTTATTAATAGTTGTTTTCTTTTGCTTATAAAGGATGTACTTTGGAATCGGGTTAGTATCGTCAAGGTTTACTTCTTTGAAGATTGAACTCTTCCTACTTTAATTATAACATATAAAAAATTGTAAATGTAGACTATTTGTTCCCATTTGATGCTGCTATAATGCAATAGCACGTTAATGTGATTTGTTGGAGAGGTATTATTGTGGAATCCAAAGGAATTGATATGATTCCAGAAACAAAACTAAATGCAGTAAAATAAGCCTTAGAGGTGACCCTTTCTACCGGTATTTGAAAGAATTGCCAAAGGAGAGAAACGCATGAGTTCCATTGTGCTTGGTTTTCAGGATATTGACAAAACAAAACTCATGGTTGTTGGGGGTAAAGGCGCGAACCTGGGGGAACTTTCCAAGATTGAAGGAATACGCGTACCGGATGGCTTTTGTATTTCTACTGAAGCCTTTAAAAGAATCATTGGGGAAACGTCGTCGATTAACGAATTACTTGATCAGTTATCGCATCTAAAAGTGGAAGACTGGGATAAAATCGGTAAACTTAGCAGGAAGATTCGACAAATCATTATGGAAGTGGAAATTCCTTCCAATGTTGTGAAAGCAGTTACTCACTTTCTCTCCCAGTTTGGCGACAAACATGCTTATGCAGTGCGTTCTAGCGCGACTGCTGAAGATTTACCACATGCCTCTTTTGCTGGTCAACAAGACACCTATTTAAATATCATCGGAAAAGAAGCAATCTTGCAGCATATCAGCAAATGTTGGGCTTCCCTATTTACGGATCGTGCGGTAATCTACCGAATGCAAAACAGATTTGACCACAGCCAAGTTTATTTATCCGTTATCGTTCAAAGGATGGTTTTCCCACAGGCTTCAGGAATTTTATTTACAGCTGATCCGATGACTTCTAACCGAAAGCTGCTAACAATCAATGCCAGTTTTGGACTTGGAGAAGCACTGGTCTCTGGCTTGGTATCTGCCGATTGTTATAAAGTACAGGAAGAGGAAATCGTCGATAAAATGATAGCAACCAAAAAATTAGCTATCTATGGACTAAAAGAAGGCGGAACAGAGACACAGCAGATCGATCCTGATCAGCAAAAGACTCAAACACTTACCGAACAACAAATTTTAAAACTAGCACGCCTTGGAAGACAGATCGAAGCATATTTTGGATGTCCACAAGATATCGAATGGTGTTTGGTTGATGATACATTTTATATTGTCCAGAGTCGGCCAATTACTACTTTATACCCCATCCCTGAAGCAGAGACCCAAGAAAACCACGTCTATGTATCTGTTGGCCATCAACAAATGATGACCGACCCCTTTAAACCATTGGGAATGTCAATATTTCAGTCAAGACGCTATCTATGCTTTTCTCAACAAATACGGAATGCGCTGTGCCGGAGAAATCGATATTACTAAAACTCGTTGGAGTGAAAAACCAACGACACTTGTCCCCATGATTCTCAGTAACCTCAAAAACCAAGAGCCTAATGCTGGCAAGGGGAAATTTGAGCAAGGGCGGCGTGTTGCTTTGAAAAAAGAACAAGAGTTATTAGATCGATTGCAGCAATTACCGGATGGTGAACAAAAAGCCAAAGAAACAAAACGAATGATTGACCTAATCCGGAATTTCATCGGTTATCGTGAATATCCAAAATACGGCATGGTTAATCGCTACTTCGTTTATAAGCAGGTTTTACTGAAAGAAGCCGAACAACTGGTACAAGTGGGCGTTATTCATGAAAAAGAAGATATATACTATCTCACTTTTGAAGAACTTCGCGAAGTCGTACGCACAAATAAACTGGATTACCAGATCATTTTCCTTCGAAAAGACGAGTACAAATTATATGAAAAACTAACTCCGCCACGTGTTATCACGTCTGACGGTGAAATCATTACAGGTGAGTACAAACGAGAAAATCTCCCAAGCGATGCGCTTGTAGGGCTACCTGTTTCTTCCGGAGTTATCGAGGGACGAGCACGTGTCATCTTAAACATGGAAGATGCTGATCTGGAAGATGGAGATATATTAGTCACCTCCTTTATTGACCCTAGCTGGACACCATTGTTTGTATCCATAAAAGGCCTCGTCACCGAAGTCGGTGGACTGATGACCCATGGAGCAGTTATCGCACGTGAATATGGCTTAGCAGCAGTTGTCGGAGTGGAAAATGCTACCAAACTGATCAAAGACGGACAGAGAATCCGGGCAAATGGAACTGAAGGATACGTAGAAATCCTATAATGGGGAAGTTTTATGAAAGTCTCTAAAATCTGGTTTTTTCATATTAGGATCAATAGGGTTACCTAAGGTATTGTTGCTTGAATTTCCTAAAAAGTGTTGTGTAAAATTTTGGAGGACTTCGTATCTGGAGCAGGCGAAATCAGCTGTGCCTTCCACATGAATAATGTTCAGAAAGAGATAAAATATATCATCCCGACAGATTTCGATCGCATTTACTGGGAGTTTTTTGGGCGTCGGATTTGTGTCAGGACAGGAACTCATGCAGTTTTTTGCGGTATATGGGAGTTGAATGGGAAATGATAATTTTAGACAATGTCCTGTTTTTTGATTTCATGTATTGGTATTTACCTAAATAGATAAGGAGTGTTAGTTTATGATTAATGGAAAAATGAAAAAACTATCGCCATCAATCGACGAATGGCTCAAAGAAGCAAAAACTGATCCGGCGGCTTTACAGGAAGGGATGTTTTTAGTTCATAATGGCGTTGTGCGTCAAACGCCCAAAGCCAAGGTACGCCAAGGAATTGATGACGGTTCGATGGTGAAGGGAATGGAATTTGCTTATGATGCAGCAAAGGTTGATGTGGCGATTGCTGAAACCTATACCATGGACGGTATCTTCCATGTCAGGGTTTGGCTTAATGAAGGTCAGCTCGAACTTGGTGATGATATAATGTATGTGCTGATAGGCGGCGACATCAGACCACATGTTGTTGATGCCCTGCAATTCCTGGTTGAAAAGATTAAAGGCGAATGTGTTACCGAAATCGAACAAAAATAAGTAACTTGGACAACTTAACCAGATAATTTTGATTTGGGAGCATTGAAATAATTGGGATTTTCGATATTTATGTAAACATATTACATGGCATCCATATCGCCGAAAATATCATTGAGGTGTAAAAACTGGCAGGAATAAAGTGGAGTAAGATAACTTGTCTTATTTCGATAACCTGTTTGCGACGCTTGATGCCATATAAGAGTCTGGCTTAATCACACATTGAAATCCGCAAGCTCTTACCCACCCTTTAATTTCGGCAACGTATTGTGAAGTCGGACCATTATATCCCACGTCTGCATGTACCTCAATTTCGTGTGGAATATTACTTTCTTCAAAAATTGTATTCAGTTTAAGAGCTAATTCAATGCTTAAATTTGTTTCGTAAAATATCTTTTGTCGAATGTTATTAATCCTTTTTATTTTCTTGATCTCAAAAAAATAAATTCCACCCTGTCCGACTTTGTTTTTTATTTTATGGATACCTACAGTAACAGGTACCTTTGTATAGCTGAAATTTTGGCTGTCGGTTCCCACGGCGATTACATATTCCATAGTTGGGTCTTGAGTAGTGTAAGTTTTTATAATCGAAACCATTTCTGTAAAAGAAACTTCTCCGTATGTCAGACTATGCATTAAAGATCTCCTTTCAAGTTGTACAACTATCAAGTGAGCTGAGATACGAATTTCTTTGCCATTTTGAACGACTATATATTATTATATGACTTGTGTGTAAAAACAATATTAAGTCTTCGTTAAAAAAAGATAAATGAGTTGTTAGTGGAAATAGATGCTTATAGCCCAAATGAAGAGTCTATTAACTATTTTTATTAATCAAAACACGGCAAGATACTAAAATTTATTAATGGATTTATTTGGAGCATTGTATTAAGTACAGGATAATATATTTTAATATAAGTTCCCATAAGGAAGATTTAAGGAGTTTTTATAAATGACCCAAGATGATGTCTGTTTTTTTAGAGCTTGGTTTGAAGATTACTCAAAGAGCTATCCTGCAGAAGATGCGGAAGTCGAGGCCAACCTAAGATATAAAAGAGAACATTCCCTTAGAGTTCGAGATTATGTGCTAACAATTGGACAGGATCTTCAACTAGATACGAACCACATGTTTCTGGCGGAGGTTATTGGGCTTCTTCATGATGTTGGACGTTTTGAGCAGTATGCAAAGTACCATACGTTCAAAGATCACCAGAGTGAAGATCATGCGAAATTAGGACTCTCGGTTTTGGAAAGGGCTAAGATCTTTTCGGGCCGTGTGAGTGAGTTGGAAAAGGAGATTATTCTTACAGCCATCAAGAATCACAATCAACGCGTCATCAATGAAAACGTGAGCGGAGATACTTTGATGTTTTGCAGGCTCATCCGGGATGCCGATAAGCTAGACATTTTTGAGCAGGTCATTAGTTTTTATGAGAACCCCTTGCGGACTCCGCATTTTGCTGTAGAGCATAATCATGAAGAGGAAAATTATTCCTCGGAAGTTATTCAGGGCATTCTGAGTGGAAAACAAATTTCTTATACCTCTGTCAAAACCTCTGTGGATATTAAGTTGATCCGCTTGTCTTGGTTGCTCGACATGACCTTTCCGATTGCGTTGGCAATAGCCAAAAGGAAACAGTATCTTGAAAGACTAAGGGCGTTTATTCCTGTGACAGTTGATACTCTTAAAGTTTTCCAGTACATAGAAGCTCAGATGGACAACTAAGAAGATTTTATACAGCGATGGAAATATCAAAATGAATCAAATATATATTCCATGTCAATTAGCGTATCAACTCTAGTCATTAAGGGAATAGAGCTGGACGTTTTCATAGTCGCCTATAAATTATGTACTTTGAGAAGGAAAATGGCAGAAAATGTGGAAAGTCATAATGAGAGCATAAGATGCTTTTTATGAAAAGCTTGTGGTATTTTGCACAATTATTCCAATGATAGTTTACTCTACCAAAACTGAAGGGAGAAGTATATGCTAACTTTTTTTGCTGGGCTAGGGTTAAAGGGAATATTGGTTTTAGTTTTTGGGGTTTTTATTGTTATTTCTATTCTTAAAAAGCTATTTAAATTGGCCATTACCATTGCGGTTATTGCAGCGTTTATTCATTTCGGATTACCGATACTTCAGACTGCAATGTCTAAGATGTGACTTGTGGAGCCTAGCCCAGTATCAAACTTGGCAGGCTCTTTTGTTTTGCTCGACTTCTAAGAGCAGGGAAAGTTTCTGGACATTTTGCGTTGAGCCATGTGAACAATGGTTAATGAGCATATAAATGTCCTGTGTGCCGCAACAGACTCATTCATGCCGGGGGATGTACCGAGTGTATCACGGGAGATTGGGCCAAGTGTGCACAAGAGATATAGGGAATATTAACCAATAGAAGGTGTCGATTTAGCATATCGACGCCTTTTTGTGTCGGGGTGAAAGGAAAGATATTCGAAACCTTCACTGATATTTATAAATCTAAGAATAGATGAAATTTGTTTTTGGGTATTTATTCTATTATAAGAATCTTGTTGGTAATTGTAACAGAATTGAATTATCTACTTTATAACTCGCATACTAAGACCATGCACAAAATCAAAGATCACAACGGCCAAGTTGGTCACAACATTGGGTGAATAGTTTGTTTCCAGATAATAGCTGAAATTACGTAGAAAAGGCTTTATGGTTTATAAGTAAGGAGGAAAAACCATGGCTCGAATTATCGTGTTGGGAGGAAACTTTGGGGGTCTCACAAGTGCTTTAGAACTAAGGCGAAAATTAGGTCATCAACACGAGGTCATCATGGTCTCAAAATCACCTAATTTTTTGTTTGTACCTTCGCTACTATGGATTCCCTTTGGGAAGAGGAAACTCAAGGATATAACAGTACCGTTAAAACCCATTACGGCCAAAGCAAGAGTTCAATTTATCTGTGCAGAAATCATTGAAGTATTAGCGGAAGAGAAGCTTGTCCGATGCAGAGAAAAAGACTTTAAGTATGATTATTTGATCATTGCAACTGGCCCGGAATGGATCTTTGACCAAATACCAGGTTTAGGTTTGGATAGTAACGTGTCCTTTATCGTTAATCCCGAAACAGCGCGAGAAACTAGGAAACGCTGGTTAAAATTTGTTAAAGATCCGGGTCCTGTCGTAATTGGAGCAACGCAAGGATCTCAGTGTACTGGGCCTGCTTACGAATTCCTGTTTAACTTAGAGAAGCGATGTCGAGATCTCGGAATACGTAAGAAGGTTAAAATCACCTTTATTACCCCAGAGCCTTTCCTAGGGCACTTAGGTTTAGGAGGAATTACTGGAAGTAACTTCTTACTAAAAAAACTTTTATCCATGTTTAGGATAAACTACATAACCAATGCAGAAATTCAAGAGGTCTCTAACGAAAACATCTTACTTAAACAAGGGCAAAGCATCCCCTACAAGTTTTCGATGCTTATGCCGACGTTTAAAGGTGCCCAGGTTGTCGAGAATTCAACCGGATTAGGAACTAAAGATGCTTTCATATCCGTTAACAATGCTTACCAGCATAAAAAATACCCGAATATTTTCGGAGTTGGTATTGCCGCTGATCTGCCCAGGAGGTTTAAAACGCCAGTTCCCATAGGCATTCCCAGGACGGGATATCTTGCCGATGAATCTGCCAAAACTGCTGCGGAAAACATCGCCAGATTGTTAAGTGGAAATAATAAGCTCGAAGAGAAGCCCATGGAGAAGATACCAGAGCTTTGTATCATGGATGCCGGTGATAAGGAAATGTTGAGTATAGCAGATAGCCTGCTAAAGCCACGTAGATTTTCCCTAGTGTTACCGAATCCATTTTACGACATTAGCAAAATAATGTTTGAGAAGTATTATCTTTGGAAAGTAAAACATGGTTACAGTCGATTACCTTAAGCCTTAAGAGTACTTGCCTTGTTGCCAGCTATTCCAAGCCTTCAAATTGCATATTATAGTAATGAGCATATATTCCGTTGTTCTCAATCAGCTGTTTGTGGCTGCCTCTTTCTTGGATGCCAACATCAGTAACCACGACAATTTCGTCCGAGTTTTTTATCGTACTCAGTCTATGAGCAATCACGATGGTGGTTCTGTCTTTAGAGAGGCTTTCCAGTGATTTTTGAATGAATTGTTCACTTTCATTATCAAGCGCTGAGGTAGCCTCGTCCAAGATTAAGATCGGAGGATTTTTTAAAAACACCCTGGCGATTGACAGTCGTTGCTTTTGACCGCCGGAGAGTCTGACTCCTCGTTCTCCTACGTACGTATCGTAACCCTTGTCAAGAGACATAATAAACTCATGAATATTGGCATTTTGAGCAGCCTGTATGATTTCGGCATCCGTAGCATCGGCCTTACCGTAGGCAATATTTTTTTTAATTGAACCGTCAAACAGATAGACATCCTGCTGCACAATGCCGATCGCGTTTCGTAGAGACTCAAGCGTAAAATCCCGGATATCCTTACCATCAATGGTCAACGATCCTGCGGTTATGTCATAAAATCTCGGTAAGAGAGAACATAGGGTAGTTTTCCCCCCACCGGAAGGTCCGACCAAGGCAATCGTTTTACCTGCTTTAATCGTTAGACTTACATTATCCAAAACGTTGTAATCATCGTTATAGCGAAAGGATACATTTTTATATTCAATCTCCCCTAAAACATGGACAAGAGGTTTAGCGCCTGCTTTATCTAGGATATCGGGTTGAGTTTCCAAAACTTCATTAAAGCGTTTAAATCCAGCGTACCCCTTTTGAAACTGCTCAGTAAAGTCAATCAGCACATCAATCGGATTGATAAAGATGTTAATGTAGAGGACATATACAGCTAGATCGGTAATTTTCAACGAACCTTCGGCAATAAATAAACCTCCCGAAACGATAACAACAACATAAAGCAATCCCTCAAAAAACGAATTCCAGGCGTGAAAATTCCCCATGGTTTTGTAGGTCTCCATTTTAGATGATAAAAACGCCTGATTGCTTTCGTTAAATTTTTCACTTTCCACAGTTTCATTGGCAAAGGACTTGACCACCCTAATTCCAGAGAGACTATCCTGCACGCTGGAATTCACCGCGGCAATTTTCACCCTGTTATCGGTAAATATGGGTGCCATTCTAATATTTTTATAGATAGTAAAGAGCACCATGACAATTGTGACGAACAACAAGATTAAGGTCATTTTAAAATTGATCATCATTAAGATAATAAAGGAACCCACGATTTTTAGAACAGAGATAAAGACATTTTCCGGACCGTGATGAGCAAGCTCAGATATATCAAACAAGTCGGCGACTAGTTTAGACATCATTTCTCCAGTATTGTTTTTATCATAATAGGAAAAGGATAACCTTTGAAAATGATTAAACAAATCTTTTCTCATCTCGGTTTCCATTCGAGCACCCATAATATGTCCCCAAGAAATAATAAAGTATCGACAGAAATACTTTATGATGTACATGACCAACAAGGCGATGCCCACAAATACTAAAGCATGTAGAATTGTTGGCTTATCTTGAGTAAATAGATTTTTGGTCAGATAACTAAGGATTTGAGGAAAGGCCAGATCAATGATGGAAACGATCACGGCGCAAAACATATCCGTGTAAAAAAGGAGACTATGAGGTTTATAGTACTTGATAAATTTCTTGAAAATATTCATCGATGTGCTAGGTTCCCCTCTCAGAACTTTTATCTCATTGTAACAAGAGAAGTAGAGTTTGCCTACTGGTCAAGAACAAGGCTGGACACATGGATTTGTGTTCCAGCCTTGAAAAGTTCAAAAGTAAAATATTTGATCATGCCATTAGATATTGATCAAATATCAATCTCATTGCCAAAGGTAAGTATTATTAAGGGAGCTTTTTAATAGGATTAACCATTGACTTTCTTTAAAAGCTCTGCCATATTTTTCCCAAGGACTTGGAAAGTCTGGATACCTTCAGCATCATTTTGGACATCGCCAGGATCACGGGATAGGGTCATATTCCAATAATTTGAACTGCAAATAATCATTTCCGCGATCCCAAAAAAGAAGTTAATGGCCGAGTAAGTGAAGGTTGATCCGGCTCTTCGGACGGAAACCACAGAAGCCCCAACTTTTCCCTTCAACATTGTCCCTCCATTGGACTTCGCCACAAAACCGCAACGATCGATAAGAGCCTTTACCTCTGTGCTCACATTGCTGAAATAGGTGGGTGAACCGATAATGATTCCATCGGCCTCTTCCATTTTCTGAATGAAAGTATTCATTTCATCGTCCTTACGTGCACACCGATTATCTTTTGTTTCTCGACATTTACCGCAGGCTAAGCAGCCAAAGACTTTACGCCCACCCAATTGGATGATCTCTGTTTCAATACCTTCCTTTTCTAACTCAGCTAAGACGATCTTCAGGCTCTGAGCAGTATTGCCATTAATCCGCGGACTTCCATTAAATGCTATAACCTTCATATTCATTCACTCCTTATATTTTCAGCTCAAGTAATTGTGTAATATAATAATAATCGATATAATATAACTTAACAAGTACGTACTATATCGTACTATAGTATGTAATTGCATACTTAGAGTGAAAAGGATTATACTTCTAAGTTAGATATTTATCAGTCAAATGAGGAGTGAAACGAATGATCAAGTTCAAAAATAATGAATATCAATGTTCAATGGAATTGACTTTAGCCCTTATAGGTGGAAAGTGGAAAGCACTAATACTCTGGCATTTAGCGGATAAGACCTTAAGGTACAGTGAATTACGGAAAGTCTTGCCAAATGTGACGCCTAAAATGTTGACCCAACAGCTTAGAGAGCTGGAAGACAGTGGATTGGTCAAGAGATTTATTTATACACAAATACCGCCAAAAGTTGAGTATTCTCTAACTCAAGCAGGTAAGAGCCTCCTGCCAATTTTAGATACCATGTGTAAGTGGGGACTGAACTACGCCAATGAATATGAACAAATAGAAGAAAAGAAACCAACTAAAGAAGAAACTGAAAGTGTTTAATCCTGTTATAGGAACACATTAATTGGGCATTCTAAGATTGTTTCCGACAAATAAATAAATGAATGAGGAGGACTGGCAAATGAGAAAACTGGCTGTAAGTTTTTTAGCTTTGGCTTTGTTGGTTTTAAGCGCCGTGCCTGCCTTCGGGGCTGTTGATCAAGCTAAATTGAAGGAGATCAAAGCTCTCACCCAACAAATGTATACCATTAAAGCGCAGATTGTTGATAAGGAAGTAGAAGCCGGAGTACTGGATCAAACTAAAGCCGAAAAAATCAAAAACGCCATGCAAGAACGTCAACAAAAAATTGAACAGGATATTGACAAAGGCGAATTTCATGGTTTTAAGCACAAAAAAGGCTGCGGCCGTAAACCCTCTAATGATTCCCCCATTCCTCAAAAAACAGAGTAAACTCATTCACTGATCTTGCATTGTCGGATAACGTTAAGAAGCGAACCCTAAGGGAATTTAGGGTTCGCTTCTCTATCTACCATCAGAGGTTGACTCTTGAATTGTCTTCAATTGTGCAGTTTCCGAGGTGAGTCCTTGGAGCATTTTCCTTACTTCCATATAGTCAGGTAGGAAATAGCTGGCTTGAGATTTATCTGTACCAACGCGAATAGTAAACGTTTTTGGCGGCAAAACGCCTGGCCAGGAATGTTCGAGGGCGAGGACGGCAAACAAGTCCTCATCGGTAGTATCATCCCCAATGGCCAGAATAATATCATAGTTGTCTTTGAGCGCTAGATAGAGGCCGGTCGATCCTTTTGTCACTTCAGAGTTTCGAATTTCAATGACTTTATTGCCTTGGAGAATATGAATATTAATATTAGAAGTGAAAGCGACCAACTCGTCCATTAGTTCACGAGCACATGCGGCACTAAGCTCAGGATTTGCTTGACGGAAATGCCAAGCCAATGAAAATTCTTTCTCTTCGATAAATGAGCCAGGGAGTCTGTCAGCATACATTTCGAGGATTGGCATAAGATTGCGTTTCCAGGTGTTGACCAGAGGTTTTCTCAAACTCCACGGTTCTCCCGGTCTTTTGAGCCAAGCCCCATGCTCAGCCACGAGGGTGATATTTAAGGAGCCGAGCCAAGTTTCCAAGATCGCTCTGTCCCTGCCACTAATGATAACCACTTCTGTATTGGTTTCGGTCAAATTCTGCAGAAGATCCAGAAGTTCCTTATCGGGTTTAGCTTGGTCAGGGCTGTCGGTAAACGGAACCAGTGTTCCGTCATAGTCAAGAAGCAACAGCCGTTTATCGGCCTGATGGAAAAAGGTGTGCAAGGTCTGTTGGTGTCTGTCAAGAGGAAGGGTCTGGGATTGGCCTTTCTGCACCTGCAACAGTTCTTGGATAAAATCGCCTGACCAGCGTACCACATCGTAACGTTTGAGTTGCTGTTGCATTACTTCATTGCGCTTTTTCTGCTCTGCTTCAGGCATTGTCAAAGCTTGTTGCAAAGCCCCTGCAATAGCTTCAAGGTTATTCGGGTTGATGATTAGAGCCTCTCCCAATTCTTTGGCAGCTCCAGCCATTTCGCTCAGAATAAGCACACCTGTTTGATCAAGGCGAGCAGCCACATATTCTTTAGCAATTAAATTCATGCCATCCCGCAGGGGGGTAATTAAAGCTACATCGCTTTGTCTGTACATGGCCAGCAGAGCGTTAAGTGGTAAAAACTTATATTGGTAAATAATCGGTGTCCAGTTAAGCGTGCCGAAACGACCGTTTATCTCACCCACAAGTTCATCGATCTGTCGTTTCATTTGTTGATAATGCTTAACTCCAACGCGAGAAGGAACAACGATCATGAGCAGTACTACTTGCTCGCACCACTGGGGGTTGTTCTCCAAAAACAGCTTGTATCCCTGTAGGCGGTTACTGATTCCTTTACTGTAGTCTAAGCGGTCTACCGAAAGAACGGCTTTAAATCCGTCAAGTAGTTGTTCAAGTTCTTTCATGTTTTGTCCAAACCCTGAACTTGCAGGGTTTGAATGATATCTTTCGTAATCAATGCCCATGGGAAAGGTTTCAACTTTAACCGCATGATCCTGAGCTAGGATTTGCCCCAGTTTATGTTTATATCCTAAAATCCGCAGCACCGACCGTAAGAAATACTGGGCATATTCATGCGTGTGAAAGCCAATAAGATTTGCACCTAGGAGCCCGTGCAGGATTTCTTGGCCCCACTCAGACGGCAATAGGCGATAGAGTTCATAGGATGGAAAGGGAATATGCAGGAAAAAGCCAATAGGAGTATGGGGGAGTTCTTCCCGGAGCAGGCCCGGCAGGAGCATAAGGTGGTAATCGTGTACCCAGATGACATCACCCGGTTGGATTACCTCTAACACCGCGTCCCTGAAGATCTTGTTAACCTCTCGGTATTGGTGCCAGTAATCCTTGTCATAGTCAGTATAGGACGGAAAATAGTGGAACAAGGGCCAAATGATTTTATTGCAAAAACCCAGATAAAATTTGTCCATAGCCTCAGCCGATAAGAATACAGGAGAAGCGTTGAGATCTTTTAAGACGCGCTTCACATCCGTTTGCATCTTATCCTGCACTGTGATTCCCGGCCAACCGATCCAGACATATTCGATGTCCTGGGTCGAGGTGCTTTTCATCAAATCTAGATAAGCACTTAAGCCAGAGACCAATCCCCCAGCGCTTTGTTCAAATTTGAGTTTGCCTTCCTTCTGAACCCCGTTCAACGGCAGTCTGTTAGAAACAATGATTAGTCTCATGAACATTTCTCCTTTCTACTTGATACAGCTCCCCTTACTATAAATTTATTGTTCTTACTAGAAATAAACAAAGGAACCGCGTTAGGCGGTTCCGCAAGGCCCTCAATCCATGGTTAAATTAAGCGCAAATGAATTCAAGTATGTTTTTAAGGCCAGAGGAAACCTTGTGAAAGATTTACTTATTTTACCTAACAACTTAATAATATCATTTGAGTTGCCTCGTGTCTAGTCTCCAAGAGTTAAAAACAAGCGGTGAAATGGCGGCTGGAATTAGTTATGCAGTGAGAGATTTTCAGCTAAACATAAGAACCAGGTACGGGTTTAAGATTAGCTGTGTGTTATGGTATAGTATAGTTTCTCGCCAAAACGGAACGATAAGTGTTGAAATTATCCGCGACGCTGAAGCAATTATAGTGGAATTAGCAGATAAGTGAATTGAACTGGTAGCAATTCATTGGAATAGAGGTATTAAAGATGATCAACGATCCCTTGAAAATATTTGTGACTGTAGTCGAATATAAGAATTTCTCCCGTGCCGCTGAAGAGCTCTATTTGTCCCAACCCAGTGTCAGCTTGCAAATTCGCAATTTAGAAAATGAACTCGGCTCGAAGCTCATGAATCGCTCTTCAAAACACTTGGAGCTTACCCAATCGGGCGAAATCTTCTATGACTATGCCAAGCAGATGTTGCTTCTGTATGACAAAGCAAAAGAAGACATCGACCAGTTAACAAATGTGGTTACAGGCTCACTGAAAGTTGGAGCAAGTTATACGCTTGGAGAATACATTTTGCCCTTTGTATTGGCTGAATTTGCGGCTCAATTTCCGACTGTGGACATAGAAGCGTCTATCAATAATACGGAGGAAATTACTCAAGCAGTTCGGGCCAACCACTTGGACATTGCTCTTGTGGAAGGGGAAGTAACCTATTTAGATCTTGACATCCGTCCTTTAATGGAGGATGAGATTATTTTAGTGGTACCCAACCAACATCCCTTGGCTAAGCTTCCAATAGTTACTGCGGATCATCTCCAGGATCAAGTGTGGATTCTTAGAGAAAGCGGTTCTGGAACGCGGTCATTCTGTGACAAGCTTATTTCGGATTGGGGAATTAACGTTAAAAAGACCTACGTCTTTGGAAGTAGTCAAGCCGTAAAGCAGGCAGTAGTGGCTGGTCTAGGTATGGCACTTGTCTCATGTTGGATTGTCCGTAAAGAATTAGACGCGAAGGAATTGACGCGGGTTTCGATTAAAGGGAAGCGACTTTCTCGTTCATTTTCTTTAATAAGATCGAAGAATCACGAAATGTCCAAAGCAATGGAAGTTTTCACGGAACAGCTCTTCTCACATGACCTACTTACCTGATTAAATGGACAATTTACCTCCGGAAAATGGATAACTAAAGAGCCGATTACTCTTTGGGAGTAGTCGACTCTTTTTAAGTAGATTAGGTGCTCTCAAAGCCCTTTGGTATTGAAGATCTTCAGGCTTTTTGTTGGATCAAAAGATGAAGATGAGGGGATCGCCAACGCAGCAAAGATCCGTTATAGACGCCAACTAGGGTTTTGATTAAGACAAGACTAAAGAATCCTAACAAAGCGATAAATTGTATCAATCCAGCTATTGCAAAGAACGAATGCCCTAAAAGATGGTTCAAGGCGTAGGTTCCAGTTGTAAAGCTGCCAAGTGGGAAGACGTAACTCCACCAGCCCAGGTTATAGGGGATTTTACTTTTTTTGTCCATAAGATGCACAAGCGAGTAGAGACTGGCGATCATGATCCACCAGATGCCCACTCCCCACATCGCAACAGCAAAGAGGATACCCAGAGCATAAAATCCGGCGTTCCAAGCACCAAAGAGGGGCTGAGTGACAAGGGGAAGAGTGCAAAAAATTGTCATAGACATTCCTAGGGGACCGATTTCGATCCAAACGCTCGGGGCTAAGCTCCCAGCAATCTTACCTTGATAAACAAGCCGGGAATAGTATAAACTGCTGATCATGATAAATAGGAAAAAAGTCATGCCAAACATAGCCAAAATGAGCATAGCAAAAGAAAACTGATAAGTAGAAGAACTCCAAAAGGGGATAAGATTAGCACCTGTAGCTGCGGCTACGATGGGGGGAACAACTGGAATTAGCCAACTGGCATGGGTTTCCTCAACGGAAACTTGGTGGGTGACAAAGAGTAAATAAGGTACAATAACGACGGTAAACAGAGCAACTATAACTCCGCAAAGCCAGATGACTTTACTGATCAAGATAGCAGTTGACGGAGCAAGCATGTGCGTACCGATGACAAGATAGTCATTTCCAATCACATTGATGCCCATCGCTAAGGCACCATAAAAAAGGATCTTGCTCGGGTCGGAAAAATCCTTGAGTGCCTCGTCAGTGTGGCGTATCCATCGCCACAACCACAAGCCAAGAGCAATGGTAAAAACCACATTATCGACAAGAAAAAAAGCCATGCCGGTCATGTGTTGTCCAGGGAGAGGAATGGGCGATGTATAAGTCAGAGCAGCGACAATACCAATTCCCATGACTACTGTGAACCAATTAGTGCCAAATTGGCGGGCAACGGAAAGGTGTTTATCAGGTTTATCAATTAGGGTACGAGATAAGGCAACTTGGGATGCTAGCACAGTCATTTCTCCAATCCTAGGTTATATCGTGTTGACGACTAAGATAAGGATGCGAGGTCGTCTACAACCTCACTATAATGTGTCTGGCAAGGTAGAGCAATTCTGATTTCGAATACAAAGTATTAGAAAAATGAAGGTTTAAAACATGGGGATTAGTAAAAATATTAATAGAATGGCCAAGAGAATAACATAAGCCAGTAACGCTCCTTTAAGAAATGTGAGGGAGGTTACTGGCTTTTATGATTATCTTAGCGTGGGCTTACGAAAAATTATAGGTCCAAAAAGATTCACGCCTGAGCATGTGGCTATAAGAGTCCTTCGATGATGGTTTTTTTAACTGTCCATTGGCAAGGCGTCCAAGAACTAGTTGTGATTGAGTCCTGTGCGCCCGGATCGCAGCCAGCTTCACTTCAGCCATGTCAGAAATGTCATTGACGATATCCGGTGGGCCGAGCACATCCTGACAGTCACGGGCAAAAGCGTGAGCATGTACTATAGGGCGTTCTTGATCAGAAAGACGAGAGATCGCACGGATAGTTACATCGCCAAGAGCATTGTGATCTGGATGTACTGCGTAACCGGGATAGTGGGTAAGGACCAGGGAGGGCTTGAGCTCGCGCAGGATTTGTTCAATTCTATCGGCCAATATTTCAGGATCTTCAAACTCAATCGTTTTATCGCGTAACCCCAGTTTAATCACCTTTTGGATGCCGATAGCCTGGCAAGCTTTCTCCAATTCTGCTTCCCGAATTTTAGGTAACGACTCACGGGTGGCAAAGAATGGTTTTCCCATATTGCGCCCCATTTGGCCCATAGTACCGCAGATATAAGTGACCGGAACCCCTGATTTGGTAAATTGTGCTATAGTTCCACCACAGCCAAACGTTTCGTCGTCTGGATGGGGAAAAACTACGAGAACATGTTGTTCCAAGAATTATTCCTCCCACGTTAATCAAAATTTACGGCAACGTCTGAACCCCGTTGCGGTGTTCAGGCGACGGCTTTACAGTTCAAAGGGGTGCAAACTGAGTTCCAAAGCTACAGCCAGACGCCCCTCTTGATCATGACCGGCCAGTAAGAGTTGGCCTTCTTGCTCCATCTCAAAATCAGTCAGTCCTTCGGCGTAGACCCAGCCGAGTTCCATCTTGAGCCCGACGCGATATGGGCCGTCACCTGTGATGATCCCTCGTCCATAAGAAATACGACCATTGCGAATATATGCCCCTACAGTCATATTGCTCTCTCGGTTATGGGCTGCATAGGCTCCATTGGTCGTCTCTAGGTGGAGGTATACATCTCGGTTTAGAAAATTGTCCAGCGCAGGTTGTACAATCGACTTATCTATTGGGTTCATGAACTATCAATCCCTCCACCAATGATTTATTTGAATTTCTTCGTGGCATTAAGTGTAAATCTTCGCTTCAACTACCTAATGGCAGATTCAGACTAATGAAGGATTAAACCTATGCTTTGTCCTCATTATATACCATTTTTCTTGTTATTTACACCAGCGTGGTTGCGCGGGCAGGATTCCTACCGGAAATCTGGCTGGGGGAAGCGATTGCAGAACGGATGAGCCTAAATTTTAGTGTTAAGTAGAAGAAAAACAGTTTATACTTTGTTAATAAACTGTTTAGGGAAAATCAAGACCATTAGGTTAGAATATCCATAGGAAGCTTCCACAAATATAGTTGAGGGGTTGAACGAATGAAAGTTAAAAAGAAAACGGCAATGCTCGTTAGTTTTACACTGGGGACTTTGTTGTTAGCGACAACTGCCCTGGCAGACATTGTCACAAAAAGCGGCTATGACCAGTTAAAGGATGCTCTTAAAGTGACTGCCGAGCAGAGCAGCGACAAATTTAACAGTTTCACAATGGATTTATCAGTTGCGATAAAAGATAATGGCAAAACGCTAGGGACCACAAACGATATTCATAAGTACGACAGAAGTAAGAATGCGTCAGAAAACATTTCATCTAGAGAACGGATTAACGGAGATAATATCAATTCCCAAACCTACTCAGATAAGACGACCGAAATCCGAGTTTCCCAGAGTGATCCGACTTACTATGTGACGGAGTACCCCCAGGAAAGAAAGGAAGAAGCTTTTTCTAATCCTTTCAAGGAAGATGGTGCTGACGATATTGAAAAAATAGCGGACGCTGTCGTGGGGAGTCTAAAAGACCATGTGGTAGTCACGGAAAATTCGGATGGCAGTAAAGGGTTCGCAGGCTCATTAACTGAGGTGCAAATCCCATCCTTGGTCAATGCTGTGGCTTCGTTTCAAACGAAACAAGAATTCAACGGTAGTCAAGATATTCTACCTCATCTCACCAAGGATGTTTTTGTCAAAGAAGTTAAGGGTACAGCCAAAGTTAACAAAGACGGTGTGCTGGAAAGTATCTTAGGATCTGCAGTGCTGTCTGGTAAGGATGAGCAAGGAACGGTTCATGAGATATCTATTGAAGCTTTATTCAAAATTTCCGATATTAACGCAACAACGGTTACGAAACCTGATCTTACAGGGAAGAAAGTTGTTAAGGACACTGCAAGAGAGTACGGGTCTGAGATTACTAATCCTGAAAAGTTTGTTGGCAAATTTAAAAATGATATTCTTATCGAAAAGGACGGCAAGTTTGTTAAAGTCGGAGAACAGATTATGGAGATCTCACATTTTGATAATCAGACCCTTACAGGACAATATTACGAAGTATATAAGCCGGGATTTGAAGAATATGCGAATAGCGAGCGTGATTTCAAATTTAACGCTAAAAAGTCAGATCAGAAAAATTCCTCAGAGTTTGATTACACTACGGAATCTGGCAGTAAGCGAAGCATTTACGTTGATGACCATTCAGGACAGTTGTATTTGAATGGGGTTATGATGTCCAGAGGGAACCTGATCTTTGATTCATCCTTTAGACCAGATTTAGAGTAAGTGCTTTATATAAAAGAGGAGATTGATAGCTGCCGGGAGAATTCCTGGCAGCTGTATTAGGTGTTCACTAGGGAGGAAAAGGCATGGAAAAAATTATTGAGATTGAAAATTTAACCAAGTCCTATGTCAATGGACGTGGTATCCAGGATATTAATCTTGATATATTTAAAGGGGACATCTTTGGTTTTCTGGGCCCAAATGGGGCTGGAAAAACCACAGCCATGAAAATAATGACAGGACTCATCCGGCCAGATCGTGGGGATGTGAAAATCTTCGGACACAGTGTGACGGAAGAGTATGAGTTAGCGATGGAAAAGGTAGGTTGTCTTATCGAAATCGCAGAATCTTACGCTTATCTTAGCGCCTTTGATAATCTGAAGCAGTTGGCTCGGTACTATCCAGAGGTCGATCATCACCGGATTGAAGAAGTGTTAGAGCTGACAGGTATGAGCAAGTATAAGCATGAAAAGCCCAAAAAATTCTCTCTCGGGATGAAGCAGCGCCTAGGTTTGTCGGCGGCAATATTATCCCGACCTCAGGTCGTCATTCTTGATGAACCGCTGAACGGTCTCGATGTCGAGGGAATGATCGATATTCGCAGGATGATCCACCATTTGGCGGAGCAGGAAAAAACCACATTTTTCATCTCTAGTCATCTGATCCATGATGTAGAGCTGACCTGCAATCGCATCGGGGTGATCTACAATGGAAAAATGCTCAATGTTGAGAGTACTCAGACTATCTTGAACAACTATGCGACTCTAGAGAATTATTTTGTAAGTGAGGTAGAGAGAAATGGCCGTGTTTCAAGCTGCGCTCGTTAATGAAATCGAGAAGCTCTATAAAAAGAAAAAGGCCCTGGTGGCGGTTTTGCTTTCTCTGGCTGTGATTGTCATAGGGCAACTGGCTATTGTCGGAGTGAGAAGTGGCTTCGGACTCCGAGGAGCGGGAAGTGTTGAATTTCCGATGCTCGTATTGTCGGTGGTGGTCAACACCGTCCTGCCGCTCTTTACGGCCTTAGTTACGATAGATAGTTTCTCGGGAGAGTATTCTCAGAATAGTATGCGCATCACCTTGACTCGACCAGTAAGCCGATTTAAGATCTTTACCGCCAAAATTACGGCCATCGTGCTATTTATCTTGGTCACGCTACTGTTATTACTCATCTTTTCGATGGTGGCCGGGTTTATGTTTAATACGAATTCCGCAACCTGGGACTCTTTGGGCCGGACAGTGTTTTCCTATCTTGTTAGCTTACTGCCCATGACTGTTTTGGCTTTAGGGATTGTCCTGTTAGCCAATCTCTTTAAGAGTGGAATATCCGTCTTTTTTATATCTATCTTGGCTTTTATCGTCTTTAAGGTATTGGGAGTGCTCTTTTCTCAGTATTCAAGTCTATTCATGACAACACAACTTGACTGGTATAATCTATTTCTGGTAAACTCTTTTCCACTAGGAAAAATTATGCGTCAATTTATGATCATGCTCGGATCGGGTATAATGCTGTTTACAGCTGGTTTTTACCTATTTGATAAAAAGGAATTTTAGGGTGACGTTATGAACCTCAAAAAACGTTTGATTTTAGCCAACGCTTCAACAGTAGTCATTCCCATGATTGTTACTGTTTTTATTGCTTTGGCTGTTCTTTTTGTTGTCGGTAAATTATCGACTCATGATATATCGTTCGAAAACTACCAGAAGTTATCACAAATTAAGTTTGAGCTCATAAATAGTGAAGCCGGTATTTTGCAGCGCACACCTGAGGTGGTAGAGCAAGAAAGCTTTCAAAAGCATCTCCAGGAACGGTTGGCAGAAATTAATGGAGAGCTCATGATGCTTAAGCAAGACAAAGTCATTTTCTCTTCCCGGAATTTCAGTAAAATCGATGTGGCTAAGTGCTTAGAAGCAGGAAACTTGCAGGGGGGAAGAGAACTTGTCGTTATTGGCGACGTTTCTTATACTGTTGAATTAATCAATCTTAAGTTTAAGGATGGTTCCCAAGGGAGCGTGTCATTGCTTGCCCCTGTGGATCGATCCGTCGCGAATCTGACAAGTTTCCTAGTGTTGATAGGTGTTACATTTGTTCTAACATTTATGCTCAGCAATATTGTGGTTTCCTATCAATTTTCTCGAAGTATTATCACGCCGCTTCAGAATCTGCAACGTGCGGCGGCGGAAATTAGTCGAGGTAATCTGGATCATCCGATTGTGGAGGAAGGAGATCAAGAGATTCAAGCGTTGTGTCGTGATCTTGAACTCATGCGAATTAAGTTAAAGGACTCAGTGTATACTCAATTAAAGTATGAGGACAACCGCAAAATGCTTATTTCCAGTATTTCTCACGATTTAAAGACGCCTGTGACCTCAATTCAAGGGTATGTGGAAGGTATCTTGGATGGTATAGCCAATACTCCTGACAAAAGGGAGCGATATTTAAAGACGATATCTTTTAAGGCCCACCAAGTTGACCAAATGATTGACGATTTGCTGCTTTATGCTAAGCTCGATCTCAACCAAATTCCCTTTGATTTCGAAAGAACGGACATCGAGGAATATCTTAAACTCTGTGTAATCGAAAGTGAACCAGAATTAGAAAACAGTCAAATTCAGATTTCATTTCATAACGAGTTGCGTGAGAAACAACAACACGTCTTGTTAGATCGCGAGAGAATGAAACGAGTGATTATGAATATCCTGGATAATTCTCGCAAATACATGAGTAAAGATCGCGGCGAAATAAAGATTTTACTAAGAGACACTGCTGCCAGCCTGATTATTGAACTGCGGGACAACGGTTCAGGGATCAGTGAAGAGGATTTGCCCTACATTTTTGATCGCTTCTACCGATCAGACGCTGCTCGAAGCAAAGGAAGCGGTTTAGGCCTGGCTATCGCAAAACATATCATCGAAGGACACAATGGAAGAGTATGGGCGGTCAGTCACGGGGAGGAGGGGGTCAGTATCATGATTTCGTTAAGTAAATCTTGATACTGGAGGATAGTAATGAAGAAAAAGATCCTAATTATTGAAGATGATTCCAGTATTGCTGAATTACAAAAAGACTATCTCGAAGTTGCTGACTTCGACGTCAGAGTATGCACCAATGGATTGGAAGGCTCAAGAGAGCTTCAAGAAAATGAAGTTGATCTACTGATTTTAGATATCATGCTCCCTGGGATCGATGGGTTAGAAATTTTGCGGAGTATGAAGGAGGATAAAGATATTCCGGTTCTCTTAGTATCGGCCAAAAAGGAAGAAATCGATAAAATTAAAGGGTTAAGCCTGGGTGCCGACGATTATATCACGAAACCTTTTAGTCCAGGCGAACTGGTCGCGCGAGTCAAAGCCCACTTAGAGAATTATGACAGGCTAAAGTATCGCTTTAGCCAAGGTGTTAAGAAGGGGAATGCTTTGACGATTCGGGGGCTTAAAATTGAAAAAGACTCCCATAGAGTCTTTGTTCTCGGCCAAGAAGTAAGCTTGGCTCAGAAAGAATTTAGCTTACTCTTGTACTTAGCGCAAAATCCTAACAGAGTGTTCGGGCGAGAAGAACTATTCGAACGTATCTGGGGGTTAGACGCCTTAGGAGACTCCGCAACAGTTACAGTGCACATCGCTAGAGTGCGTGAGAAAATTGAAAGTGATCCATCTAACCCTCAATATGTAGAAACAGTTTGGGGGGCGGGCTATCGATTTAGGGTCTAAAGGCACATCGGTTTAGTATGTAGGACACTCAAAATGTTAGGAAGTAGTTATTAATTAAACGTATGGGTACTGATGCAAGGGTCATTTTTTAAGACATAGTATCTCTCTTCCCGATCAATTATGTTTGCTGCTTTTAACTCTTTAAGTGCCTGGATGGCCATTACACGTGAACAACCAATTAAATCAGCTAATTCTTGCTGGGTAATTTTTAAATCGATCAGGGTTGAAGTTGACGTTTTTCGTCCATACTGTTCGGCGAACCGGTAAAAAAGTCGTAATAATCGCTCTTTAACCGTCAGTCCAGTTTCTTTTCCTGACTTCAACATAGTTTCATAACGCTTTTGCCCCAGGTAGCCAATAATCCTCATGGCAAACGTAGGGTCTTGTTTGATCAAAGCCTCAAATTGTAGTTTACTGAAACTGCAGACACAAACCTCTTCCATGGCGATAGCACTTGAATGCTCGGGTTGATCCTGATATAGGGACAACTCACCTAGGACTTCACCGGGACCACAGATATCAAGAATTGTTTCATGGCCATCCACGGTTGTTTGGGTAAGTTTCAGTTTTCCCGATTTTATGAGGCAGATGGTGCTTGTTTTCTCTCCTTGACGGAACAGGTAGTTTCCCTTAGAAAACTTCTTTTTTTGTGTACAATGACACAAGTCCATGATTTGATTTTGGGCCAGCCCTTTAAAAAGATCTAATTCCTGGAGACAGATGATGCAATGTTTCATAATTTCTCCTCCTTCTCCATTATTTTTACATTCTTTTTACTTTAGAGACAAGGGATCAATGGTTGTATAAATAAATTCTATCAAACAATGTCCAACACTACTATAAAAACTAAAACATAATAATCCCGCCTGTATTGGCGGGATTATTATTGTTTTGCTAATTTTCTACAGGAGCATCTCAACTTTTTCGGCCTTAAACAAAACCAGTTTCTCTTCTATGCAGGCTTTGCCTGAAAGCCTAAAACCTTTGGGCCCACCGTCCATCGTTGCAATGACAACCTGCATCATTCCGTTAGCTTTGATGTTTTGCTGGGTAACCTCCATCTTATAAATACCAAATCCCAGGATGTCCTCATCTCTGATTTCCGCTACTTTTCCCACCACGATCATATGTGGTTCGCCTTGGGCGGAAACCGTGGTGATGGGAACGAATGGAGCCTTTGCTATCGTATCCTTAATTTCTTGAGTTATAACCATGTCAAATCACTCCTTAAAATTATTTCGTAGAGTATGTTCTTTTTACAAAAGCGCTGTAAGTACTTCTATTCTCTTCTCCTCTCCTCTCCTCCCTGAGCTAAGTAATGCCTCAAATAATTGGACGTAATGATTAACTCGTCTTACCTAATCTTAGCATGGGGCTTAAAAGAAAAAAGTTAAATAATTAACATAAAGGCCTTTGTTTTCAAATGTCTCTAGGACACTTAGGAAAGAAGAAAGAGCAAGAAGCCAGCGTTAGCGTAGCTCCTTGCTCTTTCTTCTTTCCCCGAGTTGTCCACTTCGACTAGCTTAAACCTCTTTAAGTAAGATCTGACTAAACTCAATTCTAGGGCGAGCTTTGGGGTTTTGGTCAGGATAACCGATGGGGATTAAGGCCACAACATTATAATTCTCAGCTAAATCAAGGATCTGTTTTACTTTCTCCTGGTCGAACATCATAATCCAACACGTACCGAGGCCCAGGTCAACAGCTCGCAATGTAAGGTGATCAATAGCAATCGCTGCGTTTAAGCGAAGATAGGCTTCAGCAGTAGCTTGATCCATCGGTCTGCGCTTAGCGTAACCATCTGGGTCCATCTTATCGAGGGGGGTATCTGCGAAGGCCCCAGCTTCTTTGAGTTCTCGTGCTCGGGTGCTTAAGCTTCCAAGCGATTCAGTGTCCACGCAGCAGGCAATGACAACCGGTGCCTGACTGACAAACGGTAAAGGAGTAGCTTGGCTCAATTGGGCACGAACGGCATCACTCTTAATCACAACAAAGCGCGTAGGTTGTAGATTACTACCAGATGGAGCCAGTCGGGCGGCTTCAATAAGTTGGGTAATGAATGCTTCTGGGATGTGCTCAGATTTAAATTTTCGAATGCTTCGTCTTGTTTCCATAGCCTCGAGTAATTCCATTTAGAACATCTTCTTTCATTGCAAAATCGTTCAGGCCTTTGGAGGTTATTTCCATTGATTTCTTCTTGAGCTGGCGTACTCATTGTTTTTAACTATTAGCCTGATAGGATTAATTTAATGCTTTTTCACTATTATATACTATGTTTCTGTCAAGAGGCAGGAGAAAATGATTTACCACGATCTTAGAAGGAATTTAATGAAGAGTGTGGAGATACATGTCAACAAGAAGTGCAAAGGAAGGGGGTGGAAAGATGACTTTAATCAACTATCGTGGACAAGTAATCGGTATCAATTCTGCTAAGTTTCAACAGACAAATATTGAAGGAAAATGGGATTTGCGCTAACGTGATGGCATTCTCATATAGACAGTTATCTATAAAGAAGGTATAATAAGGATATAGATATTTTTCGATATTATTCACTTAAAAATAGGACGGTGATTTTATGAAGTATAGTTACGCAGAATATGTTTTATTATTTAAGGCAATTGCTGATCCGACACGCCTGAACATCGTCGACTTGCTTTCTTGTGGTGAAATGTGTGGCTGTCAACTTTTAGATAACTTTAAAATTACGCAACCAACCCTGTCCTATCATATGAGGATACTGTGTGAGAGCGGGCTTGTTAATGGAAGGCGTGAAGGGGCATGGATGTATTATAGTATTAATGGCGCAGTCATAGAAACTATGTCTGAGTTTTTAACTGAGATTAAATCCAATAAAGACAAATGTATTAGTAACTCTGATAGTCAATGTAATTGTTAGGAGAGGTGAATGGTCGTGAACAAATTAAAGGTCGCCTTCGTCTGTGTACACAATTCATGCCGCTCACAGATGGCAGAAGCTTTAGGGGAAAAAATGGCAGGAAATGTCTTTGAGTCATCGTCAGCAGGTACGGAAACAAAACCTAATATCAATAAGGATGCTGTTCGAATCATGAAACAGCTTTATGATATTGATATGGAAAAAACACAGTTTTCAAAGCTTATTTCCGACATACCTCAGCCAGATATAGTTATAACTATGGGATGTAATGTAAATTGTCCATATTTGCCGTGTCAGCATAGAGAGGATTGGGGCCTTGAAGATCCAACTGGAAAAAGTGATGATGAGTTTCAAAAAACGGCAAGAACAATTGAAAGAAAAATTCTAGAACTTAAGGAAAAGATAATGACTAACCAGTTCGGTGGCTAAATTGTTAGAAGAGGTGTCAAGTAAATGGAAATTTCCACGAGAGAACTGAAAATTACACCAACTTCATCTGAATTGACGTTTAATGACGTTGTAGGTACTTGGAAAGCCCGCTGGGGAATCAACAGAATGAACTATACCGTGGAACCTGGTCTTTATAGTGTGGGAAAACCCAATAGCAATTCGCCTGTCTTGGTTTCAGCTAATTATAAAATGAGCTTCGATAGCTTAAGAAAAGAATTGAGTGGGGTAGATGCTTGGATTCTAGTGCTCGATACCAAAGGCATCAATGTATGGTGTGCTGCCGGAAAGGGAACCTTTGGGACCCAAGAGCTTCTAAACCGTATTGCAATAGTACAGCTGGAGAAGGTTGTCTCTCACAGCAAGGTTATAGTTCCACAATTGGGTGCACCGGGTATAAGTGCACACGTGGTTGCCAAGTTTTCTGGTTTTAAAGTCGTTTATGGGCCAGTGCGGGCCAAGGATCTAAAAAAATTTATCGAGTCAGGAATGAAAGCCACGCCAGAAATGCGGACGGTCAAGTTCACGACCTATGATCGCCTTGTTTTGACTCCAGTAGAACTTGTCGGTACTTTCAAAGTCTCTTTAATGATTTTCGGTGTACTCTTTTTGCTAAATCTTCTCGGTTTAGGACCTTTCGGTCTCGTTGATTTTTACGGCTATATGGGCTCAGTTCTAGTAGGCTGTGTTTTAACCCCGGTCTTGCTGCCGTTGATTCCGGGCAGAGCTTTCGCTTGGAAAGGATGGATGTTGGGATTTATTTGGGCGATCATTGTTAACGTGCTTAATGGTTGGAATGAATGGACGGCGGTTCCTCAATATAGTATTTTGAAAGCTTTAGGATATATGCTTATTCTTCCTTCTGTAGCGGCCTTTTTAGCGATGAACTTTACAGGCGCTTCAACGTTTACTTCATTTTCAGGTGTCTTGAAAGAGATGAGAAAAGCAGTTCCAGCGATAATTATCTCGCTCATCTTGGGGATCATTCTGCTATTGGTTAATAGCTTTATTAAACTCTAAGGAGTTGTTAAATATGACGAATCGATATTTGAAAAATGTTGCTACATTGAAACTGAAGTCGGATCAATGTACGGGTTGTGGCAGGTGCCTTGAGGTTTGTCCGCATAATGTATTTCTAATAGAAGATAGGAAATCGGTCATTGTTGATAAAGATCGTTGCATGGAATGCGGTGCCTGCGTCAAAAACTGTCCATTTAATGCTCTAGAAGTTAAGCCGGGGGTGGGTTGTGCCTTCGCGATCATTATGGGCTGGCTGACAGGAACAGAACCAAGCTGCGATTGTTCAGGCGGCAGCGGAGGCGGCTGTTGTTAAGTAGGAGCATCATAGAAGGGGCGCTGGCCGTATAAGACGGTTTCTGACAGGAAGTGATGATATTGACCGTATATTCGACCAACAGTTGAATAATGATTAGTCTATCACGTTTCTTTATGGTATATTATATTTGTCAACGACAATTAATCATTATGCGTAATGAAAAACCAGTCTAATTGCGACCAGCTTAGGACTAGACCTGCACAATGATTAGATCAAGAAATTATTAAGGGAGGGAACTTTATGGATAACCAAAAAACATTACAGAATCTAATGGAAGCTTTTGCTGGAGAATCACAGGCTAATCGAAAATATATCGCTTACTCAAAAAAAGCTGAGGCAGATGGTAAAAAGAATGCTGCGAAGCTTTTCAAAGCCGCTTCAGATGCTGAAACTATTCATGCCCTTAAGCATTTCGAGGTTGCGGGTAAGATTATGTCGACGGTTGAAAACTTAAATGATGCAGTAAATGGAGAAAATCATGAATATCAAAGCATGTATCCCGAATTTTTAAAAGTCGCTCAGGAAGAGGAAAATAAAGCTGCAGTGAGAACCTTTACATATGCCTTAAAGGCTGAGGAGGTACATGCTAGACTTTATAAAGAAGCACTTGAAAATCTTGAACAAGAGGAAGAAGTGTTCTACTATCTTTGTCCTGTTTGTGGGAACATCGAGAAAGTAGTGCCCGAAAAATGTTTTATTTGCGGTACCTCGGGAACGAAATTCATCAAGTATTAAGATCTTTGCTTCAGTAACTTCGATAACTTCAGTAACTTCAGTAACGTGAAAAGCCCCTTGAGTTGTTAATACACGAAATATGTAACCCAAAATCCCCACCTGTTTGACTAGGTGGGGATTTCTTTATTAAAGAACTTTACAATAGGAGACCTATCTATAAGGTCATGGGCAAGTTTTGCCTATGACCTTATAGCAATCAGACCTTAACAGTTTGCTTTCTGCAGGGTAAGGGTCGTCTTAGTATGCTGGTTAAAGGGAGATATGTAGTTCAGACGGATGGATAAGAGCAGAGCGCAGAGCAGGAAGCTTAAGATCATGCTGATGACTCCACCCCAACCAAGGGTTTGCCAGAAGGTTCCGCCAATTGTTCCTCCCGAGCTCGAACCTGCATAGTAGAAAAAAAGATAGAGAGATGACGCCTGCGCCTTATCGTGAATAGCCTGGCGTCCAACCCAACTGCTCGCTATGGAATGACTGCCAAAAAAGCCAAAGGTAAAAAGGGCAATACCCAGGATTTTAATTACTAGAGGAGTGATTAAAGTAAGACAGGCACCAAAGGCCATGATTAGTAAGCCAATTTTGAGCATCTTGTTTCGACCGTGCATATCAGCTCTGCGGCCCATCCAAGTGGAACTAAACGTGCCTACAATATATATTACGAAAATAAAACCAACTAACGTTTGACTAAGCGAATAAGGAGGAGCTATTAATTGATAGCCGATATAGTTATAAAGGGTAACAAAACTTCCCAAAACAAAGAAAGCAATACCATATAAGCAAAGCAAACTAGGGTCTTTCAGTTGGTTAACCATTGATTTCGTTAAGTTTCCAATATCAAGCGGACGGGGTTGAAAATGTTCTGATGGAGGTAATAGGTACCAAAAGAGCAAGCTCGCCAAAATACTTAAAACCCCAACTGTGCCGAGAGCTACTCGCCAATTAAAGAAATCAGTAAGCATCCCAATAATAATACGACCACTCATACCCCCAACTGAGATCCCACTGACGTAGAGACCCATCGCGACTCCTAAGTCCGCTGGTTCAATTTCTTCACTGAGATAAGCCATGGCCACTGCAGGTAAACCCGCTAAAACGATTCCCTGAAGGATGCGGAATAGGAGAAGAACATGATAATTAGGGACAAAGGAGGTGAGAATGGCTAGTATAGAGGCTGAGATTAGAGAAAAGTTCATCAGAGGCTTACGTCCCTTTACTTCAGACAAGGAACCTACGAAAAGCATACTGATCGCAAGTGCTATCGTCGTTAAGGAAAGGGATAAGCTCGCAACAGCCGGGGAGATATGAAACTCGTGCGAAAACTCTGGCAACAGAGGTTGTGTACTGTACATAATAGCAAACGTGTTGAAGCCACCAAAAAACATAGCTAAGGTCGTTTTACGAAAAGCTTTAGTGCCTTTCTTAATATAAGGCATTCTCTTTCACATCCAAAATAGATTTTCTTATATAGTACACCTTGACAGCTTATAACGTCTAATTTATAATTTGCATTGATTTAATGCATCCAGGTTATACAAATATATGGATGTACTGATTAATAGGCACTAGAGAGGTATTTTCATGGAATGGACTCAACTACAATATTTTCAGACCGTAGCCCAATTGCAACACTTTACTAATGCGGCAGAAGTACTTTCAATTTCCCAACCGGCTCTAAGTCGCTCGATTGCCAGGCTAGAAGAGGAATTAGGGGTTCCTTTATTTGAAAGGCAAGGACGCACGGTTTCACTCAATACTTACGGCGGAATTTTTCTTAATCGTGTCAATCGCGCAATACAGGAAATTACGATCGGGCAACAAGAAATTCAAGATTTGGTAGATCCTCTAAAAGGAAGTGTTTCTTTGGGGTTTATCCATTCCCAAGGCTCTAATCTTGTTCCGGATTTACTTGGTTTATTTCGTAAAAGCTTCCCGGACATACGATTCATGCTCTCCCAAAACGTGACGAATCAGATCTTGGATCAACTTGAGGCAGGCGAAATCGATTTTTGTTTTTGCTCTCAGCCTTTTTCTCGGGAAAATATCCATTGGATCCAATTGTTGACCGAAGAAATTATACTTATTGTACCGAAGGAACATCCACACGCCAAACGAAGCACTGTTAATCTCAAAGAACTATCAGAAGAACCGTTTATTACTTTTAAAACTGAACTGTCTTTAGGAGAGACTATTTATCGTATTTTTAAGGAGGCAGGGTTTTCGCCAAAGGTAACCTTTGAGGGAGAAGAGGTCGGAACCGTGGCGGGACTGGTTGCTGCCAAGCTTGGAATAGCCCTCATTCCGAAAATCAGAACCTTTGAGATGATGGGAATATCTCAAGTCCATGTTTCAGAACCTAAATGTCAACGGATTATTGGAATGGCTTGGGTGGAGGGCCGATATATATCCCCAGCGGCGAAACATTTTAAGGAATTTGTATTGGAGCATTTTGTAAATGCTTGAGATGAAAATCGAGAAAAGCAGCTATTTCA
>NZ_MASS01000029.1 GCF_001707885.1 Desulfosporosinus cupriresistens | reverse complement strand
CCGAAAAGGACCTTTGTCTATGGAGCGACCATATTATTGGGAGCCAATTTGCTGAATCGAATGCTGGGTTTTGCCTATCAATATTTAATTATGGCCCATATCGGCGGTGAAGCCTACGGTCTATTTACTATGGTTTTCCCGATCTACATGTTGGCCCTTGTCTTCACTACTGCTGGGATCCCGCTGGCGATTGCTAAAATGGTCTCTGAAGAAGTATCCTTTGGGCACTATTTACAAGCAAAGGCCATTTTCCGACTTGCCTTGAAAATCCTTGGTGCTTCAGGTGCCGCTGTAGCAATCATTCTTTATTTCGTTTCCCCCTACTTAGTTCAGCGAGTTTTCCCTGATCCCCGAGTACTTACAGTTTTTCAAATTTGCACACCGGCAATATTTATCGTCTCTATATCGTCAGTCTTCCGCGGCTACTTCCAGGGATTACAAAATATGGTTCCAACAGCCATTAGCCAGATTTGCGAACAAACTATTCGAGTCGCTTTCGGTTATACAGCAGCACTGCGTCTCCTCGATTCTGGTGTTGAATGGGCTGCAGCAGGATTAGCTTTAGGCATGCTGGTTGGAGAAGTGGTTGGTTTGTTAGCAATTGTCTTTCAATACCAAAGGGCAAATCTTAAATTTCAAGCAGAGAGTCAAAAAGCTAGTTATTCCTCACGACATATCTTGCATAAATTATGGCAGCTAGCTTCACCAGTTACGGTCGGAAGGCTGCTCTCAACCGGGCTATCTGCCTTGGATGCCATGCTCATTCCTTTGCGTCTCCAAGTAGCAGGCTACGCGGCTCGAGAAGCAGTAACCCTATTCGGCCAACTTGGAGGCGCAGCTTTTACTTTACTCACCTTTCCGAGTGTCTTTACTTTTGCCCTGGCAACTTCACTGGTCCCCGCCATTTCCGAAGCAGCTACTCAACGCCAATTTCATATCGTCCGAGCCCGTAGCGCTGAAGCCATTCGCTTAACCATCTTAATCGGAATTCCCTGTCTGATTATCCTATTTTATTTCTCCTTGCCACTCACCGCCTTTTTTAAGAGCACCGAGATCGCTCCCGTTTTACGCGTCTTGGCCTTGGGTGGAATTTTTTCGTACATACAACAAACCACAACAGGAATTCTCCAAGGACTTGGCAAAGTTCATCTTCCAGTCCTTCATTCCATCATTGCGGCTATTTTGCGTATTCCAATCTTAGTGTATCTAACCGGCCTTCCTCAATGGGGTCTGCGAGGAACAGCTTGGGCTTATACCCTTGGTTTTGTAATTATGGCATTCCTCAATCTTTTGGCTATTATACGAAATACAGGGATGCCTGTAGACCTGCAACGGTTCGTCCTCCAACCACTCAGTGGGGGCATCGGCATGCTGCTGGTTTTTCATTTTTTGGATCCGATCTTAGGTAGGCATGTCGTAGGATATCTGGGTGAATTTTCTCTAGGTTTAATAATTTACAGTGCCATCTTATGTTTCAATGGCGCTGTTACGTATAATGATTTAAGAAGGCTTCCTTGGATCGGAAAATTTCTTCCACTCTAACAAAAAAATCATTTCCACCAACGCCGAAGTTGCTCTCCCCATTGCCAATAGGATAATAACAACGTGACTAGAACAAATAATAGCACCAAGAACTTGTAGATAAAGTACACCTTGATAACGGTCAGAAAGACCATAAGCAGGCCTAAAAAAGCAGGGATTGAGAAGAACTTTAGTAGTGAACTTGATTTCTTTTTGTTTTTTAATCCAGGATAAGAAAAAATAACTATAAAAAGCAAGAAATAAACTATAAATGTTCCAAATATCATCTTAGAACTTCCTCCATTAGCAAAAAGAAATAATATATCCAGAATCTGAATGCTATATACCGCCGATTATTTGTGAATACTACAATTGTCTCGAAATAGAGTGAGAGGAGATGCATTTATGAGTCGACGTAATAATCGAAACAGCGGCATTTTGCCTCAATCTGTATTGGAGCAGTTTAAATGGGAAGTCGCTGATGAGTTAGGCTTAAGTTCAAAAATTAAATCTCAAGGGTGGGAGAATATGACATCCCGCGAATGTGGCCATGTCGGTGGACGAATTGGCGGGAGTATGGTCAAAACGATGATTCGCAGAGCAAAGGAATCACTCAACAACACTTCCCTTTAAATCTAATAAAGGAGTACAGACTTATCTGTACTCCTTTATTCATTATACCAAGTCAGAAAGTACTAGTTTCGGGTGAGTCCCTTCTCGCACATCCTTGGCTACAGGGACACTTGGCCATCCATGACCAGGGCATAAGTGCAACCAAGGACTTCCGCCAGCGGTCAGGTTTTGTTTATTTCCTGTCAAAGTTGGCTTGCCATGTCTGAAGGCATTCAAAGTCCGTCAAATCACTATGCATGGGAGTGATGGAAATATAATCTTCTTGGATAGCTCTTAAATCAGTCTCCATTTCTAGATCTTGGGCTAAGTTTCCAGACTGCCAATAATAAGTTCTGCCACGCGGGTCAACGCGACGTTCAAATACGTTTTCATAGACAGCTTTACTTAACTTAGTCACTTTCAAACCACGCCACTCAGTTTGAGGTTTTCCAGGGATATTAATATTCACTAATCCTGCTCGATGATGCTGAACAATGAAATCTAATTGCTCTGCAAGATAGGCAGCGGCAGGTTCAAAATCTGTGCATTCAAGGCTGGCCAGTGATATTGCCAGTGAAGGAACTCCGAGTAATACCCCTTCCATCGCAGCTGAAACAGTCCCCGAATAAAAAATATCCGTACCTAAGTTCGAACCATGGTTGATACCGGAAATAAGGAGATCCGGCTTAGATATAAGCTCCCCTTGGATCGCCAGTTTTACACAATCAGACGGAGTCCCACTAACAGAATACCCCTTCAGATGTCCATCGAGATTATGTTCTGTTAGAAACAAAGGCTGAAACAGAGTGATAGAATGGCCTGTGGCGGAACGCTGACCTCCTGGGGCAACAATGCTAATATCATGGTTTGTCTGCGATCGAAGAGTTCGATATAATGTCTGAATCCCAAGTGCATTATAGCCATCATCATTTGTCAGTAAGATATGCATGCCATTCCCCCGATCACTCTACTTCATAGACAGAGATAACCATTTTATCTTCTTTTTTCGTCAGACCAAACATAAGGCGATGATCTTTCAAATTTTTGTTTAAAAAATCAACAACCTTATACAGTTCGCTATTCACGCCGATCCGTTGTGTCGCAATAAGTTCTATTCTGCCTTGTCGATCGGACGATTGATTATCCATAACTACCTCTTTCTTAACGTTTGTGTCCTCGAATCATTGAGAAAGCTTCAGATCTTGTACTGTCATTGGTTTTAAATACCCCTCGCACTGCCGAGGTCAAGGTTTGGGATCCCGCTTTCTTGACGCCTCGCATAGTCATACACATATGTTCTGCTTCAATGACAACGACAACTCCAAGTGGGTCAAGTTCATCCATTACAGCATTGGCAATTTGTGATGTCAATCGTTCTTGAAGCTGTGGTCTATGCGCAAAGCCCTCTACGACACGAGCAAATTTTGACAACCCAGTTATTTTACCTTTCCGCGGGATATAGGCAACATGTGCTTTTCCATAGAAAGGGACGAGATGATGCTCACACATAGAATAAACGGGAATATCTTTGACAATGACCATCTCTTCATGTTCTTCTTCCGTAAATTGCACATTAAAATGCTGACTTGGGTCTTGGTGTAACCCGGAAAATACTTCCGCATACATCCTAGCTACACGTTTAGGTGTATCTATTAATCCTTCTCGGTCAGGGTCTTCACCTATAGCCTCCAAAATCATGTAAACAGCCTGTTCAATTTTTTCTAAATCCATCCCCATATACTTTCTCTCTCCTTTACTCTATAGTCCCTCTGTTAACGTATATCTAAAGTTGTCCCATAAAAACATGTGTTTGAGGAATGACTCGAACGTTGATGAGTTTCTCAAGAAAAAGGTTTTGCCACTCTAAAAGCTGATAAGGTTTAGGAGTAATAATGCCTTGAGTTTTTGTAACAGGTTGAAGAATCGTCACAATCGATGAATCAACTCTCGCAATCAAATCGCGAGCATCTTTAAGGTCTCGCAGGGTAGTTTCCGTATTAACCACAATTTTGACAAAAACCTCTTTTTGAAGGCCATATCGCAGAAAAGGTTCGTGAACATCCCAGAAAGCTTGACCACCGAAAGGCAACTTTATATCCATGCTAATCACATCCACCCAAGGTAAAACTTGAAGAAGTTGATCTGGTAAAGTTCCATTGGTCTCGAGGTAAATCTTTAACCGTTTCTCTCTTAAAAGAGGCAATAATACCTGAAGTTCATTTGCCCAAAGGAGAGGCTCTCCTCCTGTGACACTTAGTGAGTGATGCAGTGAAAAATCAAAGGTCTGTAATAATAATTCTAGCAACTTTTCAAGGGAGATAGGATTATTCAGCTTGTTAAAATGCAGTGAGCCCGGCACCGTCTCCATTCGAAACTGTTGCGGTATATTGGTCTCAGTATCACAATACGGGCAGGTTAGGTTGCAGTTTGGCAGACGCAAAAAAATTTGCCGGACCCCAACATAAGGTCCCTCTCCTTGGATCGACGAGAAAATTTCTGTAACTGGTAAACTGAACATTACTGCACCCCTCGAACTTTACAACGCGCGAGGCGCATGGATAGAACCTCATCACAATAATGTCTGGCAACACTCTCCCCTAACGATAAAACATCATGAACATGGACATTTTCTAAGCCAATGGTCGGAACAGGCGTACCCTCATTCGACACATTCAAGCCACAATGAATCAGGGTGGATACCGGCGAAAGGGTGCTGATACTCACAGAAAGTTTTCTGTCAGCTTCATAGAGATCATCTCCACTCCTCCTCAAGGTAGTAACACCAAGCTCTTCAAGCTTTTCCTTAATTGTAGCGATAAGTAGCCGTTGGCGAATAATGGTCTTTTCTAAATCCATTTCAAAATGTTCAACAATGAAATGTAGCATGTCCTTACTGTAAATCCAATCCTGTGCTAAGACATCCTCCATATCCACCATCTCGTTTAATTCCACACGACACGAGCCGCGGAATACAATAATACTGTCACCCTTAAGACCAAAATTTTTATAGGCAAATAGGGATTGTAGTTGACTGCCATCATAATTTAAGGGTTTTTTTTGAACAATGTATTTCATAACCATTCCCTCTTTCTCGGGCGGTTTGAAACCTTTTTGAAGCGCTTTTTACAAAGTATCCTCATTCGGCACCAAACAGTTGATCGACAAGTCCCTGGGCTTCATTTCTATGCAGGGCACGTTTTAAGCGTTGACAGCTTTCACATTGCCCGCATATTGTTTCTTTACTCTCATAACAGCTCCATATATCCTCAAAAGGAACCTTCAGTCGCAACCCTTCTCGAACAATTTCCGTTTTGGTCAGAGTTGAGGTGGGACTCACGACGGTCACTTTTTCTTGGGTCGAATAGCTTAAACATCGGTTCATAGCACCAATGAATTCTAAGGAGTTATCTGGAAAGGTCGCTGCTTCTTCTTGGTTAAAACCCGTGATCAACTCTGCGGGTTCACCCAGGTTCTCCGCATAGACAGCAGCAATATTCATAAATAGGCCATTACGATTTGGAACCCACACTTGATGGGCACTTAGCTGAGCTCGGCTTAAATCATCAAGTTCGTCGGATTTCAATAGAGGCAAATCTTCAGAGCGATTAACTAGAGCAGAATGAGTCTGTTCCTGTAAAAAGGGCAAGGCAATCACCTTGTGAGGTATATTATAATAATCGGCAATTCTTCGCGCTGCAGAAACTTCTTTTTCGTTTGCCCTTTGTCCATAATCAAAGGTGAGGGCTAAATTTATTCCAGCCTTTTCTAAATAGAGCGCCACGGCAAGCGTTGAGTCTAAACCACCCGAAAGTAAAGCAATTCCAGCCATTCAATCAGTCCTCCTTAAAAATGGCCCATGCATCAGGAGATTCGTAGACTTTAACCCATGCTAAGCGCTTTTCATTAAGTAGCAAATCTTTCTTAAGTTCCATAAACACGAATTGCGCGAGGTGCTCGGCTGTAGGATTGACCCCTTTGGGACCAAAGTAAGGTAGATCATTGATCACATTATGATCTAGAGACGTTAAAGTTTTTTGTATGGTTTGTTTAATTTCACTAAAATCTATCAATAACCCTAAATGATCTAATTGCTTGCCTTCGACACATACTACAACGGTCCAACGGTGTCCATGCAAATTAGCACACTTACCATTATAGTTGCGGATAAAATGAGCAGCATCGAAATGCGCTTGTACACATACCTGAAACATCTTAAAGCTCCTTATTTGACATATTACAGTTCATTTTACCATTATTATTTACAAAAGAAAATGAAATATCAATAAATCTAAAATTCAAAGCAACTTCAGCATAAAAAAAATCGACTTTCGCCGCTTAGGTGAAAGTCTGATTCCTATGCAACCACGATGTTTTTAATGCCTCTCTCCAAATTATGCTAATTTCAAGGCCTTATTAAAACAGTCGATAGCCGTATCAAATTGATCCATTTGGTCATAAATATTGCCTAATAGAGCCCATCCCGCTGAATGATTTGGGTCTAGTTCAATGAGTTGATTCAGTGAATTAATGCCCTCCTGCCAATTTCCTTTGCGAGTAAAGCAAACACTTAAATTATAAAGAATTAGGGGATGGTTGGGTACTAATTCTAATGCCTCGCGATAATACTCCTCAGCTTTCCTTGTGCGCCCCAGATGTACCAAAGTAAAGGCAATATTATTGAGTAAAATCGGATCCTTAGGATAGATGTTTTTTGCACGTTCTAACAAATTTAAAGCATCTTGAGAACGTCCCTCATTTTGATAAACTGCTGCTAGATTGTTTATTGAATCATAATGATCAGGTTCATATTTGAGAGCGAATTTGTAATATTGAATTCCTTTCTTGATCTCATTATTTTGGACATAACAATACGCTAACCTGGAAGCTAAATCTGGAGTTCCTCCATAACGAAGCGCTCTATCAAAGCTTATACAAGCGTCTGCCACCTGCTCCAAAAGCAAATGCATCTCAGCCTTCATTTCCCAATATAATGATTCACGTGGTCGAAGCTGACAACATCCCTGAAAACACCTTAATGCTTCCAGATTTTCTTCATGATATGCGTGTATAATCCCCAGTCGATAATTTGTTTCTGCATTTTGAGGTGCCGCCCGCAATGAATTATCCAGCGCCTTAATCGCCTCACGCCAATCTCCAAATTCCAAATGACAATCAGCGAGTAAGTCCCAATAAATCGCCTTCTGTGGCTTTAAATGAATTGCTTGTTCGATCATTTCTTTGGCCTGTGGAATAAGAGCTTGTCCTAGATAACACCGGGCGAGTAAATAGCTTATTTCCGCTGAATAGTCGTCACTTTGCTTGCTTGGCAGACCTTCCAAATAATCTCTTGCTTCTTGAAAGGCCTGAGTTTCGATCAAATATCGAACCTCTTTTAGACGTGGCTTAGGGCAATCTTGATTTAATAAATCGACCCAATTCTGAATAGCCTCATCCGTTTTACCTAACCGATGATGCCATTTGGCTCGAAGGGAATTCCATAAGTAAGAACTTTGCAAAGATTGCCGCTTTTGTTTGACATTCGAGGCCAAAGGGAGATCCATAGCCTTCACCCCTTTTTTACTTATTTTACCATATACGTCTTCTCCTTTTGATGCCCTATCCCCTGCTCTTTATTCCAAGAATCGCACGTCAAATGCCTATCAAATGTGCGGTAATTCGTAAAAAGACGTTATAATACCCATTACCGCCGTCACATTTCTAGTAAAACCAGCTCTGATTGTTACAATTTCTTCTATTGTCATGAAATAATTATATTCTCAAACTCATTTACAAGAGAATATTACTACAAATGTGAAGAGACGCTGTTTTTTACAGCGCCTCTTCACATTTATGGCAATAACCATAAAATTTTAAATCATGATCCACGATTTTAAAATGGTTTCGTTTAGTAATTACGGTTTCAAGAGATTCCAACCAATCATCATCAAATTCCGAGACATCCCCGCAACGTAAACAGATGAGATGATGGTGGTGGTGATGTTCGTCTTTTCTGCTAAATTCATACCGGCTTCGCCCATCACCAAAATCATTTTTCAGCAAAACTCCAATTTCCGCCAATATATCAAGGGAACGGTAAACTGTAGCTAAGCCAATTTCAGGGTTTTGGTGCTTAACTAGCATATAAACCTCTTCAGCACTCAGATGTCGATCAACATGTTCTAGAAACGTTTGTAATATCGTCTGACGCTGAGGGGTCACCTTATAGGAATGGTTGCGTAACAAATTGCAAATATTTTCAAACGTTTTTATTTCTTCCACCCCTTGCCCTCCTCCATATTTGCTATTATATGTCAAATACTGACCCTTGCATAGAGATATATTTCTATATATATGTCAAGAAGGATCCATAACAAAGTCATTTGTTATAATTACCGATCAAATACTTCATAAATCGCGAATTTTAGATAGTCAGTTTCTTCACTTCCAAGAAGCACGGGGTGATCGATACCAGCACGCCTGAATTCTACAAGTCGCAACACTCTATGCGCATCACGGGCAGCCTCTTGGAGCATATTCAGAAAAAGTGTGGCACTTAGGTGATAGGAACATGAGGCAGTTACTAAGATTCCCCCGTTACGTACCAATTTCATACCCTGTAGGTTAATTTCTTTATACCCCCGTATGGCCCCTTGTAAAGCTTGGCGATTTTTGGCAAACGCAGGTGGATCTAAAATGACGACGTCCCACGATTTTTTAAGTTTTACCTGTTCACGCAAAAAATCAAAAGCATTGGCTGCCACAAATTCAGTTCGATGAAGAAACCCATTAAGCAAAGCATTACCTTTGGCCATTTCTATAGCTTTCTCTGAAACATCTAAACAGGTCACCTTTTTGGCTCCAAAAAGACAAGCATGTAACATAAATGAACCTGTGTGCGAAAAACAATCCAAGACTTCGGCACCGTTCCAAAAAGGATTTTTAATTTCTTTTCCTTTCGTATCTAGGGGATGTCCATTTTCCTGCACTTGAATACCATGCCGAAGCCCCCACCCTGACATCAAAGGTTTCAAAGCAGCTCTATTTTCTCGTTGATCAAAAAAATAGCCTGTTTTCTGCCCCTCAGCAACATCCACCAAGAGACTTAGTCCATTTTCACGAACCGTTACTTTGGTGTCAAAGGGCTCCTCAATAAAACCTACTCTTTCCTCAAGCCCTTCGAGCCGTCTAACCGGAACATCGCTCCGTTCATAGATTCCCCGCTGCCTAAAAATCTTCTTTAAAGCCTTAAAGATCCATTGTCGACGCACTTCCATCCCCAGAGAAAGAATTTGTACCACCAGCACATCTTCATATTTATCGATAATCAACCCTGGCAAGAAATCAGCTTCTCCATGAACAACCCGGCAGGATGAAACTTCCGGCAATAACCACTGCCGCCGCTTCCAAGCTTGTTCAATTTTATCAAAAAATAAGTTTTCATCGACTTCATTTTCAG
This sequence comes from Desulfosporosinus cupriresistens, assembly GCF_001707885.1. Lineage (GTDB taxonomy): Bacteria > Bacillota > Desulfitobacteriia > Desulfitobacteriales > Desulfitobacteriaceae > Desulfosporosinus. The sequence goes on along the minus strand of NZ_MASS01000029.1, from coordinate 43,111 downwards.
AATAGGTCACAACGCGTACTTTGAGTTGGGATAGTGGGTTATAAAAACCTTGGGCTAAAAAATGCCCAGCATGATTAACAATATGTACAATATCTCCACCTTGAGGATCTCCCTCTATCTTTTCGATTTCACCTGGATACACCCAAGGATGTCCCTGCTCAAGCCTCTTTTTACGATTTTGTTTAAGAAACACTTTTGAAACGGTCATTTATCTTCCTCGCTTTCCGGTCTTCCCTTAATATGAGATGAACGTCCCTAAAAATATACCGTGAAACACGAGGAAAAGGAAGCTTTTGCTTCCTTAATTCGAGTTTTATTATAAATTGAGACGAAATCTTTAGTACCAAGGCCCTAACCCAAAACCCAAAGCAAAGGGGATAACGCCAAAGAACATAAGAGCAACTCCTTCCTAAAGAGATCATTTCTAGTTTATTATATGGAAACATATCCCATATTGGCACTAAAAAACCGTCCCCTAAAATCAATGTTCGTAGTGCAAAATTCGTGATTCGAAAACAAGTAATTCCTCGAGGTTAGCAAAACCATTAAGAAATACCTGAATCGAGCACCGAACTCAAACACTGACCATCGAGTCGGAAGACGGGAAGTAGGACAATTTCGCTATGTTTTACAGTTTTAAGTTTAAGCGTCTAAGAGAGACGATCTCGAAGAACGTCCACGATTTCATCTGCACTCCGACCTGCTGCATTGATAATTGGCATTTTAACAGGCCATTCAGGCGCTAAGATATCTGTTCCGTCCCCTTTGACGACAACAGCCCGGACATTCTGCAATTTTTCTCCTTCTAAAGGGGTAGTTTTAAATCCTGCATTATGAAGGGCCTGTGTAACATTCGCTAGTCCTTCTTCAACTGCTATAGTTTTATACATTTATTTTACCCTCCTCATACTTTTTATATTTCCCCTTATTTCTACAACGTATGCAGGATTAATTTTCCTTACAAATCATAACTTTCTTTATACTGGATCTGGTAATCTACGGATAAGAGAGCATGTTGAATTTGTATTCGAGGTGAGGGATCAGGGAACGTCGCTTCTAGAGAGCACGTCATTACACTCTGTGTTTTAATCGACAATTGGATAATATTTCGATGCGGAGGCGTCCTCTGTAAGGTGATTGAATATTTTCCAGAGGGTTGTTGTACACCTTTCAGTTGCAATTTTTTAGGAAGTTTGGATATTGGTAAAAATTCGTCGGTTTGAACATCAAACGGGGACGTACTTTCCAATTTGAGCCTAATCAAATATGGTTCACTCGTATAGCTAAGTTTAAATGAAATATCGAGGATTCTCTGTGAATCTTTGTTTTTCTCTTCCACAGATGTATCGACGCGTATTGGTGGTTTTTGATTTTGGATAGGTACATATTGGCTCTTTCCTTCCTGTCCGCCGAGATCACTCACTACTTGGTGAGGAAGAGGTTCATCAGAGAAAATATGCACTACTCCACCGTTGCTCCCCGTCCACTCTTCCCTAACTATAACTGCCTGTGGGTAATCTCTTGTATAAACAGGAACTAGGCCTAGCGATAAAATCAGTAACCCAGTAACCACTAACGCTGGCTTTCTTAAATGAGACAATAGTTTCTTCGATAATTGTGTCTTTGTGATCGCCATATGTAAGGCAGATAAAAAGAAGGGAACAAGTAGTAAGCTATAAATCACCACAAAAATTATAAAATATTTATGAATTGCTGTGTAGAAGCTCACCCATTGTTGCGAATTCAAAAGCTCAAAGTGGAGCCAATAGATGAAATATGGACCGATTAAGACCAAGATAATGTTTGGTAAGAAATACTGTAAATCTAGGCACAGAAGCCAAAAAACAAAGGGAAATGCCAGGTCAATCCGGATGAGCGCTAACACTAAACTCGCTCCTAAGAGCAATACTACTCCGACAAACCAATAGATCTGAGGATTCCGGGTTAAAGGAAGCTTATAAAACCAACCCGCAAGAAGAATAAATGTCCCTAAGCCAATCCCAATACGGGCCATAACAAAGAACACAGGATAGGCGTAGTACAATAATTGGACATGTTTAATCAAATGCCAAAGATTCTCCCCGATCCCACTTAAGCCTGTCACAATCAGACTGAGCAATAGTGTGATTCCTAAAATCCCCAATACTTTTTGCCAACTTACTCTATGTTTTTCCGAACTTTTTCTAATATACTTTATTAAAATCAGACCTGTAAAAATAAACGTTAAAAAGGTGACGATACGAATTCCATGACTAGGTAGAATAAACACATGATTTCCAATTTGAAAAGGTAAATATAGTTCATCCCATACACTCGGCCCAATCTTCTCTAATTTGACAGTCGTTAGTAATCGATTACTATAATCTCCGACTTTCTGCATATCCTCCAAAGAGACGCGATCTAATAGATCTTCTGGTCGATGAAAATACCCCGCAGGTCGACCAGAAATACCTAGTCCAAGAGCTGGAATTCCCTGATCCAAGAAAGAGCTGAAGTCGCTTGCACCTCCTTGAGAACTTTCACGGGTCATTAGGATAAAATCGCGGCTAATATGGAAGGGGATATGACTCTGACTAGCTAAAGCCGCAACTTGCTTAATTAACTCTGGCGGAGCTGACTTTTTACCTGCAACCTCTATTTCCAGCGGGGTTCCAACCATGTCAAGATTGAGCATCCATCGAACAGCTGATAAGTCAGCTTGAGACGCATAAAATTGTGACCCCAATAATCCATATTCTTCTGCTCCAAAAAAAATAAGTTGATAAGTTTCTTCATGAGGCTCTTTACTCAGGACTCTAGCCAGTTCTAGTAAAACCCCAACACCTGAAGCATTATCCACAGCCCCAGGAGCATTTAGATTTGCAGAATCGTAATGCGCCCCAACTATAATAGTGTCGGGGCGTGTTCCCGGCAATTCGGCAATGATATTCTGGCTATTAATCAATTCGACCTGTTGTTCTCTTTCTAGGACTGAGGCTTCTCGAACGACGACCTTGCTGAAGGGTTGTTCACGTACCTTCCAGCCATTTTGACTTAACACATAACTTATATACTGAGAAGCTTTCAATTCCGGCTTGCTTCCCGCAGGCCGGGGGCCAACTTTTTGGACCAGATATTTCACATGTTCATATGCTGCCGCAGCTGAAAACCCTGATGTTGGATCATCGGGAATCGGCGAAATATTAGTTTTCGAATAAAGAAGCCATGGAATTGCCAAGAGACTCAAAATCGCTATTAATACAATCACACTCGTCTTGTTAAGCTTCATAGCCTCTGCCCTTTCAAACTGTAAACTCACCTTGCCCATTTTTATAGAGAACCAAAACTTAATGCTTTCTAACTGGTATGAAAAACTTCTTAAGGTTATGCCTCTCAATACTTTCAACCTTTTGGACACATATGGTATAATATAGACAATATTTTTAGCCTTGGGAGAAGTATGTGCCATGTCAAAACGCAGATTCGTCTTTTCTATTCTCTTTCTACTGTTTTTTAGTATCTTGTTATTAAGTGGTTGCTCGTTTAAAATTCCAAAACTAGCTCCTAAAGTTGCACCCATTTCTAAACTGCCAGCTGAAGCACTTTTTATTGATAAAGATGCCATCTATAATCAAACGATAGCTCTCATTGAGTCTGCACAAACGTCAATCTACGTTGAGCAAGCAGAATTTGACGACCCTCGCCTCATTCAGCTTCTCCTCACTAAATCTCGTTCAGGCATAGATGTCCGCATTCTCTTAGACCAATGGCAGAAAGTAAATCGTGGAACACTCGATTTATTAAAGAGCCAAAATGTATCGATTCAGTTTTATCCCGCCCAAAAAGGACAAATTGACCACACCAAATACATGATTATTGATCAAAGCCGGGCCCTCATCTATGGCCCTCCCTGGACAACCTCTGGGCTATTAGCTCATGATCTTGCCGTAGAGTTATCCGGAAGATCCGCTTGGAAAACGGCGACTTTATTTTCCAAAGATTGGGAATTCACAACTACCTTTCCCTTAACTGTCGCCAAAACGTCCCTTTTACCGGAGGATAACATTGTCTTGGCCCTTAATGCCAATGTTAAACAGCAGCTAACGGAACAAATTTTAACCAGTACAAAATCGATTTGGATAGAGATCTCGGAAATTACAGAGCCTGATCTAAAACAATCCTTAATTGATGCGGCAGCCAAAGGTCGTGATGTTCGAATTATTGTCAATCAAACAAACGCTAATAAAACATCCGATACATTAGCAACGTTAAAAGAAAATGGCGTTCACATTAGGTATTACCCGAAACAACCTGATCTCGGAATGAACTTGGCAATTTTTGATAATTCGTCGTTCATTTTAAGCAGCTCAGGTTGGACATTCAATTCTTTTGTCACTAATCATGAGTTTTCTATTACTGTTCCCTCTCCTACCGCATCTGACAAATTAGGTCAGGTATTCAATCAAGACTGGGAACGAAGTATTGACTAACAAGGACTGGAACAGGATCACTACTACGTATATGCGAAATTAAAGGGACAGATGCCTGACCAGCAGCTGTCCCTTTAATTTACAAACTAATTCGACCTATTCTTTGTGAGCTTCTTGAGGAATTATCAACGGCGATTTCAACTCTAATTCATCTAAGTGCTGACAATCTCCAAGCAATATTGGTGTCCACTGCTCATCTTTGACTTCGAAAATATTTAATGCTGTGTTATGTTGCCAGGGTGTTTTTGCCCACTCATGAACCTCAAAGCCCAAGGCTTTCGTAACCAACAACTTTAAAGTTAACCCATGCGTTACAAGACAAACCGTCTGCCCAGAATGGTCTTTAATAATTTGTTGCAAAAATTTCCAAGCTCTTTCGAGGACTTTTTCCATGTTTTCACCGCCTGGGGTAGTGACCAAGTGCGGTTCTGAGTCCCAAATCTTAAAGATATCCGGATAGGCAACCCGTAACTCTTGCCATATACACCCTTCCCACTCTCCAAATGAAAACTCACGGAGCGCAGGATTTGTTGATAAGTTTTCAAGTCCAAGTTCTCGACGAATCTCTTCAGCTGTACTGATTGCTCGCAGCGAATCACTAGAATAGATATGGTCAATACCCTGGTTCTTTAGTCTACAAGCTAAAGAACGGGCCTGAAGTATCCCCTTTTCGGTAAGCGGAGAATCCAGACTTCCTTGAACTCTCCCTTCAATGTTCCATAAGGTCTGTCCATGACGAGTTAGTATGATCCGTGTCATCAATACACCCCTTTAGCACTTCATAACTCAAACAGAACGTTCAAGTTTAGAGCATCACGAAGATGATCGAACAAAGATGTTCGAGAAAGTGTGAAACAAAAAGATATACTTACTAGTATATAAAGAAAACTTGGCTGGCGCCCGCGAAGACACTGTCTTCGCACGGATTAGCCCTACTTGCAGTATATAACGAAGTTTATACTTTCTGATAGTAAAATAAAAGGGTAAGGAAAATTCCCTACCCTTCCCCAACTTGCCGTAAGACTCCAGGTTTCTGACCCCGCTTTCGCAGGTGGGCACCTAGTCCAAACTTTCCAACTTCCCAAAATAACAGGGCCTGTTGTAATCGATTGGCATTTAGCTCCCTTGTCACTTGATAGGATCAAAACCATGGTAATCCATACGCACAAGGCAGGATGTAGTTTTATTATAACACCACAATACAAAAAAATCTCTAGCAAATGCTTGGAAATTAAATCATCGTTTCCGCATTTTGTCTTCAATCTCTGCCAAACGATCTTGAAGTAAGGCAATTGCCATTTCTTGATTACGTACACGCCGACGAAGATGATCAACAAGCTGGGTAAGTTCACTGACGTCTTCATTAACAGATTCAGAATTTCCTCCAGACTGAGCCCTATTTGAGTTATTGAAATCCTCTAAGTTCCGGGTTTCACTAGCTTCTGAAGATTTCTCGTCTGTGTTTTGAGAAATCAAGAGGAACCGGAAACGTGCATATCTAGAGTTGCGACCCGGATTAACTTCAATCACTCCGTCTTCTGCTAAAGCTTGAATGGCACGCTTCAAAGTGACACTTGCTGCCCCTGTTTCTCGTTGAATATCTGAATATGCTAACTCGAAATCCTTACCTTGATACATACAAGAAATCTTTTCAAAAAATTCGACAAATTTCCGATGGGTTTTTTCCTTTAATCTCAATGCAAGTCCATCCTTCCAAAAACAATTATAGAATTTCTTAAAAATCAATTATATTATATCAAATTTAAAAGAAAAAGCTATACTGTAAGGATATCAATTATTAAACTTTAATCATACTATTTAGTGTTTAATCTTATTTATCACCATAAAGCTTTTCAATAACTTCGTTTGACAACCCAAAAGTATGCTCCTCTGCAGGAAATATACTTGATTTGACCTCCTCATGAAATCCTTGGATAGCCTGAACAGCGTCATGCCCTAGTTGAGCATATTGCTTAACGAATTTAGGTTTAAACCGTTCAAAAAGCCCCAATAAATCATGAAACACAAGGACTTGCCCATCACAATCCGGTCCTGCCCCTATCCCAATCGTAGGAATTTTCAGTTCCAAGGAAATTTGCTTCGCAACCTGCCGCGGTATTGCCTCTAAAACAAGTAAAAAGGCCCCAGCCTGTTCTATTGCTTGACCATCTTCCACTAACTGCTTGGCACTGTCTAGGTCTCGACCCTGAACTTTAAACCCACCGAGCTGACTTGCTGTTTGAGGTGTTAGTCCAATGTGCCCAACCACAGGTATTCCTGCACGCGTGAGAGCCTGAACAATGGGGACCAGGTGATATCCCCCTTCAAGTTTTACGGCATCCGCTCCGCCTTCTTTGATGAGTCGCCCAGCATTCTGAATAGCAAGATCCAGGGTAGCATAACTCATAAACGGCATATCGGCAACTACAAACGTTTGCGTTGCACCTCTGGAGACCGCTTTAGTATGATGAAGCATTTCTTCCATCGTTACTGGAACTGTTGAATCATACCCTAAGACCACCATTCCTAAAGAATCGCCAACAAGAATCATATCAACGCCAGCCTTTTCGACTAACTGTGCCGATGGATAATCATACGCTGTTAACATGCTGATTTTCTCACCAGCTCGTTTCATTTTTTCGAAATCAGGGATTGACTTTTTCATTTCGATTCCTCCTTAAAATTTCTCAATCTTTGTATTTTATAGCGTTTAGCTGTCATACTCCTTTTAATTGAGGCATAGGTGTTATCAATCAAAGGAGGGATAACTAATGTTAAAATCCTTTCAGTTTAGTTTAATTCTAAAAGGAATACTCATGGCGACCGTCTTAGCATTGTCATTGTCACTTATCTTCGGGCTCCTACTTTCCTACACATCACTTCCTGAATCTGATCTATCAATCAACATTATCTTTGGCGCAAGTATCTTCATCGCTGCTTTTATCACAGCTCATCAAGCAGGCACAAGAGGATTGTACTATGGATTGGCTGTTGGCCTAGGATTTATCTTCTTGGTGCTAGTCCTATCCGCTATTTTCTGGTCAGAAACCCCATCGTGGTTAAAAATGGGAGAGAAAAGCATCTTGGCGCTTGTTTCTGGTGGAGTAGGCGGAATCATCGGAGTACTATTTCCAAAGTCCTGAACACAATCCAAGAAATCACTTCTTTTGCGAAGAGAGGGAAATCTCACTATGAGATTTCCCTCTCTTGCATTTTTTGTGCTATTCACAAAGCAACCTTTCTGGAGGATTCCTAATAATTTTCTATCTTTCGACTTAAAACTCCTGCGCTTAAACAGCATTTGTTTATAAAATATACTAAGTACTTTATATTAAAGTTCTATAGTTATACAATATACTTAACATAGTAAAAGGGGGAACGATCTATGTGTGTTGAAAAAACGCCTTGGGAGCAGGTTATTGATTTTCACGGTCATACTTGTCCAGAAATTGCCTTAGGTTTTCGTGTAGCACAGATTGCCATGCGCGAACTGGGAATTCGTCCTGCACCGACCTCCCAACTGTTGGTTACTGCTTACACTCATTCCTGCGCCATTGACGCCTTTCAGGTATTAAACCGCGCAACCTACGGACGTGGAACTTTAACTGTGAATGAAAAGAAACAACATGATTATCACTTTCAATATACGGGTACATCCGAAGGATTACAAATCTCGATACGTTCGGAAATATTAGACCACCTTGTCGGGATTCACGAACACACGAATACTCGCGAGAAACAAAACAAATATTTAGAAGCCATTCAATTGATTCTAGGTAGCGAAGAAACGCTATTCTGTACCATTCAGAAAGTCTAACTCGAAGTAGTGTTCAAGCCCGGGGCCACGCAAAACACCTAAGCTGCCTCATGTTTCCGCTCTCTCCATATCCTCCAAGCTAGAAGTAATAAGGCAATTAATACAGCCGCCATGCTGCTCCATTGGGCTGCAGACCAGTTGAACAGAAACCGTGGGCTATCCCCTCGGAGATTTTCCAGAAAAAATCTAGATAAGTTGTAAAGGATTAAATATAACAAAAAAATTGTGCCCGATGGCCATTTTTTCAATTTAAGAATCACAAGTAAGGCAAAAATTATAACATCAACCTGCCCTTCCCAAACTTCTGCCGGCCACAACGGTTGGTTCCCAAAAGTGTCACGGGCAATTGTCCCAACTGGATAGAGTATTCCAAAATCTCCTCCTGTTGGCCCGCCAAAAGCATCACCATTCATTAGATTGGCATCTCTTCCAATCGCTTGGGCCAACATAAGCCCTGGCGCAGCTAAATCAGCTAGCTCCCAAAAGGGTAACTTCTTTCGCCAGACGTAGATTCCGCCAACTAATAACGCCCCGACCACACCACCTTGAATCGAAAGTCCGCCATGCCAAACGGCGATGATTTCGCCAGGATATTTGCTATAATATGCCCAATCGAAAAAAAACACCTGCCAAAAGCGAGCACCCAAGATACCTGAAATAAGCAGAAGGGGTGCTAAATCCATTAATATCTCCATGTATTCGGGGCGTCCTTCAGCTTTGGTAAAATAAAGCGTTACGCCCACTCCGAGGATGAAGGCCAAGGCGAAAAGTGTCCCGTAAGCACGCAAAGGAAAACTTCCGATAAAGAACCAATACTGATGCATTTTTTCCTCCTTCATTAAAAAAAGACCGGGTTCCCGAATTTAGACCCAACTCTTCGGATATAAGCCATCTTCTGCATAGTATTATATCCTGAAATAGCAATGGTCTCAAGTTTCGTCATAAATAACAGATCCGATGTCACCATCGGATCTGTTAAGCTTATAAACTATTAAGTTTTGCAAAAAAACCATCATTTTGACTGGAATCGGGCATCGTAAGCTCTCGTACTGTTTTCTTAGTCGGTTTCTGAACCTTTTGAAAATAGGTGGAATGTTTCTTTTTAGCCGAGCCTGCATCGGAGTACAATGTAACAAATAAAATAGCAATTGCAATTAGGACCATTAATCCTTCTAACATTTCTCTATACACCTCCATTACTATTTTATGACCTATAGCCTGATTGTCAAGTGTTTTTAATTCCAAATCGCCGTCACGCGGTCACCCGGATGTAAAACAGTTGTAAATTCAGCTATTTGACCATTGACTCTTAGTTTTAATGAGGACCCTGGCGGGACCTCTTCAGGAAACTTGACGTAGGGCAAAAGGTCTGAAAGGATTGGCATGCGCTTAAATCCATCTACCCTCAGGTCCATTCCATCCTCAAGCGGTTGGTTCTCCGACACAGGCATTCCACGGAAGGAAATGATCGTTTCTTGCGGAGGAAATTCTATTTCTACTCCATTTACGCTAAAAATGAACGGCCTAGGCAGAAGCCCCAGCTCACCGATCATGATCTGCTTGGTATTAACTTCTATTGAATCTCCATCATCGATTATACTACTATCCTCAACCCTACAACCATTGACCAAAATCTCTCGGTCTAGGTTAATATTATGTGCTTCTCCATTGACCCTATATTCTATCTCTTCTTTCTTTTGCAGGTTATAGCCCTTTTGCTTAAGAAGATTATTTAAGTCATCATTGGGGATGTAAGTTATTTTATATCCATCAAGAATCTTATCTGTTTCGTAGGCTAGCTGATTATTCACCAAAACCTGCGGGGCATAAATCTCGCGTTGACCGTTCCATAATATCCACTTTGCATCATGTGGAGGCAACACCTCTTTAAAGCTCACTTGGGCATCGTTTCCCGGCTCTCCGGGTATGAACGTAATTTGATCACCTGCTTTTAAGGCCTGTTCTAATTTACCCGGTATGCCATTAACCGATAATTGGGCAGGGCTTCCCAGCGTTCCCTTAATAACCCTCATTTCGCAATTCCATTCAAACGTCAATGCTGCTCCCGGCTTACCAAAAAAAGATCGCGGCAATATACCCGCAGCGAGCAGAGCTTCAGCTACCGTCGCAAGTTGTATTTCAAAAATCGAAACAATCGTATTGTTCACCGTCACGCTGTAATACTGAAGCCCTTTGCCTTCCAGCGCAGCAATTCCAATTCCGATTGGGGTAACACTTTCCGGTCCCTTTAAACTCTTTTCCCCAAAGATCTCTCCTAACCGTTCTCTGACTTGAATCCCAACTCTATTCTGAGGAATTCCCAAGGTCTCAGCGATCATTTCAGAAAGCATAGGAGTTAAACTCCCTCCGCCAATCAGAATAATGGCTTGAGGAACGTCGTTGTTGAGAATTAGAATCTCTTTTGAAATACTCTCCGCTAATTTGCCGACCACTGACATAATTACATTTAAAACATCTTCTTTTTGGGCGACGACTTTAGCTCCGAGAAAATCCTTAAAACTCAGTTGTGCTTTGGTAGTTATTTCCCGTTTAACTTTTTCTCCTACCTTAAAATCCAACAAATAGTGCGTGCAGATCGCTTCAGTGACCTCATCACCAGCCATAGGGACCATCCCATAGGCGAAAAATGAACCATTCCGTGTCAAGGCTATATCCGCGGTTCCAGCCCCAATATCGACCAAAGCCAGATTAAGGCGCCTCATGTTCATTGGAATGGCTGCTTGACCTGCCGCAATGGGTTCCAGAGTTAGACTTGTCATTTCTAGACCTACCTGACTTAATACTGCTACCAAACCATCAACAACAGTCCGGGGCAAGAAGGTTGCAATCACTGAAACCTTTGCGACTCTCCCCCTCTGCCCAATCAAATTAGAAATTTCCTCTCCCTCATTCCACCAGGCGATGGGGCTGTAGCCAACACAGTGATAGCTTTGAGCATCATCATCTGTTGATGACTGCAATTGGCGAAGTGCCAGATGCACTGCTTCCATTTCTAAAGCTAATACATCCTCCCTTTCCCAGCGCACAGGAAGAGGTTCCTTATGTTCAGCACAAGCAACTTCGGTTCGGAGCGCCCGACCTGCGGCCGCCACAGCTACTTGTTTTAAGGGCATATCAAGTTTTTTTTCAAGGGCCTCTTTGACTTTAATAACAGCCCGAGCAACTTCATCGACATCATGAACTTGCCCATCATACATGGCACGCTGCTTATGTTCTGTCTTAGCGCTAGCTATAATTTCATAACCCTGCTCTTTGTTCTTAGTCATGACAAGTCCCATCACCATACGGGTTCCAATATCAAGCGCAAAAATAGGTTCCACTTGCTTCACCTCTCTAGAAGAGAATTCGACTCATTTCAGCTAAATTCCTTCTTGTTCCAGTTAAACAAACTCCACATGTGAGAGACCGTTTATTCTTCTACTATGATACCAGCTCTTATCCATCCACCAGTAGCACCCTTTATTTTTACAGGGAAACACCAGAAGAAGGGCTCTCTAAGCTTGTTTCTCTAAAGATCACGATAGATTTTCTCTCGGACAGAAAACTTACATTGTATATAACAACACAAAAAAGCCCTCTTGAGTAGAATCAATCCTCTACTTGGGGAGGGCTTTTCAAGCGTAATTTCAATTTCCAGAAAACCATACAGACCGTATCATGATTGACACAAGTACTTTGCAAGCTTTCCTAGCACAAGGCCCCATATAGGAGCTGTTCCACAAGCCCTAAGGTCGTTCTACACCCCCGTCGACAGCAACCAGAAAAAGCTTCTGCTTAGTGTAGCGTGTACAAACGAGCTAAGACACTTCCTCCCCAAAAACATATCGTGTTTTACCATACTCTTCAATGTCACGTTTCCTGGCTTCATATCCCTGGCGACCCATTAAAGCATATGTCCCGTTCTTACCTTCCTCGACTCCCGGTTGGTCGAAAGCATTGATGTTCAATAACTCACCCATATAGGCCGTCTCCCACTCAAGAAGGAGAAGTAATTGCCCTACATGATAAGCATCTAAGGTGGGTAGTATAATCTTCTGATGTTGCCGCCCAGCAAGGGTCAAGGCGTATTCGGTTGCTTTTTGTTCCGCGAACAACAGCTCTTCCAGGGTTCGCCCCCCTAAGAATTGAATGTCTTCCGGTAACTCTAAATCGATCGGAATCTCTTGAGATTCCTTAAATTTCTCTACGGCTACAAAGGTTATGACCTTATCATCGGGCCCCTCAGCATATAACTGAACTTGGGAATGTTGATCTGTTACCCCCAACGCTTTCACAGGTGTCTGTCCGATGTGAACAGCACGTCCCTGTCGATCGTAACCTTTCCCTAAGCTTTCAGCCCACAATTGAGCATACCAGTCCGCCATTGTTTTTAAACCGTCCGCATAGGGCATAAACACCGAGATATTTTTTCCCTTTTGCCATGACAAAAGAGCTAGGGCCGCTCGTAATTGTGCCGGATTAGAGGTTACCCCCTTAGCTGCCCGGATCTGCTGATCCATTACTAAAGCACCTTCAAGCAGCTGATTAATATCAACCCCGCATATAGCGGCAGCAAGCAATCCTACGGGCGTCAGTTCTGAGAAGCGCCCGCCAATTCCAGCGGGAATCACAAACCGTTTATATCCCTCTTTCAGAGCAATCGGCAGGAGATTTCCCTTTTCTTTATCTGTCGTGACGACAATATGTTCAGCGTAGCTGTCTCCACATACCCGTCGTAAGGTATCTCGAACAATTAGAAATTGAGCCATAGTTTCTGAGGTGTTACCTGATTTTGAAATTACATTAAAAAGAGTTTTGCTTGGCTCAAGCATCTGCAACAACTCATTCACGCGTACCGGATCAATATTATCCACGACATAAAAGCGGGGGCGGTGACCACGCTCGGCCGGAGAAAGTTCATTATAATAGTAATGATTTAGTGCTTGGTGAACAGCTAACGGTCCTAGAGCAGATCCCCCGATTCCCAAAACTACAAAATTTTCAAATTTAGGAGCAATAGTATTAGCATATTCAATTATTTCTGAGAGCTCGGTTTTCATGGAAACCAAAAGCTTTGAGAAATCAAGCTCTCCAGCCTCTCTTCGGGTCAAGAGTGAAACCTGCGCTTGGTCCAGAGCGTTCTGAAGCCCCAACAGTTCCTCTTCTTTAAACCCCTTCGGATTTTGATAGCTACTCATCATTCCTGTATAATCGATCATTATTGTAGGTCTTGCTTGGTTTTCCATTATTCACCCTCATCTCTAAAATTATTTTCTGATGTATGCTAAATCGAAAGTTCATTCGCTAGATTATAGAGTTCTTTATTAAATGGTCGCCGTATACCATAAGCGGCATCTAGGGGTCTAGAGACAACGGCTTGATCGACATAAGCAGTCATCTTATTAGATTCTTTCTCCAAAATGATCTCAACCGCTTTGCCACCCATGCCTGCGGCAATCACGGCATCTAAAGCACTTGGGTTTCCTCCACGTTGTATATGGCCTAAAACAGTGATCCGAGTCTCAAACCCTGAACGGGATCGCAATTCTTCTCCGATTTTATATGCGCTTCCCACGCCTTCGGAAACTAAGATAATGCTATGGTTTTTCCCACGTTGATGACCACGCTTTAATTTATCACTGATTTCATCTAGATTATACGGAATTTCAGGGACCAAGATTGATTCAGCTCCACAGGCTAAACCTGCCTGAAGCGCAATATTTCCGCAATTTCTTCCCATAACTTCCACTATAAACGTCCGTTCGTGAGAAGACGCTGTATCTCGAATTTTACTCACGGCATCCACGACGGTATTCGTTGCTGTATCGAATCCTATTGTTAGATCAGTTCCAGCGATATCATTGTCAATAGTTCCTGGAATCCCCACAATCTGAATACCCTGAGCGACTAGAGTTTGGGCTCCTCGAAAAGACCCATCCCCTCCAATTACCACCAATGCTTCAATTTTATGCTTATGTAACTGTTCTAGAGCCATTTGCTGTCCTTCTTGGGTCCGCATTTCTTCGGAACGTGCTGTCTTCAATATCGTTCCACCACGAAGCACAATATCTGCAACTGAACCAATACTCATTTCTTGAATTTCTCCGTGTATAAGCCCCTCATAGCCACGACTTACTCCGTAAACCTCAAGCCCATGGTAAATCCCTTTCCGCACCACTGCGCGAAGGGCTGCATTCATACCTGGAGCATCTCCTCCACTAGTTAGCACCCCAATCCGTTGTATTTTACCCAGCATAGTATCACCCCTTCACATTATCTTCTTTATCATAGTTTCTACTCTAGTAAATCACATTATTTTTGTCTAATCTAGCATTATTTGATGTATGCGTTAAGGCCTAAGTTCTTATAAAGACAAAAGTATAAAACTATGCTTTAAAAGACTTTAATATTATTTCATATTTTTTATATAGTTCTTGATCACTTGCCAGCTTAGCCTGGATTTTTTGATAAGAAGTTATCATGGTAGAATGTTTACGATTAAAATAACAGCCGATTAACGGAAAAGAAATCTGGCAAAGAGTCCGTATCGTATATATGGCCAATTGTCTCGCTTCATTCACATTAGTCTTTCGACTTGGCCCTACCAATTCTTCAACAGAAACTTTCGTATTCTGGGAAACTATGTTGATAATATTCATTGGGTCAGCGACCATTTTTCTTTTTTCTTCTTCCTTATCCCAAAAGACTTGGAAACACTGCAAGCTAAGTTCATCTTCTTCTAATTCTGCAAATTGAATAAATTGCTCAATGACTCTCATGGCATCTGCTAAATTGTCTGTAAGCCCAGCAATAACACCCACGACCAATTTGTCCATGAAAAGGTGTTTTTGATGAATATATTCCTCCAGGAAGCGCTCCATCTCATGTTCAAGAGGGCGATTAACTGGGACGACGACGCCACTTAAAAAACGAGACGCCAGCCGCTCCCCGAGAAATTCCAGCTGTGGCAGATCGGCTTCAAGTGAAATGACCATCTTTCCTCCATTTCCAATGACATATTCGTACGTGTAATGGAGTTCTTCGATCGTTTTAACTTTGCCCTCAAAAAATTGAAGATCATCGATCAGAAGCAACCGAGTAGAGCGGTATCGTTGCCGAAAAAGCTTAAGCTTGTTATCCTGAGCTGCGTAAGCATACTGACGAGAAAAAGACAAAGCATCTGTAAATATACTCTCTTCATTCAACCTGTTATGTTGATAAAGAGAGCGCAACATAGTTGATTTACCTATCCCTCTGGGTCCGTAAATCAGCGCAACATTTGGGGCTGCTTCTAGTCGGTAACTTCTGATCAGACGCCAGGCTCGAATATTGAATTCGCTTAAAAACCAGTTCAAACGTGCCTCTCCTTTATTTAACTTAGTAGAAAAAAAGGCTTACCTAAGCATCGAGTCTATTATCGCATTAAATTGGAAAGGAATTTAGCCTTACATGTCGAAACACTCAGAAATACAGCTTCACTCTTGAAGGGAGCACAGTTGATGACAACTAATACGCATGACAAATTTGCTATAAATGCCAAGAACAATGGAGAAGGCATGTATGATATTCAGAAAATCTGCGATGCCCACATTCATCTTTTTCCCGATCGCTTAATGGGAGCGATTTTAGATTGGTTTGTGCAACGCGGTTGGACTATGCCCTATCGTCAACCCGTTGAGACCCTTTTGAATTATCTTGAAAACATTGGGGTAACGTCGGCTTTTGTTTTAGGTTACGTCCACAAAAAGGATATGGCGGCCGGAATCAACGCATGGCTCAAAGATGTTTGCGAGAAGTTTCCTTGGTTACACCCTTTTGCTGCCCTTCATCAAGATGACACTGGGCAAGAGAAAATCTTAAGTCAAGCCCTTGATGAATGGGATTTTCCCGGTGTCAAGATTCACACGTTTGTGCAAAATGTTGCTGCTAATGACGAACGTTTGTGGCCTATGTATCGCATGCTCAGTGAAAGGCGAAAGGGGATAATTCTCCATTTAAGTGGGCTGCCTATTGAAACCCCTAATACACGAGTTGATGCACTTCTAGATGTACTCAAGTCCTTCCCTAATCTGAAGATCACCATCGCGCACATGGGTCTTCCTAAGGACTTCTCGCTAGCAGTAAAATTAGCTGCTAACTATTCGAACGTTTACCTGGATACTGCCTATATGTTAGGTAACCCCCGCTTTCCATTGCAGGAAGACTGGCTCAAAGCAATCGATGCTAATCCAACTAAATTCATTTATGGCTCGGATTTCCCAATAATGGACTACTCCCCCCATGATGCCATCCAAGCCGTTAACCTGCTTCCTCTTACGAAAGAAGTAAAAACACAATTGTTATGGGATAATGCCCAGAGATTTCTCCATACAGAAAAGTCATAAAGAAGACTTAGTGTTTCTTCTTTATTTCCCTTGGCCTCCGACCTCTGCCTTCTGAGCTGCTAAATATCTGTAGCATTCATCAGCAATAACCGTCAAGGACTTATTCCTACGGGTTAAAAGGTAAAAACCACGTTCAATCGAAAAATCTTGGACATTCACCCATACTAAACCTTGCTCGGCATGAGACTCTAAGGCATGTCTTGATAGAAACGAATAACCTAACCCAGAACGAACAGCATTTTTCACACCTTCTGTACTTCCAACTTCTAAGGCTACGTTGAAGTCATTTAAATCGAGTCCGCGTTTAGTAAGCGCCTCTTCGAAGGCCCTCCGATGGCCGGAGCCGTTCTCCCGAATAATCATAGGAAATTCCCGCAGCATATTAATTTCAACACTTTGATCAGTACATAATGGATGATCAGAAGGGACTACAAAACCTAGTTCATCCTTAACCCAGTATTCAGAAGTTAGTTTTTCCGTATCGAATACTGCTCCAACAACGGCAAAATCCACTTCGTGAGCAAGTGCCTTTTCTGCCATCTCTAGACTGTCTCCGATGGATAATTTGAATTGTATTTCAGGATACAGTTTTCTGAAAGAAGCTAAGAAATTGGGCAGTAAATATTCGCCTGGAATGTGTGAAGCACCGATATGGATTTTGCCATTCATTAGCCTTTCCGAACCTCCGATTTCTCGCATAAGCTCTGACCATTCATCGAGCATATGGAAGGCATGCCGATAAACTGTTTCACCCTCCGGTGTTAGAGCAAAACCCTTTCCCTTGCGATATAGCAATTTCACCCCCAGTTTCTCTTCGAGCGCCCGCATCTGATTGGAGACCGCAGGTTGGCTAATTCCTAATTTTCGCGCAACAACAGTAAAACTCTGTTCCTCTACAACTTGACCAAATAAACGCAGCAAATCTAACATATTAACCCCCTCCATCTGAGATTTCATCTTAGAACTAACGTGGGCCGAGTGGAACTTTCACCACCTAGTTAATCGCCATGCGTGGCGCACTACGCAGAAGAAGAGGGCCAGGCCCTCTTCTTCTGCGATAGTGTACAATCTAGTGCCATTCAGAGTGTAACTAGAGTTGAATGGTAACTTTCTTCATCCTTTGGTCTTCTAATGGTTTATCGCTACGATCCTTCTGAACACTGACAATCCGATCGACTTCTTCCATTCCTTCGATGACTTTTCCGAAGGAAGCATACTGACCATCTAAATGAGTTGAAGCCTTAACAACAATAAAAAATTGAGAACTAGCTGAATTGGGGGCTGAGGTCCGAGCCATGGATATAACTCCACGGTCATGCCTTAAATCATTTTTAAAACCGTTGGCGGAAAATTCACCTGGAATTGTTTGTTTACTACCACCCATTCCTGTCCCATTGGGGTCTCCGCCTTGGATCATAAAGCCTGGAATGACTCTATGGAAAATGAGGCCATCGAAAAATCCTTCAGTGACGAGGGATACAAAGTTCTTAACAGTTTGAGGTGCTACCTCTGGATATAGTTCAATCTTAATCGTGTTTCCGTTTTCCATCTCTAAAGTAACGATAGGATTTTGCTTAAGTCCTTGGTCTTGTGTACTTTCATTTGTCACCTGAGTGACCTCCTTCATGTTTGGGTTTTTATGTTTAGGTTTTTATCCTATAAATTATACCACTTGACTTGGCTTTCGCCTAATGTTAAGAAGGTTTTGTTTCAGTCTACCCGACCTCGTTTCACATTATAAAGATAGATTAAGAACACAATAAGGGCAAGAACAATTCCACCTCGTGCCAAATAACGATGCAAAATAAACGTGATTTTTGCCCAGTGTTCTCCAAGGATTCGTCCGAGTGTAATAAACGTTAATGCCCATAGAAAAGCGCCCATCCCGGCTAACACTGCATACCGACCAAAATGAAGCTTACTCATCCCAGAAAAGTACGCTGTAAAATGACGAAATCCTGGAAAGAAGTACCCTATCACAATAAGTCGGTCGCCAAAATGTTGAAACCAATGTTCAGCCCGAGCGATCTTTTTTTCATTCAGATGAAGATAGGGAGCAATCTTATGCAAGAACGGAATTCCTAATCGCCTTCCAACCCAATAACTCAAGTTCATTCCCAGAAAACTACCAAGAGTGGCGACAAAAAGGGTTTCCCCATAATTCATTCGCCCCAATGTGGTTTGAAACCCACTAAACGTCATGAGAAATTCATCGGGTACCGGCACACCGACCATACCACCAATAAGTAGTAGAAATAAGCCTTCATAACGATAGTGATAAATTATGTCCGTCACATAGTGCTCTAGCCCGTGCATACCCTGCCTGCCTTCCTCGATGCGTGGTTCGTGGTTCGACTATTTAATAAGTTACAACCTGATATGTTTCAGCGTTTGCAGCGTTTGAGACGTTTCCACACCACATAGATCACCACCAAAACAATGGCCCCTCCAACGACTATGTCGGCACGATGAAAGTAAGGTTTGAGTGAATCCCAATTCTCTCCTAATTTTTGACCCACAAAAATTAGGAGCGCACACCAGAAAAACGCGCCAATTGTCGTATAGCCAGCCATTTTCATTGGATTCATTCGCGCGATACCTGCAGGTAAGGAAATGAAAGTGCGTACGATTGGTAACATTCGACCAACAAAAACGGTCGCTTCACCATAGTGTTCAAATAAGCGTTCTGTCCAAGCCAGTTCTCGGTTATTGATAAAGAAATAACGCCCATAACGTTTGAGGAACGGCAGACCTCCCCACACACCGACATAATAAGCAACAAGTGCTCCAAAAAGGTTCCCCAAAGTTGCAGCGATGGTTGCTTGCCAAAAACCAAATCGTCCTGCAAATACCATGTAACCTGTAAACGGAAGAATGATTTCACTTGGCAAAGGAATACAAGCACTTTCGATTGCCATGGCAAAGAAAACACCAGCATAGCCGAAAGATGAAATCATATATTCAACGAATTGTCCAAGGTGCGTTAAAATTGCTTCCAATGTAAACCCCCTTTACTAATCTCTGATAACCAATATTCATTCTTAAGTATCGTGGGTATTTTACCACAGACCCGTTCCCTTTGCCAAATCGATCCAAAAAATTTATATTGTTTTATTTTCGATTCAATTTTTTAGATTCTACTTTCACTCCCTAAAATCCTTCAAGGTCCGCAAAGCAGACATTATTTCTAACATCTGCTTTGGTTAAGAACTAATTTTTATTTCTTGGAAAGATTATGACTTTTCTCCCGTTTTGCTCAACTGATGATGACTTACCAGTCCGTTAGAACATTCATAAACAACCTTCTTTGTATCTACCACTGTTTCAAGACTGACTGATTTACCCCAGAGAAATTGAACAAGGGAAAGGGTTCTCTCGAGATAGACAATATCGAGATCAACGCCTTCATGACGGTGTCTAAGATATAGCCCGCCTTTACCCTCATAGTCTCCCTCAAGTACTACGATTCGAGGATGCCCTCCATTAACTAGCTGCTGTACCAGATTGTCACGCACTTTTTCCCATTCGTTTTCGGTAACTTGCCAGTGGGCCCCAACTTTACGAAAATTGAATAAATTTAGTTCCTCCACTAGTTCACGAGTGAGATGATTACGAATAAACGAAAGGTCGTTTTCGGTTTCGCGCAGCTCAAAAATTTCGCTTAGAGGTTTAATTTTCGCCAGATGTTCCCATATCTTTACACCCAGATAGTACGGATTCATACCCATACGCGAAGGTTGCACGACTTGACTGTGCATAAGCGCAAATTCTAGGGATTCGGCATCTGTAAGATCAAGTTCATGCATAATTCTGGCATGCCAGAATGTCGCCCATCCCTCGTTAATAATTTTCGTTTCGATTTGGGGATAGAAATATAGCGATTCTTCCCGAACTATACCAACAATATCTCTTTGCCATTCTTCGAGGCCAGGTGCAAACTTAATAATATAGAGTAAAAGATCTTCATACTCTGGTTTGGACTCGCATTTACAATCATCTTCCATCAGATCTCCCCATAAATCTTCATAGGGCAAAGAAGTTCTTTTTGTCCGAACCTTCTTGGGAGAGTCTGCCTTACTTAGTTCCTTTGTAGTACAATTTCCTCCACAGGAACCACAAGAATGATTCCCAGAACAGGCATCACCTGGGCACTTATGACCTTCATCTTTGCTTGGACGATTGACCCGGGGTAAATTCTCCATTTTGCCTTTAATGCCAATATGAGACCGATAATCCACATGTTCTTGTATAGCTAGAACTGCATCCAAGGTTCGCTCAACTTTTTCTCGCCCATACAATAATTCATATTCTCGAATTTTCTCGGCATGGGCACCCATCCGCTCAACCATGTCCTTTGGCGTACGTGAAAAATAGTAATTATTCTTAAAGAAGTCAACATGGGCATAAACATGTCCAATTACCAGTTTGTTTTGAACCAATCGATTGCCGTCCAACAAAAAAGCATAAGCCGGATTAGTATTAATAACTAGTTCATAAATCCGGCTCAAATTCAAATCATATTGAGTCTTCATCCGATAAAAAGCTTTTCCGAAGCTCCAATGTGTGAAACGGACCGGCATCCCATAGGCTCCAAACGTATATAAGGCTTCCGCCGGAACGATTTCAAAATTTACAGGATAGAAATCAAGTCCCATGCCACGGGCCACTTGAGCGATATCCTGAGCTATGGAGTTTAAGGCTCGCTTCTCATTGTCCATGACTTCCCCCCTACCTTTTGTGCGTTCATCATTTTTAGGTTAGAGCACTGGCTACACTCTTGGGCTAAATTTTAGGAGAAAACCGTCTTGAGAGCGGCATATACCTCATTGCGGTCTCTGATCGTCACCAAGCGTAGTTTTGGGTCTGTAATGCGTTTTAACGTTGACATTAGGGTACTCGAGTAATGCGTTCTTAAGATCTCTCCGTAGCCTACAACCCGGCTCACTTCGACTAATCGTTGCATCAAGGATAGCGCTCTGGAATTATCCGAACCAATATTATCGCCATCTGTAAAATGAACGGGATAAATATTATAGTGAGCCGGAGGATATTCAGTCTCAATCAAATCTAAGGCATATTGATACACTGAGGAACAGCGGGTTCCGCCACTTTCCCCGCGCGTAAAAAATTCAGCCTCGGTTACTTCTTTGGCCTCGGTATGATGCGCTAGAAAACGTATCTCCACATTTTCATACTTTAGGCGTAGGAAACGAACCATCCAAAAGAAAAAGGTCCGAGCGATATATTTTTCAAATTGCCCCATTGAGCCGGAGGTATCCATCATCGCCAGAATTACAGCATTCGTCTCAAAATTTGGCCGAGTTTCCCAAGTCTTAAAGCGCAGGTCTTCAGGGGAAATTTTTAATCTGGCATCTTTCTCCTGTTTTTGAGAAAAGGCCTGCCTCTTGATACTTTCCAGCAGCGTGCGCTTCTTATCAACATTCGCCATTAGCCCTTTTTTTCGAACATCGTTGAATTCCGGACGATCATGAGCAATTAGTGGTCTTTTTTTGTCGTCCAGATTGGGTAACTTTAGTTCTTCGAACAGAATATTTGCTAAGTCCTCATAAGTGACTTCTGCCTCATAGATATCTTGACCCGGTTCTTCACCAGCTCCACTCCCAGCTGCGCCTTTGCCCTTGGCCTGATCACGCCCCAAAATTTCACCCGGAACCATCTTTTTAGTTCCCTGTCCGGTATGATTCTTTTTATTTAAATCATACCGGAAACGAAATTCTTCCAGAGAACGCATGGGAATTTTAGTGCTCTTTTTGCCATCTGTTAGGATGATACTTTCATCAACAATCAAATCACCGAGTTGTTGCTTAATGACTTCCTCAACTTTTTCCTGTGTGCCTTGTTTGGTCTTGATACCCTTTGCGATGCAAACTCCAGTCATCACGACTCACAATGATGTCATCTGCCACGTTTATCCCCCTTCCTCTCTATCGGTTAAGGAGGGCCCCAACATACTTCACAATCTCATTGGCACAGATTGGGCAGTATCCATGTTCATTAACGAGACGATCCATAACATTATTGATTCTTAACAATTGCTCTTGATCTGGATGTTCAACAGAGGTAGTGATCTTTACTATATCCTTCAAATCAGCAAACAATTTTTTTCAATGGCTTCCTTCAACCGTTCATGGGACGTATAACTAAATACTTTCCCTTTTCGGGCATACATCGAAATCCGAATGAGAATTTCCTCACGGAAAGTTTTTTTAGCATTTTCCGAAACCCCGATTTGTTCTTCAATACTGCGCATTAGTTGTTCATCAGGAGCTAATTCTTCACTGGTAATTGGGTCAAACAGCTTGGTAGAATTGCAAAACGCCTCAACATTATCCAGATAATTGTTCAATAACGACTTCGCAGATTCTTCATACGCGTAGACAAATGCCTTCTGGACCTCTTTCTTGGCCATTTCGTCATACTCACGCCGAGCAACCGCAATTAGATTGAGAAGATTCTCCTTTTCCTCTTTCATGATCGAGGTATGCTGAGCTAGCCCATCTTTGATAGCCCTCAAAATATCTAATGCGTTAATACACGCATGCTGATCTCGAATCAAAGCTGTTGAAATTCGATTGATCACGTAACGTGGATCTACGCCATCCATTCCTTCGCCTTGCTCGTCTCCCTCCATCATTAACTCTTTGATATCCTTTTGATTAAATCCTTCCACATCTTCGCCGTCATAGATCCGCATCTTTTTAACTAGATCCATCCCTTGTTTCTTTGATGGCTTTAAGCGAGATAGGACACTGAAAACAGATGTGGCCCAGAGACTATGAGGAGCAAGATGCACATTTTGGATGTCACTTTGGCTAATCAATTTTTCATAGATTTTTACTTCATCGCTTACTTTGAGATTATAAGGAATGTGCATAACAATAATTCTGGACTGTAGGGCTTCGTTTTTCTTATTTGCAATAAACGCCCGATATTCATTTTCATTGGTATGAGCAATTACTAGCTCATCCGCAGAAATAAGCGCAAATCTCCCAGCTTTGAAATTCCCCTCCTGGGAGAGGCTTAGAAGATTCCAAAGGAACTTTTCATCGGACTTCAGCATTTCTTGAAATTCCATGAGGCCTCGGTTGGCCTTGTTGAGTTCTCCGTCAAAACGATAAGCACGCGGATCAGACTCTGATCCGTATTCAGTAATCGTCGAAAAATCAATACTACCCGTTAAATCGGCGATATCTTGTGACTTAGGGTCCGAGGGAGTAAACGTACCAACTCCTACTCTTTGCTCTTCTGAGAAAAGAATTCGTTTCACTGGAAAACTTTCAACTTCACCGCCAAATTCCTCTTCCAAACGCAAACGGCAAACTGGGCAGAGGTTTCCCTCGATCCGGATACCATACCTCTGTTCAAACTCTTGACGTAAGGACAGCGGCAGCAGATGCAGGGGATCCTCATGCATCGGGCACCCATCAATAGCGTAAACCGCTCCTTCCTCAGTTCTAGTGAATTCTTCAAGTCCACGTTTCAAAAGACTAACAATTGTCGATTTACCACCACTTACTGGCCCCATTAACAATAAAATACGTTTACGGACATCCAAACGTTTTGCCGCACTATGAAAATACTCTTCGATAAGACGCTCTAACGTCTTATCTAACCCAAAAAGCTCCTTGTCAAAAAAATTGTATTTTTTCTGATCTCCGTTTGTTTCAACTCCAGCAGCTTTGATCATCGCATAGATTCGAGCATGAGCATGCAATGCCAAGTTAGGGTTTTTAGTAACCATTGACAAGTAATCACCAAACGTACCGCTCCATGCCAGAGCAGCCTCATTTTCACGATATTCACGCAACCACTTTATGACTTCCATGGTAGCCCTCCCTTCTCTAACCTCAAGCAAGACCTGTTGGGTCATATTTAAGTATATGCCTACTCTTGGAAGATAAGGCATATACTTATGGATGAAAATGAAAAGAACACCTCAAATAATTGAGATGTTCTTTTCTTTGAATAAAACAATTATTCGATTTTTTTCAAATCCCAGGGGTCGTAGGCAAATTCACCACGCATAATATCTAAACGAGCTACAATATAGTCTCCTTTCTCATCACGATCGACGCGAACAACAGTACCCAGGCAACGGTTACATGTGATAACACGATCTCCTATTTTAAACTGTTGTTGGCGACGATGGAAAGAGCGCGGTTCGGGTTCACGCATTATGATTGCCAATCTGTGATACCCTCCTTTTATCTATTTCGCTATTAACCATTTTTATATTAGCATAACTGGCTCTAGAAATCTAGATGAAGTTAGAATATTCACAATTTTAAATTTTTATTGACCTTTTGATTTTTATAATCTAAAGGGGATGTGCTAAAACTTGTTACTATATTTTTCACATCCCCACTTTTGCTTCTATATAATCAAAACACAAGCGTCCTCACTCCACTTTAATAGTGAAAATGAGGACGCTTATTGATTGTTGTAACCACTTGAAATTTTGGAGACTGAGTTTTCACACATCCCCTTTAGTCTTAATACATGTGTAAATACTGGTCAAGTTCCCACTGAGTGACTGTGACTTGAAAACTATCCCATTCTTCAGTCTTTGCCTCGACAAAGCGATTATAGATATGATTACCAAGTGCTTCACGGATGGCAGGAGCCTTACTTAACTCATCTAATGCTTCTTTTAAGCTCCCCGGTAGGGAAGCTATCCCCAAGTTTTCGCGTTCTTCTCGGGTCATAGAGTAAATATTTAGATCAACTGCAGGTGGTGGCGTTAGTTTGTTCTTAATACCTTCCAGCCCCGCCTTAAGTTGGACTGCAAGGGCTAAGTAGGGATTACAAGAAGGATCTGGACTTCGAAGTTCAATGCGGGTGGAAGAACCTCTTTTAGCAGGTATACGAATCAAGGGACTTCTATTTCGTCCGGACCATGCTACATAACACGGTGCTTCATAACCCGGCACAAGTCTTTTATATGAATTGACTGTTGGGTTCGTGATGGCTGTCAGAGAATGGGCATATTTCATAAGGCCAGCTATATAATTGTAAGCGATTTCGGAAAGCTCCATCGGATCATTGGGATCATAGAAGGCGTTTTTGCCATTCTGAAAAAGTGATTGATTACTGTGCATTCCTGATCCATTAATCCCAAAAATAGGTTTAGGCATGAATGTAGCATGTAAACCGTGATGCTGAGCAATCGTACGTACAACGAAACGAAACGTTGCCATTTTATCTGCAATATCCAGAGCATCTGAATATTTGAAATCAATCTCATGTTGTCCGGGCGCCACTTCGTGATGAGAAGCTTCAATCTCATAGCCCATTTGTTCTAACGTTAAAACCATATCGCGACGTGCATTCTCGCCAAGATCGATTGGTGTTAGATCAAAATAACCAGCTTTATCGTGTGTAGTTGTCGTTGGTCGTCCTTCAGCATCCGTATGGAAGAGGAAGAATTCCAATTCCGGCCCGACATTCATAGCATACCCCATTTCAGAGGCTTCCTTTAAGACTCTTTTCAACGCATTGCGTGGGCATCCCACAAAAGGGGTTCCATCAGGGTTATAAACATCACAAATGAGCCGAGCGACTCCTCCCTCTTTGGGGCGCCAAGGAAAAACAACGAAGGTATTAGGATCAGGTCTCAAATACATATCGGATTCTTCAATGCGGGCAAATCCTTCAATTGACGAACCGTCAAACATCATTTCCCCATCTAGGGCCTTTTCCAGCTGCTCAATTGTAATGGCCACATTCTTAAGAATTCCAAAGATATCTGTAAACTGCAACCGAATGAACTTAACCCCCTTGTCATGTGCTTCCCGCAAGACATCTTCTTTGGTCATCATCATATTATTAATCTCTCCCTTCCACTCTTAAAAAACGAAAAACGTCCATGCGT
The DNA here is from genome assembly GCF_001707885.1 of Desulfosporosinus cupriresistens. GTDB lineage: Bacteria > Bacillota > Desulfitobacteriia > Desulfitobacteriales > Desulfitobacteriaceae > Desulfosporosinus. Next base: position 16,549 of record NZ_MASS01000029.1, on the reverse strand, counting down.
CAACCCTGAATGGCTCAGCATGGACAATACTTTGTCCTACTAGTCAGAAAGTATAACTGAAAGTTATATACTTTCTAGTGCAACTAGGGCGACCGGCGTCGCCTGATGGCTGCAAGAAGGCTAATACGTGCAAAGACAGTGTCTTCGTGGGCGCTAGCCAGTTTACAAGCCTTATAAGGATAGTATATCCATTGTTATTTCAATTTACAATGGTTTGGCTTGAGTTTAATACTCAATCCCCTGGCGCGCCATAATCCCTTGCTCAAAAGGATGTTTTTTTAGGACCATCTCCGTTACAAGATCTGCTCTTTCGATTATTGGCTGCGAAGCATTTCGGCCCGTTAAAACCACTTCGACATGAGCTGGCTTCTTACTCAGTAAATCTAGAACCTCGCTTTCAGGTATTAGATCAAACCAAAGCGCATTAATGACTTCATCAAGAATTACAATATCCCATTGTCCCGAAAGAATGATTTCCTGTGCCCTTAAAAAGCCCTTACGAGCTTCGAGGATATGTTCTTCTTGATGTTCTCCTTTATGAACCCAACCTTTTCCTCCAAAGTGTTCATGTTGACAGTCTGGCGACAAACGTTTCAAACCTTCTAACTCTCCGCAGTCGTCTCTCCCTTTCATAAATTGAATAATATAAACCCGAAAACCATGACCAACCGCACGGATTGCCAAACCAAAGGCAGCAGTTGTTTTTCCTTTACCATTGCCAGTATAAACTTGTACTAATCCTTGTGTAAGATTTGACATTATAGCACACCCCGTATCCATTTTTCAAGTTGTGGATGTATATAAACGACCTTTGGTGACGTTAGTATTTCAGGAAACCTTTCGAGAGTTTGCCGATTGAAGGCAATAGAAAAAAACAATTTGATTGCCGACTTCTCATCAGTCGCTCTTAATTCCACTTTATCTGGATAGAAGTAATAGGAATAATTCCCATCTCGCCAGGAAATTTCTACATCTCCAAGTTTGACACGGATCATTCCGAATTCCTCAACTTTGACAGATTTTACGCCTGTAAATGGTTGTCTCAAGTACTCCGCTTCCAACGCAACCTGTCCAACTTTAAATTGAGATTCTAGTAGCTGTTCAACAATGAGTCGAGCTGGAATAGAAATATCTTCAAAAACCCGTCGCTCACTCAATAACTCATCAAAGAGTCGCTCAAATTTTCGGACATGGATCGAACGAACTTTTTGAGCCTTCTTTAAGGCTGTTTCAAAGGTGTGATACACATCTTCCAAGCATTCGAGGAGTATCGCATCTTCCTCTCGCACATTGATTCCCCCTCATCCCCGTCCCTCCTTTTGATCGGAGGAGAGTTTCTATAATGCTATTTTATCTGAACCTCATTGATTTATAAAGGCTACTTTTCAAAATATTTAGGAAAACGACTTAAATTACTTCTTCTGGCGCAGACGTTTGGAAACCCTCTGAACACTTGTCTCGATCCAATCTGTCGCTATTGCCGCATCTCGTCCCAATTCAAGCGCCTTCCAGTAACATTCTAAGGCATCTCTAAAGTTACGACGCTTTTCATAAAACTCCGCTAAACGCACCAAGGCTTCTAGTGAAAATTCTCTATGAAATTGAGCTTTATCTTCTGATTCAACGAGAGCTTTTTGTGGCACTACCTTACTCTCTCGAATTTCTTTAAGAGTGGTTAAAGCTTCATATACTTCACCAATCCGCAGATTGTCTTCTATCGATTCGAAAAGACTTAAGGCTTTTAAATAATAGATTTCAGCCTTAGCTAAATCCATTGAAAGAAAGAATAAGCCCGCCAAACTTTGAAAACGCAAGGCTAGGTCAAAATTTTGATCTGGATAAAACTGAATCGATAATTCAAGGTAATATTTTGCCTCTTCATAGTTTTCTAATATTTGCTCAATTTTACTCAAGAAAAAACAACTTTCACTAAATACATTGCTTGTATCAAATTTCAAACACAGGGCCACCGCCCTTTGTTGACATTCAAAGGCTAAAAACATTTCATTTTGATCAAAGTAGAGAAACGCCAAATATTGCAGTGTATTTGACAAAGCGATCAGATCCTCTATCTGAGCAAAAATTTGGCAAGCATTCTTTAAGTTTATCATTGCTTCCTTATTATTCCCTTGTCGAAAGCACAATTCTCCTAAGAGAACATCCAACTCTCCTTCACCTTTAGGAAACCCATTGGAACGGCAGATTTTATGTGCCTCCTCATAGGCTTTCTTGGCCATTGCCCAATCTTTGAGGGTAGCATAGACTTGGCCCAGGTCAGCATAGAGCATGCCCAACCTTAACGGTGGAGATGAACTCGGGTACACAGATATTGATAGCTCATATTCCCTGCTAGCGTCCCGAAGCATACCCTTCTTAACCGAGACACTGGCTAACCCTGCCCATGCTTCGGACATTCCTTTCGCATTCTGAATCTCTTGGCAAATACGTAATGCTTCTTTGAAACCCTCTTCTGCAAACTCTAAATTTCCTAAACGCACCCTCACTGTCGCTAACAGTCTTAGAGTAAATGCGACGATTTCCGGAACGGTTAATTGATACGCCTTTAAGAGGCCCTGAGTATAATACTCTTCAGCTTTAATGTACTGTTCTTCTCCAAGACACTGTGTTCCAACCTCCATAAGGTTCCGCCAAACGGATAATTCCCCATCGTACATATTATCGCCTCCGTGTCTGTTCCATCATATGCACGAGTCGATTTTTTGGGCATCAATATTTAAATTCGAAGCTGGAGCTTCTCTTCACAGCACAACAGCATTTGAATAGCCATAAAATCAAAGGAAATTAAGGACGAACCTTATTGTAACCTAGACATAAAAGTCGAAATATGATAATCTAATTTCAGGTTCAAGAAGGGAGTGTTTGGCCTTGAATACTTATCGTCCAACTCAATCTTCAAATTATTGGATGGTTGCACTCAAACTTCTCATACTCATTCTGGGTCTCTATTTCTCTGCCTTGATCTTAGGTAAAGTATTCACGTGGGTATTTGCAGTTGCCTTTTTCCTAATACGCTTTATTGTTTTTGTCGGCGTCTCCTTTGTTGTCGTTCATTTTTTTCTTAAATTATTATTTAAAATTGATTTATTTAAGTTAGTGTTGGGCGGACGATATAAGAAACGCTAGGGGCATCAAATTTACTTAAGCTTAAGCAGATTTTAATTAGATAACAATTTTTCCCAAAGTTAACGCCTTGAAAGGGCGTTTTTTTGTTTTACCCTCATGATCTGGCTTTCTAACGAATATCTTTTACTCAAAGGAGGAATGCCAAATGCAAATTATAATCTTCAAACGTCCATCATGGCGAAATATCGCCCTCTGGGGGATCCTCTTGTTCATCTTGATTGCTTATCGTGAAAATGTCACTTCTGTTTTTTCTGGAAAGTTAAAGCCAATTTACTCAACAAACGTCAACACCCAGGCAATTGGACTGACCTTTGATATCAGTTGGGGGGAGAAGACAGCCGAACCAATACTTGATATTCTCAAACAGGAAGGCGTTCATGCCACATTTTTTCTTTCTAGTCCATGGGCAGACAAACATCAACAATTAGTGCAACGAATGGTGGCCGATGGCCATGAGATCGGATCACACGGCAACCGTCATGTTGATCTCAATACTTTAGGATCAGGCGAGATAGAACATGAAATTACTACTGCCCAACAAGTCCTTGAGCAAATATCCGGTCAGAAAGTCCGATTGATAAGGGCACCCAACGGAGCCTATGATAATAAGGTCATATCCACCGCCAACAAGCTGGGGTATCGAGTTATCCAATGGAGTGTTGATTCTCTAGACTGGAAACGACCCGGCCCTGGCGCTGTCATTAATAATGTACTCAACGGGATACACTCCGAAGGTGGGGCGAAAGCAGGGGACATTATTTTATTTCATGCCTCAGACTCAGCGCCAGATACTATTCAGGCCTTGCCGACGGTCATTCAACGCCTCAGAACTAAAGGTTACACACTCATCCCAGTAGGACAATTGCTTTCTGAAGCAAACAGCACTTGGCCACCTGAAAGTAATCTTAAAGAAGAACCTAGTTCAACCAATAAATAAGTGCCGTTATTCAACGTTTTCATCCACGACAGATCGCAAGAGTTGATTCGCTTTTTGTCGATCTATGACCTGAGCCACTGCTTTTTGAGCATCTGCTTTTAACTCTCCCTCAAGCCCACTGTTCATGGCACGTTCAAGCAAGTTCTTACCTACTTGCTGCTGACCTTTACTTAAAGCTTGAATTCCATTCACATAGTCGATACAACCATCCCCTCCGGGGAGCTCCTTTAGAGAAGCTAGGCTAGCAGTCAATTCCTGCAGATTATTTTCATGTAGGGCAAGGACGGCCCTTTTGGTTTCAAACAACGTAGTTCTAGTTCGCCAGGTTTGAGTAACTATTGAATGACATAACTCTACGGCTTTTGCCCACTGTCCTTCTCCTACAGCGACGTCAAAAGCTACAGTAAGGCAGGCCGGATTATGAGGTTCTAGTTTCTGGGCCTCTTCGAGCTCAGCCCTGGCTGCCAGTTGATCACCCATGCTCATTGCAGCTTGCGCTAGAATTAAATGTCTTAAAGTCTGCTCTTGTATCGGTAATTGATTCCAACTCACTTCTGTCTCAGTCTTGGCCAACTGACTACGTGACTCTTCTGCATCCCCATTTGCTAAGGACGTGAGCCCTTGCCCCAACTGACCCCACGGCGTCTTACCCATTGGGCCAAGGACATTCTGCGCTTCAGTGGTTTTCCCGTTTTTCAAGTAATACAAAAACAACCAGAATCTGTGCCGTTCGTCTTGATACATAGTCAGTTTAGACTCTAAGTCCTTACTCTCCACATTAAGTTCAAGTTCCAGCCATAAATTTGCCTCTTTCAACAATTCCAGTTTATTTAATAGGCCCCCATGTGCATTCCACCACTGCAGTTCATCCCTCACTTTTGAAACATCATAAACACTTTTAGCTTGTCTTAATTGCTCCATACGCCATAAAAAAGGCCCACAACTAAGCATAAAAATGATAGACAATAAAAGCAAAAACGTGGCCTGTCGACGTCTTCTAAGACCATGTTTGCGCCGTTTTGACAATCCTATCCCTCGTTTCCATCTTTCTTAACTATTGCTGACATTCTTTTTCTTTGATTAATCACTATTGTTTCTCAATGTCCTTTCCAGGATGAGAAACCTTCACCAACAACTTCCGGCACCTCCGATATAGCCACAAAAGCCTGATGATCTTGATCCCGAACAATTTTTTTGACTTGAGACAATTCAGTACGATTGATTACACAATAAACTACTTGTTTAGCATCGCCTGAGAAGGCCCCTGTCGCTTGAAAAAGTGTAACCCCTCGATCAAGCTTCGCCATGATTTCCTCAGCAATTTTCTGAGGCTGAGTAGTCACTACCATCACCGCCTTGGAGTGACTTAATCCCTCCTGTACAAGATCAACAACACGCGTCGCTATAAACATATAAATCATGGCATACATAGCCATTTCCGGGCGAAACAAAATGGCAACTGCCAGAAAGATCAGGGCATCAATCCCCAGCAATATTTGACCCACACTAAATGAGGTTGTTCGCGCAAACAGGACAGCTAAAATATCCGTTCCACCAAGCGAACCACTGGAGCGGAAGATGATGCCCATCCCGATTCCTGAAAGGACCCCTGCAGATATCACTGCAAGCAGCGTATCATGGGTCAATGCCGGGAGATGTGAAGTCAGAGAAAGCATAACCGAGAGCATACCAACACCCACGACACTAAAAACTAAAAAGTTTCGTCCCACCAAACGTAAGCCTAAAATAAAAAGTGGCAGGTTCAGCAGAAGAACCGTCCAGCTTACGGGCCAAAAAAATAAGTAATGTAATATGATCGCTATTCCCGTGACCCCACCATCCGCAATTTGATTAGGGATAATTAGTGTGTTTATACTTACACTCACGATCGCAGCACCTACTATGATCCCCGCCAAGTGTTGCAACAATTGCCACGGAATAATTTCACGAAAACGTCTCCAGTTCACTTGAATCCCCCGTTCACACATTATTATCCACGTGTTGTTTATCCTTGTTGAATTATACTGCAGAGTCTCCCTAGAGACAACTTAATGAACCCTTCAAATCAGATCTAGGTGTTGCCCTACAATAGTTTATCCAGCACAGAGCTAGAACTCTTTATATATACTGTATTATATTTGGATTATCGTAAGAATGATTCAAATAATCAACATAACCAAGTATATATTTACAATATGTGCTTGACAAAATACTTATTATTGAGTAAAGTGTTAAAGTGTTCTCTATAAGCGCTCGTAGCTCAGTGGATAGAGTGACGGTTTCCGAAGCCGGAGGTCGCAGGTTCAAATCCCGCCGGGCGCACCATACTTAAAAATTAAGTCACAACTTGTTTGTGGCTTTTTTTATTTTAATTACTACTTCTCTTTCTCTATAATGATAAAGAAAAGATTCTCCTTATTCTTTTTCGGCGGGTAGGGACTTAAGTGTAAGGGCGATACATTTCTAACTAGTAACAAAAGAGGTGGTAAATTTTTTACCACCTCTTTTGCAGGTATTTTACGAGTTCAGGGCACCCATTTTTCCTATTACTTATATTTTTTATAATTCCAGATCATCATCATAAGACTACGACTTATGAATTACTTGCAAAATATCAGTTTTAATACGGTTAATACATTGATTTATATTCTCATTTGGATAAAATTTTGTCACTTCAAGATCTTCTAGTTTTTGTTTACTAAAATCATTACTATCCGCTAAAAATCTTCTGCATAGCTCCTCATAGTTAGGTTGAGCTTGCTGTTTTTCCCTTTCTATTGCCCGTAGCAGTCTAACTCCATCGTCAACTTCAATATACAGGGGAATAACATCACTTGTCGCAAAATAATTTTGAAGGTTTTCATAGGACTCTAACGTAGCGATCAGCAGATAATTATTATCCTGCGTCAAGTTAATTTGACCATCGTCAATCGTACAGTAAGACCATTTACCATTAATAGTATAGTAATCCCTCTGTTCTATAATCTTACCCATTTCTCGATAATGTGCCAATAATTCTTCAGATACAAAGTGATAATCAAACCCTTGGACTTCGTTGTGCCTTATTGGTCTCGTCGTATATGGAATTATAGACTTCAAATTAAGTTGTTTATCTTGTAAAAGCTTTTTAGAAATAGTATCTTTTCCAGAGCTACTTTTACCCATTAGGCAGAATATCTTACCCACATCGTCCCATCCCTCATAATCACTACTACACTTTACTGTAGATTCTATTGTAACATCGCTTATCAAAGAATGGCAAACCTGAGCATAGAACGAACGAAACATGTATTTAAACCATATTAACTCTTGAACAATAACAGACATCGGCTACCGTTCTCCGTTTAGGAAGCCTGTAACCGACGTCGTCGAATAATCATTGAGTTTCTGGCCGTTGACCGATGGATATGACTATTTATATAAATGACAAGCTACATAATGGTCCGTTTTCACTTCAATCCAACGCGGAGTATCCACTTGGCATTGAGGCATGGCTTTTGGACACCGAGCAAAAAAGCGACAACCCGGTGGAGGATTAATCGGAGAAGGAACATCCCCTTCTAAAATAATTCTCTCCCGTTTTCGTTCCACTTCAGGGTCAGGGATTGGAATTGCAGATAATAAGGCTACGGTATAGGGATGAAGAGGATTACGATATAATTCGTTAGACTGGGCAACTTCGGTCAACGATCCTAAATACATCACTCCAACTCGATCGGCAATATGTTTGACCATGGCTAAATCGTGAGAAATAAACAAATAGGTTAGTCCATTTTCTTCTTGTAGACGCTTAAACAAATTAATGACCTGGGCTTGTACGGAAACATCTAACGCAGAGACTGGCTCATCCGCAACGATAAATTGGGGTTTGATCGCGAGGGCTCGCGCGATTCCAATTCGTTGCCTTTGTCCTCCGGAAAACTCATGGGGGAAACGGGAAGCATGCTCTTCGGGAAGACCAACTGTATGCAACAACTCAGAGACCCGCTCCCGTCGTTTGACACCGCTAGATAATCTATGAATGTCGATCCCTTCGGCAATGATATCTCCTACGGTCATCCGGGGGTTTAACGAAGCATAAGGATCTTGAAACACCATCTGCATTTGGCGATTAAACTGTCTCAATTTATTTCCTTTTAGCTGATGAACATTCTCTCCATTAAAAAGAACCTGTCCCTCAGATGTATTATATAAGCGCATAATTGTGCGTCCCAAAGTAGACTTTCCGCATCCCGATTCTCCCACTAAGCCAAAGGTTTCTCCCCGTTGAATAGATAAATTGACATTGTCCACGGCTTTCAAAACGCCATTCGTCACGCGAAAATATTTTTTTAGATTTTTAACTTCTAAAATTGGATCAGACACAGTGTTCCCTCCTTGCTTTAGCGAATTTCCGTCCTCATTCGCTTGTCCATTAGCCAACAAGCCATGCTATGTTCATCTTGTATAATCTGAGTTTGCGGATCCTCATTTAAACAAATGTTCATAGCGTGCGGACACCGTGCAGCAAAAGCACATCCTTGCGGAGGAGCTAACAAATCCGGCGGCATTCCTTCAATTGGCACTAGTTCGCTCTTTTCATCATCATCGAGCCGTAGAATGGAATGTAAAAGCCCCCAGGTGTAGGGATGCTGGGCACGGTAGAAAATGTCATCCACTGTTCCTTGCTCCACTATTTTTCCGGCATACATAACCACCACACGTTGAGCGATGTCGGCAACGACTCCCAAATTGTGCGTAATAATGATAATTGAAGAGCCAATTTTCTCCTGTAAATCCTTTAATAAATCGATGATTTGGGCTTGAATTGTTACATCGAGCGCCGTAGTGGGCTCGTCAGCAATCAATAATTTGGGACGACAGGCCAGAGAAATAGCAATCATTACCCGTTGACGCATCCCACCCGAAAATTCATGCGGATACTGTTTTATCCGAGTTTCAGGACGAGGAATACCTACCAACGAAAGTAGTTCAATCGCTTGCTTTTGAGCTTTCTCCTTGCTGAGCCCTTGGTGTCTGACTAATCCTTCGGTGATTTGCTTGCCAATAGTCATTGTTGGATTTAAGGATGTCATTGGATCTTGAAAGATCATGCCAATTTCGGAACCACGTATTGATTCCATTTCTTTTAGGGTAAGTTGCAACAGGTCTATCTTCTTGTCAAAGAGAATTGAACCTTCTTTGATAATGGAAGGTGGGCTCGGAATTAATCGCATTATGGTTTGAGAAGTTACTGATTTCCCACACCCAGATTCCCCCACAATGGCTAAGACTTCCCCTTTCTTTAAATCAAAGGAAACGCCTCGCACAGCCTGAACTTCTCCCGCATACGTATGAAAAGATACTTTTAGATCTTTTACTTCCAGAATGTTTTCCACACGGACACTTCCTTTTATTTTCTAAATTTTGGATCAAGCGCATCACGCAAACCGTCTCCGAGAAGATTAAACGAGACCATCATTAACGAAAAGACCAGGGCCGGGAACAACAATCTCCAGGGGTATACACGCATCGAACCAACTCCATCCGAGAGTAGCATTCCTAATGAAGCTAGGGGAACTTTAACTCCAAGTCCGAGAAAGGAAAGAAAAGCTTCTGTAAAAATAGCTTGAGGAATCGTAAAGGTAATCTGAATAATAATAAAACTAAGCGCGTTGGGAATAAGATGTTTGGTAATGATTCGCCAAGGGCTGGCACCCAAAGAGGTGGCCGCCAACACGTATTCTTGTTCTTTCAAGGAAAGGATTTGTCCTCGAACCAGACGAGCCATCGAAATCCAACCGGTTATACCGTAGGCAAATACAATCGTCCAAATTCCCGATCCCATCATCACTATGAGTAACACCGTGATCAATAAATACGGAATGGAGTAGACCACCTCAATAAAGCGCTGCATCATATCGTCGATTTTCCCACCGTAATAGGCAGAAATTCCACCATAAAGAACCCCAATAAACAAGTCCATCAGCGCGGCCATAATCCCGATGAACAACGAGATACGGGTTCCCCACCAGAGCCGAACCCAAAGATCTCGTCCGAATTCATCCGTTCCAAACCAAAATGTGCTGTTGGGCATCTCATTTCTCGCTGTCAGGTGTTGCACATCATACCCATTTTTTTGTAAAAACGGCCCAAGAAGAGCGAATAAAGTAATTCCCAGTAAGAAATAGAAACCGGCCATTGCGAACTTATTTTTCCTCAACCGTCGCCGAGCATCTTGCCAATAGGTGATCGAAGGTCGAGTAATTTTCTCTTGTTGGTCAGCCTGTTTTATAACGGGGACAAACAGGTTATCTCTGACTTCCGGCATAGTATTAATTCCTCCCTTTCGCTAAACGAATTCGAGGGTCAATGAATCCGTAGGCGATATCCGTCAAGAACATCACCACGATGAGCAACAGACTATAAAAGATGGTTAACCCCATGATTAACGTGTAATCATTAGAATAAACAGCCTGAACAAAGTATTTTCCTAGGCCTGGTATGGCAAAAATCTGTTCTACCACAAGAGTTCCCGTAATAACATTGACTGTTATAGGTCCAAGAACTGTAACGATCGGTAGAATCGCATTACGCAAGGTATGCTTAAGGATAATAGAGAATTGAGACAATCCTTTCGACCGAGCTGTTTTGATATAATCCGAATGAAGGACATCAAGCATTGAGGTACGCATCATTCTCGCAGTTATAGCAATCGTCATAAATGATAAGGTCAAGGCGGGTAAGACTCGGTTGGCGGGTCCATCCCAAAGAGCCGCGGGTAAAATCCCCCATTTGACACCCACTAGATATTGCAAAATTGGTCCCAGAACAAATGAAGGAATTGAAACACCGACAATAGCAATAAACATCGCTCCATAATCCCAAGATTTATTATGTTTGAGAGCTGCTGTAATCCCGAGAATCAACCCAATTAAAACAGAAAAAATAATTGATTCTATTCCAAGTTCAGCTGATGCAGGGAAGGACTGTTTAATGATCTCAGTGACTCTACGGGTAGGATAAGCAAAAGATACTCCTAAGTCACCCTTTGCTATGTTAATGAGATAGTCTTTATATTGAACGGAAATCGGCTGATCCAGTCCGTATTCTTTGGACAATAACGCCCTCTGTTGGGTAGAAAGTTTCTCGGAATTGGCGAATGGATCACCTGGCAAATTATGCATGAGCACAAAAGTCACAGTTACAATCATCCAGAACGTGATCAACATATAACAGAAACGTCGCAGAATAAAACGATACATCATAACACCTCCTACAAACTAAAAAGGAAGGGGTTCCGGATGGAACCCCTCTATCTTTTCTAAATTGATCTAACTATTCGACAGATGCGTTTTTGAGATCCCACTCTGAACCATAAGGGAAGAATAAAATATTTTTGGCGTTTGGTTTAACCAGATAGGAATAAGCACGGAAATTCACGGGAGCAACTGGCATTTTAGCAACTAAAATCTTTTCAGCATCAACTAAATATTGAGCACGTTTCGCTCCATCAGGTTCTGCTTTAGCTTTTTCAATCAATTGATCGTACTCTGGATCTTTAAACTGACTTTCGTTGAAGGAAGAAGTTGATTCATGGCAATCTAGGAAAGTCATTGGGTCATTATAATCCGCACCCCAGTTAAATAACAACAGATCGAATTGATGCGTTTGTCCATGTTCAATCCTCAGTTTGTGGGGAATCGACTCAACTGTTACATCAATCCCAAGATTTTGTTTCCATTGCCCTTGGATAAATTCCAAAGCCTTTTTCCCATCTTCGGTATCATCACCTGTGAATTTTAAGATTGGGAAGGAGGTAAGTCCTGCTTCTTTTAATCCTTGAGCTAATAATGTTTTGGCTTTGGCTGGATCATATTTCGGCAGTACATTTCCTGCATCTTTACGGAACTCTTTATTGTTTCCGTCCATAGTCCCATTCGGTACGAATCCAGTCGGCGCTTGGCTTCCATCATGGAATACAATATCGACTAAATTGCTGCGATCAATCGACAAAGCCAGAGCCTGACGAATTTTATCGTTTTTCAAGGCTGGCACAGCTTCATTCATCTCTACGTAGGTAATATAGAGTTGGGGTGAAATCTGATAATCGGGCTTAGCTTTCCATTGATCCACCTGGTCTCGGGTGATGCGAGCTACATCGATGGCGTTGGATTGATACAAGTTAGCTAAGGTATTATTGTCCGAAGCGATTTGAACATCTACTTCATTCAGTTTTACATTATCTTTGTCCCAATATTTATCGTTTTTCACTAAGGTCAAACTTTGTTCATGATCCCATTTGCTTAGTTGGAAAGGACCATCGAACAACAGCTTGTCAGCATCAGCAGCATACTTGTCACCATATTTCTCGACAAACTCTTGCTTTTCTGCGAAAAAGACTGGGAAAGAGAGTTGGGCCGTCATAAAAGGAATTGGGTTCTCCAGTGTGAACGTGAGGGTTTTGTCATCAATTGCTTTGACCTGAACCTGGTCAGCGCTCCCCTTTCCGTTCATGAAGGCATCTCCACCTTTAATCCAAGCAACCATAAAGGCGTAATCCGCTTTTGTTTTTGGATCCAACGTACGCTTCCAAGCATATTCGAAATCTTTTGCCGTCACTGGTGAATCATCTGACCATTTGATGTTATCCCGTAGCTTGATTGTATAAGTCTTTCCTTCGTTCGTAATCACCGGCATCGAAGCAGCTAAAGCAGGTATCGGTTCTCCGTTTGCTCCTAATCGATAGAGGCCTTCGTTAATCGCATTCAGAATATCAAACGATACGGCGGCGTTAGCAACTGATGTGTCCAGGGCCTGCGGTTCTGCCAGCAAAGTCATTTTTAATAATTGCTTAGAATTTCCCGCACTGCCTGATTGAGCCGTGTTTCCACCACACCCTGTAAGTAGCCCGGCAAGTAGCATAGTGGTTGAGATTCCAGCAATCAACCTTTTTGCGTTAGTCATATGTATCCTCCTTAATTAATGTGCAGCATTTTTAGTTATTATAACAAAATGCATGGACCAACTAAAGAAATAAAAAAGATAAAAAGTATTAATTTGATTATATTTGCCGGATTTGAGAGAATCCCCCTTGGGACTCCTTAAAAGGTTGCGTTAAATCCAACAATATCGATTTTTCGGTCGTCCTATTTTTTTGTAACTAGGAATTGGTTTTACTTTACCATTTTGAACAAGATACATCAGATAGCGATAAACGGTGGGAACGGCGAGGGATAATTCCTTGGAAATTTCCTCTACTGTGGAAGGTTGCTGGCAAGTCGTTAGATATCGTTCGATATAAGATAGCGTCGGCTTGCTAATTCCCTTGGTTACGAACACTTCGTCTTGGACTTTAGGTGTTGCTTGAAAAGTTTTCGTCATATCCAACAGTCGTTTATGCAGTTGCACGCGAGCAATTAAATCAGGTGCTTTGACAGGTTTAAGGGCAAAATCGGTGGCACCTACATCTAAAAAACGATCGGCAATTTCCTGCCTTTCATCAACGGTAAGTACAAGGATTGGTATTTGCTGATCTTGTTCCCGAATTAGACGAACTGTTTCTAAGCCATCAATTTCCGGCATATGATAATCCACTAAAATGATATCCGCGCCATGCTTGAGAAACCCCTCAATTCCGGCTCTTCCATTAGGATAGGCCTCGGGTTCCCAACCAACAAATTTAAATATTTCACTCAGCATATAACGAAGAGACTGGTCATCGTCCATAATTAATATTCTCATTGGCTTTCTCCCAATGGCAGGGTTATCCAAACTTTCGTCCCCTGCCCCACTTCACTTTTTATATTAACGGATCCCTCATGACCTTCCGCTACCTGTCGCACAAAAGCTAAACCAACTCCAGGATGGTTTTTAGTGCTGTATCCGGTTTTCCAGATTTTTTTTACATCGTTTGCCAGAATACCATGCCCATTGTCTTCAACCTCTAATATAACTGCGTCTGGCAATGTTTTCGCGCGCAGGACTACTCTTCCATTGTCTTGCTCTCGAGTGGCATCCAAGGCATTATCAATTAAATTTATGATTGCTCGAGTCAGCCTAATTTTATTAATGTAAATAATCGGGTGAGGTTCTTCCTCTAACTCAATATCCACCAATAAATTAGTTCCACTTAGCCGACTAGCTCGAATATAATCAATTAATTCTTTAAGCTCACACCAGTTCTTTCGATCCTCATACAAAATTTCCGAAACCATTCTACTCATCGCTTGAATCGAGCCATAAATGGTTTGACAGTATTCTTGCATCTTAGGATCGGGCCATCGTATTTCCATTAAAGAAACCAATCCTTCGACTGTAGCAAGTGGAGTTTTAAGGTCATGGACAAGATGAAGAACCTCACGTCCTGATCGAGATTCATGAGCTTCAAGTTGAGCACGATGCAGGTCCTGAGAAATAGACCATTTTTCCATATATAAAATCAAGTAAATCCATAAAGTGAGAGCGCTAGCCACGAAGATAAAAAACAGTACATTCGCATAAAGGGCGAGCACTCGACCAAATCCAAGTTGAATCGCTGCCTGCTTTACTTTTATCGATAGAGAACCTCGTCCGAAACCATATTGAGTAAGAAAAGGAACTTGATTTAACCAAGCAACACCAAAAATCAGTTGGGAGAAAACCAGTAATTTCATTCCCATATTCAATTTTTGTTTGCTTAGTTGCTGCATAACCACGATCGTAAGCCAAAGGAAAATATCTGTAGCTCCAAAACTATAGTTTAGCGGCGTCATTACATTAACAATAACATAAGCGAGTGGCACAGCAACCAGGGGAACGATAGTCTTTAAGGCAGGACGATTGAAAACATCTGCCATTCCATCCCCTAGCATCACCACACTGAGAAACTGGGGGGTGGTAATAATGGTATTAATTGATACAGTAAGAAATGCGTCAATCATTAACGCATTTCCGTCAGTTCTATGATCCATCGTTTGGAGTAATTGATCTAACCTCAGAAGTTGCGGTTTTAACCAAAGTGGAATTAAGACACCTAACAAAAACAACCCAATTCCTATCCATATTTTCCGCGACCTTACGACTTTCCCCACTTAAATTACCACCTTCCTACTCATGAGATTGTAACATGAAATCGGAATACTGATAATTTTTCCGCTTCAAGTGGGTATAACTCTCCCCAATAAGACAACTTTACGATTTGATCTCACCTCTGTCAAGTTGACCTACCAATTGGAAAACTTCATTTTTTACGAAGTTTTATGTTTATTTTTCTACAGATGCGTTTTTAAAGTCTACAAGACCAAGGGGCGAATGAATTACACCTTTAACAAATGACTTTGAAGTGTATTTAAGGTTTTCATAATAGATAGGCATCACAGGCATTTCAGTCATTAAGATTTTTTCAGCATCATGCATTTGTTGCATGCGGGCCTCAGGGTTCAGGTTTTTCTTTACTCCTGCAATAAGCGTATCATATTGTTGGTTAGCCCACCCAGTTTTATTATTTGCACCACCTTTTGTGAAAATATCCAATAAAGACAGTGGGTCCATATAGTCAACAGTCCAGCCAACACGAGCTACATCAAAATCAAAGCTTTGTAACGATTTCAAATAGACTTGACCTTCTTCTTTGCGAAGTGTAACGGAGATTCCAAGGTTTCTACTCCACATATCTTTGATAAGAGTTGCAATTTTTTCGTGATTGAAATTAGGATTAAATAGGATTTTGATTTCCGGAAAACCTTTTCCACCGGGGAAACCCGCATCGGACATGAGTTTCTTAGCTTTTGCGACGTCTTCTTGGAAGTAGTCACCGCCGACATCGCGAAATTGTTTAGTTGTATTGGCATCGTTAATACCGTATGGTACAAAAGCAAAGGCCGGCTTTTCATTTGTTTGGGTTGCATCAGCAATAATTTCCTGGCGATCGATCGATAAGGTCAAGGCTTGGCGCACTTTTGGGTCTTCAAAAGGCTTCTTCGTAACATTAAAAGCATAATAGTAGGTACCTACTTGAGGATCAATTTTAAGATCTCCCGATTTAAGTAGACGATAAGTATCACTTGCCGGAACTCTATCTATTCCATCAACTTGACCTGTTTCATAGGCAGTCAGTGCAGCTTTAGGATCTTCAATAAGGTTAAACGTAAGTTCTGAAATTTTAACCGATTTAGCATCCCAGTAATTATCGTTTTTCACAACGATGATTTCCTTATTATGAATCCACGATTTCATTTGAAAAGGACCATTACTGACAAATGTCTCCGCTTTAAGGTTCCAATCCTTATTCGCTTCAACAACCTTTTTATCAACTGGAAAATAGGTCGGAAATGCAGTCAGAGCCAGAAAGTAAGGAGCAACATTGACAAGCGTTACTTCTAATGTTTGTGGATTGATCACTTTTATACCGACATCTTCAGCTTTTCCCATTTTTGCATTATAGGCAGCTCCCCCCTTAATATAAGCAGCTATTGGGTATGCATACCCTGTGGCATTCGAAGGATCCAT
>NZ_MASS01000028.1 GCF_001707885.1 Desulfosporosinus cupriresistens | reverse complement strand
TTGAACAGGGATGTTCAAGGTTAGAGCGCCGGCCAAGGATGGCGAGAAGGGACCAGCGCCATGGATGGCTAACTGCCGTGCCACTTGGACCGGAATTTTATCTTAGCATTTTCAAGTTGCGTTGTCAATACCTTTTTTGGTCACCAGCTTAAAGTATTCAATCAATGTGATTCCCGTGGCTTTAGGCCGGAATTGAATAATAGCATTTCCGGCTCTCGTTGTCAATGACTAAATTAACCAAATTTCAATTGCATTGTTCGACCATGCATTGTTCGATCGAAAAGTTCGAAGTTTTAATCTCTCAGCTATTCAATCACTGTGCGTCGTTTTGGCCAACCCTATGAGACAAAGGCTAAAGGTTACCTCAAACAACAAAGAGCAACTTCATTGGTGTACACTAATAAGGGCTCTATATGGGACAGTTTATCCCTTATGTGGATTATTCGCACAAACTCTTCTCCAATTCCTGCATCAACACATCTGCTGGGAAATATCGTCCTGGACATTCTGTAGCAACCCTTGCTACATCCCGGTGCAGCTCAACGTCCTCGACCTCCAGTTTAAAAGCCGTCAAAAGCTGTGCCACTTTGTTGATAAGTCCCCTGAGTTGAGCCTCTGGTACTTCAGTCTCGCTAAAATTACCAACTAAACACACTCCGATCCCGCGAGATTTACGATGATCTTCGTTACGATTTGCTTCCACTTGGTATAAGTGCCGTCCGTTTTCACAGCTGCCATCCGGCATGATCACGAAGTGATAGCCAATATCGCCCCAGCCCTCACTTAGATGCCACTCCCGAATTATGTCCGCGTCAACAGGAACGGTTTTTCCTGAGCGACGGACTTCTGTAGGGCTTGCCGAATGGTGGATCACTATCTTTTGCCAATTCATTCCCTTTCTACCCATTAACTTACCCTTTGCCCTTCCCTTCAGCTTTAGAGCGGCAGCGATTTGGGCAGGTTCCGAAATGCTTACATAGAATTCATTTAACTTTTTTTCAATTCGTATCAACAAAAAGGCTGTCACTACGATCGGACAATAAAAGCCCGCAAGTTTCAGCATCTCTTCCATGCAATTCCCTCTTTCGTGTCTTTCTCTACGAATAAATTTAACCAGTGTGATTAACCTCGGGAGGTTCTAGCAAGGAGATAGGCTGGGGGAGGAGGGAACCTATCTATCCTCCTCCAGCCTATCTGCATACTCTTAATCTTATTTTAATTTGAAATCGAGGTTTGCTCTTCAAACTTCGTGCTCAACCTAGTAACTTCCGCTCGCCCCGCTTACACTACTGGCAGATCATACAGGTCATCCGTTGTAGTGTCCACGATCTTTACATCTCGTTTGGATACAAGTGCACCGCCGGACGTTAGAAAAATGTCCTTAGCGATGATTTGATCCATGACAGCCTCGATTTGAGCCGCCGTTAAATCCGCTTTAGGTTCCGGCAAGGTAATACTTACCGCACTACCTAAGGCACTGTTAAATGTCATGCGCAACACTTTTTTGCTGGTACTAGCCATCCTTTTCCCTCCTTTCCTTTCATCGGAATCAGCGTTCCAATATTACTACTCCGTCAAATCAACGCGATTGTCCCGTCGCACGCTGATTAAGGGGTAGCTCTGAAGTCCATAAAGTGCTGTAGCCACATCATAGATATCCTGATCCGCAGCATCGGATCTTACATTCTGAAAGCTGCGCTGACGAAGGATGGGCGAACCAGCTGGGGTTAAACCTGTCTGAAAGTTCACAACTAGCACGGTGTCTTTAGCACTGGCAATAACAGCCATCTTATTCACCTCCTTTCACTTTAAAACAAACATTCTTAAAACTAAAAGCAGCTGGCTCCTGCCAACTGCTTTTGGGAGAGAAGGGTAGCACAAATCTCCAGGGCAGGTAGAGATTGTGCGAACCGTTCCCTGCCCGAGAACGTTTGTTCTATTTCGAGTATACTTGACGCGGAATATTATTGTCAATAGGTTCAACGATGATTGGTAATGAAGTGTTACTCGATCAAATCTCCCCAATAACCTCCTATAACCTCAGTAATTCGTTTGGCCCAAGTTGGACTCATTTGACGTTTGCCACGTTCCAGATCACTGATGATACTCGGCGAGATCCCGGTTTTCTCTGCTAGTTCCTTTTGGCTTCCAATACCAGCTTTAAGACGGGCGTTTCTAATTTTTTGACCCGCATAAATCACATGACCTCTTTTATTCAAATCCCCATCTCCTCTAGAATTTAATATCTAAAAGTCATTTCGTGATATAATTTTTTCTAAGCTCACTAAAGACCCTCTACTGGATATCAAAACTCAATCGTGCAGGCAAGAACATATGTTTATTATGCTTTAGCCAAATATTGGTTATGAAATATAACGAGCCATTGTGGGGCTCTAGTACAGAATATGTCTATAGTGGACAAAGTGTTACCCAGCTAGAGTATTAAAGCAACATTCTAACTGGGTAATTCAAATTACTCGCTTCTTGTAAATGAAAGGCACCTTGTCAGTTAAGACGAATGTGATAATCTAGTGTGGAGCAACTAAAAAGGTGGATTAATTAATGGACTGTGATCTTTTGATAAAAAACGGGTTCATCATCGACGGTACAGGAAACCCGGGATTCTATAGTGACCTGGCGGTAAGCGAAGGGAAGATTGTGGAGATATCTTCCAAAATCGAATACAAAACGCCAAGAATTATCGATGCTTTAGGATTAATGGTATGTCCGGGTTTCATTGACCCTCACGTCCATGCAGAACTTACAGTTTTAACGAACGGCAAATTTGAAGAATTTCTGCGTCAGGGAGTTACGACTACGATTAATGGGAACTGTGGACATTCTATAACTCCCTATTCTTCTGATAATATCTACGAGTACATGGCCAAAAATGGGCTTATTTCGGTTGGGGCAAAACGGAAAAATAAACGTTTCGTCCCTGCCTGGACTGATTTTTCAGGTTATATTGATGTTCTTAAAACCAAAGGTACCAACGTGAACATGGCATTCCTCTTAGGGCACGGCACTTTGAGATGGAGTGTTATGAGAGACTCAAAAAATCGAAAACTGACTGTTGAACAAGAAAAGGAAGTCATTTATTTGATTGAAGAGGGCATGGAACAAGGAGCCTTAGGAATATCGACTGGCTTAGCCTATACCCCAAGTAAATATGCTGACACCGATGAAGTAATTAAACTAGCTAAGATAGCCAAAAAATATGATGGGATCTACACGTCTCATATCAGAAACTATATTGGCATCCTAGCAGCCGTTCAGGAAGCTATAAGAATCGGTGAAGCAGCAGACATAAGAGTTCAGGTTTCGCATCTGACGCCGACTAGTCCTGAGGCTTTTGCCGAAATTCTTGCTGCCAGAGAAAGGGGGGTTGAAATAGCAGTCGATACAATTCCCAAGACCAGCGGCCACTTCAAGAAAAAGGATAGATTTCTCCAGTTTATAGCTTCAGCATCATCAAACCTCTTTGAACAAGGCCTAAACGGTTCACTAGAACCCTTCCAAATTCCCGAGGTCAGCCGAAAGCTTTTAAAAAAGATTAGGTTTAAGGATAGACTTTTGGTTATTAATACCGATGATCCTCAAATGGAAAATCGCACCTTGAAGGAGATTGCTTTAGCTAAAGAAAAGAATGTCGATGAGTTACTTCTCATGCTCTTAGAAAATGACAACAATAAACTAACCTTCTGTCAGGGTGGACTTAACCGATGGGATTTTCCTGGGACTCCTTACGCAGATGATATAGCCCATAATCCACTACTTATGGTAGGGTCAGATAGGATATTTGGAGATGTGGACGATCCCTCCGACTGGTATGAATTATTTAGAGACGGTGCATTTCCAATCTATTTTGATTTATGCAGACAAAAAGGTATAAGGTTAGAAGAGATTATCCGTAGGATAACTTCCCTCCCAGCACAACAATTCAGATTGAGTGATCGAGGCATAATCGCCAAGGGGAAAGCTGCAGATCTAACCTTAATTGATTTAGATAATTATTCTTATCCCTCTGACAAAGAAATTGATCATAAAGACCCCTTAACTATGGCAAGAGGGGTTAAATACACGATCGTTAATGGTCGAGTAACCTTAGATGACGGAAAGGTAAAGGAAATCAGAGCCGGTCAATTACTAGCGAAATATGGCAAAAACTTATAATAAGGTTAGTCCATAGTCTCGCTTCGCCCTTAGAAAAACCAATCACTGGTCTTGTCAAATTACTGTTTTCTATCACAGAACCAATACACAATGCATAGCAACGCTCTTCTGACAACATAAATTGCCGAAGCCGTGCTTAAATTATATATGTTCTTCTCGTGGATTTTTTTCTATGTTACTTTATTGTTCCTATATCTTGGAAATGTCATTTTTAAGAATCATCCGTCTCTAAATAAAGAAAAACAAAGCAGGATTCAACGTATTTTGAATCCTGCTCTTTATTGTAAATCTGTCTGCTTTACCCACTAATCAACCGCTCCAAATAACCTGAGTAGTGGTTTAAACGCTCTTGAGGCCGTAGCTGAATGAGAGTAACATTCGTATCTTCAATGTCTTCAACCTCTGGTCCGTGACTCGGGTGAAGGGCAATAACCCTGAGGGCCTTGGATACCCCGGCAGAATCATTAACATATTTCAGGGAATTAGAATAGTTTTGCAAAGTATTCATGTTTTTGGGACGATTCTCATCTTCCACTTTGTCATTGTTCCAGATGTTTAATCGTTTTCGGTATTTGGCATCCACAATGATCGACCCCGAGTAAACGTCGTTAGCAAAAACGTCAATCCTAATATCCGGCTTATAATTCGTCCCTTCCATGTAGAGAATGCGGTTGTTCCTCAACGCGCCCCGCTTTGCCCGGGCCATTTTCTCATTAAACAACACCGAAAGACGAACCGAACCTTTCACCATTTCCACTAATGTATCATCTTGTAGCACTGGAAAAACAAATTCCAGGCTTGCTTTGTGAGAATCATCGTAAATCCAGCCAGAAGCCGGAGTATAACCTACCTGCTGCAAAGCGATGATTGTTTTAATGTAACACCAGTATTCGTATAAAACATCTGTCCGCTTCCATTGTACTTTAAAATCATGACACAAGGGCATTTGAAAATCCTGCGCCCTAAGCTGCTTCCACCAGGAGAATATTTTTTTGTACCGCCAATCCCTTTGAATTTTAAGCGAAAAATGATCAGAGCTAGTTAATGGTTTAAGCCTTTTAAACACTGGATTTTCTATATATTTTCGCACATAGAAAATCCCTTTTTGCATTTCTCGCTCCATTACTTCAAGACTGAAAATTTTAGCCTTCAAAGCACGCACTTCGTGACTGGTCGATTTTTGAAGGACAACATAAGGAGTTCTTGTTTCAATTGCTCTCTGTTCTTCGATAATCGTACACCGAATCGCTCGCAAGACAGCCTCAAGTTGGGAAGAAACATAATGAAGGAAACCCAGAACCATCCGATTTTCAAGGGTATCGAAAGTAAAATGATCGATGACCCCCAAGATAACTTCAGGTTGAGTCACACTTTTTGCCGTCACGTTAGCGCGTCGCCCTTGGACAGATAACAACCAACGGTAAGACTTGGCATCCTGCTTACATTTAACGTTAGCCTTTACCTCTTGGTATTGCCGCTCCAAATACTGATCTGGGCGACGAGCTAAATCTTCAATGGTTACCCCAAGCTCTTTAACCATGCGATTCAGAATCACAAACTCCGCAAGTAATATTGGGGGGAGTAAGCCCTTTTCTCTATAAAGTTTAATTCCATGACTCATTCGAGTTTGATCATACGCGAGACCCTGAACCATTTCGTTCAGTTCGGAGCGCATCACATCTAGTTGGTCCTCCGTAATATTATTAGGCCTGACCCGAAGTGTGGCCTCTAGCGCATCATTAACCTCTCCTCTACGTTTCACGAAGATCATATAATCCGCAGGAATTAGTGGATAATCTTCATTCGTATCACTATAGAGAGAAAAGTGTTGTGTTCCAGACCTTAAGCACGGAATTCCTTCTTCATCGAGATGCAGCTTTAAAGAATCATACGCATCTAATCCGTCGATATAGAGATAGTCATCCTCGTAGGCCGAGGTGAATGCTACATACAGGTTTTCTCGTTCGAAAACCTCGATAACGCAATCCTGAGTAACCGGATGTGAGATCTCTTGTCGGCCAATGAAAAAGATGACTGAAATCCCTGGATCTTCAGGATGCATAGCCATGATCTAAAAGCTCCTTTGCCTTTTTATGGCATATTTCTCGCGAATAGCTAAACGTCGAAACTGCTTGATGTTTATCAAACAACTGTAAGATTTGACTTGTTGCCTGATCTCGCTCTGTATATTTTCCAAAAAGCTGTTCTAAGTCGCACTCCGGGCCTTTAAACTTTGTCATGATCCTTTGCACTAATTGCAAATCAAACGCCTTGCCGCGATCGAGAAGACTTTGCCCCTCCACATTGCATGGAATATTCTTTAAATATGAACCAATTTGACGAATAATCCGATAACCGACAACCCGATCTTTGTCTATTTTACGTAAGGCCGAGTTCAATTCATCCAGAAAGTCAATTTCAACATCAGTCAACCCGATCTCAGTCGGTGAATTGTTACACCATGAGGAGAAAACTTTGCCAGGAACAGGCGAGAGTTGAGCACGTTCTTCAGAAGGTTTTCCCAAAAGTTTGCCGGATGCTTTTTCTTCAAACATCGCCTTCCAGACGTGCAAAGACTCATAGATTTTGAGTCTAATAACATTTGACCGATCGAGAACCTTATCACTAAATTGAAATGAAGATTCATCTATATTTACCGTTCCAACAAAAAAGACATTGTTTCCAATGGGTACGCGTGGTGAGTATTCGTGCCGATTATATACCTCAGGCGCGAGTTTTTCACTGTATAACGTTAAGTAACGGTCTTCCGAAAGCTCCAAAATACTTAGAAATTGACTAAAGTAATGTTCTACCCGCGCCAAGTTCATCTCATCAAAACAAATAAGATAAAGTTTGTCATCATTATCTTCTTTTGATGCTTCGATGAGCAAATCGACAAGGCCTGTTTCCGACGGTCGATAAACCTTATGAATAGCATCATAAAATCCGATCAGGTCGGCATCATCATTCCAGTGCGGTCGAACTGGAATAAAAAGGAATTGTTTACGTTCTTCCCCTGCTTCATCGACTCCTGAGAGACCTAAAGCCCGCGCATAATTAATCACAAGCTGAGATTTCCCGACTCCAGACATTCCAGCTAAAACCACTAAAGCACCAGTTTTAATCGCGATGTGAAAATTCACAAGGTCTTCCATATCATACACAAGATGATTTGACAAGGCAACTTGATTTAAATCATTGATAAACGTTTGTTCACCGCTATCCACTGCCTCTTGCGCTTCATAATCCGACATCTCAGTTTTTTGTTCCTCAGAAGGTTGTGTCATTTTATCCCCGCCTCCGCGAGGAACCGCAGTCGAAGTTATTACTAACTCAGGGTTAACTGAGCTTAAACTGACCAGATGTGGGCGATTTTCTGAGATTATAGTTCTTTGAGTAGATGCGCCAAACCGTTTGATAAATTCCTCAGCAGGAAAGGGTTCTCCGTAGATCAAATGGTTGTTGATTTCATTTAAATCTTCATCAAGCAAGAACGCTAAATTTCCACGTCTCAAAATTTTACTTTCGGGGATTTCCGCCGGAACACAAGTCACTTCTTCGCCTTCTGGACAATAAATACGCCAGTGTTGCCTCAGCTCCCCTAGCCATCCGGACTTAGATCCGAAGAAATAATCATGGTACCCAATGATCAACGGGGGATCTTCTGGATATTGATACGATAGGAAATCTATCGAAGGGAGCTTCTCGTACAGGATCCTTTGCACACGCTCCACTGGAACGTCCTTCGCAATAATGGGTATCGGTGTGAATTGTGATGTGTAAGGATTAAATGTAATCGGTGTATCGTGAAAGCATACATTTTTACCGTTGAAATATACTCTCTGGGTGTCCTTCTTAACAGCTTCCACGGTGAAGGAAAGAAGTCGACTTTTGAAGAATTCCCGAGCCCTTGACTTTCGACTCTCGTTTATTTCGTACTGTCGAAAATGAGAGGTTGTCACCAATTCATCTGGAAATCCTGCCAACATTAGATCTTTACCCCAAATTGTAATTTGCCGTCTCCCGTCTAAAGCCTTATGTAGACTGTCTGGTAAGATGGAGATCATATCTACCTGCAAACGCAAAGACTGAGAGTTTATATCCACATCAATACTTTCAATGACTGGTTTTCCGATAATGACCGAATTCCAAATCCTGCTATCTCTAATCATGAACAGCCCTCCACTATATATTCAAAAGTTCATTGCACGGGATGTTCCAGTACCTAGCTATATCTCGTATTTCATCAAGTTTCTTAAGCTTCTTGTCATTCATTTTATAGAGCACAATTTCACAGGTGGACATTCGTCGTCTCGGACGTTTCCAATCAATTTCCATGGCCCATATAGGAATGATGCCCAAAGCATTGAGCCTAATATCTACATCATTATCACGTTCTGCAAAAATCAAGGCTTTTCGTCCCTGATATAAAGCAAGATCTATTTCGCCACCTGACTCACCCTTAACTTTCTGGAGTTCTCTCCGCAGAGGTTGCTCTTTTGTTTTTTGAGGTGCTAAGGTTTTTCTCTGCTCTAGCTTTTGTTTCAGTGTATCTAGCTCTTTTTCTTTTTCTAACCGTTCTTCTTCAAGTTCTTTTACCCTGTTACGATATTTCCCTGTTTCTTCTTTCTCTCTGACCCATTGAGATTTTAACGCTACCATTTCTATTTTAAGTTTCTCTAGTTGTCCTTTCGTTCTAAGCCCTTCTTCAATAGCTTTTCGCAACTTATTTTCTAAAGTCTTTATCCTTTTTTGAAGTTCTTCAGTTTCCTCTGTGATTTGTTCTTCGGAAGGTATCCTTAGGGTGGAAGTCACTACCGACTTTTCTTCAGCTTCTCTAGCTTCTATCATTTCTTCTGCCTCTCTAGCTTCTGTCATCGCTTCTGTATCTCTAGTTCTTATCGTTTCTTCTGTTGCTCTAGGCTCTATCATTTCTTCTGTTACTCTAGCTTCTACCACTTCTTCTGTTGTTCTTGCTTCTACCATTTCTTCTGTTGCTCTAGCTTCTACTATTTCTTCTGTCACTCTAGCTTCTACTATCTCTTCAGTTGTTCTAGCTTCTACCATCTCTTCTGTTACTCTAGCCTCTACCATCTCTTCTATTGCTCTAGCTTCTACGACCTCTTCAGTTGCTCTAGCTTCTACTACCTCTTCAGTTGCTCTAGCTTCTACTACCTCTTCAGTTGCTCTAGCTTCTATTGACTCTTCAGTTGCTCTAGCTTCTACTACCTCTTCAGTTGCTCTAGCTTCTATTGACTCTTCAGTTGCTCTAGCTTCTACTATCTCTTTTGCTTCTCTAACTTCGATGCTCTCTTTTTCTTCCTTAGCTTCTGTCGTCGCAGTGATATGGGCAACAAATGCTACACTATCTTCTTTTTCTTGTTCATTTTTTTGTTCAGCTTGGCAATATAATTCTTCCCCTAATGCCCTAATCTCTGGATTAGAGCTCAAGGTGAACATGTATCCAACCTTAAAGCGTTCTTCTATAGGGACATCTGCAGGAGAAAACATCGTACTCACTTCTTCTGAGAACGTTTCTAACTCTTTTCTTAACTGTCTGTTGATTTCTTGCCAAACCTTGACTCTAGCCTCCGGTTTTCCTTTTGGTGGACACAGAATTTCCTGAATAATATCATTTTTTGTCAGCCGTATTCTTCGTTTTAATTTCTTTGCTAACTCTTTTAGAACATCTTCTGGGAGTCCATTTAGGATTCTCTCGGGGTCGTATTGAATGTTGTCCATTAAAATCCCTCCCTTAAATTAAGGCATGTTATAAATTTTCTTCATCCGTGCTCTAATTCCTTCCTAATGTCAAAAATATCTGGAAAATAACAGGAACCCTTTCCACTATAAGGGCATAGATTGTAACGAAGTTAATTGATAATGGTTATCCATTCACATAAGGAGGACTTAACATGTGCGGAATCGTTGGCTTGGTAAGTTGGGAACACGATCTTACTCTCCAAAAGGAAGTTCTATTCCAAATGACTCAAACACTTATACCTAGAGGACCTGATGCAGAAGGCTACTGGATCTCACCTCGTGCTGCTTTTGGACACCGTCGGTTAGTTGTCGTTGACCCTCAAGGAGGTTGTCAACCGATGATTCGTCAGCGTAGTGAACATACGTTTACCCTCATCTATAACGGCGAGCTCTATAATACGTCAGAGATTCGTCAAGAACTCATGAGCCGCGGCTACCATTTTGAAGGGCATTCTGATACAGAAGCCGTACTTCTCTCGTACTTAGAATGGGGTCCCTCCTGCGTAGAACGTTTAAACGGAATTTTTGCCTTTGGAATCTGGGACAGCCAAGAAAAGCAATTGTTTGTTGCGCGTGATCGCTTGGGAGTCAAGCCTCTCTTTTACAGCCAACGGAGTGGTTCAATTATTTTTGCTTCAGAACTTAAGGCTTTATTGCAGCACCCGGACATTTCTCCCATCATCGGGAAAGAAGGATTAGCTGAGGTTTTTCTCGTGGGCCCAGCACGTACTCCCGGAGTGGGTGTCTATGAAGGAATTTCCGAACTAAAACCAGGGCATATACTTTTATATTCTGCAAACGGTCTACAAATTCGCAGATATTGGGCCTTATCTAACGATATCCATAAAGATGATCTAGAAACGACGACCGCTAAGATCCGCGATCTCTTTCTCGATACCGTCAAGCGACAGTTGGTTTCAGACGTACCGATCGGAACCTTACTCTCTGGAGGGCTTGATTCAAGTGCCATTACAGCAATCGCTGCGCAATCCCTAGCTCAAGATGGCAAGGGCTCTCTACCGACCTTCTCTGTAGATTATATTGATAATGATAAATTCTTTCATGCCAATGACTTTCAACCTGGCGCAGATGGGCCATGGATTGAACGAGTGTCCCAAACTTTCGGAACCCAGCACACCAACATCCCATTTGATACCCCTGAACTCGTTGAAACTCTGAAAGCCGCAACACTTGCTCGCGATCTTCCAGGTATGGCCGATGTCGATGCTTCCTTGTTGCTCTTTTCACGGGAAATAAAGAAAAAGATCACGGTTGGTTTATCGGGTGAATGTGCCGATGAAGTGTTCGGCGGATACCCTTGGTTCCATCGTCCTGAAGCCCTCAACGCCCAAACCTTTCCCTGGGCTTTGCATGTTGAAAACCGTTTACAGGTGCTGTCACCCGAACTCCTTGAACAACTACAGCCCCATGACTATTTATCAAGACGTTATGAAGAAGCTCTGGCCGAAATCCCCAAGCTTCCGGGGACTTCCTCAGTTAATCATCAAGATAGTAGAACATTACAAGGCAATCCACAACGCGAAGCCCGCATCCGCGAGATTACCTACTTAACTTTAACCCGTTTCATGCCAACACTCCTTGATCGCAAAGACCGCATGACAATGGCTACTGGACTTGAGGTACGGGTTCCCTTCTGTGATCATCGCTTAGTTGAATACGCCTGGAACATCCCTTGGGAAATGAAAGCACTTGAAGGCAGGGAAAAAGGACTTCTCAGACGTGCTCTCAGCGGGATCTTACCCGACGATGTGCTTTGGCGTCGCAAAAGCCCCTATCCAAAAACGCATCATCCCAGTTATCTGATAGCCGTTCGCACCTGGCTTAGTGAAATCATCGAAGATAAAACCTCTCCGATTCTTCCCTTCGTTAACCTCCCTGCCCTTCGGGATCTCATGAAACTCTCAGATACCATCCCTTCTGGTAGGCCTTGGTTTGGGCAGTTAATGGACATTCCGCAGCTCTTCGCCTACCTTATCCAAGTAAATTATTGGTTACTGGAAAATAAAATTCGCTTTTGCTAAGAACTGTTATTTCAACTCCTTAAGTGGCTCGCGAGCAAACGCCTTGTGGGCCACTGCCTGATTTAAGCTAACTAACGGTCAACCTACTTCATGTGTAGGAGGTAATTCTTTTTCTTTATTTTCGAGCAGCTTTCTGAGAACCTTAACCTTTGTAATTCTAAATCCAATCACCTCGATAACTTCGAAATGGAATCCGTCAAAATATACTTCATCCCCTTTGACCGGCTTTCGACCTAACCGGGAAAAGACATATCCCCCAATTGTCGAGACGGTTTCTTCTTCGAGTTGAATCTCAAGTAATTCTGAAACCTCTTCCATTAACACTCGTCCATTAAGGACGTATTCATTTTCCGCTAATTTTTGAATATCTGGCTGCTCCAGTTCAAATTCATCATAGATTTCTCCAACCAATTCCTCTAACATATCTTCAATTGTGACAAGCCCCGCTGAACCACCGAATTCATCCACAACAACAGCCATATGAGTTCGCTGGCTGCGCATTTTCTGGACAAGATGAGAAATCGGCATCCCCTCAGGAACGACTAGAATATCCCGCTTAATCTGCGTAATATCCTTAGTATCATTTTGTTCCTGCAGTCGGAAAATGTCCCGCATATGTACTAAGCCAAGAACGTGGTCTTTATCATCATCACAAAGCAGATAACGCGTATGCCCATATTTTTTTAAAATGTCTAGAATCTCCTCGAATGTGTCCTGAATAAAGATACACACCATATCTTGGCGCGGAATCATCACTTCACTGGCGATACGGTCTGAAAACTCGAACACATTATCCAAGAGTTTACCTTCCATTTTATCCAAATAGCCATGCTTTTGACTGGCATCGACCAACATCCGCAGTTCTTCTTCACTATGAGCTAGATCCGCCTCGTTGGCAGGTTCAACTCCCCAGATACGCAGCACAAGGTTAGCGACGTTATTGAGTGACCAAATGACTGGATAGAAAATCCAGTAGAAGTCTTTCAGAAATCCTGCCGTCGCCAGGGCTATGCTCTCTGCTTTTTGAATAGCCAATGATTTAGGGACAAGCTCTCCCAAAACAATATGCAGGAAGGAGATCAATACAAAAGCTATAGCTACGGCTATTGTTTCGGTGTAAACCGTACTCCAACCTGCCACACCCTTAAACAATGGTTCTATTAGACTCGCAACTGCGGGTTCTCCAAGCCAGCCTAAACCCAAGGAAGCAAGCGTAATCCCGAGTTGGCAGGCCGAAAGATAAGCATCAAGTTTTGATGTAACTTCAAGAGCTATTTGTGCTTTGCGCGACCCATTCTCTGCAAGCTCAGCCAAACGAGTCTTGCGGACTTTGACCAATGAAAATTCAGCGGCAACGAAAACGCCATTAATTCCAACCAAAAGTAAAGCGATTAAAACTTTAAAAGCACTCCAGAGCAGACCTTCTATGATTTACTCCTCCTTTGAATTTACCAAAAACATCCTAGATCGTATCCTTCATTATTTGTACTAATATTAAGTGTTAATTATACATTAAGGCGCCAAACGCTTTTGACGCCTCACTTACTTGGACTTCGAACTTCGATCTTCGTTTCCCGGGCCTCTTCGCAAATCTTCAGAACTACTTCATCTTCTTCTGTTCCGATAATATGCTTCATCATGTACTCGAAACCGGTGGATGGTATAAGTGTATCCACTGGATGCTCAAAGCAATTGCTAGAGTTGCCGCCATAATTCGAAATCCTGAGGTATTACCAAACTGCGGATCATTAATAAGTAGTTTATTTTCCAATTGTATATGCTCAAAAACCATTTTTTTCCAACTTTGCCGGCAACGAGGACCGTATGCAGTCCAAACCAAAGTAGTGCTCTTTTCATACCATTATATACGAAGGAAACACGCTTGTAAAAATGTGTTTCCTTTTCTTGCATCTACTAAAAGCACCCCTCCGAAACGAAAAGGTGCTTTCAGCTGAAGTCGAATGCTTATTTTTTCAGATCCGCAACATATTGAGCCACAGCTTGTATTTCTGCGTCATTAAGTACAGTGGCGTAGCCAGGCATACTTTCTTTACCTTTCTTGGTAATATTCAGGACTTGAGCCTGCGTCCTCTTTTCCGTATTCAGAGGTGGAGCAGAAGCACCTGCACCGCCTGCGCCATGGCAGGCCGAACAGTTTTTGTCATAAACATCTTTCCCACTGCCTGCAGTTGTCGGGGTCGTGGTTGATGGCGCAGGCGTCTGGTTCGGTGTGGTCGTATTCTGCGTGGTAGGTTGTTGACTCTGCGGGGCTGGAGTTGGTGTTTGCGTTCCACAGCCAGCAACAATCGCAACAGTCCCTACAAGTAGTCCAATCATCAAGATTTTTTTCATTTATTTGAGCCCTCCTAATTAAACTATATTTATTCATTCTCCTTAGCAATTCGCATCATCATACAAATCCAGCTTCAAACTAAGAAATAATGAATAATCCCGTCAACGTTCGTATACCGTTAACGCGACTTATAGTATACTTCTAATCTTCGAACTTACCAAACCAGCTTTTTTGATCTTTAAGGTATAGCTCCTTTAACGCATAACATTATAAATTTAATGAATTCTAGTGGTGCGTATTGAGATTAGAAAAAGGTTGTGTTATGCTAAAAGAAAAAATAATGTCATTTTAGGTGCCCTAAGGGGAGAATAGGGAAGTTCGGTTTGAAACCGACGCGGACCCACCACTGTATTCGATGAGTTTCGTAAACCACTGGCTCTTGCTGGGAAGGTTACGAATTGAACGATGATTCGATAGCCAGGAGACCTGCCTAAATTGTTTACGTCTTCCCACAACAGGGGGAGCGGCGGTGATGACGGTAAAGTCCCGACCACAGAGTTATTTGTGGTCGGGACTTAATTTTTTCTACAGAAAATTTGAAAATGAGAGGGGAAAAAACCATGGAAAATTTAACTGAAGCCAAACTGTATGCCCAACTTCAAGAACTCATAGCGAGAATTACAGACCTAGACGAAAAGTCTATGACCCAAATCCAAGAACGCTTAGATTCACTCACCAAACCACAGGGAAGCCTTGGACAGCTGGAACATTTCGCTAAGCAACTGGGAGGGATTCAACGTACCTCACGTCCCAATATCCAGAAAAAAGCTGTCCTTTTGATGGCTGGAGATCATGGAGTCGTTGAAGAAGGGGTGAGCGCCTTCCCTCAAGAAGTTACACCTCAAATGGCTTATAATATCATGGCTGGTGGCGCTGGCATCAATGTTCTCGCTCGCCAGGCGAAAGCCGAGGTTTTTTTAACCGATGTCGGCGTTGCCTTCCCCTTAGATGGAAATATCAATCACCAGCGAGTTGCCAACGGTACCCAGAACATGACCAAAGGCCCTGCCATGACACGACAAGAAGCCCTACAAGCGCTAATGGTTGGAGCAGATATTGCTGATGAAAAAATCCACGCAGGATATAACCTTTTTGCGACTGGAGAACTCGGAATTGGTAATACTACCCCTAGTTCAGCTATCGTCGCCCTCTTAACCGATTCTTCCATCGAAGAAGTCGTTGGTCGTGGCACGGGAATTGATGATGCGGGATTACTAAAGAAACGCAGCGCAATTGAAAAAGCCATTGAAGTTAATAAACCGGATAAAGACGACGCTCTCGATGTGCTAACTAAAGTAGGGGGCTTAGAAATCGCAGCGATTGCTGGCAGCATTCTTCAAGCCGCCGCCAGCCGCGTTCCCATTGTAATCGACGGATTCATCTCGACTGCCGGAGCGCTTATTGCCGCAAAGCTTGCCCCTAAAAGTACTGCCTTCATGATTCCTTCCCACGGCTCAGTAGAAATCGGTCACCGTAAAGCCTTAGCTGCACTAGACCTCGAACCAGTCCTTAACCTAAATATGCGACTCGGGGAAGGAACCGGAGCCGCCTTAACCTTTTACTTTGTTGAAGCTGCTCTTCATATTCTCGAAGAAATGGCAACCTTTGCTGATGCCGGAGTCTGCGAACAGTTATAATTTATAGTAGGCGAATCCTATCCGAAAAACCGGAGAGTAGGTGAATGTAATCTCACAATTTACATTAGTCACTGGCGGTGCCCGCAGCGGTAAAAGTCGCTTTGCCGAACTTCTCGCCACTCATGCACATCGTCCCGTCATTTACATTGCTACCGCCCAAATATGGGACGAAGAAATGGCCCTGCGAGTCAAGAAACACCAGCAACAGCGTCCGTCTACTTGGCGGCTTATCGAAGAACCCCGCAATATTCGTGAAACCTTACTTGAACTTAAAGATGAAGATGGGGTTATCCTTCTCGACTGTGTCACGCTCTGGCTCACCAATCTTCTCTTAGCAGGACAAGCAGAACAAATCCAACGCCCCACCCCTGCCGACCTCAATGGCGAAGAATTCCCACTAACCCTACAAAATGATAAACCTATATCTAACCAGGTTGAACCTCAAATTTTAACTATTGTTCAAGAGGTCGCCCGACTCGCCCAAGAGATTAAACCCTCCGTGATCTTTGTTACCAATGAAGTAGGACAAGGAATTGTTCCCGAAAACCCCCTATCCCGAGCTTACCGAGATTTGGCCGGTCGGAGCAATCAAATTTTGGCCCAAAGTGCTGATCAGGTTTATATGGTCGTGGCAGGTTTCCCTATGGAGATTAAACACTCCGGTGAGAAGCTGCTTGCTTCCCTGCTCAAGGAGTGAATAAATTTGCGTGGATTTCTGATTGCCCTGACCTTCCTAACGCGAATCCCTCTACCCGTACCTAAAGTAGAAATCACCTCAGAGGAATTTACGCGGAGTTATCGTTATTACCCCTTGGTCGGACTTGCTATAGGACTACTCCTCTGGCTTCTAGCAAAAATATTGGTCCTTTATTTTCCGCCTTTAGTTCTTGGTGCTCTCCTATTGGTAGCTGAATTAATCCTTACAGGCGGACTCCATCTCGATGGATTTATGGATAGTATGGATGGTTTGCTGTCCGCTCGAAGTCCAGACCGAATCTTAGAAATCATGAAAGACAGCCGAGTCGGGGCCCACGCTTCCATGGCTCTCATCGGCTTATTACTCCTCAAATTCTCCTTGCTGGCCAGCCTAACTCCTTCTAAGTTTTCCATTCTCCTAGTTATGCCTATGATTTCACGCTGGGTATTCCAAATTGGGGTGATTGCGTTTCCCTATGCCCGTGCTCAAGGACTTGGCAAAGGAATTCATGATACAACTCGCTGGATTCCTTTACTTGTTAGTGGAGCCGTAGTTTTAGGAATTTCCTTTATGCTCGCTAAAATTGCTGGACTTATTACCTTTGGAGTTTGCGTCATCGTTGTGACTCTTTGGGCTTTCAAAATTTCCTCTCTCCTTGGAGGATTAACTGGCGACTTGTACGGGGCTATTATCGAACTTTCAGAAGTTATCTGTTTATTAGTGGCATTTCCTTTCCTACATTAAATGTAAGAAGGATTATAAGAAACGACATTAAACTAAAGAAAGCGTAAGGTTAATGAACCTAAATCATTAACCTTACGCTTTTGTTTTTAAAAGTCTCCTAGCGGATCGCCCGAGCTAAACGTTGAATGCCCTCATCAATGATCTCCGGAGTTGAACAGGAATAATTCAACCGCACCTCTGGCGTCACTCGCCCGTCTGGGTAAAATACAGCACCAGGCACATAAAGCACATTCTGACGTATGGTCTCCTGTACGTAGTCAAAACTATTCTTTATCTTCTTGAAGCGAGCCCAGAGAAAAAGCCCTCCAGAAGGAATAATCATGTCCACCTCTTCCCCAATGTGCTTTTCGATAGCTTGGACCATTGCATTTCTACGTTCTCTATAAAGGGTACGCAATTCCAGAATATGCGCAGGCAGCAGCCCTTCATTTAAGAATTCAAGCACGGCACGTTGCGTGAGGTTATTGCTATGCAAATCCACCCCTTCTTTGGTCAGACAAAGATGTTTCAATATATCGGGGTTCGCCACAACATACCCCACTCTTAATCCAGGCGCAAGAATCTTAGAAAAAGTACCTAAGTAAATCACATTATCTCCCAATTCGATTAGATCCGGTAATGCTTCTCCTTCAAAGCGTAAATTGCCATAGGGATTATCTTCAATGACCAATAAATCATAGACCTGAGCGACACGGAGTAGTTCAATCCTGCGTTCAAGCCCCATAACCTTACCGGAAGGATTTTGATAGTTTGGAATGAGGTATAAAAACTTTGGAGTCACAAGTTTTAGCATCTTTTCTAATTCTTCTGGGATAATTCCTTGCTCATCACATGGAATCATCATCATCCGAGCTCGAAAGGATTGAAAAGCCTGGATCGCTCCCAGATAGGTGGGGGTCTCGACAAAAACAACATCCCCTGGATCAAGAAACGTTTGTGCTAATAAACTCAATCCCTGCTGGCTGCCCGTTGTCACCACAATCTCTTCTACCTCAACCTGCTGGCCTTTTCTCTTATGCTGCTGGGCCAGCCACTGCCTAAGTGGAGGATACCCTGAAGTTTGTGCATATTGCAAGGCGGGTTTTCCTTGCTCTTCAAAAACACGTTGAAAACAACGCTGTAACGCCTGATCCGGGAAAAGTTCAAGCGCTGGCAATCCCCCTGCAAAAGAAATCATACTGGGGTTCTGAGCCGCTTTTAATATTTCTCCAATAAAGCTTTCACCTGACGCTTCGATCCAACTTGCGTATTTTATCCCAACCACTTCCCCTCTGTCATCAGCTTACCACGCAGTATCAACTTTTTCACTAATAATATGTCAAAATTCTTTATTATTTTCATTTCCTACCTGCAGACTCCAAACGAAAGAGCCATCCAACGGACGGCTCTCAATATTTTCCTATCTACCAAAAAAGGATCCATATGTTCCAGGCACTTAAATGTACGTATTTTTCGTAACAATATGCCCTTTCCCATTTTGCTTACCGATATAAAGCCGATGATCTGAAACCTTATAAAACGTTACTCATCTCCGCCTGTTCGGGCCACAATATCTACCTGCCTAACGGATTTCTGAAGATTTTGCGCCAAATCATTCTTAACTAGCTGTCCGTCACCCTAATCGAGACTAAAGTAATTATTCTATATGAGAAATGACCTATCATAGGATCACTGAATATGTTACGATTATAACTACTAGAATCGCTCTCAAATATTTTAGGGAGGTTAACCATTGAACAAGAAATATTGCTCTTTCCTAACATTGTTGATCTCCCTCATTTTTGTAATTTTACTTTATCCTGAACTCCAGCGTCCTGCTGCTTTACAGACCTTTGTCACTCAATGGGGATCAATAAGCATTATTGTCGATCTGTTTATTATAACGCTTCTGATGCTTTTTCCAGTCGTTCCGTTTGTCTTAATTGCTGGAGTTAACACCATTCTTTACGGATGGGTCGGTGGCTTTTTGCTCTCCCTTGTCGGAAGCTTGTTAGGTGCCTCTTTAGGTTTTTGGTTAGCCCGCTCGCTCGGACAAACGTGGGCTCAGCCAAAGGTAGCAAAGCTTGGCAAATGGGGCACTCTTATCGAAGGGAATTGTTTTTCCATTGTCCTTCTCTCCCGACTAGTCCCGATCCTTCCCTCTGCAGCTGTAAATTATGCAGCTGGATTATCTCTAATGACCTTTCCGGCGTTTTTATTTGCCACCCTTGTTGGTAAGATTCCCATGATTGCTTGGGAATCCTGGGTTGGCCATTCCTTTTGGCGAGTTTCACATCATCCTGGTCAGTTATTGCTCTCTCTAGGGATTGGCACTCTCCTCTTCGGGTCGTTAGGCCTGTATTGGTATTTTTCGGCCAAACGGCTGAAAGATTATATGTCTTAAATAAGGAAGAACTTTGCTAGCCCAATTACTTAGTCCAAATAGGAAATAGCCTCCACGCTGGAGGCTATTTCCTATTTCTAGTTATTCGTCTTCACCACGAGCGATTTTGGCAACTTCTAAAGCATCTTCTTGATAAATATTGGAAAGCAACCACCGATCATCCTGCCATGCAAACTCCCAAAATTCTGTAAAGTAAAGCCTGTGCGTATTATCGCCGGATATCTGTCGCTGAGAGGCGTCGACAGTATAATCAATCAAGCTTGCTGAAACCATGACCATAAAATGCTGTGTTGATTCATCTAAATGGCTATGGATGAATTCGATATCTCCTGTGTTTAGCACGGGTTCTTTGATTATATTGCGTTCTCCACGTGCTTTCATTCCTTGAAGATCTGTCTGATACTTATTCTGTAGAGTTGCAGCTAAATAATCACTCGCTGCTGAAAGGTCTTGACGACTCCAGGCATCTTGCAACCAAAAGAAGACCTGACGAACTCGCCCCACAAGAAAATCTCGATCCCATCGAGGAAAGGTTTCTGAATAATAACGCATGTTCTCACGTGTGAAGTTGATCACCTTTCCAAAACGCTGTAGATTATCTGAATTTGTGATCGCACGACCATTTAGATCCACCGGCATCTGGCTGGAATTGATGTCCATGCCTCCTCCTCCGCGACCCTTGCTCGATCTGCCTCGCCCACCGCGCCGAGACGAGCTTAAAGTTTTAAAAATAAAGTAGAGAATAACCATTAGGAAGAGAAAACTGAAGAACCCTCCTGAACCTGAACCTCCTGAAGACGTTCCCCCAAAGAAAAAAAACGGTAAGGGGAAAAAACCACCAAGCCCTCCTGAAGATCCTCCCGAAAAACCACCCCCAGAGAAAGATCCACCACTAAAACTTCGGCCAGCACTTCCTCCCAGACTTCCGCCCACTCCTCCGCCTCCGCGTGCTAAGGCCAAAGAAGCTTGGCTCACCATGAGTATGAGAGCTATGACGGCAATCTTAATTTGTTTTTTCCGCGACATCGTGTCCATCCCCTTATCCATACCATCTCTTTTTGCGATTTATGTCCACAAACAACACATTGGCACACGCCTCTTGGCGAATTACTCCTTTTCTAACCCTTCTTTAAGTCCGGCCTTAAGTTTAGCCAGTTCATCCTCAACTTCTGAATTCGCTTTGTTCTTCTCCAATTCAGCAAATTGATCCTCAACCGAGTTGGTGTTTACCATTGAGTGGGAAGCCTTGGCCTCCGCCTCCATGCGTTGAACCCGTTCTTTCATACGATCAATATCTGCCAAGGGATCATGTGTGGACAGTCCTGATATTGCTTCATTAGCACTTTTCATCGTCTGTGCACGGCGTTGACGCATGACCAAGTTATTTCGCTCTAATTTTGCTTTTTCCAATTTCTCCATAAGAATGCGGAGGTTCTCCTGAAGGTCGTCAACTGCTTTAGTCTGATCTACAAGCTGAGCCTCGTCATCTAGCTTGCTGGCTTCTGCCTGTTTCTTATAGGTCAAAGCAGTCCTTGCTAAATCATCCTTACCCTGTTGCACGGCAAGCATCGCCTGCCCACTGCGCAGTTCAATTTCTTTAACTGCACTCGCAATACGCTCTTCAAGTTGAATCTTATCCGCTACAGCACGATTTACTTGAACCTGGAAATTGCGAACTTCCTCCATTGCTCTGTCTACATAGAGATTTAACATTTTCTCAGGATCTTCAGACTTATTCACTATATCCATAATATTTGCTTGAAGAAGATCTTTTACTTTGCTAAACAAGCCCATAGTTTCCAGTCTCCTTTCGTTATCTGTGAACCATAACTAATTAGGTTCACCCAATAGTCTTTTTTGTTAAGTTCTCGGCTTGAGGAATAAGTGTAACCCATACTCTTAGTTTATCCATTTTGCGATCGATTGCAATCTTTAAATATTTTTCATTTTGCAAGAGAATTCCTTTCTTACAAAAGGTTCTTTTGCTTTTATCTCCATGACAAGCGGAATAAAAAAACTTGGCTGTCGCCAAGTCCTATTCTAATAACGTGCAAACGCTTTAGCAATCACCTGATATCCCACAGCGTTAGGATGCACGTGATCCTGACTGATAAGCAACTGCTCTTTACCTCTGAACTCACGATCTAAATAGATCACCTTAAATCTATAGTGTTTCGCCCAAGTTATAATCATTGCATTAGCATTGTCTATAACCCCTTGTGCTAGCGCCATATATACTGCATAGGGTCCCGCTGGCAGGGGATTGTAAAGAGTCGCCACTTTAACTGTTGCCATAGGATTGAGCCGCCTAACTTCTTCCCCGATTTGCGCCAGGGTTTTGCTCATGTTATTGAAGAGAATAGGCAACTGAGTTGTGTTGATAGTCTGATTGGGATTTCCAATAAGATGAAGTAAATCATTCGAACCAATAGTGAGGGTGATCAGAGAAGCCTGGGAGACAGAAAGTCGAATATCATGATTACGCTGTAACAAAACAAGGAGTCCACTGATCGTGAGGCCATCAATCCCCAGGTTAACCATGTGCAGACCCGGGTTATGCCTCCTAAGAAAATCGGCATATAACCTTGGAAAAGAAAAAGAATTTGGAACACCATAGCCTTTAGTGATTGAATCTCCTAAAGCTAGATATAAATTCACTTTTATCACCGCTTTCAAAGCATCCATATTTATAAGGTATGCATGTTTACCGCTCTCGTCACCTAGAAAGAATAGACAATGAAAATCTTAGCATACCTAGCACAAGACCAAGAGAAATGGATTTAACAAAACTTATTGCTGACGGAAAAAGCAATAAGGCCCTTTTTTTGACTGAGGGTACGGTAAAGAACTATGTTACAAGAGTATTAGAAAAGTTGGATTTAATTGCCGGACAGAGTTAGCTCTTTATATGAAGCAAGTAAATCTATAGAAAACGTGCCAACCAAAAAACGTTGGTAAGGAGGAGGGTACTCCAAACCAACGTGAAAACAATTATGACTTTCAAACTTATTTCACAATAAAAAATGACGGCGCATAGCGTTCACCATATTGACTCGATGGATGATTGACGATCTTACCATTGTAGTAAAGAACCGAGGAAGCACCGCCGTCAAGATTCGCAACATTATAGGCACCATATTCGAGCATTACATCCTGTACATCTTTAAGAGTTGCACCTAGGGACCCGATCTGACGTCCATCAATAACCAGCATCAAAATACTGCCATCCCTCGTTTGTCCTATCGCCGTCCGAGGGGCAATACCCCACCCCCCATCTCCGTGGGTGATCGCAGGTTTACCGTCGACGACAAGGAAAGGACTGAAGGTGACGGCATCCCTGATGCCCATCTGTTTGATTTGGTCCAAAGTATAATGACCAAGCACCAAAACATTGTCCTTATTTAATCCAATGATATCGAAGGTATGGATTGGATCTTTGTAGAGAATATGACCGCCCGAGATGAGGATACCCAGAGGTTGACCGCCGTTGCCATTACCCTTGGGGTCATCGAACACCCCTCCATTAATAACTGCACTTGCTCCGTTCTCCTTGGCAATATCCTCAGCCTTTTCTCCAATCTTGCCGAGATAACGCGTTGCTGCCACTTTAACACGTCCAGGATCCTTAATTTTAAGCAGATATCCTTTAAAGCCCTTTTGACTGATATCAATGAGTTCCGATCCAGTGTTCTTACTGGTCCCGAGCATCTTAATATTTGATGGGTCTGAATTGCCTAGATCCGTGGCCTTGTCATTATCCATAATTTTTTTAATCTCTGCTTCGCTGAACAAGTACGTTGCTAAATATTGATGACTCATCGTCGTCATTGCGCTAGTCACCCACAACTCACGCAGCTTCTCAAAAGGTTGAAAAGGTACAAACAAAAACCCTAAAAAGCACAAGCTAAAAATTAGTAAAAGACTAAGCATCCCTGTCAATACCTGCTTTAACCTTTTCCTCTTGCGGCTATAATAATAAATCCCTGCTGGATTTCTATCAAGTCTCGACTGCATTATTGGGTTTGAGGACCTAGGTATCCCTGTATTACTCATTTTGCCTCCATTCCCTAGGAATAAACATCATTCATTAAATA
Organism: Desulfosporosinus cupriresistens; assembly: GCF_001707885.1. Taxonomy (GTDB): domain Bacteria; phylum Bacillota; class Desulfitobacteriia; order Desulfitobacteriales; family Desulfitobacteriaceae; genus Desulfosporosinus. The sequence goes on along the minus strand of NZ_MASS01000028.1, from coordinate 29,127 downwards.
TCTTTATTCTATACCATATTTATTAATAATGTTCAACCAATTTTTAGGATGTTTCAGGAACATCTAGGGCATTTGAGTAAAACCGCTCAACCTATATAGCCTACTGGCCAAGATATCTCTGAAATAAAGAATTACAGCCTAACGATTGCAATTCCTTACCTAACTTTACCCAAATAAGGACGCAATCAATAAGCTAAAAATTACAAGATTAATCATACCTTCCATAGCCAATAGTATCCGAGTCGTGTTTTCAGTTGGCAGAATATCGCCCACAGCCCCCGTGGTTAAGCCCAAGGCACTGTAATAAATGAATGCAATTGCCTTATCAACCCAACGTTTCCCTATGTGATCTGTAAAACTGCTTGGAAATACAACAAACAAAGCTAGGTTGACTGAAGCAAACAAAAAAGTCGCTAATAACAATCCGATCCCAATGGGCAACAACCGATTAATAGGATTTTTGTTGTGATCCCCCATTATACTTCGGTATATAAACATTGCAATCCCGATTACAGAAACAAAAACATAGGAGAGTGTAATTAATTTCGCTGCACTGTTTGTGTAACCATTCGGAAAGTCCTTAACTGTTCCCTGTTCAATTGAGTTTGGAGGATTGTTGTACACTGTTTGCTCAAACTCTGATTTCAAACTGATAAGATAAGCAATTCCGATGCCAAACACAGCTGGAAGAAGTAGGTATGCGTTCTCTAAAATGCTTTTTTCGAAAATAGAAGCCCTTGAGGATATTGAAGGAATCTCCAAATGGGTATTTGGATAAGATTCCTTAAGTTGGGTGATCTGAGAACCTCCCCCTGACAAATAAGGGTTCATGTTCTTGTCAGAGAATAACTTTGATTTCAATAAACAAATACTGCCCACCTTGTTCATTCTCCCCACATAAATCATCTCTTGACACATTTTATGTTAGGGCTAGTCACAGCGTGCTTTGTATAGTGGCATTATTAAAGGAACAAGGACACTCCACAATAGACAAGCAACAAGGCCATAACAATATTGGAAACCTTACCATTCCTGGAGAGGAATTTTGAAACAAAGAGCCAAATAATGACCAACAACAGGTCGACACAAATCCGACGAAGGCTAGAAATATAGAAAAGCTCGTGAGCACGAACATAGATTTAAATGCTATATTCAACATAGATTATTGCCCCCATTTTTCGCGATATATACACAAATACTATTATAATAGTGCACTACAAAATAATATTGTGCACTATTATAATAGTATTTGTGCAATATAATATCAATATCGCATTGGTTATTTCTCTGGCGGCTTATTATATCCTCTGTCTCCGTACGGCTGCAACTTCTCCAGCCACGGTTTTACTATTTGCTTAAGCTCCCAGCGCATGTCGGTAACTTCGCCGGTTTCTTTTTCCTCAAGCACCACGTAGGTGAAGAGTTCAGGTCCTAGCTCCTTCCAGTCCTTTTGCAACTGAGAATTTGCATGCGTACCCATAACTAGCTGACTCTCTATGGTCAACCATTTGTTTTTCAGGTTGGGATAGGCGGCTACGTATATTTTTCCGTTGGTATTGTTTGTTATTTGGATTACACCCATGTAGCTCTTAAGCTGCTTGTATTCCTGCAGCAGTTCCTTGCGGCTTTTCTTGTCCATCGTTTCCTCTCCATTTCACCTTTCCAAAGAATTCTAATACCCCATCTCTTTTAAGAGACGGGCTAATACGCGAAGTCGTTCTCCAATCATTTCGCCATCATCACTAAGAGCCTGAGAAAATAACTTAATATCATCATCAATCATGGGATTTTCTGAACACACAGAAACGCTCATGGCATCCCCTTGCAGCCCAATCCGGTCAATCATTGTGTTATCAGGATCATACAATTTCGGGAATCGATAGGCGTCCTGAAAATATAGGGTGCTTCTGCAAATCAAAATAGCAAGATCGAGAACACGGTGCATAGGCAACTCTTCTGATTGACGGGACCATTTTTCTCCGGTGTAACGCCATACTTTTGCGGAAATATCCAGTTTCCCTCGATCATTCCACTGGGCGAGCCCCAAAGAAAGACCCTTAGTATCCGTACTGTAAGCCTTCCGGCCATCAATGTTTTCATAGTTTTCAGAAATGATAACCGGTTTGTGCTTTAAAGTAGTTGGTATTTTCATTAATAAATCCCCCTTGAATATTTACTAGTTTAGTAAATTAGTAAATCACTAGATGAATTATAGCCATTCCCAGAAGCCATGTCAATACTTAGCGCAAGTGATCAGCTATTAAATTACCTCGATCTACTGCGCAGAAATCAAAAGCGACTTGTCACATCACCGGTCACATCAGCTTCTAGAACTAAAAAAACCCGCTTTAGTGCGGGTTTTTTTGGTTATTCAGTATTTATACCCAATAACATTGTAGCCACATATGCAAAAACTGCCGATTAGGGCAACTTACACCCTAGACCGACAGTTCATGATTGACTAAGGACCGATGATTCATTCCTTACGTAGGTATAATCACCAAGCCCTATTGGGATGTACTCTCTTTCAAAAGATCTTTTAATTCATAGGTAATATCATTACCCATTACCGTCACCTCAAGATATTTTGCTGCAGTCGGTTTTTCCGGAGAAAAATCAGAGCTACTAAAACCAGCACAAGAAATATACCGAACTCCCCTATCCAGTTCACTTTGATTTACATCTCCCTGAAACAAGACCCAGACATTTTTTCCGCTTTTCTCTCGATATTCGGCCAAGGTGTCCTTGAGCAGCTCACCCTCTTTAGTATTAATAAAAGTAGCCGGAGCATCTGACATGACGATAAAAGCATTACTGCCAGTCAGGTTGTCCAACTCCTTAAACAACCATAGCCATTGTTCAGGGTCACTTCTCCGAAGTCCACCTTTGCTGATATCCAACTGAATGAAGTTACAGTTCTTATAGTTATAGGCTTTATATTCGGTCTCAGTTATTAGAGCAGGTTTTTTCATATCTCTGACAGCGGATGCAGCGTGGCTTCCGGTATAAACCGCCATGTCCAAATTTTCATTAATATAGCTTGTCATTTCGTTCAACAATTGCTCTTCCAGAGTATTATAGCTTTCCTGCCTACTACCAAAAACAGAGAACTTAAAATTATCAGGACCTGAAACAAACTCTGTTGTCCTATTGGCGTCATCTTGGAGGAGTGAATCCTGAGGTATTTCACTTTGGTCAATGACCGGATGATTTACAACCTTTGCCGTAAGGTCATCAAAATAAATCTTTCCCGAGCCCTCAACAGGATCACTATTTTGCACATAGAGTCTCCTAAGATTGGTTGGTTTCTTGATCTCTTCCAGGGAAACCTCTATTCTCTTCCAACCTATCCAATCTAATTTTGGAGCAATTTCCAACTGATGTTTTTCTCCTGTGTCATCCAAGACTTCACCGAGGACCCGATTTGAATTTTCATGAGTATTGTAAAGCCAAACGGCTAAGCCGGAAGTGTCAGAATCAAGCGAAAGCCCTGCTCCCGTGAAAACCAACGAAGCTTCACCTGAACTATTATCGTCAACAAAGTCATAGACTAATTGCCCTGAAGTATTTCCTCCGTGAACCTGATCTGTAGAAAGCTGAAAAATACCTTGGGCTATCTGCGGGTTAGCTTGGAAGAAAGCATGGTCGTCTTCAAAGGAATATATTGCATCGGTAGAATCTGCATAGATCGATACAGCAGTATAGGCACGGACGTACCCAACCCCCGCCTCGATATATCCTGCGCCAACAGTAGCGGCTTTAATGGTCCCCTCTTGAAAATCTTTAATTCCCCCGCTTGCGGCCCACTGAACATCCTCCGGCTCAATTTTCGCTTGGAAACCCTGTTGGTCGTAGCCAGTTGCCTGAAGGGTTTGGCTCTGTCCAACAGGTATCTCTAACTTATCTGAACTTAGTCTAAGTTTGACGGGAGCACTTAAAGAACGGATATCCAACTCTGCTGTTAATTTTCCAACCTTGGTAATTATCTTACCCTTGCCTACTGAAGTAGGCCGAAACTGATTATCTATAAATCTTCCTTCAATTCCGCTCACACTCCATTCTATCTGCCGAGGATTAACCTCTACAGGGTTAGAAAAACTGTCCACTCCCCTAAGTGTATATTTTCTCGAAGTATGAACAAAAACATTAGGGTCCTCAGTCTCTAAGATCAGCTTCGCCAGCGAACCAGGAGAGGCTTGAGAAAAAATTCCGATACCATTCGCAACAGAACGTAAAGAACCGTCAGAAGGTATATTGACAATATCTAAGTTAGAAGTTCCCAACTTTCTAGCTACCATGGTAGTAGATCCGCCACCATCTAAATTCAAGGCATTGTAGGCACCCAATTCCTGCATGAGTTGAGCGGACTCGGTCTGAGTGAGACCGACACTGTTATCCTGTCTACCATCCACCGTGACCAGAATCAGTTGTTTTCCATCCTTAGAGCTTCCGACCAAGGTTCGAGGGTTGTTGTTATTAATACTGTCAGTGCTAAAAGAAAAAGTCTCAGGAATCTGACCGTCCTTGACCAGGATGGAGGACCCGGTTACCGACATTTGCAGATCGGACCAGTTTGGGTTGGAGGTAACTGTGAATTTTGCCGGATCTCCCGTCCTGAAGCTTTCTAGAAGTTTGCCAGCTTGTTCTCCCCGGGAAATCACAACATAACCTTTGGCAGGTATAGTTGCGGCAGGCAAAGCTTGTCGAATTTCTATCACCCGTCCCTGGGAAACAAGGATTTCCACCAAATCAGGATACTTTTCCGAGGCTCCGAGGGTGGTAGGTCCCCATTTATTATCCAACACGGTAATATCATTATATTGCTGACGGCTAGGTTGATTGTATTGAGACACAGCAAATGAAGCATCGTTGAGTCCTGTCAGGGTAAGGGCGTTTTTCCAGTAGTTAAAGAGCATGTGACCGGCATTATCGAGCGAGAACGAAGCCATTTCATCTTTGTTTTGATTGTACCAGCCAGATGTTGCTAAGAGGTCTCCTGCTCGTACAATGGGTCCGTCAGGATATCCGGTAGCTCCATCCATCGGATTGAAGAAGCTGGCGTTCACGGCAGCTAGCGCATCATTTTCCTCGGCTAAGGTAAGTACTGTAGAAAGTTGATCCGTGGTCTGGCTATTAGCCAGAGCATCAATTTTGATATTAGGATTCGTGGTATCAATACGTAAAACATTGATATTTAACCAACCGTCTGCTGTGAACCGTGAAATATGTTCCAGAGTTGCTCCATCTGTGATGGTATGTTTAGATCCAGTCTCATAAAGAGTCTTCGGTTGGGCTACCGCTGTGCCGGTGATTGTTGTGAGGGTGAAGATCGTTGCTAGTAAGATTACCAGTACTTTATTCAAATAAGACATTTCATTTCCTCCTTGTTTACTTTTTAACAAAGAAAGATCTGGCTTCTAGACCAACCAGTTACTAATGGTAAATAGAACCTTAAGCTAATCCTTGATTGGCCTAAGGTTCTATTCACTGTTTTGCTATACCCAGATTATGAAACTTCTTCCTTAGAGATTGGCTTTCCTCTACCACTTATTTGACAACGATAAGTAGTTCTCCAGCCTTGACCTGCTGCCCTTCCTTGATATTCACCGAGCTGATAATCCCTGCAATAGAACTCGTTATCCTTGTTTCCATTTTCATGGCTTCGACAACAGCTAATGGCTGGTTCTCTGTCACTGTGTCCCCCTCTTTAACCAGCAATGTCACGACAGTCCCTGGGATAGGGGACCCGATTTCATGCTTATTGTCGGGGTCTGCCATCTCCGTCAAACTGTATTCTCCTGACTGGTTAAGAAGGTTGATGCTACTCCAGTTCTTGTCCTTGATTTTGATTTCTCTTCTGTTCCTGTTGACTTCAAACACTAGAGTTCTGTATCCTTCCAGATCCGGCTTCTCAATGGAGCGGAGTTTAATCATTAGACTCCTTCCTTCAGCGACCTCAGCCTCGATGATTTCTCCTTCGTGAAGGCCGTGGAAGAACACGTCGCTTCCGAGCCTGCTCAGGTCTCCGTATTCGGCTGCAATCTTTAAGAATCCTTCAAACACTTCCGGGTACAGGGCGTAGCTCAGGATATCTTGCTTAGTTGGATCAAATTCAAATTTATCCCTCAGGTGCTTGGCGATACAGGCAAAATCCTCGTCTGGGAGCAGTTCGCCTGGACGCTCGGTTATCGGTTTTTCTCCTTTCAGTACCAGCTTCTGGAGTTTCTCTGGGAATCCTCCCATCGGCTGGCCCATCATGCCCATGAAATAGGATACAACCGAATCAGGAAAAGCCATATTTTCCGCTTTCTCGTAAATATTCTCTGGGGTGAGGTTATTCTGGACCATAAATATGGCGAAATCACCTACAACTTTTGAGGACGGAGTGACTTTCACGATATCCCCCAACATTTCGTTGACTGTCTTGAACATTTCCTTGATTTCCGTAAACTTATGCCCGAGACCGAAACTTTCCACTTGAGGCTTAAGGTTGGAGTACTGCCCTCCGGGAATCTCATAATTGTAGATTTCAGCCGATCCCGATTTCAGGCCTGACTCGAACTTGCCGTATACTGGGCGGACCGCTTCCCAGTAGTCTGATACCTTTTGGATTCCCTTCAGGTCAATGCGCGGATCCCTGTCCATATTTTTAAGCGCTGCAGCAATAGAATTCATGGCTGGTTGGCTCGTTAGTCCTGACATGCTGTTGAAGGCAGTGTCCACAATATCTACCCCCGCTTCCACAGCCATAAGAACCGTTGCCACACCATTTCCTGTTGTGTCGTGGGTATGGAGGTGAATAGGAATTCCGATCTCGTTTTTTAAGGCGCTGACCAGCTTAAAAGCTGCATGAGGCTTCAGGAGAGCCGACATGTCTTTGATGCCCAGGATATGGGCTCCGGTTTTTTCTATCTCTTTGGCGAGCTTAATATAGTAATCCAGGTTATATTTTTTCTTGCTGCTGTCAAGGATATCCCCGGTATAACAGATGCAGGCTTCAGCGACCTTTCCGCTCTTTAAGACTTCATCAATTGAAATTTCCATGCCTCTCAGCTCGTTTAGGGAGTCGAAGATTCTGAAGACATCGATGCCTGCGACTGCTGACTCTTTAATGAATTCTCGGATGACATTGTCAGGATAGTTCTTATAGCCTACCCCATTTGCTCCTCTTATGAGCATCTGGAACAGGATGTTCGGGACTCTTTTCCGCAGTTGCTCCAACCTCGCCCAAGGAGACTCCTTGAGGAACCTGTAGGCCACGTCAAACGTCGCGCCCCCCCACATTTCAATAGAAAATAGGTCTTTGCCGTAGACCGAAGTTGCCTTGGCGATCTTGATCATGTCCTTGGTCCTGATCCTTGTCGCCATTAGAGACTGATGGGCATCCCGCATGGTCGTGTCTGTAAGCAACACCTTCTTCTGATCGTTTATCCAGTTGACAAGCCCCTCTGCACCTTGAGTATCCAGGATTTGCTTGGTCCCGCTCAGATCGCTCAAACTAATACCGTCGATTTGGGGCACCTTAGGGACATCGTATTGTGGCTTAATCCCCATCGCCTCGTTAACCACGACATTGCCGAGGAATTTTAGCAGCCGGCTTTCATCATCGGTCTTCTGGGTGAGCGAGATCAGGTCAGGATTTTCCTCGATGAAACCGGTATGACATTCTCCGTTCAGAAACTGCGGGTGATTAAGCACGTTGATCAGAAATCCGATATTGGTCTTGACTCCTGTAATCTGCGTTTCGGTTATAGAGCGGATCGATTTTTTGATGGCATCCTGGAAACTCCTAGACCAGGAGATGTTCTTGACGAGGAGGCTGTCATAATAAGGGCTGATTTCAGCCCCAGTGAATCCGTTACCGCCGTCCAACCTGATCCCGAATCCCGAGCCCGTCCTGTAGGATTCGATCTTCCCCGTGTCAGGAGCGAAATTAATCGAGGGGTCCTCCGTCGTGATTCTACATTGAATGGAATACCCGTTGAGCCTTATGTTATCCTGAGATTTTATACCAATTTCGGGAGAATTCAGGGCGTATCCTTGAGCGATCTGGATCTGAGCCTGTACGATATCTATCCCTGTAACCATCTCTGTCACCGTGTGCTCAACCTGAATCCGTGGATTCATTTCAATGAAATAATAATTCCCTAGGTTGTCTACTAGAAATTCGAGGGTTCCTGCGCTCCTGTAGTTTACAGACTTCGCAATCTTCAGGGCGTCCTGATAAATATTGTTTCTAATTTCTTGGGGGATGGAAAAGGCCGGGGTGAATTCCACAACCTTTTGGTGCCTTCTCTGGATTGAACAATCTCGTTCAAACATATGAACTAGATTGCCGTACTTGTCCCCGAGGACCTGCACTTCAACATGCTTCGGTTTTTCAATGAATTTCTCCATAAATATATGATCAATGCCAAACGCTTTTTTTGCCTCGCTTTTAGCACTTAAGAAGGCAGACTCCAGCTCACTCTCGTCCCTGACGATCCGCATTCCCCTTCCGCCGCCTCCAGCTGCTGCCTTAAGCATCAGGGGGTAACCGCACTCTGTCGCGTGCATTCTTGCTTCGTCCACAGTTTTGACATCCTTCTCATAACCCGGGATGATCGGGACTCCGACTTCCTTGGCGACGATCTTTGACTTGATCTTATCTCCCAACCTGTCCATCATCTCCGCCGTCGGTCCGATGAATTCGATACCTTTCTGCTCGCATCGCAGGGCGAATTCAGGATTTTCTGACAAGAAGCCGTATCCTGGATGGATGGCATCCACACCCTTCTTGAGTGCCAAGCTGATGATCTCCTCAATATTCAGATAAGCATCAACAGGACTCCTACCTTCGCCGATGAGATAAGCCTCATCGGCCTTGCTTCTGAAGAGGGAATATTTGTCTTCGTTGGAATAGATAGCGACAGTCCTTATTCCCAGCTCATTGCAGGCTCTGAATACCCTAATCGCGATTTCACCTCTATTGGCGACCATCACCCTTTTAAAATTAGCCATGATGTCTTCCTCCATCTCTTATTGGTCATTCTCGAACTTTGCCGTGGCCCTTCAGGTCGTCTTACTTAAGCAGCACTTTTATTAAAATAGAGGTTCTAACTACAAGGTGTTGTAGTCTCCACTTGGTGTCTTGAAAATACCCCATTCATCTGCTATTCTACAATTATTGGTAATTACCTCTTAGAATCACAAGAAAAGTAATTGAATAGTATCATAATCTAAAATTATGATACTACTTAAGCTAGAAAGCAATAAAGAGCCATTTTCAATTATATATCCTTCATTTTCAAGAAATATGCTTTTGTTTTCTACTAATATTCTCATCATCGTCTTCAGTATATATTCTTTCTTTCGATTCTAACCTAAGTAATCGTCCTCCCCTTTAGAAAATCGGCAGTCAATCTATTATCTTTCAAACCATAGAAAACAAGTAGACTACGAACACAAATGAACACCTAGGATGGTGCTTTCTTATTGGGTTGATTTTTTGATTATACCATCAATGGTTCTGCTGCAGAAACCCCTATTTTATACAGAATCATCTCATTACTCTTAATTGCTGAATTCCTGACAGGCATCCCTGTCTTCAATCTGTTCAGCACAATTTACCGCGCAGTTCCATACAGACTTGGGCATAGGACATGGGTTCAGGTAAAGCGTAGCTTTCCCACTCAGCCATTCCCAGTGCCACTAACTGAAGTGCGGTCAAATGCCATCGCCCTGATTGCAACAAATGAGGCCGTTGAATCTAAACTAAACGTTGAAGTAAGTAAAAAAGCATCCATAACACAAGCGTATCATACGTTCATGCTATGGATGCTGATTTCATCCGCCGAACCCTTCAGAATTTACTGTACCTTCCATTCATCATTCAAGTAGTCATTACTTTTTCGCTATGGAGTCAGCATATGCTTTTAAGTCATATAACTGCCCGGAATTTTCGCCGCCAAATCCACCCACTTGTTGACTATTAGCATCGGTAGGTTTTTCATTAATAATAGCTGTGGAAGCCGTATCAGTTGTTTTGGTCGTATCAGTTGCATCCTTCCATTCACTCGCTGGAACGATGGTACCGACTTTTGCCGCCCAGGTCATAATATCGTTACTCGAGCCACCACCTTGGCCTCCTACCATTACATATCTTACTTCACCTATACTAACGAGTTCTTGAAACTGTGCTAGTGTAATGGCTTTATCCGTTCCGAAAAAGCCCCAAGTCATGACAGATTCACCCGTTTTAATAATTATATCCGCTGCATCCCCACTCGTAGATGAAGTTACAAGGATATACTTTTCAGTTGTTTTATGCCTCGTTAAGAATTCGATTAACTTTGAATTACTACTAGAAGTCGTTGTCGTTGAATTTCCCTTTGAAGAACTCGAAATTAACGATAACCCAGCCGATGGAAAGGTTCCAGACATCGGGTAAAACATGGTCGTAGCGGACCAGACCGTCGGAGTTATCAAAAGCCCAACAAGAGCCGTAGCCACCAGGATTTTCTTTAACCTTGTATTCCCATTTTTCTTCAAATTTGCAATAATAAGCAGGATTGAAGAAACAAAGCACAGGATTGAAAGTATAATCATCAATATCTTGGCGATACTTGAGGTCTCGTAGTAATAGGAAAGGATCAAGAGCTGGACTAAGCCATCGACAATAAGCGCTCCTGGTAAAATCCAAGACTTCCATCCGCCCTCTTTATAAAGTTCCCACATTGCAACAACACCGATTCCAACTAACGCAGCTATGGGTGGCGCAAGCATCGTCAGATAATAGGGATGAAACAGACCTGTTGTAAAGCTAAAGTAGACAAATGCAGGTACTAACCACATTGACCATTGGATTAGATCTGATTTTCTTCGGTTATCCAAAGCGATTTTCAGTTTTTCTTTGATTGCGGCGGCAATGAAGCCAAATATAGCAAGGGGAAATAACCAAATTATTTGATCTGATAAGCTATTATTGGAAAATAACCTCGTGATGCTGGACGGCTCACTGCCTCCCATGCTGCCACCGCCGCCACCGTTCGCTTTTCCCGCTGGAGCCTGCCCTCCTTGACCTAATCCAGTCGGTGCAGCTCCCCCGTCCATTTGTTGTCCAAATCCCGTAGGAGGGGTCCCCCTTTCCATTCCTTGGCCCGAGCTGTTTTCACTAGCAGGTGGGGTGATACCCGTTAAATTACCGCCCCCACCGCCAGTTGAGCTGCTTCCAATTCCAAGCCGTTCCAATCCATTATGACCAATTATCAGTTCGATCTCTGAGTTATTGGTACTACTTCCTACATAGGGTCTACTTGCTGCAGGTATCAAATCGACCACTATGGCCCAAGAGAATGAAACAACCAGTAGCACAACCGTGCCCATAATTAGATGAGTTAGTCTCTTTTTCATGGGAACTGCGGTGGAAAGCAGATAAGTTAGATAGATCGCTGGAATTACCATATACGCTTGAAGCATTTTAATATTGAAACCAATTCCCACGATAGCTAAACTTAGGAGAAGATATTTCAGTTTTCCTTTTTCTGCAGCAATCGAAAGTGCCCAACTAGCTAAGAGGAGCGTTAAAACAAGCAAGTTATCACACGTATTGTTTCTGCTTACGGCAACAAACACCGGGGTTACTGCTAGGCATAAGGCTGAAATTAGCCCTGCTATACTCCCAAAGGATCTTTTAACAATATAGTAGATTACTGCGACCGAGATCACGCCAGCAAGGGCCTCTGGTAGAAGTATACTCCAGCCACTAAAACCGAATTGTTTAGCAGATAGAGCCTGAATCCAAAAACCTAAGGGTGGCTTATCAATCGATACAAAGCTAGTCGGATCAAAGGATACAAAAAAGAAATTCTTCCAACTCATGGTCATACTTTTTACACCGGCAGCGTAATAAGCATTTGCATAGCCCTCTATTCCTAAATTAGCAAAATTCAATATTGCAGATAATATTAAAATTAGTGATATTCTAAAGGTTTCCTTCGAGAACTTCATTTTATTGTTCAACTAAATTTCCCTCCTTTATAATTTTTCGCATATTTATAAATCCTTTATTCAACTTAGTTGATTCTCCCTTAGAATTTGTATGTCTTTCACGACAATATCATTATGCAATACTAATCTGAAATACAGCTGATGTTAAACTGAATGTTTGCTTAAGATTAATATAAGCTCTTCATTTAAAAACTTTAGATCCAACCAATAACAACATTGTGTTGAGTTTCTTAGTTAAAATAAACTTATTAGACTTGTAAGGGCACCACAAAACGAGACTGAAAGCAAATCGCTTTCAGCCTCGTATATGGAGACTGGAATCATATGAATGTGTAGTTTTAAGACTTAGGATGATATCGTCGCTAGGGGATTGATTGAGGCCAATACTTATCCCTGGACATTCTGGAAATTAGAGATAGGGGATGTGTGAAAACTCAGTCTCCAAAATTTCAAGTGGTTACAACAATCAATAAGCATCCTCATTTCACTATTAAAGTGGAGTGAGGACACTTGTATTTTGATGATATAGAAGCAAAAGTGGGGATGTGAAAAATAACAAGTTTTAGCACAGCCCCTATCTTCGCATTCGCACCTCGTTGATCCAAACGACCTCCTGCACAAATCACTTCCCATTTATATAGGATGCGCCATCAGAAACAAGCGTGGGAATCGGAATAGAACATCACCATTTTTCTGTTGGGGATAGCTGTGAATGACGCCGTTTAAAACATCCTGTTCAAATAATGGCTTCATTTCTTCTGAGAGAGCACTAAGATAGGGACGCATTCCCGTTCCCCGATACCATTCCAAGATGTCCTCATGTGATTTTAATACATGGTAGTAGGTAACTTCCCAAACCTCAAAATCAGTCGCTATCTCGGAGAAAATATCATAATACTCGCTTGGGTTCAGGGTATGATATGGACGCTTCCAAGGAAAATAACCCGTCCATTTCTCTGAAGTTCTGATTTCGTCAATGATTTGTTGAATGGGTTCATTGAAATTAAACGGAATTTGAATCGCCAAAACTCCTCCGTTTCCAAGGAGTCCCAGTAGGTTTTTTAATAGGAGCCTGTGATTTGGCACCCATTGAATACAGGCATTAGAAAAAACGATGTCAAAATCCTTGTCCAGCCCTAATAAATCTCCGCCGACATCACAAAGTGAGAAATCAAAGTGTGGATAATTCTTTTTTGCTTCTGCAATCATATGCTCCGAGTTGTCGACGCCTGCGATATACGCCCCCTTGAATCGACGTCCAAGAACCTCTGTACTGTTTCCCGGTCCGCAACCGATGTCGATAATCTTCTTCGGGCTCTCCACACAAATTCGATTCACCAAATCAATAGCAGGTTGTGTCCGCTCATTTTTAAATTTCAGGTATTGATTTGCACTCCAATCCGTCATATTGCCCCCTCCTATTATCAATATACTTTACGATCCCACCACAATTCAATATTTCTTGCATGAAAGGTTGCAAAGGAGTGATTCCGAGGTTACTGTCGGATGTGAGATTTCTTATGACCCCCTTTTGAGTGTCGATCTCCAATACATCACCATGTCTGATCTCATCCGCCTTTTCACATTCCACCAACAGCAGCCCAATGTTGATGACGTTGCGATAAAAAATTCTGGCAAAGCTTCTGGCAATGACTGCACTGACACCTCTTTCCTTTAGAACGGCAGGAGCCTGCTCCCTTGAAGATCCGCACCCAAAATTATCATTGCCGGTAATAATATCCCCCGGTTTAAAATCTTTCGTAAAGTTCCCATAGAATTCAAAGGTATGGGGAGCCATTTGCATACATCAATCGATAGAGTGGTTGTAGCATTATTGGCCATCACATAATCAAGTTTCACATCAACGATCTGTCCCGGTTTAACGGTTTTGAGACCTGCATGGGCAGCAATGATTTTTTCAATCGCGTTCATAGGCAATCCCCCTTTTCATTTATTTCATCCTACTCCATTTTTTGTTATAATTAAAATGCCGGTTTTTCATACGACCCATAACTGGAGGTTATACCATGTTGCATACAGAGCTTTATAAGGTTTTCTATTTCACTGCTATGTACCGGAGCCTTTCTGAAGCTGCACAAATGCTCTATATTAGTCAGCCAGCCATCAGCAAATCTATTAAAAAGTTGGAAGCCTTGACTGGTTGTACCCTTTTTATCAGAAATTCTAAGGGTGTCACCCTCACAACAGAGGGGCAGATTCTCTATGATTATGTGAAAAGTGCCTTTGAAACCTTGCACAATGGAGAGATGATGCTTGAAAAGCTAAAAAAGAGGACCGAGGGCATTGTCAAAGTAGGCATGAGTAATACGCTTTGCAGATACTTCTTTTTACCCCATCTGGAGGCCTTTCATTATCAGTACCCGGGCATACACATTCAAATCATCAACCGGCCTTCACCGGATACTTTGAAGCTTTTGGAGCAAGGGCAGCTTGATTTTGGCATTATCAGCATCCCCATGGACAAGGGAGACCTGGAATATATTGAGTTGATGACCATCCAGGACATCTTTGTGGCAGGCAGGAAGTATGACATCCCAGATTGTGCCCTCCCCCTTAAGAAACTTGTAAGTTACCCACTCCTCATGATGGAGGCCGAGAATCTGTCACGGATCCATATCGACGACTATTTTAGGGCTAATCAACTCAGTTTTACACCAGAAATAGAGATCAGCAGTATGGATATCTTAATTGAATTTGCAAAAATCGGGTTGGGGATTGCCTCGGTGATCAAAAGTTTTGTTACTGAGGAACTAGCTCTAGGTATACTGAAGGAAATTCCGATCTCCCCTGCCATACCAGAGCGTACAATAGGCATTGCACTGAAAAAGAATATTCCGGTTTCTCTGGCTTCCCAGTCCTTTATAGCGTTTTTAAAAGGAACAAGGGGTACGAGTCAGTAAACAATACCCTCCCTTTGCCGATTTTGCAACAAAAGGAGGTCGCCATGGAACATACAAAGTGGTAGTGAGCAGAAGCATACATATATATGACAAATGTCATAATGAAAGCGAGTAGACAAATCAACATATCCCGTCTATTTCATAAAAACGAATTTCGATTATACAAAAAAAGACTGGAAGACATATTGCTTCCAGCTTTGTTTGGTGTGGTATTTTACATCTCCCACAACAGTAAAAATTCCAGAATTACTCTTTGTTCCTGGAAGCCATTTCCTTAATGGCAAGTTGATTCGTAACTACAGCATTGTTTTTATCCTCTTATCGATACAACACCTTGCCCGCCGTCGACAAGTACGCGGTCACCGGTCTTCAAACGCCTGGTCGCATTGCCACAGCCTACCACTGCAGGAATGCCCAACTCACGAGCAACGATAGCAGCATGCGAAAGCGGTGCTCCCACATCGGTGACAATTGCACCCGCCCGAGGAAAGAGAGGTGTCCAAGCGATGTCTGTTTGGGAGGTAACTAGGATCTCCCCTTTTTGCAATTGATCTCCTTCCTCTGGACTGTCTAAGCGACGAACCACTCCCTCGAATCGACCTGCTGACCCTGCGGAACCAGTTATCAGATTATCGTTTAATTCACTGGAATCCGACGTAGCAGCGGAGGTGAAGCCAGAAGCAACATAGATGTCATGGCGTCGCTTGGGATCAGCCGCCCATTGGAACGGATCAAAACAACCGCATATAATCGATGGATAGGCGGGCAAAGACGAATACCTGCTATGGATGTCTTTCCTGGCAGCGATCAATTGCAGGGCCGCCTCATCTCCCGACAGAACATCTAACACCTCTTCGATTGTCAGAAAGAAAATGTCGTCTCCTAAACCTGTCAATTGCCCTGCGCGCAGAGCAAACTTGCGAGCAACCCAACGATCACGCACGTATTCAGAGCGAACCGCTTCGCGCAGACATGCCTTTGGAGCCACTTGATTTATACGGCGTTTCATTGATCGCACCTTCCGTGGATGGCTTATTTCCAAGCGATTCCAAGCCGCAGCAATCTCAGCGTATTGTTTAATAAGCAGCGCTTCAACATCGATGGGCGCTTCCTCGAACTGGGCCAACTGTTGATCGAGCCAACCCGAGTCCTCAGCTGGACGAGGAACAGACAGCTCAAACTCATTGGGTCCCCTGTGGCCATACTGCGCTATATATTCTGTCCGGTCGATTTCTCGACGGGCCACCTTTGCTATGCCAAGAACAGGACCAAGACTTGCTAATAGTCCTGAACCGTCTCTGATGTCCGTACTACTACTCAGACCTGATATGAATGTATCTGCCTCCTCCGGCCCTAGTAGTTCAATTAGCTCGCGTCGCAACTTAATCGTATAGTCTGAGAACTGAGTCACGCTGCCCATTACGCTCCAAACCGTGTTCTGCAGGTGAGGTAATATCTCTGTGTGCCACAAGAAAGTCAGTTCGGATTTCTTATTTGTTTCATGGATCCGTTTCTGCAGTTTCTCACACCAATCTGCATTCACACTCAGAAACCTAGGTAATTCTCGAACCGCCCTGATCTGTTTCATTATCATTCCTACAAAATTAATAAGAACGGCTACTCTCGACCCCATGGACAGAGGTATCAGGGGAATCTCTAAGCTCTCGGGAATCCGTGTGTATAACAAGCCTTCCAGAAACCGCGTTATACCTTGTTTGTTTTTACCCAAAGCAGTTAAAACCGTAGCATAGATACTTAAGTTAAGATAGATACGGCCACCAATATTGCCGGATGATTGATATCCGGATAACAACTGCCACGATTCGTATATGTGCTGTTGAATACTCCAAGTGAGAGGGGTCATCACTTGGGGGATTGCTTCCCCGAAATTAACGTTTGACCATAAGTAATTGCCAGTCCTACTATCGTTGCGCTCACCAGTGACCGGGTTATCTCCGATCAAGGTCGTCACTGGCCGGGACTGCAGCAAATATAATGTGCCGTCAGCGATCGCCCATTCGATATCCTGTGGACAGTCCATTTCTCGCTCCAGGCTGTTCCCCAGTTTTGCTAGCTTGGCTGCAAACTTTTTCAATTCTAATGGTCCATCATAGCCACCCCTGCGCCAACTCCCTGTTTTCCTCCCCAGTTTAAACTTATAAGCTGTAACCTGACCAGACACCAATTTCTCACCTAAACCGAAGATGAAGTTTCCTGCCATTTCATTGCGGTTCCCAGTAACCGGGTCTGCTGTAAACAAAACGCCCGAAATATCTGCTATCACCATTTGCTGAATAACCACTGCCATGTCGTGAGACCCGTTAACACCTTTTGCCTCGCTGTATACCTGCACTTCCTTACTATACCGTGACTTGCGCACAGTTCGGATCGCCTTCAGGATTTCATGGTCAGTGCTAACATCCAGCACAGTGTCAAACTGGCCGGCAAAAGAAGCCATGGCTGAATCCTCAGACAATGCAGATGAACGGACAGCGAAGGAGGTTTCACCCCCTCTCTGTCGTATTTCCTTAAGGTACGCCTGGAGCTGAGCCCCAGCTTCCGGTATCAACTCGTCTTTTTGGAAAGCCATCGGCATAATTATCAAGCCATCGGGCACTGGATAACCCTTTTGAAAAAGGTGCGCAAGGGTTCCTCCTTTCCCCCCTGCCAGATGCTTATATTCAGTTCTCAATTCCTTAAATAAACAAACTAATTCTTTCACTCTACCCCCTCCTTTCTGGTCTGCTTTATCATTCATGTCATCTAGCATGGTTATCTCCAAATAGTCTCCTACGGTTGCTCATCCTCGTGCCGGGTTAAATCTTGAATCAGAGTTTGTAGCACCCAATTCATTGCTTCAGCCGTTTCAGTAGAGTTTAGCCCATACCTTTGCCTAAGGGTTGCCCAGGTCAGAGAACTGCAGAGATGGGAAATTATAGAAGCAACTTGCTTAGCGCCTCCCGAAGACAAGCGAGGGGTGCTTTCCATAACCATTTCCTGGATAGTTTGATCTCGTTGGTGCCTACTTTTAGGTTTAACATTGTTAACCAACAAAGCTATCGTGAACGCCTGTACAAGAGTTGCTCTTTCCTCGAACTTCTCTATTGTCTTTCCTGCCATGACAGGGATGTCGTTCAGCGATTGCGGGCTAAACGGTGCACTCTGAGCCATAATTTCTGAGGCTTCTTCATAAAGAGCCTCCAGAAACGACTCCCGCGTTGGAAAGTGACGGTAAACTGTACCGTAGGAAATGCCCGTGCGGACGGCTACATCCTTCACACTAAAGTCCAGGATACGGCCTTCACTAATCATCTTCGCCACTGTATCTAAGATGCGATTCCGCGTATCTTCCTTCTGGTTACAACGCAAGGGGCTACTGTAAGAGCGGCGATTAGATTTTTCTTCGGACATACAAGGTTCCTCCAATCCCTATAAATTAAATATAGAATGACTATATTCAATTATGTTTATATACCATTAAAAAGTCAATAGGCAAAATATTAAACCCTGGGCACGATCACTCGATCAACCTAGGGTTTAAAAATTTCCTTTCTATTTCCCAGAGGAACTGTATAAGATCATTCGAGTTGTTCATGACGGTGGAGTCTGCCTACATCCTGATGTGACCCAAAAAGTTCTTGCCAAGATATCAGATCAGGATAGGAAGGCTTCCGTGGATAATCTATCTGATAAAAATCCTTCACCAACACGGCTTCCATTATTAAAACATTCATTGACAACAGTGGCAATGACATTCATGAATCTTTCCTTTACGATATAAGAAATAGATGTTCAAAACTGCTCTTGAGGTTATATCCGAACCCCTGCCTGCTGATATTATTATCAATCACTCTTAAATAGGCTCTGTCTCCCCAGACTAAGAACAATCAGGTATTTACTGGATGGTAAAAAAGTGCTATTATGCAAGCATAGAATTTTATTCTATGCTTGCAAGGAGGTGCGCACTAACTATGCCCTATCGAACACCAAAATGGGTTCAAGAAAAAAAAGATGCCAAACGAGCTCAGATATTAGAGGTTGCCCTGCATCTGTTTGCGGAAAAAGGTTTTCCAAATACTTCTATTCAGGACATCTGCGAAGCAGCAAAAGTATCCGTTGGATCTATATATTTTTACTTTGCTAATAAGGAAAGTATTTATGAAGCGGTATATCAGATGATAAACGAAGAATACGAAAACCAGATGGTCAACGCCCTAAAAGGTCTTTCGGATATCAGAGACATTATACGAAAAATAATTGAAGTAACTGTTAGACATTCTTTACCGGATGTCTCTAAATCTAAATTTTTCATAATGAATCGTTCACTAAGTGATTTAAAATCCAAAAGAGACACTTCATTAAAAGCTTCAGTGCCCTTTGTGCAAGACTTGCTCGATAAGGCCTTAATAAACGGTGAGATTGCCCCTATCAATACAAAAATGGCAGCAGTGAGCTTTATCTATGGTACTTATCAGGTACTCCGATATTGGAACATGTATGAAAATGCCATTTCAGGTGATGAAATGATTGAATTTCTCTATAATTATCACGTGCCTGGACTTGGCTTGGTTAAGTGAATAAATGGTGATATATCCAAGAAGGGGGTAGGCGGGTGTTTATTAAGAACTTTTCGGAAATTTCACTTAGGGATACTCTGACAGTAGGAGGAAAAGGATCTAATTTAGGGGAGATGACTCAGGTAGGTCTACCCATTCCGCCTGGTTTCTGCATCACGGCTAAAGCATACCAATACTTTATTAATAGCACAGAGATCAATAACCTAATTGAACAGCTCCAAAACCTTTCGCCAAATGACTTAGCCAATGTAAGTGTTATTTCCAAACAGCTTACAGAACTCATCCTGAAAAGAGAGATACCCCAGGATTTGAAAGCCGCAATAAATGATGCTTTTATTCGCTACATGTCCCAAGATCAATATGTCTCGGTTAGATCATCTGCGACCGCCGAGGATTTACCCGAGTCTTCCTTTGCCGGTCAACAGGAGTCTTTCTTATTTGTACCCAAGAATCACTTGTTTACCTACATAAAAAGATGTTGGGCCTCCTTGTGGATTGAGAGAGCTATTCATTACCGCAAAAACCACGGATACGATAATCGCCAAATTTCTTTGGCAATCGTTATTCAAAAGATGATTCCTTCAGAGATATCTGGCGTTGCCTTTAGTATTAATCCGCTTAACCAGCGAGACACGGAAATTATTATTGAATCCGTGTGGGGTTTAGGTGAAGGAATTGTCTCCGGACAAGTATCTCCAGACCGTTATATTATAGATAAGATCCAAGAGGTGATCCGCGAGAAGGACTTGGCCGATAAAATCCATAGGGTTATTTATAATGTAGCAGGCGAAGGAACAAATCTAGTCCCGACACCGGAACAGCAACGGACCATATATTCACTGACCGACCAACAAGTGCTCGAACTTACGCGCTTGGTTAAACAGATTAAAAGGCATTATCAATCACCACAAGATATTGAATGGGCCTATGCCGATAATCAATTCTATATTCTTCAGTCTCGCCCCATTACCACGCTAAACAAAACGCTGGACCCACTTAAAACAGAACCTGAACTATTTAGCTTTGACCCGGAAATTGAATGGACAAATTTAGGAGGTCTTAAAGAACGTTACCATAATCCCCTGTCCACATTCGGTTGGTCAATTCTTGAATCTTGTCAGAACGAGGGCATTTATTACTCTATCAAGATGGTTAGTAAGAATAAAGAATTATCTACGCAAAAGTTCGTGACTAACATTTATGGTTATCTTTATATGAATTTTTCAATTCTCAAGGAAATACAGCCACTCTCAATGCTTAAACCATATTTGGATGAAGACAAAACCGGCGAATTACGGCCCAAACGAAGTAAAATTACGGATTTATACATAACTTTTAAATCTTACACAGCCGGAATAAAAATGATACGGTCTTTAGATAAGGTGTTTTATAATACTCTTCCTAATTATTTGTCTGAACTAAATAAACTAAAACGATACACTCTGGAGACTCTCAGCGAAGAAGAATTGTTATCCTTTATCAAACAAAACTTGGAGTTGGCCAAATCCTACTTTAGATATCAAACAGCCAGCTTAGCGGTTGCCGAAGGCCTATACAATATGCTTACAGGATTTTTGACAAAATCGTTTAAAGCTGATCTGTCATTATGCTCGAAATTGGTTTCAGGACTCCACAACAATCTTACGATAGAAACCAATAATGATGTCTGGCAACTCGCTAAGCTTGTAAAGGAGTCCAAAGAGCTGTGCACACTCCTTGAAAACTCCCCTTCTGAACTCTTTCTTTCAAAAGCAACTATTCTCCCCGCTGCCCAAACCTTTATATCCAAACTAGATGAGTTACTTACCAAGCATGGTCATTTAAATATTGACATGGATATCGCCAATGATTTTTGGTGGGAAAACCCGGATATCGTCCTATCAATGGTGAAAGGTTTTTTAACGAATGATGACAACTTCGATCCGGCAAAAAGAGAAGCCCTCAAACAAAAAGAAAGAACGGACGCGGAGGGTTTCGTTCGTTCCCGCCTCAATCCTGTGCAAAGGGTATTTTTCAATAAACTGTTAGACGCAACCCAATCCTATATGCTCCTAAGAGATAACCGTCATTATTATGTTACTATGCCTTTTGCTTCGATGAAAAAAGGCATTAAGCAACTGGCAATCAAACTTAATGAGAAGGATTACATTCAGAATGAGCGGGACATTTATCATTTAACTCTTAATGAGATCGAACAATCAATCCAAGGTATTCTTAAGCAGGACCAACTAAGCGAGATAATAATTCGCAGAAAAGGGGCTAAAAGAATTAACCTAAACGAACTGCCACCATTCATAAAGGGATGGCCAAAATTAGAAGAGTCATACGTTCAGGTTGCTGGCACCAACAGCATGGAGCTAAAAGGTAGGGGCAGTAGTCCGGGCACTGCTGAAGGACCGGTGAAGATTGTCCGTACACCGGCTGACTTCTCCAGCTTCCGACAGGGTGATATTCTGGTCGCTGCGAGCACTGATCCCGCATGGACTCCCCTCTTTGCCATTGCCAAAGCGGTTATCACGGAACATGGCGGCATGTTAAGTCATGGCGCCATCGTTGCCAGAGAATATAATATTCCTGCTGTGTTGAATGTGAAAAACGCAACAAGTTTACTTAAAGATGGACAAAATGTAACGGTAAATGGAAATAATGGGCTAATAATAATTCATTAAACCCTATCAACTATTCATTGGTGGCATGTCAGCTACTTGAACCAATAAAACCCATTAACGAGTTGCAGCTTGCAAACCATACCAAGACGAAGATATTAGACCTGGTAGGACCATGAAAGAGGCTGAAACAGTCGCTTTCAGCCTCTTTAGAATAAGGTAATGCATATTAATAGTAACTAGTCATTACTTTTTCGCTATGGAGTCAGCATATACTATCTTTCAGAGCACAATTACATAAAAAGCCTCCAAAACTTTATAAATTTGAGTTTCGGAGACTTTTTATGTATTAATTTATTATATATAGTCTCTAGTCTTCAGTAGTTGCGGAAACTATCGATGAATATGCGCTTGTTTCAGAACTGTTTACCGCCTTAACTTTGTAATAATACTTTGTATCAGCTGACAAGCTAGTATTTGTATAACTTGAGGTTGTAGTAGTAGCTATTTTCGAGTAAGTACCCGAGTACGAGGTAGATCTGTAAATATAATAGGATGTTGCATTACTCACTGAATCCCATTCTAGTGATATTTTACTGGAACTTTTAACAGTAGCGGTCAGATCATCGGGTGCAGACAGTGCGTCAGATTCATCAGTAGTTGCAAAAACTATGGACGAATATGCACTTGTTCCAGTACTGTTAACCGCCTGTACTTTGTAATAATAGGTTGTATCATCTGCCAAATCGGTATCATCGGTATAACTAGTAGTTGTGACGGTATCAATTTTTGTGTAAGTACCTGAATAGGAGGTAGCTCTGTAAATACAATAGGATGTTGCATCATTCACAGAATTCCAGTCCAGAGATATTTCATCGGAACCATCAGATGAAGCACTAAGATCATTTACTGCCGACAGAGAAGTGTTCAAACCATTCGAATTGTTAAATAGGCTTTCTACAAGCTGTGTTAAACGCTCAGTTAATTGATCTTCCATTTCTGTGGCTTGGGTTTCGGTAATGGTGCCAGCCGTTACTGCATTATCAATAGTATCACCAAAAAGATCCTCAAGTTTTGACAAAAGAGTGGCTTCACTCACATCGTAACTTTCTGCGATTTCTGCCAAGGTTTCGCCAGCTTGTAAATTATCCATAATGGTTTGTTCATCGACATCCAGAATACTTGCTACTTGTGAAAAGATGTCAAATTGCAACTTTTGTTGCCCGAATTGTTGTCCTTGCTGTTGTCTAAGTTTCCGCCCTTGCTGTTGCCCGAATTGTCGTTGACTCGAAATACCCGATTGAAGCCACCTATTCAACAACCCCTGACCATTTATTCCTGTTTGGAAGCCAGTTATTTGCTGGGAGCTTCCTTGAATAGTAGCCGCATTTGCAACTGTTACATTTGACAGTAAGCCCCCCCCAAATAAACACCCTACAGTTACAGCACCAATGAATGCTTTTTTCCCGATATTGAACATTAGTTTATACCTCCTCGTAAAGTAATAATAAGCAGGGACCTATGAGTTTCGATACGCAGTTTTCCAAGTATTACCACAAACGCACAAGTCCTGTAACTAGTATACTAAACAAGTCTAAATCTTCTCTGAAAAGGAACTGAACTAATGCTGAAATGTAGCTGAAAGTATACTTAAAATTCGAAAAAACTCTGAATATCTTGCTGACTTTTTAGGACCATGAAGGGGCCTGAAAACAGTCACTATCAGCCCCTCTAGAATAGGTCATGCAAGTTAATTGTTAATCTTCCTTAGTCTGAGGATCCTTGAAGATTTACCTCCGTGAATAAAGGAAGGTCCCAGACATCGTGTATATAGCATATAATAACCCCACCTCGATATTTTCAAGGTGGGGTCTAAACTAGTTAGATTTACTTTTTACTCACCAAAAACTTTTTGACATTGATGCCGCGAGACCTTCGATGCTTTTTCGCATATCATAGGGTTTGCTACTTACGAACCTACGAACCTACAAACCTGCCTGTCATTGACTTGTCCTGAAATTAGCGATTTAAAAGTTCTTATTAGGATAATCAAGAGCGCTGTTGACAGCCGGTCCGATTTGAGCCGGTGGTTTCCTTCGCTTAGGGAAAGTCAAGGCAAAGAAAGTCGTTGCCGCTGCCATAAGGATTAAAACCATAATTTTATCAGCTATATAATCAAAACCCAGGTTCTTTACTGTGAGCAAACGGAACCCTTCGGCCATCCAGGTATAAGGCATCGTTCGAAGCAGTTTATTAATCACTGCCGGGATATGAGTGCTCGGCCAGGAATAGCCCGAAGCCACAAAAATAGGAACCGAAATCAGCATGAGATAACGAGTTACCAACAAAGAATTCGGAAAATATACCGAAACGATAAACCCTACTGAAACAACAATAAGGTCAAAAAGCAAACCCAGCAAAAGAATTAATCCTACCGAACCTTCGATCTTTACGTTCACAAAACGTGCCGCAATCCACAATAATAAGCCATAGTTAAAGAAATTAGCGATAAAATAAGGCAGAGCTTTACCTATGAAGATCTTCCACTGAGGGACTGCCGCGCAAAGAAACTGAAGCCAGGAATTCTCTTCCTTCTCCCGAGTTACTGTCAGCCCAACTCCCAAAAGCCCAATCTGCTGGAGAGTCATAAGAACTAAACCCATATAGATGAAGGTAGCGTAGCTGAAGGTCGGATTATACCATACCTCCATACTATAAGAAACCGTATCCATGACGTTGGTAATCTCTCGCTTCGTCATTCCCAAACCGCTTAAGTAAGCAGCCGTATGGTCAGCGCTGAAGGTATTGAGTACTTGCTGAAAGTACTTGCGCGTGTTAAACCCATAAATCAGATTTGAGCCATCATAAACGGTCAAAATCTGAGTCAGCTGATGCTGCGCCAATTTCTGAGAGTAGTCCGCCGGAATGACAACACCTGCTCGAACCAGGCCATTTTTCATGCCTGCTTCCAAGTCAACGTAGGTACTCACTTGCGGGAACACCTCGAAATTCGAGGTGTTCTCAAAAGCCGACACAACAGCACGGCTTTCCTGAGAATGATCAAGATCAACAATTCCGAGCGGCACATGCTGCAGAATAGCGGAAACATAGACCAAACCAAACATCGAGGCATAAAGGAGCGGAACGATAAATAATATCGCCAAAAGAACCCGCTCCCGAAAAATACGCATGATTTCATAATGAGCTATGTTTAAGATTTGCTTCACATCAATCACCCCTTATGCGGAAAGTCGCTGACCATTAACCGCAATGCTGCCACACTATAGAAAAGAACAGCCATGAGCCCCAAGGCCAAAAAATAGTGACTCATAAATCCCCAGCCCGGATTTTTAAAGGTCAGAAAACTCACACCCTGAAAGAACCAAGTCTGGGGGAAAAACCAGACAACATGCTGAAGCCACAGGGGCATGGCTTGAAGCGGCCAGGTGAAACCGGAAAGCAAAAATGAAGGCAGAGCTATAATCATTCCATACCGTGAGGCATTGACAGCATTGGGGGAAAGACTTGACATCATCGTACCTAACCCATGCAAGGCCAGGATAAAAATTAAGGTAAACAAAAGAAAACTCGACCAGCCGCAGGCCAGAGGAAGTTTAAAGACTACAAAAGCGAGAAAGTAAACAGGTAACACAGTCAGCAGCAAAATGCTAATATGCACAAGAGATTTACAGAAAAAAAGCTTAAACAGTGATATCCCCGAAGTCCTAATCTGATACCAGCTGCGCCGCCCATTCTCACCAATTATCGTCATACAAGATGCCAGAGTACAGCACTGCTGCCAAACGTTTAAAGCAAAGGCTAAGACCAGGAAATAAGCGTAATTGGCCGTAGGATTAAACCAGGCTTCTTCAGGAAAAGCAATGGACTGATAGGCTTCTTGGGCCTGATTTGCTTGAATCCCCTTAGCAATTAAGGTTTGAATCCCGACCTGAGCCCCTAAAGTTCGGGTAACTGTCAGCACAGCACTGGAAGCATTTGTCGCATAAGCCATGTTCATACCATCAATCATTACCGCAACCTTAGTCTGACGCTGCAAAGCAATATCTTTGCCATAGTTCTCGGGAATTACCACCCCAACAATTACTTCGCCTCGCTTAATCGACTCCTCCAACTGACTAAAGGTATCGAAATAGGCAACGACCTGCAAGTTTTGGCTGTTTTTTAAATCAGTTATCACTTGACGGCTGGCACTGCTCCTATCTAGGTCCACAAGGGCTGTTGAAATATTTTCAATCCGCTGAGAACTATAAACACCGGCCATAAGCAACAACGCCAGCAACGGTCCGACGAGCAAAATATTGCGCAGACTTTTGTCCCGCCACATGTACAATAATTCGCGCTGCATAATAACCAGACATTGTCTAATCATCATAGCGACCACTCTGTTCTGCGTAATATTTCTCCTGCCTTTTCCATTCCTCCTGAGCAGCTTCCGGATCATAAATGGCCATCTCTCCACCCTCCAGCCAGGCAACTTTACTAAACGATTGCGAAAAGGCAAAATTACTAAAGGTGCTGACACAAGTTCCACCTTCAGCTAAAAATTGCTCCAGCTCCTTCAATATAAGATTACGTGAAAAGAGATCAATATCCTTAATAATTTCATCAAGAATTAACAACTTTGGCTGATTAAGCAGAGCACAAGCCAGAGAAACCCGCTGCAAAACACCGATATCCAGCAAAGTTACCGGCTTCGTCAAAAACTCCTGAAGTTGAAGACGCTCATTCATCTCACGCACAGCGGCCCGAGAGGCTTTTTTTAAGGCGGCGATAAAATCGAGATTTTCCACTACCGTCATGTCCCGGAATAAACTGCTCTCTTGAGTCACAAGCCCCAAGCTCCGCTTGAACTTCTCTGTTTTGTTAATATTAAACCCCAAGATTTCAACCTGACCCGATTTAAAGCGATCGACTCCTGCTAAAATATGTACTAAGGACGTCTTGCCTGCTCCCCGAGTACCAAATATGCCAAAGCATTCTCCAGACTGAACTTCAAACGAGATTCCCTGAAAAAGCAGCTTGCGGCCTATTTTCTGGACAAGATTAGTAACCCTAATTACAGGCTCCATACTTACTTTGCCCCCTCTAGGATTTTGACTTTGGCAGTCATCCCCGTCTTAAGTGCTAAATCTTGGTTGGGGATATCAATCTTGACCTGGAAGCTCCGAATATCATGTTCATATTGTTCATTGATCGCTTTCTTGACGGCAAATTCGCCGGCCCCATTAATTAAGACGACCTTACCCTTAAATACCTTGCCGGGAAAAGCATCCACGGTAATTTCCGCTTCTTGATTCAGCTGAACACGCCCTATCTTCGCTTCGCTGATGTAAACGTTCACATAAGGGTGAGACAAATCTGTAATCTCATAGACCGGAGTACCGGCATTCAACATTTCACCTGCCTGAAGGTACTTCTGAGTAATGAACCCGGACATCGGAGAAAGCAAGTGGGTATTACTAAGATAAGCATTGGCTTTTTGGACAGCCCCATCGGCTTGTATAACCGTTCCTTGAGCTGCCTGAGACTGAGCCTCAGCAATGGTCACATTCGCCCGAGCCGACGTAGCCTGTTCAAGAGCAGCCTGAGCTTCCTGAAGCTTGCTCTGCGCCAAATTATAAGCATTAGTGGCATCATCCAGCGTCTTTTGCGGTGCAGCACCACTCTTAACTAATTCTGTGGCACGGTCAAAGGACAACTTAGCATCGTTAACCCCTATTTCCGCTTGAGCAACTTTTGCCTGGGTCTGAGCTATCGTACTTTCCGCCTGCTGACTCGTCAACGGAACAGCATCGGCTGCCCGCTGAGCATTCCCTACCGCTGCATTATACGCTCCCTGAGCGGAAACAAGATCAGAGCTTATTTCCCGGTCTTCCAAAGACGCTATTTCCTGACCGGCTTGCACTTGGCTCCCCTCGTCAACAAACGCCTTCTCTAATTTGCCGGGAACTTTGAAAGATGCCATCACATTCGTAGCTTCAATAGTACCCGTTGTCGAAAGACTCTGCTCCACAACAGCTAAAGCTGCCTCATGCCGGTAGAAATAGCGGTTAAAAATAAACAGACTGGCGATAATAATTCCCATAAAAATAATAAAAGTCCCTATTTTCTTTAAGTTAATCTTGGCTAGGGCATCCATTCTCTATTCCTCCTTATGACAAAAGATACCATTAAAAATAAGTGCCAGAATATGCTGCAATCGTGCTTCAAGCATCTTCTCAGAAAGCAGATCTTCCTGCCAAAGAGGCTGAACAATCTCACGCCGATTAAAGTAGGCCAGACATAAAGCCTGAACACTAAGGATGACCTGCCGAAAATCCATGTCCGGCTGAATATATTTGCGCTTTATCCCATCCTTAATAATGTCACCAAATTCTAACTCTACCAAATCAAAAAATTGAGGTATCACCTTACCTGCATATCGGCCCCTATTGAGTGCTTCCCAACTGATAAGCCGGACAAAAGACTCATTCTCAGCTAAAAAGTAAAAGTACGCCCTGACTGCCCTGGTCACATTCTCTTTAGGATCATGACCTAAATTAAAAGCGTTTTTGCCCACCGCATAGATTTTGTGGTAATTGTAACGCAAAACTTCCACATAGAGATCTTCTTTGCTGCCATAATAATGATAGAGCATCCTTTTATTAATACCCGCATCCTCAGCAATCTCATCGATCCGTGAACCATCCAGTCCTTTCTCTGCAAAGATCTTCGTCGCCGAATTTAAAATCCGCGCGCGGCTTTCTTCGGAGCGTTGTTCCCGACCATCTCCCTTTTTAGACATTGATTTTTCGTGATTGCTCATTGGGGTACCTCCCATTTTAAAGTATGTAACTAGTTAGTTACTTTCTTTCAAATATATTCTACTGCGTTTGACCCTAGCACGTCAAGGTATATTTTTCCAAATTAATTATTTTTTGTTTTACTGCCTCCGCCGTCCATTGTTGTTAAATTATAGCCCGAGTTTCTATTGATCATTGCAGACACCTAGATAGTTGAGAGAAACACAGGTAC
>NZ_MASS01000027.1 GCF_001707885.1 Desulfosporosinus cupriresistens | reverse complement strand
AAAGAGCTTAACAACGTATTGTTTCGAGGGAAATGCATTAAGTCTAAGTGAGCTTTACGCTAAAATCCCTAAAAACCATAAAGCGGAAATTCTGGGCTCAGTTCGTGTTCAAACCATAACAGGTTTATCTCTTAAGATTGTCTTCGTCCAGAATCGGAACAACCGCAGAGATTGGTTGGCAATTCTAACAACAGATATTGCCTTAGATAATGCTGAGATTATAAGGATTTATGGGATGCGTTGGGGTATCGAGACCTTTTTCAAAGTGGCTAAATCACACTTAAAACTGGGTACCGAATTCCAAGGACGGTCATTCGATATGATGATTAGCCACACAACAATAGTCTTTACTCGTTATCTCATCCTTGAGTGGGAGCGTAGAAAAAATAACGATGAACGTTCACTGGGAGGATTGTTTTACCTTTTTGCAGATGAGGTAATGGATTTAGACTTAAAAACAGCCTTACGTCAATTGATGGCATTTGTACTCGATCTACTACCGAACAAACCCAAGAACAAAGAATCGCTTAGTCAACTACACAACTGGATTAGTGATTTGCCCAGTTATATTAGGGCTTTATTTGCACAACTGGGGTGCGAAAGTTGAGTAAATAACTAATTACTAATTACTAATTTATTTTTTGCTTAAACTCCCAGTGGTGATAAAACTCCACTCCACTCTTCTGTCTTTCACCCTAAGATATTGCGAAATCTATCCTGAAAATGGCTTTTCATTCTTTTAATGTCATCTTGAAGCTAAGAATTACAATTTTCGTAGTTTTTTTATAACCATGAAGGTAATTCGATAATATACGACGAATAATAAATCTATCTATTATAAAACACAATCAAATTAAGGAAGGTGTAATTGTAACAATGAAAAAAAGTCTTTCAAAATGGTTTACTGGAATGATGATCGGAACTCTGCTGCTGACTACTGCAGGATGTGGAGGGGGTTCTGCTCCCGCTGCAAATTCTAATTCACAAGGTGAATCTGCTAAACTCGGTGTTGTCGCCTATATGAGTGGCGGCGGAGCTGCCTATGGTCAATCACAGAAGGAAGGTCTGGATCTCGCTAAGGATGAGATCAATGCTCAAGGCAAGGTTAAAATTGACCTTGTGTATGAGGATTCCCGTGGGAATAATACTGAAGCCATTAATGCCGTTAACAAATTAATCAACAAAGATAATGTCGTAGGACTTATTGGACCGACCCTCAGCGGAGAAATGTTTGCGGCCGGCCCGATTGCCAACCAATCAGGCGTACCAATCATGGGAACTTCAACCACAGCCGAAGGGGTAACGGATATTGGGGAGTTTGTCTTCCGGAATGCTTTGCCAGAATCTTCAGCAGTCCCCCAAGCCGTTAAGAAGGCCGTCGAGA
Organism: Desulfosporosinus cupriresistens; assembly: GCF_001707885.1. Classification (GTDB taxonomy): domain Bacteria; phylum Bacillota; class Desulfitobacteriia; order Desulfitobacteriales; family Desulfitobacteriaceae; genus Desulfosporosinus. Next base: position 53,029 of record NZ_MASS01000027.1, on the reverse strand, counting down.
AATATAACTTGAAAAAGGTAGCGGTTATGTATTCAAGTAATAACGACTGGGCCGTGTCCGGCTATAAGACGATGGAAAAAGCCCTCAAGGATAATGGAGTGGAGATCATCGCTACCGAAACGTTTGCTGATAAAGATACGGACTTTTCCGCTCAGTTGACTAAAATTGCTTCGTTAAAGCCTGATGCTGTAATGGTATCGAGCCTCTATCAGGAAGCGGCCCTCGTTTTAAAGAAAGCCAGAGAAATTGGGATAACTGTTCCCTTTGTCGGAACGAATGGCTTTAACTCTCCCGAGCTAATCAAGATCGCCGGACAAGCAGCGGAAGGCGCGATTGTGGCTAGCCCTTGGTACCCTGGCAAAGAAAATGAAAAGATTAAAAAGTTTGTTGCTGACTACAAAGCTAAATATAATAAAACGCCCGATCAGTTTGCCGCCCAATCTTATGATGCACTTCACATTTACGCAGCTGCGTTGGAAAAATCCGGATCAACCACAGATCGCCAAAAGCTCCGCGACAGCCTGGCGACCATTAAGGATTTCGAAGGTGTGACTGGAAAATTTGCTTTTGACGAAAAACGGAACCCTTTAATGGATGCTACAGTTTTAATCGTTAAGGACGGTCAGTTTACAGAGTTAAAATAAACTTTAGGAGTGAAGGTTTTGTTCTGGCAACAATTGGTCAATGGTTTGACATTGGGAAGCACTTATTCACTAGTTGCTTTGGGATATACCCTCATTATGGGGGTCCTAAACATCATCAACATGGCTCACGGAGAGATATTTATGTTCGGAGCTTTCGTCGGATTATTTCTGGTGACTTATCTGAAGGTAAATATCTTTGTGGCTATGGCTGGCGCCATGGTGGCCTGTGCGTTGCTAGGTATTCTGATGGAAATGCTGGCCCTGCGTCCTCTACGGCGCCGGGCCGTTTCCGATCTGGCTCCTTTAATTAGCACGATCGGAGTATCAATTTTTCTTGAAAATCTAGCATTAAAGATCTTTGGGCCTCAATCACAAACTTTTCCTTCGGGAGCATTATCAGGGGTTCAGATCCAACTAGGATCGATTCAAATTTCGCTTGTTCAAATTATAATTCTCGCCATATCCTTCGGCTTGATGTTTGTTCTTAGATTTTGGCTGTCTAAAACCCGTGTTGGCAAAGCCATCCGAACAACTGCTGAAAGCATCGATACAGCCAACCTGCTTGGTATTAACACCAACAAAATAATCTTACTAACCGTCGCACTCGCTTCAGGATTAGGAGGAATTGCTGGAGTTCTGGTCGGACTCTCTATTAATGCCGTTGAGCCCACGATGGGATTAAGCATGGGCTTGAAAGGGCTTGCTGTTCTAATCTTTGGTGGAATGGGAAATATCACCGGAGCAATGGTCGGAGGCCTGATTTTAGGGATAGCAGAAGTATTCACGGTTGCTTACGGCGCCTCTTCCTATAGAGATGCTGTAGCCTTTGGTATGATTATTCTAATTTTGTTTATTCGTCCTCAAGGACTTTTTGGGTCTTCGACTCGGAAGGGAGGACGTTTTTAAGTGGACGTTATCTTGAACCAATATTATCTACAAATTGCCATCTTTGTTTTGTTAAATGCCATCCTTGGGGTAAGCATTTATCTGACGCTAGCGACCGGGCAGTTATCTCTGGGAAATGCTGGTTTTATGAGCATTGGAGCCTATACTTGTGCAATCCTGACTGTAAAAGCAGGTTTACCCGTCTATCTGGGCATCCCAATCGGGGGTATTGCTGCAAGTTTTATTTCCATAATTATTGGATTTCCTGCCTTAAGACTTACAGGGATCTACTTGGCGATTGCCACCCTCGGCTTTGGAGAAGTTGTACGAGTTATCGTTTTAAACCTGAAGGTTACCAATGGTGCATTGGGAATATCCGGAATTCCAACCCTTGGGGCTAAGATTGGCAAAGCCCTGTCTGCCTTAGGTTTCCCCCATGGGGTTGGTGGCTTAACTGCTCAGCAGACGAGTAACTTGATGGTCTTAGTTGTCCTGCTCCTCTGTCTCTCTTTTCTGATCTTTTTTTGTACAAGACTTAACCGATCCAGAGTTGGTCGGGCCTTTGCAGCTATTAAAGCCGATGAACCTGCGGCCGAAGCTATGGGGATCAATACGACATATTATAAACTGCTCGCTTTTGCTCTAGGGGCTTTAATTGCTGGGATTGCCGGCGGTCTATCTGCTCATTTAACTTTTTTTATCGGACCGAAGGATTTTGCCTACAACCGTACCGTTGAAATTCTCACTTTTGCTGTCTTAGGTGGCAGCGACTTAATTATAGGGCCCATTGTCGGAGCATTACTGCTAACCTTGCTGCCTGAACTGTTGCGCTCAGCTTCTGAATATCGTCTAATGATTTATGGAGCGCTGATGGTTGCTATGATGGCCTTTCGGCCTCAGGGGTTGATTAGTGAGGAGACAGTTCGTTTCTGGAAACGCAAGCTTGGAAGGGGGATTAAACAATGACATTAGTCCTTGATCAAGTGAGTAAAAGCTTTGGCGGTTTGGCGGCGTTAGGTAATGTGAGTTTTACCGTGAATGGCGGGGAAATCGTAGGGATTATCGGTCCAAATGGTGCCGGAAAGACGACTCTCTTTAACCTGATCACCGGGATTTTTCCACCTAGCAGCGGAAAGATCTCCTACAAGGGTAAAAATTTGTTAGGAATACGGCCATATAAGGTTACGTCGTTAGGCTTAGCTCGCACATTCCAGAATATTCGCCTGTTCGGCCATATGAGTCCGCTGGACAATGTTATGGTCGGGGCACATTGTCGAACTAAGGCCGGGGTATGGAAGGGATTATGGCGTACTCCCGCCCAACGCAAGGAAGAGAAAAGGACCAGCGAACGAGCTCAAGCTCTCCTTCAGTTAGTCGGAGTTGAAAATGACACGGATACTCCCGCTGGTTCGCTCCCCTATGGGCAACAACGCCGCTTGGAAATCGCCAGGGCGCTGGCAACAGAACCCGAGATAATTCTTCTCGATGAACCTGCCGCAGGAATGAATGAGAGTGAAACCGAAGACTTGCGTCTTCTGATCAAGAAAATACAACTGATGGGGAAAACCGTCATCTTAATTGAACATGATATGAATCTTGTCATGAACGTTTGTGATCGACTTGTGGTAATTAATTTCGGACAAAAGATTGCTGAAGGTACTCCGGCCGAGATTCAGAAAAACCCGTTGGTCATTGAAGCTTATTTGGGCCGGGAGGAGGCATAGAGATGCTGAACATCAGCGGTTTGTCGACAAGTTATGGCAGTATAAGGGCGATTAAAGGGATTGACCTCGACGTTCCCCAAGGCTCGATTGTTTCTCTCATCGGGGCGAACGGAGCCGGAAAGACGACCACTATGAAATCTCTGGTTGGGCTTCTCAAGGCTCAGGCTGGACAGATTAAGTTCCTAAACCAGGAGATTCGAGGTTTGGCCCCTCACAGAATTGTAAGTCTGGGCATGTCTCTGGTCCCAGAGGGACGAAATGTTTTAGCAGGGATGACGGTTCTGGAAAACTTGGAGATGGGAGCCTATCAAAGAAAAGATAAAGAAGTTCAGGCAGATTTAGAAAAGGTTTTTAAGCGTTTTCCGATCTTAGAAGAACGCAAACAACAATTAGGAGGAACACTTTCTGGAGGGCAGCAACAAATGCTGGCGATCGGCCGTGCTCTGATGGCTAGACCTAAGCTGCTACTACTTGATGAACCCTCCATGGGCCTAGCCCCTCTGGTCGTTGCCGATATCTTTAAAGTCATTCAAGAGATCAATCAGGAAGGTACAACGATTCTCCTCGTTGAGCAAAATGTTCGTCAAGCCTTAAAGATTGCTCACTATGCCTATGTTCTGGAAACAGGAAAGATCGTCCTGCATGGGAAGGCTGAAGAGGTTGCCAAAAATCCTCGGGTTATGGAAGCCTATCTGGGCGGGATGAAGGCTGATACTTAAATATTAACGAGCGTTTGCATACGCTAATCCCTTACTATAATCCCCTCTTTTGTTTATGCCTACCGGTCCAACCACTAAACCAAAGGAGAAGAGGTCAACCATGGGAAAGCAAACCTATAAAATCGTAAAAAGTAAGGTCACAGAAGGGCTCAAGGATATGGAGTCTCGCAAAGGGAGATTTCGCGCTTTTGATGCGATCCGCCCAGCCATGTTAAAGATGGTTCCCAATTATCCCGAGCTTTCTAATCGTTTGCGCCAGATCAAAGAATATAGCATGGATCATTTAGATGAAGTGATCGCCAAAGCACAACGATCGTTGGAAGAAAAGGGCTGCAAAGTGTATCTGGCTGATACTGCTGAGGATGCCCAAAACTATATCGCGAGCCTCATTCCGAAGGAGGGCTTGGTCGTTAAGTCCAAATCCAATGCCGGTAAAGAAATTAATATTTCCCATTACCTTGAAGATCGTGGCGTAACAGTCGTTGAAACAGATCTGGGAGATCGAATTAATCAGCTGGCAAAGTGTGAAGCGAGTCACTCGCTGGCTCCAGCGATCCATCTTTCAATCGAAAAGATAACCCAGCTCTTTTCTGAAGAGGAGGGAATTCAATTAGAATGTACTCCCGAAGCCTTGGTCGTTTCTGCCCGTAAGGGACTCCGCGACTTTTTGGTTAAAGCGGATGTTGGAATCTCGGGGGCCAATGCGATTGCAGCAGATACGGGGAGCATTTTCGTAACTGAAAATGAAGGGAATATCCGGGCGGTTTCAATGATGCCTAAAGTTCACATTGTGATTGCCGGTGTGGAGAAAATCGTCTCGACCCTTGAAGATGCTATGCAAGTTGTACGGGCGGCAGCAGTCTATGGCGTAGGTCAGGACATCGGAACCTATGTTTCGGTGATCTCAGGAGTCAGTGAATCCCTAGACCCTGATCTGGACGAAGATACACACGGTCAGGGTCCTAAAGAAGTGCATATCGTTTTATTGAAAAATGGTCGTCAGGAAGCGATTGAGGCAGGATTTCAAGAATCCCTATACTGTATCAATTGCGGAAGCTGCTTAAACTTTTGTCCAGTTTATGCGGAAGTCGGCAGCAAGTACGGCTATAAATATCTGGGGGGACGAGGCTTAGTCTTTGCCGCCTTTCATGGCGACCTAGAAAAGACTGAAGAAAACGGCTTATCTCTTTGTATCGGCTGTCAAAAGTGTCAAACCGCCTGCCCCGTACAAATGGCGACCCCCAATATGTTATGGAAGCTTCGGCAAGATGCTGTGGCTCAAAAAGGGGTAGGTTGGAAGAAGAATTTAATCTTCTCGATGTTAAGCAAACCTCAAACCCTGCCTGTGGTCAATAAACTAGCGACAACCTTTGGAAAGCTGGCCTTAAAAGAGTCTGATAAGGGGATGACCTCCCGTTTGACGTTAAATTCCTTCGGCTTACCGCAAGAGCGTGTAATTCCCCGCTTCTCCGGCAAGTCCTTTACGGAAATTGCCAAACCAAAACCACTTGCTAAACCGGTTAAAAAAGTCGGTTTTTATCCAGGGTGTGTCGTGAATTACACTGAGACAGATCTGGGCGAAGCGCTACTTCATGTCTTAGCAGAAAATAACGTTGAGGTTAAACTTGCTAATGAGGATGTTTGTTGCGGAATTCCTAGTATTGTGAGCGGAGACCTAGATCACGCCAAAACTATGGCTTTAAAAAACATTGCGGCTTATAGTTCTTTAGAGATGGATGCTTTGGTTTTTGTTTGCCCGAGTTGTGCCGTTGCTTTCAAAGAGGAGTACCCTAAACTGTTTGCCGAGGATTCCCCGGAGCTTCAGAAAAAGGTGAGAAACCTTGCTCTGAAGGTAAAAGATATTAACGAATTTCTCAGCCAAGATATTCGGTTAAAGCCACCTGAGCACAGAGTCGCAGAAACGGTGACCTATCATGATCCTTGTCATCTCGCTCGGAGTATGGGTGTGAAAAAGGAACCCCGGGAAATTATCCAAAAGATCCCTGGAGTGAATTATGTAGAAATGCAGGACGCCGATATGTGTTGTGGATTTGGTGGTTCGTTCAGTTTAAGCTTCTATGAACTTTCACAACGGATTAATGAAGGAAAATTGAAGGACGTTGCGGATACTCAGGCCACCACTTTGGCGACGAGTTGTCCCGGATGCATGGTTCATTTTCGCGATGGCATTGCTCAGCACGCTATGAAGCAAAAAGTTTCTCACGTGGTTCAGATTCTGAGCCGAGCCTATGGGAGGAGATGAGAAAATGAGCAGTACAAAGGCTCAAATGATCTTAAAGAAAATTAGTTCTCGTCGCGACGGACTTCTGCAAGAGTATCCAAATCTGGCTAGCCAAGTGCAAGAAATCAAAAGCTCGATGGCCGCTAATCTTAAGGATTATGTTGACAAGGCAGTTACCACCCTCAAAGGCAAAGGCTGTCATGTAATTTTTGCTCAGAACGCCACAGAGGCTCAAAAACAAATCTTGAAAATCCTGGCAGGCAATCAGAGCGTTGCAATGAGTAAAAACTCTGTATTTAACGAAATAAATCTAAGGGAGTATTTACAGTCCCAAGAGGTTAAGGTTTTTGATACTGATCTAGGGGAACGAATCGCCGGGACAAAGGTTAACGCGCACCCTTGGATTGCCAGCATTAATACCCCCATTTCCAATAAGGAGTGGGTAGCCCAGAATAAGGATGAGATCAAACTCCAGGTAGCTCATATGCAGTATGGAATTACAGGTGCAGAGGCTATTGTTGAACAGAATGGAACCCTTGCCCTCTTAGAAAGTGAGGGAAATGTACGATTCACCTCGAATCTTCCGTATAACCATATTGTGGTGGCTGGAATTGATAAAATTGTCCCTTCACTCGAAGATGCTTTGACTGTTTGTCGGGCGATCAGTGTGTATGGCATGGGAAAAGATGTTCTTAAATATATTTCCTTTATCAGTGGCCCTAGCAGAACGGCAGATATCGAGTTTAGAATGGTCCAAGGTATGCACGGCCCCAAAGAGGTGTATGTCATTTTGCTCGATAATGGACGTTTGGCAGCTTCTGAAAATCAGCAGTGGGATTTGCTTAAATGCCTGCACTGCGGAGGGTGTCTCGTCGATTGCCCCAAATATCTTGGCGAAGGATTAGAGAGGGGCTATTTTTTCAGCGGGAAAAGGGCCAACGTTTTGGCCGCTTTTGTACAAGGCTCAAAACAAGCTAATAATACAGATTGTGGGGACTGCACATTGTGTAATCAAAATTGTCCCATGGGTATCCAGGTTTAGCTCTGTTAGGTTTAGCTCCGTCAAGTTTAGCTCTCGTACCTAGGGGAGGGTTTCAATGCAGTTTGAAAAGATTACGAAACCTCAAAGAACGTCTCACGAGGTTCTAAAACAAATTAATAGCTTGATAATCAAGGAAAAGCTCCGACCCGGAGATCGCCTGATGGGTGAACGAGAAATGGCAGGTGAGTTGGGGGTTAGTCGGACAACTTTGCGCGAAGCCTTAAGAACTATGGAGTTCTTAGGATGGGTTGAAATTAAACCCGGAGGGGGTACGTTCATTCGCGATGCTCAGTTAAATGAGGTTATTAGTCCTTTGGCTTTAGCTTTATCGGTCGAGCCGACACGAATAGAGGAGCTTTGGGAAACTCGGATTACGCTTGAAGTTGAATGTGCCGGCTTAGCAGCGTTGAGAGCCACAGAGGAAGACTTGCAGCGAATTTCTCAGGCCCTTCGTGACATGCAGTCTCATTTAAATGATTTAGACGCTTATGCTAAAGCGGATATGCGGTTTCACTTTCTGATTACTCAAGCTTCACAGAATTCAATGATGAATCGACTTCTCCAAACGTTTGTAATTCATATTCTGGAGCTCATAAAGAAAGCTGGACCACTCCGTTTTAGTCATGACATTGGGGGATTATGCACAATCCAAGAACATATCTCGATATATGAGGCCATTGTTTGTCACAACGCAGAACAAGCAAGGATTCTTATGAAAAAACATTTAGAAGGATCAAGAGGCGAGGGCTAGCCAACATCCCACGAACAAAGAATATACTCTTTTCGAGAACAAACGAGAAAGTAAATCTTGAGAAGTACTTTGCTGATTATTTACTGCTGAATTTAACCTTATGTCAACAGGAGAGTTGATAATGTGCGGAATATTAAAGCCATTATTTAAAAAGACCACCTTGAAGTAACATTCAAGCTGGTCTTTTCTTTTGAACAGAAAAATAGATTTATTATTTAAGGTTAAATTATTTAACCAATATGTTTAAGACATATCGAAGCTCTGCTGAAATATAAATGTTGCCCCCGTCTGGAAACCACGCAACTAATATTTATTGGTGAAGGTGCTAAAGCCTTGGTTCCTTCGACTTTAAACAATCGTCAATTAGCTCAAATGCAATCCGAACTTAACTAAAATATCTTTTAACTGGAGAATTACCTTCTGGGAACTAAATTGGCCCACATGGTAGAAATCCTGAGTAGTCTCTATTTGCCATCCTCTAGGCAAAACATCTTTCAGGAGCCCGGTATAATTCGCTGTTTTTGAGGAATGGCTTGCCCTTGGAGTTCTGGTCAAATCTAAAATTGCTATTCTTTTTCCCTGAACGTCTACAAGAATAAGATCCGGACCTGCCCCCCTCCGCCAGGGAAGCTTTTGGATACCCAGAACCTGCTCGAGGAATATGGAATCCCTAGTTGTAAATACCGAATTAGCCGGCATTGACCTCCTCAATATGGGGACAATCTGATCCTTAAATAGGGTATCCCTACATGTTCCCTGGACCCTAAGCAAACTCTCCAGGACCGGATCTTCATGAATCAATCCCGATTCTGCAATTTCTTCATAGAAAGAGCGGGTGGATGAGTCAGAACTAAGCCTGGGGTCAGGAGGTAACTTCTTTATCTCACCGCCTCTTTTAATAAAATCATCTACGCTCTCTTTTGGAGACCCTGTCACTGACCCTCCTTTCCTGGAAGCGGGAACTCCCCTAACCGTTCTCCGATCCTCATTTGGCTGGCGGTGGTACTCCGAAGTCCCGGGTTTAATTGGGGCAGTTCCGGTTGGAGCAGATCCGCCGCCTGCAACCTCAGATGCTGGTAGAGGCGCCTTGGATCCCTTGAAGATTCTATTTTCAATTCTCACTGCCGTCTCGTGGATTAACTGCCCGCTGTCAGCCCTTTCCTGCTGAGGTGACTCCACCCCTGTACGTTCATAATCCTGCTTCAGGTCTGCTATCATCGCCTTTTCAGCTGCAACCTGGGCTTTAGCCGGATCCATTGTTTCCTTATTCACTTTTCTAAAGGTTTCCCGATAGGCAGCTTCTGCGCTGTCATAGGGCTTTGCTCCCACTTTCATCCTGTATTCATACTCATGAATTCTGGCGTCAGCCTCGTTATGAAGCCTTGTGCCGGTGGGGTTACCGTTCTCATCATTGAACAGAAAGTGCGACCCCTCGTGAATTAGGGTGCTCACAACCTCCTTCCTGTTATCGTTCCACACTACATGCACCTCCTTGCCGGTTTGGAGTCCCACAGCTCTTTTCGACAAGCCCTCCTTCGTAACAATAAGATGCATGTTACCGTTTTCAATTTCCCGAATGATTTGACTGCCCGTTTCAGTCTTTCCTAGTTCTTTAAACAGTTTTTTCAAGTTAAGGTTTTTAATATTGGCATCATAAAAGATGTTGGGGTATTCAGGGTGGTCTATCATCATGGGAATTTCATTCTTGTTACCCTTTTTCCATGACCACTTCCAAGGTTTTTTTGCTGTTCCTGGCTTTGTCCTATCAGGAGTTCGTTCAGGTAATACTTCCATATCTGCCTTTACATTAGCCTTAAGCGCCCCCTTAGTAGGGTGAGCCGCCATTGATGTTGCTCTTCCGGTAATAACACTTGTGATGATCGCTTTCTTAATTTCTTCTGGTGATCCTCCTGTAAGGGCGGCGCTTACCGCCCCGCCGCCACCCTCACCAAGGGTCTCAGCAAGAAACTTCACCATTGGGGATTTCCCCTGTGAAAAACCAGTAGCTGCAGTACCAAAAATCCCCCCCACAAATCCTGCCAATACGCCTTTGCCACCAGCCTCAATGATTTCCTTGGCCGATTTCCTCTCCAGGGACGCATCCAATACTCCTCCGATACCTCCACCTGCTCCGCCCGCCAAGCCACCTTTTAAAATTTGCTGGCCGAGACCCACACCTTTTGCTCCGAGTCCGAGTGCTTTTCCTGCACCAACACCGACCACACCGCTAGCAGCGTCCACTGCGCCACGCTTAGCTCCCTCAACAGATTCCTTCAATACCTCGTTATAGTTAATCGGGCCGCCGGCCAGAGCCTGCCCCGCTGCAGAAGACCCGCCCCGTAGGACAGCGCCTGCCCCGGCTCCACCTGAGGTTACCATGGCACCTGTGGTAAGGACGGTACCGGTTGTTATAGCGCCACCCCCGGCAAGGGCGCCGGCGACTACCGGAGCGGCGACAACTGTGGCTGTCCCGATAGCAATAGCGAAAGAGATATCTCTTGTATAGGTCAAAGCTGTAACCGCTTGTTCAGAACCGCCTGTTGTCTTATCGATATATACATTCCACTCCCGCTTGGCATCGCGTAATGATTCCTGAGCAAGCTTTAACTGTTTTGCCGCCACCTCTACTCTTCCGGTCTTAAGCGCTTCCCGCCCCCGTTCGATTGCCGGACGTGGCCAGGACCAAATTCCGATATGAGGTGGTACTGTATCACCAAGGATATCACTTATACAACCTACAAAACCGTGGATTTCATCAAGGAACATCTTATGCTGCCGGGCATTGTAAACCGCTTCACCCTCCAGCAACCCAAAATTAACTTCTAGCTGGCTGGTAATCCGAACGAGTTCAGATTTATACTCTCCTTCAGTAAGAGTAACTGTCTTTCCTTCAATAGAAACTTTATAAAAGTTAACTATATCTCTCGGTTGAGCGGCATTCAGATTTGCCTGGATCAGGCGCTGCACCGCCTCATTGCCTAGAGTCTTCTGAAGTTGGAGAAGTAGGTTTATTGATGAGCGATCCGTAATTTGCCCTCTTACGGATGTTACGTCCTTGTTGGGTTGTGCAGCAACGATTTTTTTAGTTTGATCTGCCCGACGACCACTCATTTAATATCACCTCCAGAACTCACAACCATTGGTCAGGCACTACGTTCATGATTCCTCCAGTAGCTTCTTTGCTTCATTAATCAGGCTTCGGACTTTGCCGAGATCATTTATCTCTAGGATATCAGCAACCTTCTGGTCGGAAGCTTTGGCCAGAGCCGCCGCATCAGTAATACCTTCACTACTTAATTTGTACGCATAAAGCTCATTGATATCTTTGATATCTGTCAAGGCAATCTTGCCAGGTTTGAGGATTCTCACTTTTTCTGCCGGGATAGCAACCCACTGGACATTAGCCGTGAAGGTCTCGACAATATGAGTCATATCATTGTTTATGTAATGTACAAAGATTTCGAATTTGCCAATGTTATCCCCTTTTAGGAACACCCGGCTTGAGATGGAAACCTGCTCTTTAGAATTCAGGATATGAACAGGCGCATATTCAACATATATACTGCTTTCTGTCTCAAATTCCAAGCCTAGCTGAACACCGTAGCTTTCCTTTAAACCAGGGTCAACCATTACAGATCCAATCCCGCCATTACCGGTTTTAATCGACACCCGGCCGGTTTTGGCTGTTGTCGCTGTAGCCCCGGCGGCGCTGACGATGACTGTAGCATCTTCCTCAGTCTTCAGGGTGACATTTTCCCCTGCCTTCAGGTGGATATAGCCTCCTGGCTTTTCCAAAACAACGTTGTCCACCTGGATCGCTGCAATAGAACGGTTCCAGCGCATGGCATCGGCATTGGACACATGCTTATCTCTGGTGTTGTCATCACTGCTTTCGTCCGCAGGAGCAGGGTTGGTTGCATTGTGACTAGTCTTATGGGGGTTTTTGAAGTCGGTTAAATGTAGCCCAAGATGTTTATCCAGTTTCTTCGAGTCTTCCTCCAATGCCACCACCTGACCGTCAATTTCAGCCAGGTGTTTTTCCATGCCCTGAACATCAATGCTCAAAGTCTTCAGATCATTACTTAAAACCTCGATCTCACCGCCGATCTTAAGCTCGAACTCTTCTAACGCCACCACCTGGCCGTCAATTTTTTCTACATGTTTTTCAATCCCCTGCACATCAACGTTCAAAGTCTTCAAATCATTACTTAAAACCTTAACCTCAGCGCTGATCTTAAGCGCAAACTCATTCAGGGCAAGCACCAGGTCACGCAGCATGGGGTGGTTATATACTACCGAACGATATCTGATAAATTCCGCTGTTGATCCTTCATTATCTATTTTTCCGTCCACTACCTTCGCCACGCCGATAAGAACTTTGGCGTCATCGGGATTTTTACAGTGCGGACAGGATCCCGTGGTTTCCGTTAGACAAATTTTCTCAAGTTCTTTAACAGGCACATCATATTCTCCGGTTAATTGGACTTCCGGTTCCCCGGTGGAAATAATAACCTCGTAAGCTTCCTCAATATGGCCGTAGCAACATTCTTCCTTACAGGGATAATTCTTGGCCGGTGCCGGCTGAGGATGCCCATAGCACTGTTTGTATTTCAAATAAAAATAGTAAGTATGGTTTTCTACCGGGTTTTCCTCCACATTTTCCTCGCCGCTTACATAAATCAGATTCCCACAGCAATCCAGTGCCATGCCTTCGGAAATCTTAACGGTTAGAGTTTTTCCCGCAGCAGTAGATTTTATTGTCGAGGTGACTTGCAAACCGCTTACCACGCCTACACCGTGGAGCAGGCGGTTAACAGCCTGGGACTTTTCAATAAAGTAGCGCTGCTCTATCTCAAAGTCACTGACAGTAAGTAACTTGCCATAAAAGTACCGGTTGCGCACAAAGGTATTTTTAGAGTAGCAATCTGTCATAATAAGACCTCCTTTTTCAAGTTAGTATTGTATCCAGACCCAGTCTTGACCGTCTTTCCATCTGTCCAGCTGCTTCGTAATCAGTTAAAACCGTATCGCGCGGCATATATGCCCCAGTGTCGAGACAGGGAGAAGGTTCGGATAGACATGTGTTAACACCCAGGTAAGTGTACAGATCAAGATAAATCCAGGGCTGCAGCACCACAAGTCTGACGTCGGTATGAGCTGGTTTTTCTGAACTTAGTATTCGCTGTACCGTTACAAGTTCGTTGTCCGTAAAATCGTGAACTGTAAAACATTCTCTGTGTGCCTTGACCGAATTCAGCAGCACAGTAAACACATCGGGATCATTTCCGTAAAGCAGTTCCTTCAATTTTTCATCCTGCATGCAATCGAGCTCAAAATGTTCTATGATATAAGGTTTAATCCCCGTATATAGCTCAATCATCTCCTCAATTCCGGCACAGGTACCGCGCTTCCTATATAAGTCCATGGCCTTTTTTATCAACTGCCGTAATTTCTCTTCCGGCCAATTTTCATCAACGACAATGCCCAACCAGGCCGCAAGACGGTTGAGAAACTCCCCTGGAACAGCAGCCTGGTCAAAAAGACCAGTGACGTGGTAGGTTTGCTCCTCAAGTTTACTAAAAAAGGTTTCAAACAAAGACAAAAACCGTTCCAGGAAATATCTGCTGCTGTCATCTTCCTGATAAACAGCGGGTAAGTACCGTAGATACGATGACCGCGGGAGATAAACGCGGATACTCCTTAAGACAGGTGATTCCGTTTCATTGCCAGTAAGTTCAATCCGAAGCCAAAGGTACCGCCCTTTCGAACTTATTTCGGCGTTACTTTCATCATACAAGACCAGGGCATCGCCTGGGTTAATGAGGGGCGGAGACCAGTTCAGGCCGTTCAGGTGTGTAACGATCTTTTCCAGTTCCTCCTCCTCCGCCGCCAAACCTTCGGTGATATAATCGTCCAGCGAGTTTTGCTCATCAATCAGATAAGAAACCTTTATTTGTGTATTCTCCGGGATTTCCGCATCAAGGAGGAACTTATGCCACCTCGTTCCCGGTGCGGTGCTGTCAAAGGCCTTGGAGAAGTAAACCCCTTTCGGCAGCAGCCCTTCCTCCGGTCTGGCCAGCACGGTCCGCGTCGTCAGGATGTTAAGCTCCACTGCTCCCAAAACAAAAAGCTTATCCCTCCCAACCACTGCCAACCCCTTAACAGTCCCACTATAAGCAGTTATCTCGCTGGTCAATTTCCCGGTCACGTCATATTTAAAAATGCTGGAATTACTGCCAATAAAGATGCTGTCCCGGGTATCGACAGCCAAACCGGTAAATTCCCGGTTAAAAGCAAGCAGGCTATAATTTTTCTCCCCGGAGCCCAGATCCACACTGAGGAGCTTATTTGACTGCCGATCAAAGCAATAAATGATTCCGCCCCGTGAAACTGTCAGCGCAATTAAATCCCTGTCCGGACCATCGAATACAATCTTCTCAATAAGACTTCCTCCGGTATTGAAGATTAAAACTCTCCGCTCTCCAGCATCCAGAGCGAACAATTTCCCCTCTTCATCCACAGCCAAGTCAACAGAAGGAAAGCCGGTAGTAATACACCACCTAAGCTGCCAGTTGACCAGGGCAAAAGCAAAGATTCTCCCCTCTGCTCCTCCATCCCCTATGTAAACCGTATCCGCAGTGATAGCGATGCTCAGGGGATTCTGAATATAGGCTCCGGTACAGCAAATCCGTTCAAATCTTTTCTGCCCAGGGTCACAAATCCATACCGTGCCCTCTTGATCCAGAAGGTAGATCATATTGCACCAGCCGGCAGCATAGTCCCTCACTTCCACCCCCGCTGGAAATGCTTCCTTGCCTACAGCAAGATCGGTTACATATTTTTCAGCCTCTGTTATTTTGATTCCTTCCTCCGAAATGCACATCCGGAACGGCAGGCCTTCATCCCAGGCCGCTTTTTTATTCAGCGTAAGAAACTGCATCCGGTCTGCTCGTGAACTCATTACCGTACCGCTCCTTTCTCGGTTCGTCCGGGGCTGAGGATATCAACCCTCCGCTCACCTAGGTATACTAATCTTTGCGGCTTTACCTGATCTTTCATCTGGTCGCCTTCCTCTGGACCGGTAACCTCCAATTCTTTTACGTAATCGACACCTTCTATAGTTTCGATGAGCTGGTACAGTTCCGATTTATAGACCTTCCGGCCAAAAGGCCAACCGGTTCCTTCGGGACCGCCCCAGACGGGGTGCAGAAATTTTTCCAGCCCCATCAGGATTTGCTCCCTGCTGGTTGCCGGATCATAACGCGGCTTAATGCCTACGGAGGCATATACATTGACTACCGTATACTGAGGGGGCAATACTTCTACCCTGGTGGTGACCAGCCTGTGCATATCCAGATGCCGACGGACAGTTTCCAGAAAACCTTCTCCTGGCATAGGGTTAGGTGCCTGGCTGTAAGGGACAACCACCACTTTGACCCCCTCCTTCCCATGAAAGGCTTTGGCTCTAGCCACCCGCAACCCAGGGGTCATGCAGGCTAGCTTCTCGAAATCAGCAAAGGTCACCGCCCTGGATACCGTATTTAATTCCCTTCGGGCCCGTGCCTTAGCCTTATCCAGGGTTTCCGGTTCAGCACCGCTGACTGCCGGCAAATGGTTTTCTACCAGGAGATCGGCAAGTTCACTGTCCGGCGGACAAAGCAGCTTATTTACCGCCCCTGCTTTTAGATTGCCTTTTTCACCACCGCCGACCTGATACGTTACAACTCGGATATTCTTTTCCCCCACCCTGACCGGCGCCGGGGGAACCGCTCCGTTAACCCCGTCACCGAAAAATACTTCACCGGTTTCAGGGTTTAATACGTAATGCCGGTCATCGGGTCCTGAGGCGTCAAAATCGTCCACCCGCTGCCAGTCCCGCCACATCAGGGTAATTTGGTTACTTTCTCTATTTTTTTCCTCAACCTGCAGAGCAAAGGTTGAGGAAATCACGCGAGTGCGTTGAAGGATAATTTTTTGCCCCGGCAGACCGCTGCCGCAGGTCAGCAGCAACGGATTGTCCGCACCGCTTAAGGTCTCCTGCTGTACCGCCCCGATCGTGTTATACAGGATGTTATGAATTTTAGGTGGTATTTCGTAGCCGTCCTGCACCACGGTACAACGAAGCCAAAAGTTTATTTTCTCCTGCTGCGGCTCGGAATCTGGCCTAGCAAGGTATACCCTGCCACTCCGGAACAGGCCGAGGGTTTCATCTTTGAGAAGGTTCAGCGGCCGCCAGTCCCCAGTCTCTCTGGCAACAGCCCAGCCTATTTCCCTATAACCGTATTCCCAGCTGACCCTGGCCGTAGGAATGATTACCGGCTGCTCACCATAATGGCTCCCCTCTTCCGGGTAATCTTCAAATAGATTGACAGTCAACGTTAGCTCTGCAGGGGAATTATCAAAGCCCAGATAAAGTCTACTGCCTTGGACAGCTTTTTCACCGAAGGCATAGTAGTATAGGCCCAAACGCCGGTTTGCTTCGGTATTATCCGAGAAATCTCCTGCGGCAGTTAAAATTTTCACCAGCTTCGCCTTATTCAAACTGATTGTTTCCAGGGTTTCAAAAATTACTTCGCCTGCCAAAAGTTTAGTCCCCTGGGGCACAATCAGTGGTGAAGCTGCAGCATACCCTTCCGGCAGGGAAAAGGTCACGTCTACTTTTGCCGCAACGGCCTCTTTGGGCCTGATACCCAACAGCCGCAAAAATTTCAGGTAATTTTGCTCCCCCACTTGGTCCATGTAATAATGCTGCATCTCGGTTAGCCAGGCAAAAAGTTCAATAAAAGTCATTCCTGGATCGTGTGGGTTATAATCAGTCCATTCCGGCGTAAACCGGGGAATTAATTTTAAAGCGTCTTCTATTATTTCTCTGAAGCTTTTATCATCTAATACCGGTAAAGGCAGCATAATTTTCCCTCCTCCAGCGGGGCGGCGGTTAACGCAGCTGTTGACCGCCTGGCGGCCGGACAGTTACATTGTGGTTACCGCTATATATGAGTACATAGTCCTCAATATCGCTGTCGTCCACAGTAAGTTCCGTCACAAAGTCCACACCCTCAATACTCTCAAGTAACCCATAGAAATCAGAAAGATAGGGATGCCGACCAAACTCCCAACCCTTCCTGTCACACCCGCCACTTAGCGGGTGAAGGAAGGCCTTTAACCTTTCCATAGAAGTCTTCTCTACTAACGGCGCCATTTCAAACTCCGTAGCTACAAGGGTAGCTATAACGGAAATTTCTTTGTACTCCGGTTCTCTGATCAGAAGCTTCCCTCTGCCGGTGACCACCCCGGCAGCCCGTTCTCGGAGAAATCTTTCCACTCGTCGTTTTAACTGCAGATTAGGCCGGGGCTTGGCTTCACCGCCCTCGGGGATGATAATAACCGTCACCCAGCCCGTCTGTTTTTCCCACCTGTCGTTGCAGTTGGGGAAGCATTTGACCCGCGCAACACTGCGAGAGGCTTGACGAGCCAGCCATTCATAGTCTTCGGCGGTGACAGCCCGGTTACCGTGCTTCAACATCTGCGGCCCCCGAGTAAGAGCCTGTTCCACAAGTTCGGTATCGGTTCCACCGGCGGCAGCCACATGGTTCACCACTTTGTCCACAAAAGCTACTGAGGTCCGCATCCCAGAGATTTCGCCTGCCCCCACATTACCTCTGGACCCTCCTCCGGTGCGGTATTCCGCTTTGATATTGTTCAAGCTCACAGGCAAGGCTGCTCCGTTGATACCGTTACCAAAACTGGCCTGACCAAAGGCCCGATCAATCATATAATGACGCTCATCACCTGCAGATTCAGCCAGGTCCTCCACCGACTCCCACCTGACCCAAAATTCCTGGACAGCGCCTTTTTCATCTCTAACTTCTCTTGTTTCTACTGTACCATTTCTGAGCAGAGCTGCCCGCTCATCTTCTGACAGGACGCTAAATTCATTTACCCAGATAGCTTCCGAAATTACCGGAGTTCGTCGAAGCCTAAATTTCTGCCCAGACTCACCATCGCCCGACCCAATAATTTCATCGCTGACTGTCTCAGCCTGGGACGCCCAGACCGTATTCAGACGTATATCCTTTAACCAAAGCGTCTGCTCAGGTGTTCCTGCATCAGGCACCCGGTCAAACTTAGCGTCCGCGTCAACAGCCCTTATCCAGCTGAGTTCAGCCCCGAAAAGAAACAGGCGGGTAAAATCTGGCGGACCAACAAATTCAACGTTTCCACTGTCGATGAGATTGTTTGTCCCATCCAGCGCTTCCAGTCGCACCGTACCGGTCCTGCCGTCAGCTTCCCGGTAATACTCCCAGGTAAACCTTGGTATTTCCTCCACTTTATATTCCTGTTCCTCCAGGTTCAGAAACATGCTTACCGGTCCTTTTAATGGAGGTCGGTCAAAGCCCAGGTAAAGGGCAGGTCTGCTATCTGGCAAAACGTCAAAGGGTTTGAATAGCCCCAGTTTACACACGGAAAACTGGAGATTGTTATAAGCGATACATTTTTCAACCTTTGGGAGTTCGGCAGCGGCATAGGCATAATCAATTTTCAGGCTGCACAGCTTTGGGGGCCGTATATCACCTGAATTCACCTGCCAGGTTTCTGGATTGGCATTAACCTTTATATACTTTTCCTTACCATAGTCTCCGTTGATAATCCGGACCCTGATCCAGTAGTTCTCTTGACCGTTGACGGTGGTTGGTGCCAAGTCTGAAGGGCATTTGAAACTCACTGAACCGGGTTGAGTAAACTTTTCCGTACCGTCCTCAAGACTTTTAATAGCCTGCCAGCTGGTGCCGTTCCAGTATTCCCATGAAAGCATCAACTCATCGGAAGGTGCTGCTTTAATCAGCTCGGCAAGTTTTTTATAATCCGTGTTTTTGTCATAGAATTCCTTTTCGGCAGCTTCTTTGATGTTTTGCACTCTTTTTAAGCCGACCGGATGTTGAGGGTCAGACAGTATACGTGCCAGTTCTTCAACTGATCTATTTAAGAGTTTACTCACCGTATCGATGGGAAATGGTTTATTGTTTTCTTTATAGCTAATTAACCGTTCCTCAAATTCGGGACCAATTCCCTGAATGAGCTTTACCGGTAGGAATTCCGGATCATCAGGAAACAGGTTAATCTGAAGTTTAATTTCGGCGCCTTTCTTTGACAAAGCGTCATTATTGGCAATATAAAAGGTATCAAAGGTTCTTGGCCGTTTACCGAAGGGGTATACTGGCGGTTTTTCCAGAACCGGTATGTTAAGGGGAATATCGTTACAAAATAATCCATCGGGATCAGGCAACGCATATAAAGGTCCGGAGTGGACCATGATATGGTCAATCTGGAGCTTGTTAAAACCCGACTCCTTAGTCATCGGTTCTACTATCCTGCAACGCAGCCAGAAGTTTTCCATATCAAAGACCTTTGTTTTTGTAAATCTGGAATCAAAGTCTTTGTCTAAAGTAATATTAACCCATTGCCGGGCTTCACCGTCTTTTCTGATTACTGCCGCAACTTTCAACTGGTCTACTCGATCCTCGTGGGAGGAAACCCAGCGGTCGCAGTCTTTATTCCACCACTCCCAGGAAATATCCCTGGTTAAGTTTTCTTTAGTCAGATCTGTACCCATAGCATAAAAACTTATGTCCACTGATGCCCGGCCCTTGAGGTTCAGGATTTCACTGTGGGCCAGATACATACTGTGCTCCTGAAGGTTTTGATTCTCTTTTCCGGCAAAAAGTCTGGCTCTGTTGTCACCCTGTAATACCGGCGTATGTTCAAAGATCCCGTCCAAGGCTGGTACAGTTGTAAATACTTTGCAAAGTTTGGCCGGCGTGGCCAGGATATTCCTTTCTGTTTCGAAAATAACCGGCGCCCCGCCATC
This sequence comes from Desulfosporosinus cupriresistens, assembly GCF_001707885.1. Taxonomy (GTDB): domain Bacteria; phylum Bacillota; class Desulfitobacteriia; order Desulfitobacteriales; family Desulfitobacteriaceae; genus Desulfosporosinus. The sequence continues at coordinate 33,156 of NZ_MASS01000027.1, read as the reverse complement.
GAGCGGGTTAACAGCAACCTGCGTTCCCACCGGAATAAGCACCGCTCCTACAGCGCCCATACTTAAGCTGAAGGTTACCGGGACGCGGGCCTGCTGAGGTGGCAGGAGCTGTACCCCAATCATTTCCAGAAAGGCAACAAAGTTTTTATAAGGAACCTGTCTAAAGCGTTTACAGGCCCCTTCATACATTAGGGCAAATATGTTAATCAGTGCCGTCCCCGGATCGCTTTTATCATTAACAAACTCCCACTCCGGTGTGTAAAAAGGTATGAGTTCACTTATTTGTTTCACGATATCTTTGGGTTCAACACCAGAATCCTGCATTATCTCACCCCCCTCAAATCATCTATTAACCTTCATTAAGATAGAAAGGGTAGACCAGGTTTAACTGGTTATTAGTAGAACGTACACGATAATCCAGGGCAATTTCCAATTTTCCGTCAGCCGCCTTCCCTGGAGACACGTTAATCCTGATAATCTCAATTCTCGGTTCCCAGCGGATAAGGGCTTCACGCACCTTTGATTCAATCATGCCCATTGTAGCGACATCCATGGCGGCAAACACAAAGTCATGAATCCCACAGCCAAAATCGGGCCGCATTACCCTTTCACCTTTGGCGGTGTCCAGAATTATCCAAATCGCTTCCCGGATATCCTGCTCATATTCCGACATGGCAATTTTTCCGGTCAAACCGTCAATCAGAACAGGGAATTTCCACCCTCTACCCAAGAATTCCTTAGCCATGGTTACCTCCGCACCTTTCACCACCGGTGTTCACCCGATCATTACTGTAGCTTCTCCCATCGCTACCGAATTTGGCGGCCCACTCTCCGTGATCATATCCCCCATCCGCACGGCCGGCAGGTTATTGATCAGCACAGTGGTGCTGCCCATAGTCACCATTCCCCCGACATGAGGAACAGTTCCTGTAACCAGCGGGCAATTATGGACATCTGAATTTGCCCGCCAGGCCGGTTTTCCGCCAATTAAAACATTTACACTACCCGGTCCCGGACCAAGCGGAGTGCCGTGGGCAGTGGTATCACCCACCCTTGCAGCCGGCGGCATAAAGACCAACCTCCTCAATTGATTTTAACCATTGACCCTTTAATGGTAAGGATACCGCTGGATTTTAAAGTCATGGAAGCATCCGCATCCAGTTCGATCATCTGAGCCTTGATTTTGAGCTGTGCCGCGCTTGTAATCGTTAACGAGTTCTGAGCTGAATCGATGATGATAGAATTCGAACCGGTTTTATCTTTGATCTCAATTTTTTCCTGACCTGCAGAATCATCCAAAACCAGTGTATGTCCACCTTTGGTATGGATCTCTAATTTTTCTTTTTTTTGCTCGCTGTCATCGTTAAAAATTATCTCATGCCCACTTCTAGATTTGATCTTACGTATATTGTTCTTACCGTCACTGTTAGTCTCCGGCGGCTTGTCTTTACCGTTCCACAGCATTCCGATAACATAAGGCTGATCAATATTACCCTGGCCAAAAGCCACCAAAACCTCATCATCGACTTCCGGCAGAAAGAAGCTGCCTCGTTCACTACCGGCCATTAAGGTGGCCAATCGGGCCCAGTCACTTTCATCCTCACTCTCCCGCCAGGGGAATTTCACCTTGACCCGGCCCATGCCTTCTGGATCTTTGTTATTGGTGACAATCCCGATGACTACTCCGCATAGTTTCTCCCCCGCATCATCTCGGTCTGTTCTTAACAAATCAACTATGTTCATATCTTTTTCCCTTCAACATTGAACGTTGTCCGGTAGCCTAAACTGCTGATTGTATGTTGAGTGCCTAAAATATAATATGTCCTGCTGAAGGTTTTACCCAAGCCCGCCAGTTTCAGATACCCGCCTGGCATTATGTCCGGTAACCCAATAGATTCACCGCCGCCGGTAAGCAGCTTTTTGGCCCGTCGATTGTACTCTGTTTTGGCTTTAAGGTCTGCTTCTTCTTGAGAACGCACAGAACAACTGATTCGTTCCACAATCTCTTTCCGAAAAGCTTCACTGACCAGTTCACCACCGCTTTTTTTCCCATCATCGCTACCGGTCTCATCTCCTACGCCGGCTTTGCCCACAATAACCTTCTTAGCCAAGGCATCCCAGCCTCTAACCTCGATCCCTGAAACCTGCCCGGAAATATTGATCCGCGGTGCAAAACTAAGCAAATTCTTACCCCATTCCAAAGTCAGCAGCTCCAGCTTTCTTTTCGCCGGGTCCCTGAAATAAAGGGTTTTACCGAGAATAAAAAATTCAAAACCATTTCTGGCCGCCAGCCTGGTGAGAAAATTAAAGTCACTCTCCCCGTCCTGAACCACCTTAGAGTGCTTTATTTTGCTTTCTTCTATTTCCACACCGTCCAATTTAAATTTGGCTGCGATTTTTCTAGCTATCTCACTGTCTTTGACCTCATCCCAAGAAAAGCAGCTGCTCCCTTTCATCATCAGATGGGAAATGTCCAGACCTCTCACTTCCACCTGGGGAAAACCGCCAGCAGGAAAAGTAATATCCACTGCCGTTACCAATCCAAAAAACACAGATTGCAGACGGTCGTAATATCCCATTTTTATCTCGACCTTTTTTCCAACGGATAAATATTGGTCCAGCCAATTAAAGTCCTTTCTGACGATGTCGAAGGCATTATTCACGGTAAAAGAAAAGCTGTCCGCGCCCTCTACAGTGTTTTCTACCATGACGTCGGTAAGCTCCATCCCTTCCTGAAGGATATTAGTGTTTTCAATAAGAACGTCAAAAGCAGGAGCATAAAAATTGTGATACTTCTTTTCCATTTCATCACTCCAAAGGGGGCACTATTATTTCCTTCCCTACTTGTAAGATCCGCGGATTCTCGATGTTGTTAACTCGGGCGATGCGCCGCCAAAGAGCTGGGTCGTCATATTCCCGGTCAGCAATTAACCACAGGCTATCACCTTGACTGATTAACCTGTGTTTAGTCCGGTCTGATGAAAAACGGGGCTTTTCCTGAAACTGCTCCGTGATAGTTTTGTACTCTTTAAACGTTACGTTGAGGGTAGCTCGAACCGGTATCCCCTGTTCATCGCGAAACATGGAAAACCGCTGGGTTACCCGTTCCAGTACAGCTTTAAATTCCAGCCTACCCCATCTGAACTGACAGACAGGCGGGGCATGGAGGTCACTGTCAATCTCCAGCAGGTTGGTAATTTTCCTGGTATAATCCCTGACATCTTCCCCTGTCTCATAGGTATCGAAAAAAAGGTCCATGGTAAGGCTACTGGCGTTGCCTCCGATGAAATGGGTGACTGGCGCTGACAGACCGGGCAGCAACGTTTGCTGGAACTGATTGTTTTTCTCGATGGAATACTCCGCCGGATTAAACAAAACTTTAACCGGGTCACCCTTTGGATTTCCTCTGTTATCCAACGGCTGTATCTCCGCCTTCACTTTCTTCGATTCCGTGACATCCACCTTACATCCCCCTTCTTTCCTTCTCCCGAGTAATTTTGCCTTCTATTACCCGGCATACCTGCTCCGCCAGCCGAGAAATGTCCACCGCCGACGCCGTGGAAGGGATAGTTATCCCCCGGACTGTAGAGTCCGAAGCTTGAACAGTTGTGGCTGGCTTATAAGTGGTTGTGGCTGGGACGTGAACAATTTCGGCCGGCTCGTGAACACTTGTTGCCACAGCGTGGATAATTTCGACCGACGGGGGTGTGTTGGCCACCGCGGTAGTATAATCCAGAGCATGCACATGCACTGCCGAGGTATGAGACACTAAAGCTGAATGCAACCGATATCCGGGTGTATTTTTAAGATGTACTTCTGCTAGTGGCCCCTTTCCCCTTGATTTTAGCAGCCAGCTTACCGAACGTGGCAACTGTGTGGCTGAATTCTGTGCCACTCCTGCTACAACCCGCACATACCTGATTGCTTCCGTTGTATATCCGGCTGCGTTCGGAGTCTGCTTGACTGCGACGGAACTCTCTATGGCTGTGACCGTAGGCATCGTTGTGACTGATGCCTTTATGGTCATCGGTGATGCGACTTTTATAGGAGCGCCGGCCATAACCAGCCGCCACTGCAAATCAGTAATTTTTTCCAACGATTCATTAACCGATGAAAGAAAAACCCGAGTTGTTAACTGCGAGGCTGCTATAGGCCCCTGTGAGAATCCAACTCGTCTTACGGCTTTGTTATGCCAGGTCACCAATGTTTGTACGGTTTTCTGCAGGGCAAACCGCTCTATATCTGAAGAAGTAAAAAGCTTCACTCTTTTAATGGCAGCGTCCCCCAAAAGCGAAGGTCCAGTTGGCGCTTTTAATCCTTGGCGCTCCTTATTGGCAGTGACCGCCCAAGGGTACTTCCTAAAGAATGCCGCGTCTTCAGGTAGGGTTACCACTCCTCTAATACCGGCGGAGGACAGTCCCGCTGTCGCATACCTCGCGAGGGGCGCTCCTGCTGTTGCATACGCATACCTCGTGGGGGCGCTCCTACTGTTGCATACGCATACCTCGCGGGGGCGCTCCTGCTGTTGCATACGCATACCTCGCGGGGGGCACTCCTGCTGTTGCATACGCATACCTCGCGGGGGGCGCTCCTACTGTTGCATACGCATACATCGCGAGGGGCGCTCCTACTGTTGCATACGCATACATCGCGAGGGGCGCTCCTACTGTTGCATAGCTTACGAAAGCTGGTAAAGCTACATTTAACCTGAGGGTTAATGACTGCCAAAAGTACAAAACCTGCTGAGCAGCGACGACATACCGCAAAACAAGGGGCGGTCCCGCCGACCCATATTTTTTCATGATGCTGTTTTTACGCCATACCCACTGCCAAAAAGTCTGATCAGTCATCATTTCAGATTAGCCCCTTATGCACAAGTTCCACAACTTCCACCGCAATTGCGCTGCTGTCGGCACTAAGCTCAGGCCCTGTCCATTTTACTGGGTAAGCCTGGGAGAAATTCCAGCGGCGAACTTCATTTCCCGAATGATCCAATACAACTACAGAAACCTGCTTCCGTACAATACTGCCGACAGCTACATCTCGATACCATTTATAGAGCGCATCGGAATCGGTTAGGCCTCTTTTGAGGGTAAGGTTAGGATAACTGGTGACCTTGGGCAACTTAAGCACGAAATGGTTGACCCCGCCTTCCCGGTACTCTTCTGTTTCAGTCTCCGCCTGGAGTCCATAAACTTCCGAAAAACCAGCCACCACCATGCCGTTGATTTCCACCAGAAATTTAAAATTTGTATAAGGGTTCTTCCTCTTACCCGTGGCCATATTCCGCCCTCCCCCTTAGAGATCAAATGCATTCTCCGGTTCTTTATTCAGTTTGCGGTTTATTTTGGAAATCTCCCTGCACCACCTTTTGCGCTCTCGGTGCTCCATTTCCATGATTTCGTCATGGGGCCAGTGAAAATAATAGGCAATAAAGGCTACCTCCTCGTAAAGCCGGTCATGGGGGTAGCCCGTTAGACTTCCCCCGAACCAGCCACCTCCACTTCAAACTCATATTCACACTTCGGGCATATGGTTTTGAGCACCGTTCTTCCGTCCCCGTTAATCCGACGGTAGAAATCCTGAAGAAAAGCCAGATCTGAAGAGAACAAGCCTTCAATAACCTTGGGGTTAATGGACTGTACCTCGCCTAGCTTGATAATTACCCTCGCTAAAAGGATAACGGTCAGATACGCAGGATTCTGCTGTACCCGTGGGTCCTTCATAGGTAGGATTTCGTCTGCCGCAGTGGCTAAACGCATGGTCCCGCTGCGGTGCAAACTGCCGTACTCGTCAACATAACCCTTGGGGAGAGTAAATTCGAATTCAGTTTGAAAAGCCACTTATCCACCTGCTTTCTGAAATGATGAATGCCTCTGCTTTAGCTTCCGGCATCTTAACTGACCCGCGTCATCCCCTCATGGACAAGTTCCAAGGTTTCAATAGCCACATCATTACCCTTGGCATTGAGATCAGGGGGACCGTATTTAACAGGCCAGGCATTGATGATGTTCCAGCGCGCTTTGTCGGCCCCGGTTTCATCAACGATGATGATCGAAATATTCTTGCGCTGGACACTCCCATCAATAACCCCTTTGTGCCAGTTGTAAATCTCCATGGAATCAGTGATGCCCCATTTTAGGGTTATATTTCCGTATTTGGTTAAACCGGATAGTTTGCGTACATGTGTGGGGTCACTCCCCTCACGGTAATCTATTACATCCACTGTGGCATCAAAGCCGGTAACTTCTGTGAAACCGGCCTGCTGGATGCCGTCTATCTCCACTCTGAAACGGAAATTCCGCAATGGATCTTTTCTTTGCCCCGGCATACTTCTGCACCTCCTGTTTTATTCAGTAACCGTAGAGCCGCCAGCCCACTGGGCGATGCGGAAGATAACAAACTCTGCCGGTTTTACAGGCGCAACACCAATGAGAACAATTAGGCGCCCGTTGTCAATATCGCTCTGGGTCATGGTGGAACGGTCAACCTTGACAAAAAAGGCTTCCTCTGCCTTGGTGCCCATTAGCGCTCCATCCCGCCACACTCGGGTTAGGAACTCCGTGATAGTACTTTTTACCCTAGCCCAGAGTTTTTCATTGTTCGGTTCAAAAACCACCCATTGGTTTCCTTTGTCTATGGATTCCTCCAGGAAAAGGAACAGCCGGCGGAGGTTGATATACTTCCACAGGGGGTCACTGGACAATGTACGCGCGCCCCAGACCCTGATTCCCCTGCCGGGAAAAGCGCGGATCACATTGACCCCTCTGGGGTTCAGAATATCCTGTTCACCCCTAGTAATCTGGAATTCTAGGTCAGCCGCGCCGCGGACAGGTTCGTTGGCCGGTGCTTTGTGAACACCCCGCTCGGTATCACTACGAGCGTAGATTCCAGCCACATGGCCACCCGGCGGTATAGTTCGCATCAGGCCAGCCTCAGAATCGACAATCTTGATCCAGGGATAGTAGTAGGCAGCGTATTTTGTGTCGTAATTGTCCCGCGGGTTTAGGTCGGAAACCTTGGCCGAACCTTGTTCCGCATCGAGCACCGCAAAGCGGTCCTTCATTGTCTCACAGTGGGTGATTAACTCGGCAGCAAGACCACTGATGTTTAAGACGTTAGGGACATAAACAATTGAAATATCGTCAATGGTTTTGAAAGCGGTTAATCCTTTCCTGTTAGCAGGATCATCATCGGTATCCTCCCGCTGAAAATCAGACAATACTAGGTTACCAGTCCCATCAGAGCCACCTGTAAGATAGGTGATAGCCGCCGGACCATCTGGAATTGACGCTGAATTACTGATTTCGGAAACCGTGATTAGGTCGGAAATTCCGTTAATCCTCTTGATGTAATAATCCGGAGAATTCTCAACCAGCGAAAGGTTGTCAAAAATCTCCGTCACATCAGGACGCGGCCTAGTCTTGGCATCACTCTCTGGGTCATACAATGAGGCGGGCTCCTTTTTCCAATAACTTACACTTAATTTGAAGAGAGGATTATCTTTTTTACTAAAGGAGCCTGCAGAAAGCTTCAACGCAATCCAGTTGCCCCATGTCCCTTCACCTACAGCAGATACCGTCAGAACATCACTGCTGCCAGCCGTCAAACTGATAGTGGCAGTCTCCGAGGACTGCTTTACAATCCGCCCGATATAGCAGCGCTGCCCACCGTTGTCAAAAAAGCCTTTTACTGCATAGGGGAGATATTTGTCTGCCCCGAAATAACTGCCAAAAACCCTTTGGTACTGCAGCCAGTTAGTAACCAGTGCTGCAGCCGTAGGCCCCCTCTCTGCCTCACCTAAAAAACCGGCTGTACTGGTGGATACTCCTTCAATGGGTTTCGAACCAATTTCAATTTCTTCCACATAAACTCCCGGTGATAAGTATTCCGGCATTTTTCATCCTCCTTTTCTGTTGTTTATTTCTTAGCACTTAAGCCGTTGTCAGTTGAATTACACCCAGGGAAACCTGTTTGTCCGCAGTGATTTCCACCTCCCGGTTGAAGATTTGGTAGTCAGGATGATGCACCTGTATGCTCACGTTGAATTTATTAGCCTTAAGCGTCCTGAAGTAGATTACAAACTCCCCCTTCTCGTTAGTTAGGGTTTTTAAAACAGACATCAACGGAGTTTTGGCAGGATGGTCAAACTTAAGGGGTGACGCTAAACTAACGGGTTGAACTGCCGAGTTAGCAGGCACGGGCGGTGCAATTTTAATGACTTCGTTACACATTTTATTGACATCTTTAATCATCAGCAGCTCATCTGGAGTAAGCTCTCCGTAAATATCGGCCAATAATACAGTTCTGTCCCCCGCTTTGACAGGGTTTTTACTTAACTTTGCCTTATCAGCGTTCTCCGGGTCGGTAACGACAGCCTGTACACCGGCTTTCGCCAAGCTTTTACCCGCCGATCCGTACACCAGTCCTCGGATTAGGGCGACACTCCCGGTAAAGGGATAGGCGCTGTGGGGGGTTAAACTAATATTTAACACCGGATATTTTGCATCAAGAAGAGCGGTATTAACGGCCGACTCCCCGGTTAAGTAATATTGCGAAGCGACCTCAACTGAATAACTGCCTGGGAGTAAGTCAGTAAATACATAATATCCGCTTGGGTTTTTGACCGGTCCGGCGACGGCTTCTTTGATGCCAACCTTAATCCTGCCAACAGGTTCTCTCAGGGTATAATCATCAGTCACCCGGACAGCAAGGGACACTTTTTTAGCGGTCTTTTGAACTAGATAAAATTGGTTGGCCAAAATTATCTATCCTCCCCCATCACGTTGTACTCCAATTCCCGTGACAATACACGGCTGGTTCCCATAATCCGGGTGGAATCAACGGCCACCGGAGTGACCAGATAACTTACAGACGGTCTAAACTGTTTGTTGGTAAAGGTGCTCCAAAGCTTATTTGCATCGTCCAGTGAGAGGGTGTTCATAGATATCCTAAACTCATCATGCTTGCCGGCTAACCCGCCCTGCAGTGCCGGTCCGCTCAAAACTACATGGTCATGCAGGATACTCATTGCCTTCCCCAAGATCCGGTGTTCTTCCAGTGAACGGGAGGCCAGATCGGCCTTTGAATAGGTCGTCAGCAAATAATAGAGGTCCAGGTATAAAGGGGGATACTGCAGCCGATCCGGTCCCAGTTCGAACATATCCTGGTTTCTCATGTCCGAATTCTCCACTACCTGATACAGGAAAATCGACAGACTGATGTCATCGGTTACGTCGGCCGGTGAGCATAATACTATCGAGTTCTCGTTCATGTTCAGGTCCTTCATATTGTCTCTAAGCAGTTTAATTAGGGTCTGCCCAATATCGGCAAACACCGTAAATTCGCTCATAACCCCACCTCATCGGATTTTAGAATTCTTCAATTAATCCACTCATAATATTCACCAAAGTCTTCTTTCAGACAAAGCTTACCGTTTTTGTGCATCTCATCCCTAGTGGCGCGGATAAGGTGCTCCATCCCGATGGCCACGGTCTCTCCGGCAGCTAGAAATGCCGCTGCCAGGACAATGTTTTTGATATCTCCTCCGGCAATTCTAAACTTCTTTGCCAAAAATTTTAGGTCAAGATCCTCATTCCGCGGAGTATCTTCGGGAAACATATGCCTCCAGATTTTTTCCCGATGTACTTCGTCTGGGAAGGGAAAATCTACAATAAAGCGCATCCGGCGGACAAAAGCATCGTCCATGTTATTCCGCAGATTGGTGGCTAGTATCGTTATGCCGTCGTATTCCTCTATCTTCTGGAGCAGATAAGCCGTTTCGATATTTGCATAACGATCATGGGCATCCCGGACCTCCGACCGCTTGCCAAAAAGGGCATCGGCCTCGTCGAAGAAAAGAATGGCATTACTTGTTGCAGCCTCATCAAAGATCCGCTGCAGGTTTTGTTCTGTTTCGCCTATATATTTGCTGATGACCTGAGACAAATCGATTTTGTAAAGGTCCATCTGCAGCTCACCAGCAATAACCTCGGCTGACATGGTTTTGCCTGTGCCCGGAGGACCGGAAAAAAGCGCGTTTAGTCCTCTGCCATAAGACATTTTGCCGGCGAAACCCCATTGATCGAATACAACATCGCGGTATTTGACCTGACTGCAAATTTCCTGCAACTGTTTTAGCCGGTCAAGCGGTAGGATTATATCGTCCCAGGTGTATCCGGGTTTTAATTTTTGCGCAAGGCTGCTCAGTTTCTGATTCGACTGAGCCTGACAAGCAGCGTACAGGTCTGCCATGGTTACCTGCCTGTCCCCCGCAGGACACCAGAGGGCCCGGTGATGGGCCACGGCAAGAGCGTCCCGGATCTGTCCCGGCGTAAATCGGAATTTACCGGCCAGCTCCCGCCAATCCGGATTAAAAGCCGGGGTATCCGCCCCCAGATACTCTTCACTGAGTTCCTCCCACAGGTTTTGCCTAGCGGTAACATCAGGCGCCGGAGCTTCAATGTCAATGAAGACAGTTCCTTTTAGCACCCCCTGCGGGTTCCATGGGCGCCGACCCAGCAAAAAAGTTAACCGTGAATAGGTCTGCACCGCTTCAATCATTGATTCCAATTGCAGCAGGCTTTTATCTCCCCTGTCAAGGAGATGGTCAAAATTCACCAAGCACAATATTGCTCCTTGCAGTGCAGCTTCCCGGCCGAGTAGCTGCATCAGCTCCCCAAAGGGAATCCAGCTGTCCAGCATTCTTTCCGTATCACCGTAAATCAGTGGCAATTCAAATTCATCGCATAACGATTCAACAAGCAATTTTTTTCCTGCGCCATATTTCCCATGGCAATAAAAAACCACACCTTCCCCAACTGAACCGGATTCACCAAAATATGAATATAGAAATTCCTTTACCCGCTGCCGAGTTTCGAGGCCCTGAAACTTCCCTGACTTGTCTGCTCCGGGAAGAACCAGGCTAGCTACAGGGGCAAGCCGTACATCAATCTGTCCAAATTCCAAAAGAAAATCTACGATCCGGTCATTCAGTTTAAGATTGCGTGATATTAGTGGGATCAAATCTCCTGGTGAGTTATCTGCCAACTGCAGGAGCCCATGTTTGATGAGTGGAGCCTGTGGCGAAAAAACCGACCTGGCCTCAAGTCGTTCCTGAGGCACAGGGCACAACAGTTTAAGTATCAGCTCAACGTCAGGCTTTTGGCGGGTAACATCATTCTGCAGATAAGCATATAGTTTACCGTACTTGCGCTCCAATTCCACGGCCAGACAAATGATGATACATTGCTGCTCAAAGTGCGTCAGGTTGAATATTTGGGCGAGATGATTTAAGGACAGGTAAATTCCGTTATTAAGACTGGCCTCTCGCCGTTCTCTGATCCTTAGAGCTTCGGCCCGCAAGCTCTCACGAATTTGCTCGATCTTCATTTCCCGCAGTTTGCAGCTCTCATTGTTCTTCGGGAGCACAGAAACATCTCCGAGCAGTCCGACTATCTCCTCCTCAGACAGTACCAACCCCCTAAATTGTTGCAATGGATCGACCGACCGCACCTGCTGCTGTTTGAGAATGTGTAGGTGAATAATCCTGTCTAATTGATTAAGTTCATCCAAAAGATACTCTCTGCTATCAGAGTACATCTTCATCATCCTTCGCCTGCAGGAGAGTAACAAATTTTTTCCTTTTTGTTAAAAGAAATATTACACAATCCACACTAAATATCCTTTGGAGATAATGTCGATCTACGTCAAATAGTTGATTTTATGGAAAAATATTTATTAATGGTAAAACTTTGTTATATACTTATTTGAGCAAACATATTTGTTGGTGGTCCCCCCTGATAATCTAGTCCACGGTCGTATTAACGTATAGAGGAAGATAGGTCAAAAATTGATGAAACGGTGAATCCTTATAGGTTGTTAGTATCTGCTTAAGGCGAACTAAAGGGGGAGAAAACGTGAAGTGTACTTGTGGCCATGAAGTTGGAACTTACCACAATTGCCCTAACTGCGGGAGACCTGTTGAAATTGACAATACACTCTCAGTGTCAGAGGATAAAGAGGATAAAGAGGCCACTAAACAACTAGATAAAGATGGAAACGGCGAGGTTGAGGAAATTGCGGTAAGTGCCCAAATAAGCTCTAAAAAACCGAAAAAAATCAAAATCGCCTCTTTTTTAATCTTAGCTGTTTGCCTAGTATTAGCGGGCTGCAGCTACTACTGGTTTAAGACGGTTTATCAACCTGATCAGAGCCTAACCAGAGCTACCAAGCTCTTAAGTATTGGACAAAAATCCGAAGCCGATGAGGCTTTTCGTTCCTTCATCTCTAATTACCCACAACACGCCAAAGTTGCCTTTGCTTATGGGAAACTATTTGAACTTAATTTTAGTGACGAGACCAAGTCCGGTGATATTTTAAAAATATTGCAGGAAAAATATCCTGCCTCAGAAGAATATGCTCATAGCTTAGCCAAATCAGCCGCTCACCAGATCGATACTTTCACACCGCTTTACGATAACTACTACAATACTGGGCTTGGAAAGGATACATATTACTCTAAGGCCAAAAGTCTTCTCAACGAGCTAAATGCGCTTGGCGATTCAAGCGCATTTATTACGGCGGGTGGCAATGATCTCATTTCCAAGCTGAACCAAATAGTTAACCCTCCTTTTGGAGCTATCGAGTTTCAGCTTGCCTTAAGCGACTACATCAACATTGAATCTGTAAAACCTGCTGATAAACCGAAGGTTACACTAACCAGAAGTGATGGAACATCTGCTAAAGTTCAATACGACAATGAGACTAGAATTGTTAGCTCGTATGATCTGGCTCCGGGAAACTACAAATTGGATATCAATCTTCTAAGAACTGTAGGAGCCCGCCACGACAGCTATTTTGGTGGGGAATCATTTACCGTCGTACCTGGGCGCAAATACACAGACATTACGTACCTGTTTAAGAAAAAGGAGTCTAGCTCAACTCCTGATAATATTGCTCGCCGATATTTGGCCCTAGACAACAATACTCAGCTTGTTGTTGCTAAACAAATAGTCTCATTCTCTGATTCGCCTGTACCAACAGAGATTACCGGAGCAGTTTTACCTCAGGGATACAGTATTCCTGAAAATGATTATTATCTCTTCGACTTAGATAACGATAACAAAAATGAGCTTATCGCTTATTACCTGAAAACGCGCTCACTTGTTGTCTTACATTGGAATGGCAAAGCATTTGAGGAGCAAGCCAAATTTCAAATTGGAACTAACTATTCAAATCTTGACTTTTCTATGTATCCAATAAGCATTAAATTATATAAGCTTGAAGGTATTTCATTCCCTGTCTTGGGATTAATAACTACATGTGGTGATATCGGAGGTTATCCGGAATTAACACTTATAAATTGGAATGGTAAAGACGGATACAACATCATTTGGGACGCTACAGCCGGAGACCAAGGTGATTGGCAAATATCTAAAAATGAGATAATTATGAGTCAAGACAACTTCAATGTAGGAGCGCATGCAGATGCCAAGACTAGATTTACCCAAGAATACGAATATAATAACACTACCTTTGTTTTAGCCAACGCGTATTCATCTACAACAAAGTAGGAAAGCTGGGATGATTTCTAGATTTCCAATAGGGATATTGTTTCACTGACCCTAGATGTTGAGTAGATAAAATAATCTTCACTAAAAACCCATCAATGGAATCTTAGACCTTTAACTTGCAACCACCTGTCGAAGGTTTTAAATCCTAGTGGCAGGATTAGGATGATCAAAAGAATTGAAGTTTCTTGTTATATCAAGAACAAAACCTCAAAGTAATCTTTAACGGACTTATTCATTGCTTAAACTCATCGTCTGTTAATCTCTTATAGAAGAAATTTTACCTCAGCCGAGGCCTTTCACGATTTACTTGTAGAAAAAAGCAATTGCTTCGGCTGCGGGCAAGAACAGTACCTGGCCTAACAAAGTCCCAACTAACTTAGAGGTAATAAGCAACACCACAAGTGCCTTAACATCACCATACGGCCTCTTTCCTCTTAATGCTTGGTCAGTAATCATCGCTGACTTTGGGTCAATAAGAAGCGTAAGCAAAATTGAAGCAACCCCATTGATCATTCCAGATGATGCAACAACCGTAAGTCTATGTTCCTCTGGAACCAATATTGCTGAGTAACTTGCTGCAAGGACGCCAACCGTATATATTCCTGTGACTAACGAATTTAAAATCAACAATCTCTTTGGGATCTCACGATACCTTAATCTTTCTAACATCGACTTAGAGGGTTTAGAGACACTCTTAACGATTCGCTTAATATTATTTATCTGCAAGGCCTCAATCACTAGCGAGGGGACAGAACCCATTACCTCTAGACGGTTTACAGCTTTCTCAAAAACCCTAAGAAATGATGGAATTAAAAGTACACCGGCTAAAGTTCCAACGGTTGATGCGAAAATCACTATCCGCATATCCATTGCTGGATTTGACCCGTGAACAATACTACTTCCGATAATACCTGCAATCAATGGGGCTTGTAAGGTATTTGCAGTACGGGAAACAAGCGCGATAAGATTAAATAGAGAAAAGGACAATGCCACTTGCCCACTCTTAACAGAGTTCAGTCTAACAGAGTAAGCGAGGGTATCGATTAGATGAATGATAGACGTTAGAATAATCAGTTCTTCCAACGTTCTTTCCATTGACATACAATCCTTTCTTCCAATCTTTTGTACGTATTGGTTTACATTAGAGGCAGAGCTGTCAATGACGTGATCAACAATTTCATCCGGTTGTCCGTGTTCGGTTTAAAAGGAGGTTCCTGAAGCAAGATGAAACCCTTATCCTGAGATAGATAATCAATGCCATAAGACGAGGCGTTAGCACTAATCTGCCCTCGGTGTGGAGCATCAACAAAGGAGATCAAAAATCAAAAGCACAGGCAGAATTACTTGACCTGTGCTATAAGTTGGGTTAACTCTTCCGTCAGACAATTTATTCAAACCATGTTCAATGTTGTAAACGTTCTGTATATATTTTAATAGTTTTTCAAGGTGGTTTCTACTCAATTTGCCCTCTCTTTCCCTCCGAATTTGATACACTTTAAAAAGCAGTAATTGTCCAGCAAAATCAATGGTCTGACTTTATAAAATTTCCAAGAACTAGCAAATCGCCAGGCACATAGGCAATTTTAAGGTCAATGCAATTCTTATTAGGGAATAGTAAGTTTTCCAATGCAAATAGAGAAACTGAGTCAAAGGTCAAAGATTGAATTTTCGTCTTAATTTGGCTTGGAGCTTGTTGTTGAACTTGTTGACCAACATTACTCTTTGCATAATCGCAAATTCCACTCTTTTCCGTGTTTACTACAGGCGTAGAAACGATTTGATCATCGGTAGTTTCAATATTAATCTTCAATAATTGGTTTCTGGGATTCCCGGCGCTTTTATCAACAACAAGTTTTATTATCGTTGGATTAACCGAGAATACAACAACCGCTCCATAGTCATTGGTGTAATTTGAATACTCCGCAAAAGTTTGTACAGAAAATTCCACCGTTTCTTGCTTGGAGCTTAATGCCATAGCTAATTTTCCATCGTCTCTAGAGGCCATGGTCATATCTGATATACTCCAAGAAAATGGATTTTGTTTTAACCAATACCTGTGACCATCAGACCAAACTGGACCTCCACCGCCGCCAACATAGTGCCCATTTTCATTTAATGAGCTCAGATTAATATTAATGCTCAGGTTTCCTGAAGTGAATTTGCTTGTCCAAACAGAGTCATCACTAGAACTGGGATTCAACTTACTACCCTCAAGCACCCAGCCCGTGTTGCTGCCCAATCCTTTGGGAAGAACACTTCCAAAGAAAACTTTGCTGCTAATCATTAAACTAGTTTCGTAACCCTGAGGAATTGGCTCAGGAACATTGTTCAGAAATGTCTGGCTGTAATCCTTGGCATCCCGATTCGATGTTGTAATAAACAATTGCAGGATATTATTCTTATTATTTGTAAGCATTACCTTGAACAGAAATTGATGAGGAGTTAAATCCTGCAATGTGGAGATATTCGAAAGATCAAGGGAATTAATTACATACGTTATCGGATGATGGATAAAGTATGCTGCTACTGCTCGATTGAAAGAAACCCTCTCTTCATCGCTCATTTGGATGTTATTGGCTTCGAAACTACCATCCTGCATATTTAAAACGACACTATAAACATTACTGCTATCATTGGATTTGGACTGTACCAGTCCTTGAATTTTCGAAATCGGAACAATGGCTGTTACTATCTCACCTTGAATTGGGATGGGCGGATCACACTTCTCGGGATCGTCGCCGACCTTTACGCATTTTGTAAGGCTTCCACTCGTAATTTGAAAATCTAATTGGACGTTTTGATTGTTGTTCGAAAGAAAGCTTAGCTTAGGATAACCATAATGAACATCAAACAGCTGCCAGGATATGATTTTGGGGGGACCAACAAAAACCTCTACTGGATCTGTTTCGACATTTATTCTTCCGCCAAATTCTTGATCATTATTCTTAAACTCGTCGTATTGCGCGGCAAGCACATCGTTAATATTTTCAAGGGACATATTGAAAACGACATCCCAACCGTTTAGCGCAGATCCTTGTTTGGCCATCGTCGAAACCAAGTCCTGCTCTGATGGCCCATTGATTTCCGTCAAGGACATCAAATTAGCGGAGCGCAAACTGATCGGCTGATCCTTGATTCTGACTTTAAGAACAAAGCTTAGCTTAACATTTACCGTGGCACCCTTGAAACAAATCTTCTCATTCAGGTGAGTCTTCGGGAAGCTGATTTCCCAAGTAGAGAACGGAGTTATTGGATTTACATCGTCAGACCACGAACTGCCCCGATCAGTAAAATCAGGTTCGTCGGTTCCAACAGTATATTCATACGTCCGTTCTCTCCGCACGGTGTTGAACGTTAAGAGATTGCGGTTTGTATCCCGATCATAGAATGGGCTTCCCTGATAGGCCAGATTTAACAAATAACGGCCGCTTTGTGTCGAGACAACATCTTCAACAGCAGCAACTACGGCAACAACCCGAACATCGACATATTCAGAGAAACATGAATTATTTGGAAGAATCGAGATCTGATAGGAACTCCCATTAATCAGTTGCTTAACGTCAACACCTTGCACTTCAAACTCAATGGGATCTGTTTCGGATGCCTGGAGCTGGTTCAGTAAGGTCTTTGCTTGAATGGTATTGTTTGTCTGAGCAGCTAAAGCGCCCTTGAATCCGAGGAGATCGAATGACTTGATTGGTGTGGGAGATTGTAAATACTGATATTGCAAGACTTTATCTTGTAAAGTAAAGGCTTGGGATACAATACCCATCATTTGATTACGAATAAATAAGAGGCTGCCTGTCAAACCAACCAGGTCAATTTCTGACTTGTCAAGATCAGCAATAATCGCCGGTTTCAAATACCCTTGCAGCTTAGTTAAGCGCTCTGCTTGGGCATTGCTCAGAGCCTTCTGTTTCTGCTGAAGATAAATATCACGAGCAGTTTGACGAGAGGATGATTTTGCGTTAACCCAAGCTTTTCCACGAAGAACAAGAATTCCAAAATTTCTCTGGAGATCCGCCTTTTCTTGGGCCACGCTAGGGCTTGATGGGCCTACAGCCATAATGGCATTCATGTTGAGGCTCATTTCATCCCAGTTCAAACCGGAAATATCCAAATCATTCATCCCATCAAGAGCCTCCTGGGCATTCTGGATCGACTCTATACTTGTTGAGCCGGAAGTATAGAGCTTGGAGACCGCATTTAAAACATTGAGCGCTTTCTGGATTCTCTGGGCTGCAAGTCCCAGATCTTCCAAGGCTTTGATTGAACCCGCAGGAACAGCAAAGCTGGTTCCCAGAGCAAATAAGTTCGTCGCAAGATCCAGGCCAAACTTTATTGCCTCCATTGTTTGCCAATCCTTAACAGCTTGTTTATAAGCTTCGACGGATTGGGCTACGACAGCTTGTTGTGAGTATACTTGGTTTTCAAGACTACTGATTAAATTATCTTGACGTTGGTATTCTTCTTTTTGCTGGGCTATAATGGATTCGTAATAAGTTGACAGATCATTCTGTTGATCGGCAGTTGCCTTAACCAGCCCAGCGAGCAGTTCACCCGATTGAATGATATTTTGATTGAGAGTTTTTGCAACATCAATAATCAATTCGCTTTGCTTGCGTTGCTCGATTTTTTCCTGTGCCTGGTATACGTTGTCATCAATTTCTTTGATGTAATTTAAAATATTGGTGACTTGTTTTTCATAGTCGGAATAGGGCAATAACGGAACAAACACCCCAAGGCTGGTCTTCGTATTGAGGCGAGCCAGATCCAAAGCACGAACACGAATATCCAGGAGCTCAAGATCTGTGCTATCTTTCGGAATAATATCCGCTATCCAATTCAGCCCATCTTTCAGGAAGCTTTGATCTTGATCTAAGGGTACTGCGTTACCCGAAATGAGGCCTTGAGCAAAAGTCAATGAGAATTCCAGGCTATCTTTCAAACGCGGCATCGCTTCTGCGCAGGGCACCTTACGGATATCCGCCTCAACCTTCACATTGAATCGAGTTTCAGAAGCATCAGCCGTTAGTACATACTTGAGTCCATCGACAATTGTATGGTATTCAGAGCCCGATTCATTCATGATAATCAGAGCACCGAAGAAGCTATCGCAATTGAAGGCTGCAGTTTTGTATGCCGTATCCGTTAGCGAAATAGTCGGAACCGATTTGCTGTCTTCAAGGTTGACTACTTGGGCAAGCAACAACACGTCAGAGCCTGGGATATGGACGCCATTCGGATTTGATTGCTCCATATAATTTGCACATAGAGTAAAGTCTTTTACATAGTTCGCGCCGACCAATTGGACTTCGGACAAATCAATGCTTGGTTTGTAAGCATTGATTGTGGGGGTAGCGATCGTCGAAATGAACCCCGTAACGCCACTGTCTGGTATCTGGGCTTTGAAGTCCACAGTACAGTATTTCGTAAATATGGTTTGAACGTCTCCTTTATATTTCTGGGCAATGACTGCGTTCAACACCCTTCTCCAAGCCTTTTTGCGGTTAAATTCAGCAAATAAAGCCAGCGATGCGAGTTCAATTCTTATCGGTACTATTTTTGTGAAATCACGATTTAGCCGTTCCAGAGAAACTTTGGAACCGGTTTGAAAGGGAGCAAAAATACTGTTCGTTGCCGACCATGTATTTTCAAGCCATTCTTGAGTCCCCAGGGATTCCGTCAGCTGTTCATCTCCGCTCAAACAAAGAATCTTGCCATATTCTTTGACAAAACCAAAAGCGCCTGTATTGGCATCAGTCGTAAAGTAATCGAATGATACCGCTTCTGGGCCGCTTAATGGATTCTTTCCACTCGCATAGGCGCTTTTTATTGTCTTAAAACGATTCGATGGAAAGGCAAAGACCTGGAAGAGAACATCACCCGCTGTGATTTTTGAAACAAAGTGTGTACCATAATCCTTAAAGAAATCAATATAGGCCTGAGCACTATCTTTGGTAAAGTTCTCCGGGCTAAAGTTTCCGAAATCATCAATTCCATGACGCAAGGAAGCCAAACCCTTGCGGAAATTATCTGTGACACCTAGCTGTACTGGAAATTGATTAGGGTTGGGATTGAGGTGTATTCCCTTTTCAATGCAAGGATGTTCTGCACTGCCATTTTCCCGGCGGATTTGAACTAAGGCATACCCATAATCAGAATTACTTAAATCAACACCTAATGTTCTGGACAGTTCCTGAATTGCGGACCCTTGATCCTTATCTGCAATCATTAAAGGACCCGCAGGCAAAGTAGGCTCATCCGAATTTTCTGCAGTAATTACTGTTTTATATGGAACTAAAGCACTCAATAACTCCTTTGCTGAATCATGCAGCGCTATGACTGGATAGCCCCAGGCGGCATCATTCCGCGTTATGTTGACATCGATTTCCGCGAGTGCCTTCTGATTTGGGTGAAAAAGGCCATTCTGATCATCTCGAGTAGTTAGGTTCCAATTAGGGTTATAGCCCAGCACAAGATTTGCCGTTGCGCCCAACTTGACAGTGCAGACTGAACTCATTATGCATTGCTCCTTTTGTTTAATTTTGTAAAACCCAATGGTAAAGCATAAAAAACTAAAAAATAAATAAATGCGCAAATAATAGAATTTTTTTTGTAAACATACCAAACACATTTACAAACTTACATTATTTTTTCTAAATACTTCAACATTTCCTACCATTTTCCTTCTGGGAAATGGGCAAAATTCCAATAAAAACAAAAAAGCACCGTCTTAAACGATAACTCAATCTTCCCTAAAATGCCGAAAAGCCCAGTATTACTAAGTAATTCTGGACTTTTTATGTTCTATAATTGTATCAATTATAGAGTTCTTATTTGAGATTATGAGGTTAAAAAACGCATTCTTAGATACAATTTAACGATACACCTCCTGCTTGATGATCAAGGGGGTGCATTTGCTTAAACGGGGTCATTTCTCCAAGAAGGGAGGTATTTCCGAATATTTTCAACAGCCCTCTCCTCATTCTTTTTCTCCCTCATGAATGAGATCCTCCACCTCATGTAAAAGGGCATTTGCAAGTAAGGGACTATTATTTTCCATAGCCTTCTCTGCCATCTCAACAGTGGCCTTTATAGGAGTCATGCTTGTTATTGCTATTTTTTTCGAGTCTTTATAATGCTTGGCCATTTTTATTACCTCCTCTATTTATTGAGCAATAGACATATTAGTAAATATATCATTCCACCTTAACCATAGAATCATTACAATAGAATGCTTAAAACCTCGAACCGAGGTTCAATCATCATGGCAACTACAGGTATCTTCCACTCCACGAGCTTCTTGCATGGCTTCGATACCTTCCTTTACCACAATGTATGTCAATCCAAATGAAATAATTGAATCAATCCACCATCAACCAAACAATGCAGTTAACGCAGCTTTCGAGTAAAACAATTATTACCATATACGTATAAACAATACTGAAAGAACCATCTGGACGGCATAGATCAAAAAAACAAATACTTAAGGTCTTGATCCCAGTTATATATAAAGGACACTGACATCAATAACTGCCAGTGCCCTCAGTTAGAACAATTACTCTTTTTTAGCGTAAAAATACGAAGCCACAACTGTAATGAGCACCCATAGGAGTACCGGTATGATAATAGCCAACCTCATCACAAAGTTTGTTGGTAAAATCCAGGCAAGAATTATTATAAGAATTCCCGCTGGAATACCCAGTTGTCCCCCTAATCGATGCGTCCGATTCCAGCTTTCTGTACTCGATATAGTCCATGGCGTGCGGAATCCGACCCACCAATTTGGTTGAATACGGGGTAAAACATTTGCTAAAAGCATGAACATGATACCAATAACAGTTGGGACTAATCGCATTGATGCGATATTTAAAGCATGACCGATCACCGTCAGGTACACTAAGCTAATACATACGACAATGACGCCACCGATATATCGATAAGACGGCCAAAAGGACTCGTAGTTCTTTTTCTTTGGATCAACCCTCCATAGCACGTGCCATAAAAGAATGATGCCGAGTATGATTGCTGGTTCATACAAAACCACTAATAAACGCGGAGTCATTCGGTTCGCATTGCCAACAACCTGTGCAGGAAGATGAGTGTAAGCCACCATTCCTAGTATTATTGCTAGAACCCATGTAAGCCAACCCCACCACGGCATTGCCCTATTCTTTCCCATCACTATCTCCACCTCCAAAGTGTTCAATAAGCCACCCAAGCCATTCTTGCAATATTGTTGTGTTGAGCCTGTAAATAATAAATGTTCCTTCCTTCTGATCGACAATCAAATGTGCATTTTTGAGCACATTCAAATGACGGCTAATTGTCGGCTGAGAATGTGAAAAGTGGCCCGCAATTTCACCAGCCGCCTTTGGTCAGATGCAGCTTGCACTTTTCTTATGATGTAACAATAATGCCGTCCCACCTTAGAGCTGTGACGGCATTTGTGGGATATTCACCAGCACCTTTTGAAACGGTGCCGGTACTGCTTAACGTAATCTGACTCATTAATGGCTATGAGTGGTCTTTCTATTCTTAGGGTGTATTTCGGCCGGTTACTTAATTAACCTATTTTATCGGACTTAAATAAACATAGTTCTTAATGACAGGAGTTTATACTTGTGCAGCTAGCAATTAAAGCGACGCCAGTGATGACTTAGCGTAGTCTAACAACTAGCAGATAGCTAATCATAACTGCTAGTAGAATACCACCCAGTAGATTACCCCACCTTGGAACACAGATAACAGTGCCATCTGGATAATAGGTGCATACTTGGAGTGGAAAATAGCAAGTAAGGCTACCATCTTCATTTTCATGACATACCATACTGACACCTTCTTTTTACATTTTTACTTGGCTTGTCTACTATATCGTATGTGATTGTACTTAAAACGGTTACCCCTTGAGATATACAGCACATTCAAGTCTTGCTTCCATACTACTTTGGACCAAACACTTGGATATCAAAAGGTTGGAGAAGTTAATTAGAGAACAGGATTATTTTATTTGCTCATTGGCCGTGCCCCCATGCGTGGGTGCTTGAGTATATTTGCAAATATCGAAAAACATTTCCCTCCCCCGTATCGACGGTACTTAATTTTACTTTGAAGGATCAGGTTTTGCAGGATAATTCTTATGATATACACTTTATAGTCCAGGATCAGAATGGCAATGAGTTAAAATGGGTTTCAGGATCAACCGGGGTAAAATCAAGTTTTTGGATCTATGACACTTTGGACGCCAAGATCAGGAAGTTAAAGATAACGCCGGTTGTCGTTTACTACGGAGAACCTCAGTAAGTAGGAGAGAATAGCTACAAGAATTCCAGTGACCATAAATCCGTTTTAGAAGAACAGGCTTTT
Organism: Desulfosporosinus cupriresistens; assembly: GCF_001707885.1. Classification (GTDB taxonomy): domain Bacteria; phylum Bacillota; class Desulfitobacteriia; order Desulfitobacteriales; family Desulfitobacteriaceae; genus Desulfosporosinus. Next base: position 10,213 of record NZ_MASS01000027.1, on the reverse strand, counting down.
GAAGTTAATATTAGATAAATAATACGCTATGTATAAGGAAAAATATTAAGGGCGTTCGGCTTCGCAGAACAGGCAGTTTCCTAAACGTAGAATAGATGACTCTTCGGGATCTGCCGAGACGTATAAATACCGTCCAACCTTTATGTAGTTGGACGGCATTTGTCGGATTAGCGGAATTTGAAGATTATGGACATCAAGACGTCTTTCATTAGGCTTGTCTTTAATATCTGGGTAATTTACTTTGTTCCAAATAATAATTCTCAACGCCTATTTCCTTCATTCGATTGTTTCGCTCCAGCCATCTTTCTCGGGTCTTGCCTGCAAATTGTTTGTTGCAAGGATACTCGTTGCATTCAAAACAAAAATCCACACCATGTTGCCGATGGCAAGTTTTGGCATGACATTCGATAGGGCACCGTAAATTATCACTCCGGCAACCACCGCAAACTCCCTGGGCAAAGTGCTGGAGAAATTCGAGAAATATTTGATATTCATTAAAGAAAGGATTACTTATCGACTTCAGACTTGCCACTCGTTCATAACCTCTAAGCAGATATGTCAGTCTGGCACTCAAATTCTTGATCTCACCATTTTTATAGTCGGCGCATCTTGTACAATCCAGTCCACAAACAGCTAATTTGGCTTTAGTCTCACCATTCATTCTTTAATCCCTCTATCTTCTAATTATCACATAGAATTTCAAGGTTCTTAACCCTCGGCGACTCCGGGACGACCTTGAAGCGTCATCATCGTTGCTGTCATTGTGGCAACCAATTTGGGCATTTTTGAATCTTAGAGTAAAAACCTCGCCTGAGCAAACAGTTATAGTCCGTCCCGGCTTGACTACCAGCCCTTTGGCTACAAACCTTTCGCCCTTCGCTGGGGCAAGTAGATTAACCTTAAATTCAACTGTCAGGACCGAAGCGCCGGCAGGCATTAGACTAAAGGCCGCATAACCACAGGCACTGTCAGCGATGGTTGTTATAATGCCTGCATGCAGGAAACCATGTTGTTGAGTAAGATTATCACGAAACGGAATTGAAATCTCAACTTCACCCGGAAGGACCTTAACGAGTTCCGCACCGATTAAATTCATTACCGATTGCTGGGCAAAACTTGATTGAACACGGTTTAAAAAATCAGGGGTTTGTGGGGTGAAACCACTCTTTGATTCCGCCATATAGCTCACGCCTTTCTTTATATTCGCAAATTACAGGGGCTTGTCTGCCTCATGAAAAAGCTGTTTATAAGAGTGCCGTCATTTGTCACTATGCCGCCCTAATTTAAGTAGGACATATATTCAAATGCAGTGATTCCGTAGATGCTTTTAAAATGCTTATTTAAATGGGTTAAATCAACAAAACCACACTCGGCTACTGCTAAATAAACATCCTTGCTTTTTTCTATTAACTGTTTTGCCAGCTCTACCTTGCAGTTTAGAAAATATTGATATGGCGAAATTCCGGTACTGGCTTTAAACATTCTGATAAACTGAAATTTTGAAAGGCCAAGTTCTCTGGAAATGTCATCAAGTCTTAGTACATTTTCCAGCCTGCAATGAATCATATCCTTTGCTTTTTGGGTTAAATCATTGTCCTTCCTGTAACTCATATAAAGATTGGGCTGAGTAAAGCTGTCCGAAAGAGATAGAAGTAATTCACTGCACAATGCTTCATCTTTTCCGCTTAATATTGCACAAGAAAGGTTGAGTATTATTTGTTGAAGCCTGTCATTATACACAATCGGAGAAGAGAAGCGGACGATATCCTTCTTTTCAAGAATTTCTAAAAACATTTTCGGCTCAATGTATACCATAACATAATCAAGACCTGTCTTATCGTGTGCCATACCGTCATGCGGCTGCTCCGGGTTAAAAAGCATGACGCCATTTTGATATGACAACTGTAAACTTCCTTCTAGGTTATACTCCTGAATACCCCGCAGTGTTACACCTAACGCATACTCCATATGGGAGTGCTTTTTATATTTAAAATCAGTAAAGCTTGCTGATAATGCAGTAATACCTGCTAATTTTTTATAAATAAATCTATGCATATTAATTACCTCTTTATTAGCTGAACTATCCCTGATGCCACGATCGCAGAATAGACCAAAAATAACGCCATAATAATATTAACAGTCTTTTGATATTTCTTCAAAAATTCCTTGAACATTACACCAAAGAGAACCCACGTAATAAATGCGCAAAATCCGATAATTGTTATAGCTGCAACAAATACTGCGAGTGCAGGCGGAGCAGTATAGAATGGCATAACAAAGCTTGGAATCACTGTCATTGTGAACAGTACGACTTTAGGATTTATAAACTGCATAAGGAAGCCAGAAATAAAAGTACCGGTTTGTATTCCTGCGGAATCCGATACATCCATCTTGTATATTTGATAAGCAAGATAGAGCATATAGACGCTTCCGATTACCTGCATAATTAGCAAAACCTTTGGTATTAGGGCTAAAAGCACAGTATTCAATACAGCGGAAATACCAAGTAATATACCAAAAGCAACAGTTGCTCCATATGAATATTCCATTGCCCTTTTTGTCCCAAAGTTATGAGCTGTGGACAATATAACAATATTTGTAGGACCGGGCGTAAATGTGACAATAACGCAGTATATTAAAAAAGATGTAATATTCATGAGGCAAACTCCTTTGGAAGTTTTTTATGAATTATACATCTTCAAATCTAAGGCCTATAGTATATTATTGCAGACGTTCTTTCTCGGACTCAAGTATAGAAAAAGGGTGAGGAAAGTTCTTCATGACTAAAGATAGTTTATTTCCAGACAAAAGTAGTTTTGTTAATGCAATAGCCTTTGGAGTAGTGTATGGATTAGCTTTTGGAATAGGAAATAGAGATCCTAACATCAATAAACAATAGATAGCACTAGCGTTTTATTTAACTATGATTGCTGATAATCAATTAGAAATTGTTGCAGATAAAGACGCCTCCCATTTTGCCTCGGCAAATGCCTTTACGGAACGATCAATGTCTTCGTAAGTTGTTCGATAAGAAGAAACACTGATGCGAATAACTGTCTCATCCTCCCATTTTGCACCTAAATTTTGGCTTGTTCAAATAAATCCAAGTCTATAGCCTCTTCTCTGAGGCGTTCGCTTACAATCCAATTCTTATTGGGTTCCATTTATCCGGTTCCTCTTTTTCAATGTAAATAGTCCCAGATTTTTGACGTCAGATCATTCGAACATAATAGCATGCCCGGCTTCCTCGTTTTGATCATCTTTAGAAGCTAATTTCTTTTTTCCGCTCATAAATAGTACAAACATAATCGCTACGATTACTGCTATAACCGAAAGTGCAGTTGCATAATCCATCGCATCCAGATAGGCCTGTTTGTAGACCATTCCATACAGGGTAGAGGTTGCCGCTGCCTGAGCTTCCGCGGATGAATAATGATTTATCGTAAAGAGCGCTTGAATTTGCTTTATAAAGTTTGCCGCTTGGGGATTAAAGCTTGTAATTTGCCCGGACAATTTAGCATAATTATCGTGTAGACGGCTATTTATCATGGTAGTCATCACTGTAATGCTTAGGGCACTCGTAATCTGACGGATGGTATTATTTAGAGCCGAGGCATTTGCGTTCTTCTCCCGTGGAACCGCATTCATTCCAGCCGTGCTTACCGGCATCATCGCAAGTCCTAGAGCGATCCCTCTAACCGAGAGCAAGAAAATAATAGTTTCTTTGCTGGTATTCATATTAATGAAGGAAAGATAATAGGAGGATATAGCTAAAATAATCAATCCCGGGATTACTACAGGCTTAACTCCAACCTTGTCGAAAAGGGCACCACTAATGGGCATCATAACTCCCGTGGCCAGCGCCGCAGGAAGCATGATTAGACCTGTTTCCATTGCAGTATACCCTCTCATACTTTGTAAAAATATCGGAACTACATAGGCCCCACCCATTAGTGCAAAGGTAGTAACGCAACTAGCCACCTGACTCATTCCAAAATCATAGATTTTAAGCGTCCGTAAATCAAGCAGAGGAGCTGGATGAGTCAGTTCATTGACGACAAATATTAAGAGACTTCCACATCCGAGAATCATCAATAGTGGATTTTTTACATTTCCCCAGTCGATGGCAGAACCTTCTCCCAAGACATATAATATACTCACCAGACCAATGACTGAGGAAGCAAAGCCGATAAAATCGAAGCCCTTCATAGGCTTTGTCTTCGATGGCTGCAAAATGATCGCAGCCATTATAACGCCGACGATCCCAATAGGAACATTTACAAGAAATAGCATACGCCAGTCCAGTTTCTCAATAATAAACCCACCCAACGTTGGACCGATGGCAGGCGCCGCCATAGCAGCAATTCCATAGAAGCCGAAAGCCATCCCTCGTTCATGAGGAGGAATAACCTCTAAAATAATGGACATTCCTACAGGCATAATCATACCGCCGCCCAGCGCCTGGATCACTCTGAATACGATCATGGAACTATTGCTCCATGCAAATCCACAGACTAAGGAGCCCATTGTAAACATTGCCAGGGCAATGATGTATAACTTTTTGGTTCCTAAAATCTCTCCCAGATAGACTGTGAGTGGGATAATTGCCGCCAGGGCAAGCGTATACGCTGTCAATATCCATTGCACACTATCCAGAGATACTCCGAATACCGCCATCAATTTGGGAATAGCAATATTAACGATACTGCTGTCCAGTATCGACATAAAAGTTCCAATTATCACTACAAACAGAGCCATCCATTTGTAGAACCCATTGTCTTTTTGTTCTTGCATCTTTAAACCTCTCCGCTACTTTACGTGAATTTTTATTAACGAATTCGTCCCCGGTAACAACTGCTCGTCATGCTGGTCAAATTCAATTCTCACCGGTATTTTCTGAACTACTTTTGTAAAGGTTCCACTGGTAGAGGAAGGAAGCAACGAAAAAGTTGAATTGGATGCCTGACCAACATAGTTCACTGTCCCAGTAAATTTTTCACCTTCGAATTGGTCAATGGTTATATCCACAGTCTGCCCGGGGTGAATCCTTCCCAATTTCTTTTCTTCTATGTTGGCATTAATGTATAAGGTTTTGGGATCAACGAGCACTGCAAGCGTTTGTCCCACAGATTCAATTTCTCCGACGATTCCTTGTTTCTTAATCACAATTCCATCAATCGGTGCCCTGATTGCCGACTGGTCAATGCTGTCTGAAAGGTTATCCATTTCCACACGTCCTAAAATCTGATCTTTGACGACCCTGCTGCCTTCCTTAACATCGAATTCAAGCAGTTTGCCCGAAATTTGAGGGCTGACTTTAACCAAGTCCCCCGTGACCGTTGCATCCTCTGTTGAAACAAAATATGTGCCGTTATACCAATAATAAAGCGCAACACTTCCTAATGCGGCCACCATCACGAATAATATGGCAATTATCAACACCTTGCGTTTTCCATTCATTTGTTATCCCTACCTTTACTTTTTTAAAGCAATTTCTACAAACATTCCTTTTTTTAATTTGGAGTCCGGGTTTTTGAGCGCAACTTTAACCAAGACATTTTTGCTGAGAGAATCGACTTCAGCATTCACAACGGTTATTTCACCTTCAAATTTTTTATCCGGAATTTCTGAAACTTTTACAATCACCTGCTGTCCCGGTTTTACTTGCCCAACCATCCTCGAAGGAAGGTAGGCGTTCACATACAGGCTTTCAGTATTTACAATTGAAACCAAGGCTGTACCGGGAGTTGCCAGTTCACCGGCATTAATATTTTTTGCGATCACAGTCCCTGATATGGGTGCTACAATTGTCCCATTGTTTAACTGGGTTTTTGTAACTTCTAAAGCCGCCTGAGCCTGTTCTACCTGCTTCTGCCCGATGCTGATCGTTTCCTTTGTTGCCCCCTGTTTTAGCATACTCAGCTGGTCCTGGTCTGACTTGTACTGTGCTTCGGCCGCTACCTGCTGGGTTTGAGCAGTTTCAAGCTGCTGGTGTGAAGCCGCTCCCTGGTCATAGAGTGCCTGCATGCGGTCGAAATTGGTTTTTACAGTATCATAACTTTGTTTGGTACTATCCAGAGATGCCTGAGCTTGGTCAATTTGTTCAGGTCTAGACCCTGCCAAGGTACTACTCAAGTTTGCTTGAGCAGTCAAAACTGCCGTCTCAGCCTGTCTTACCTGAGCTTGAATATCATTGGTATCCAGGATTATAATCGGATCCCCTTGCTTTACCTGTGAACCCACATCTACGGCTATTTGCGCGACTTTTGCGGATATTTTACTTGTAACGGCAGCCTGATCTTCTGCCTCAATTTTACCTGTCATGATATAGACCTCTTGAGGTTGTGGCGTTGTTTGAGTGGCTGATGCCACTATATTCGGCTTGCTGGATTGGCTGCATCCGCCCAATAATAAGACGGCTAGTAAAGTAATTGGAATGACTCTCTTCATTTTGATTTCGACCTCCTTGTATATGTTTACGCACAGTATCTTCGTCTGCTATTTAATTAGCAGTATATGAGCGATACCTTATCCCTTCCAGCTTATAGCAGGACAACTGCATGCAGCCTAATGGCGGAGTAGCTCAGGAACTAGCTCTCGCACAACGGCGAGAAAATGAAATGGAAAAAGAGTTAAGGCAGGTGAAGAAGTGCTTCAGCGCAAAGAGTCAGTGCTCGCTGAAACGGTTGCCCTTCTAGTTCTAAGAAAAATAATCGATTTGACCAAATGACGAGGAGGTCTGACCAGCACTGCGAATCGCATTATAATTATTGAGCTGGAATTAAGAAACAGTAGCAAGCGGGGTGAGTCAACAGCTTGCTTGTGAAGAAACTAGCATATCCTTACAAACCTATCAACGTTGCTGTAAGATCGGGACACTTGGAGCAGATTTACCACTCTTAATGAAGGACATGGGCAAAAGGATAGTTGAGAAACGTCACGAGCTCTATGAGGCTGCGAAAGCTCGCCATCCAGAACGCTGGACCGTCAAACAAGAAAATTAAACCTTGCCTAAAGAAGTATGGCTGAATCCCAAAAAACTTGGAAGGATAATCAGCCAGAGTCTAAAACGGATGCGTCATAAGGCTTGTGATCGAAGTAACGAGTTAAGTGTCAGGGTGCCACACGGGATATCGGGGGCCAAAGGCCGAGAATATGCGCGCTGATATCCCAGTGACACAAACGAACAAATATGCTGGAGGACAGAAGGGATTTTTGATCGCAGATCACAAAAATTCCTTCTGTCCAGCGCCGAGCGTCCCGTTTTTAGTTCGTTAATTCTATTCAGTTGCCCCTATCATGATAAAGATTTTTGAGTTTATGCGACGACTATCTTGACAACTACCGATATAAAAATCGTACACACGCATATGTCAATTTTGATATATGACTTGTGTACAATTTTACACCCATTTTGCCCTATGTCAATACTGACATAGGGCAAGGTTAGCTCTAATAGACAATACGTGGATAATGACATAAAATAAATATGTAAACTAACACTATTTGTAATATACCAATCTTGAGATAATCGGAGGGGTTCTATTGAATAAGCTATCTTATGGATTACTTAGCCTTTTATCAATAATGCCTCAGACAGGTTATGATTTGCTGCTAAGCCTTAACCGATTCTGGCATACTAATCATAGTGCCATATATCCTTTGCTCGCGGAACTGGAAGAAAAAGGGTACGCAAGATACACTTCAATAGATCAGCAGGGTAAACCTGATAAGAAAATATATAGTATAACAGAAGACGGAATGACAGCTCTAAAAAAGTGGATTGTTTCTCCATTGGAGGATGCAGTTATCAAAGATGAGATGATCCTAAAGGCATTTTGCATCGAGATTTTTGACTATGCTACTGTTGAAATCCTTCTGGAGCAAATTGAAGCCCGATACCAGAAGCAGTTGGAAAGATACAAAAAGTATTTAAAGGACATGCAAACAAATGTAAATAGTAAAGCAGAACCCATAAATAACTTAATACTTGGAGGGTATATTCTGATTCAAAAGGGAATCATTGATGCTCAATCGGGGATAAAATGGTGTAGGTGGATTAGAAATTTATATGACAAACATGAAACTTTTGATTTCACCATTATAGATTTTGAGAAAATTATGGACTGATTTGTTAGATTGATGTAAAGCCGTATCACATTAACGTTTCCTCAAACCTTTTAACGGTTCCTATACCTTTCAACGAATAGGCTGCAAAAAAACTAAAAAGCACCGTCTTAAACGATGCTCATCTGCCCTAGAAAGCCGAAAAGCCCAGCATTGCTGGACCTTTTATGTTCATTAATTGTATCAATTATTGAGTACTTATTTGGTGGAGGCGAGCTTACACTATTTAAAACCCTGCATTGTAAGGCTGAATTTAAGCATAAAAATAGCCTCGTCGTTGGCAACCAGTAGACAATACCAGTACCCAACTCACTGGAACCTAAATCCAGGATTGTATTTTATTTAATTTATTATTCAATAGGCGCTTTTGTGGTTCCAATTTCAGTTGGAGCAATATGTAATTGAACGGGAGTCTTTGTTTCTTCGACAGTGGCAACTTCTTCAATTTTCCGCTGTTCTAATTCCTGAATTAAATTATGTTTGACATCCGTAATGCGTTGCCTAAATGCATTTCTTTTTGAAGATTCAAAAGCTAAGATTCTTTTCAATTTCTTTGTAAGAGCTTCTAGGAGTTTTGGATTTTTAATGACATATGGATTTCCACCAAAACCTATATATTCTCTTTCTATATATTCTTTGGTTATTGGAATTACATCACTAATAAAGAAAATTGATCTAATATTTGTTTTACCAACGTGATAATAGCATGATCTTAAATCATTATCAGGGTAAGAAATGTATTGTTGAATTCTCTTTTGACCGCTTTCATCTCGATGATTCCAATTTCCTACAGGTATTGCCCAATAAATTCCTTGATATTCTGTTGACTCAATTAAACAAACCAAAGGTCGGTCTTTTGAATCATTCCATTGCCCACCAACAGCCCTAATTTTTTCATATATCTCATTTTTACCGAAATACATGGCGCTCTCTTGCATAATATCCCCCTAAAAAAGAAAGCCCCAATAGTCTGGGACTTTCTTACAATGTTTTTTTGCCGCACATTGTGAAGCGTGTTTGTAACAACAATGTTCCTTTGTCGCACATTGTGAAGCGTGTTTGTAACAGCAATGTTTTTTGCCGCACATTGCGAAGCGTATTTGTGGAAACTTGATTAGCGCATTTGTAGTGTTCGCAGTGAGCGAACTTCTTATACATAGTATGCATCTCGTTGCTAAAAATGTCAACATATACTTCACTTTTATGTAACTATATTTTAATTTTTTATATTTTCATTGTATAATTATTCATTTTATTGGATATTAATTTTTTCAGTAAACACCTAATTACTATGGCATTATCTTGTTCTATTATATTCTATTCTATTAAATATACTACTTTTTGTCACAAATGTTATCCCTCCTAGGTGCCCCCCTACGGTTGCCTCCACTGTTAATAACCCTAATAATAAGTATTTAATCCAAATAAATTGACTATGTATCAGTGGCGGGGGCCCCCGAGTACCCCACTCACTGACACATAGTCTTTGTTTTTAATCGTTCATTCCAGATTTATCAAATATAGCTGTAACAGGGATTTGCTGATTTAATGGTACTGGTGCACGGATGTTTGTAATTTTATCGAGTAATGTCTGACTGAGTTTGAACCCGGTAAACATTGCGTAGGTATCATAGTGATTGGCAATGCGTTTGCGATATAAGATAAACTCTGCACCAACTTTTTGCTTTACTACATACCATTTTTCTACACAGACAAATAGGGTAAATGGTAGGATGCGGAAGGGTCCGAAGCGATTGACTTTTCTGTGGATCATTTCATACTCGACAAATCCTCTGATCTGTTTATCGATCATTCGGTCATTTTGGGCAACGAGTATGAAGTAATAGCCCAGTTTTCTGTACTGTGAAAAGAAATCGATCCATTCTGCACGATCTGTTTTTAGGGATTCCCGGCAATTAAAGCGGCCTCCTGCTTCGTCAATGACGACGAGGCATTGGGATTCTTTTTTCTTTTCGATCATGCCGTGTTCTATGGCGAAGACTACCAGGCTTTCTACGGTTATTTGCTCGTTTGGTAAGTAGAAAAAGCGTTTGTCATAGCCACGTTTTAATTCTTTGTCGGTAAA
>NZ_MASS01000026.1 GCF_001707885.1 Desulfosporosinus cupriresistens | reverse complement strand
CTATAATAGAACAAACGTCTTAGACAATACAAAAAGGGGCTGTAACTAAACTTGTTATATAAAGTTTGTTACGACCCCTTTTTTGTTCAAAAGTTTATGTCAGCCTAAGGATTGATAATATGCTGAATAATCATCATTCTTTAAGCAGATGTAATTTGAACTTTAGCCAGAGATTTTAGTTGTTGTAACCCCTAATTGTAGGAATATTAGAAAAATCAACGATCTGGTGATATAGTTAAACTAGTTTTTTCGAATTGTAAAGTAATATGTAAAATGCATCAATCATAAGGGAGTACAATAGAAAAAGGAGTACAGAAGAAAAAGGAGTTGTCTGAATTTCAGTGGAGAATAAACAGTCCTTGGGAAAATCAGGCGAAGAATTTGCAGCGCGTTTAGTAACGGAATCAGGGTTATACATAATTCAGAAAAACTATCGGTGTCCTAAAGGGGAAATGGATATTATAGCCCGAGACAGGAAAGTATTGGTATTTATTGAGGTGCGCACTCGACGGTCTGCCTTTAGAGGATGGGGGGAGGAAAGTATAACGCCTCAAAAGGCACAACGCTTACAAGCAATTGCCTCGTACTATGTGTTGCAACAGGGGTATAAAAGCTGGCCAGGACTGAGATTTGATGTGGTTGCGATACGATGGATTGATAAAAACCCTGAGGTAAAATGGATTAAAGCGGCATTATAAATAATCTTTAGTCTTTCATCACAAATTAGTCATGATTGAATGGTAAACTTATTGCAGGGAGATAATTTATGCGATTTTTCCAAAAAACAAATTCAGAGTGGTCATAGGGGGGAAGAAATTGGATCCGATTTTAATTGTAGACGATGAAGAGAAAATCAGGAAGTTAGTTCGTTTGTATCTAGAAAAGGAAGGTTTTGAAGTTGAGGAAGCTGAGGATGGCCGTGTCGCTTTGGAAAAGTTTCGGGCAGGACAATTTTCACTTCTAATCGTGGATCTTATGATGCCTGATATCGACGGTTGGCGTGTTTGTCGCGATATTCGTGAGAGTTCAGCCCTGCCGATTATTATGTTAACGGCACGTGGGGAAGAGTTTGATCGTGTCCTAGGTCTCGAATTAGGTGCAGATGATTATTTAGTTAAACCATTTAGTACTAAAGAATTAGTTGCTCGAGTTAAAGCGCTTTTGCGTCGTTCCACAGGTCAACTTCACCCGGTAACTTCGGAGATAACGGCCGGGAAACTCTGTATCGACAAAGAGCGACATCGTGTTAGCATTGGTGACGAAGTTATTAATTTAACTCCGCTGGAATTTGATCTACTATATTTTTTAGCGAAGAATCGAGGGCGAGTTTTCACACGAGAACAGCTAATGGAAACCGTTTGGGGCTATGATTTTTATGGAGATGCTCGTACGGTGGATACGCATGTCAAAAAGTTACGAGAAAAACTAACTCCTCCAGATATTAAGGGAATGTTAGTTACCGTATGGGGTGTGGGATATAAATTTGATCCCGATCTAGTGCATTAATGAATACAAAAGTGCGTAATTCATGGTCGATTTCAATAAAACTGTGGTTAGCTATGACGCTCCTGACTCTTGCTGTTCTGGGAGGGTTAGGGCTCACGATTACTTGGCTATTTGGGGATTTTTATCTGCAACAGAAGTTAGATTCGCTTAAGACTGAGGCGACAGAAATATCAACTCAATTGGCGGCTATTCCAAGTTGGAGTGAACGGTTAAGCCTATTAGCAACGTTTAAGTTAACTTCTGGGACACAATTAGTACTACTTGATCCACAAGGAAATATTTTAGTGATAGCGGGTTCAAGCTCTCATACACCTCAAGTTCTGCAAGGCGGTATAGGAAGAGACCTTGGAGGACTTATTGGAGGGTGGTCGCGGAACTTGCGACCATCTGACTTTTTTACGGATCAGGATTTGGCACTCGTTCTCTCTGGACAAACTATTAGGATTAATGCCTCACAGGTTAACAGTGGAGGACAGACAATGTTACTTGCTGCCACGCCCGTCGGTTCAAAACCGGTCCAAGGAGTTGTGTTATTAGGGAGCTCTCCCATACCAATTCAAGAGAGTATAGCGACATTTCGCTGGCTTATTCTCTACGCTTCATTAATCGCTGTTTTCTTGGCCACAGTGGTAAGCCTAATTTTTGCAAGACAGGTCACGAGGCCCCTTGCTTTAATGCAGCGAGGAGCGACGCGCATGGCAAACGGAGACTTTCTCCCCATTCAAGGAGTGACGAGTCAAGATGAGATCGGAGAGTTGGCCGAGTCGCTGAATTCTATGGGAGAAAGTTTGAAAAACCACATGGAATGGCTTTCACAGGAGAAAAATCTACTTCAAGGGATAGTGGAAAGCATCAGTGATGCCGTTATCATGTTGAATTGCGATGGATTAATTCTTTATGCAAATGATTCAGCTAAAGCATTATGGCAAGAAAATGAAACCGATCTTCAGGAACGAAAGACCCAAATTGTTAACTTCCTTCAAACAATAACCCAAAATACTGATCAGATTGAAAACTATGCAACGATTACTCTCGGAATTCAGATTCTGCAGGTGGTTATGGCTCCTATGGCGGAGACTGAGAGGATTCGCGGCCATGTTGCAGTCCTGCGCGATGTAACAGCGTCTTTGCGGGCGGAAAAAGCACGACGCGAGTTTTTGGCGAGTGTCACGCATGAGCTTAGGACCCCACTTCACCTAATTCAAGGGTACTTGGAGGCAATTCAGGACGACGTGATACCGGAACATCAACAAGGTGAACACATTGAATTAGTCTTGGAAGAAGCCAAACGCTTAGCTCGTTTAGTTAAGGATCTACAAGATATTAATTGGCTCGAACGTGGACAAAGTATGCAACGAGTTTCTATTGAGCTGGAAGGCTTCATGAGTGATTTGGAGCAACGTTTTCAAGGGCGCGCACAGGAGTTGGGTATAAATCTGGAGATTTCGCAAGGGTCAGGCGAAATATTTGCGGATCCTGATCGGCTCTTACAAGTCTTTATAAATTTATTAGACAACGCAATGAGTCATACTCGCTGCGGAAAAACTGTCCGAGTTTTTCTTGAGGAAGAAGTAAATCAGGTTCGATTTGCTGTCCAAGATGAAGGGGAAGGGATCCCTAAAGAAGCTTTGCCCTACATCTTTGATCGTTTCTTCAGGGTCAATAAAGCAAGGTGTCGAAAAGATGGTGGAATGGGCTTAGGTCTAGCTATAGTGCGACAGATTGTAGAAGCACACGGAGGGCTGATAAAAGTTGAAAGCGATATGGGAATAGGAACGATTTTCTGGATAACTCTTCCACGTAACCCGATAATTAGTTGCTAGAACAATTAATCCATATTTTCATTAATATGGAAGGAATATAGAGCGTTGCAGCGAACATTCTAACCAATGGGAGGGGATGGAATGTACGCTGCAGTATATGGAATGACAGTTATTGGGTTGCAAGCACACTTAATTCGTGTTGAAGTTGACGTGTCAAACGGTCTGCCAAGTTTTGAGATTGTCGGGTTAGCCACGACGGCGGTGAGAGAGGCTAGAGACAGAGTTCGCTCAGCAATTCGAAACTCTGGTTACCAATTCCCCTTACAACGGGTAACCGTTAATTTGGCACCCGCTGATCTACGCAAAGCAGGATCAGGTCTCGATTTGCCGATTGCGATAGGGATTTTGGCAGCGACAGAACAATGCTTATGCTCTACCCTTATTCAATATGTTTTCACCGGCGAATTATCCCTGGAGGGGACACTTCGTCCAGTACCGGGGGTATTGACAATGGCTATCGGATTAGACCGAGAGCATAATAAACATTCAGCGGGGGAGAGAGTCGCTGAATGTTTATGTCTGATTGTTCCTCCCGATAATTTAGCTGAAGCTCGTCTTGTGACTGGTCTTGAAGCGCATAGCATCTCTACATTGAGGAGAATTACTCAGGCACTTGAAAAAACGAGTGACTTTGAAGATGAAATGTTATCTCAACATCCTCAGTCTCAAGTATATAATAGCAGCCAAGTGGATTGGACCGATATTCATGGCCAACAACATGCCAAAAGAGCTTTGGAGATCGCAGCAGCGGGCGGTCACAATGTTGTTTTGGTTGGGCCTCCAGGATCAGGTAAGACCCTCCTGGCCAAGGCATATTCAGGCATACTTCCCCAATTAAGCGAGCAGGAAAGTATAGAAGTTACGCAGCTCTACAGCGTTTGTGGGTTACTAAATTGTAATGGTTCCCTGGTTCAACATCGTCCTTTTCGCAGTCCTCACCATACTATTACTAAGGTGGGGATGATTGGAGGAGGGCGTGATTTGCGTCCGGGTGAATTAAGTCTTGCAAATTATGGTGTCTTGTTTTTGGATGAGTTACCTGAGTTTGCTCGAGAAGTTTTAGAGTGTCTCCGCCAACCATTGGAAGATCGAGAATTGACGATAACTCGTCAATCAGGCAGTATTACCTATCCCGCTCATGTCAGTGTCATTGCCAGTATGAACCCTTGCCCCTGTGGTTTTTTTGGCGATCAGGGACGAGCGTGCCATTGCACACCTATGCAAATTCAAAATTATCGAGGAAGAATTTCTGGCCCACTCTTAGATCGTTTTGATATGCATATCGAGGTTCCAAGGCTGAATTACTCGGAGTTAAAGAGCAGCAATGACAAAGTTCCCTCCAGTGTGGTTAGGGAACGAGTGATGGCAACCCGTCAGAGACAATGGGCTCGGTTAGGATCAGGCAAAACCAATGCAGAAATGACAGCTAAAGAAACGAAGGAATTTGGTAAGTTGACTCCAAATGGAGAGTCACTGTTACAAAGGATATTTGATAGCCAACATCTTAGTGCCCGCGCTCATGATCGAATTTTAAGGGTTGCGCGCACGATTGCTGATCTAGGTGGTTCTTCGGATATTCTTCCAGAGCATCTAGCTGAAGCAATACAATTTCGTGCTTTGGATAAACGGTTACTGATATAATCTTAAAGAAAATGAACCTCGGAGGACCGAGGTTCATTTTTTGTGACTAATGCGCTAGTGACTGCAGCATTTAAAGAAATACAAATACCAATATATGTAAATTAACAAAATCAAAAGAAGGAATATTTTGGTAAATAAAGAATATAAAGTACTTATAGGCAGTGTTAATAAAATGGTTTTTCTATATTTCTTTAATTTAGTAACTAAAGAGAGGGGATGGATTAACTGCTCTAAGTTTACGGAACGTTGTTTAGTTGATTGTATTCTTCTAGAGTAGCCTACTAACAAGGTCAAGGTGAGAAAGGATCGATGGAAATTGTTGAGGAAAATACGTGCTTTGAATAGTCTAGTTGTGTTTATGTTCCTTATACAATTCGCAGTTTATCCTGCAAATGTTTTTGGAATTGAAAAAGAAACAAAAGTGGTTGGTTCTACTCCAGCTAAAATTACAATTACGACAGATCAGGCTGTTCAGCTGGTCAAAGATAACTTTACGATTCCGACAAAATACACACGACTGTCTACAGGATATAATGATTATAACAATCGGGCGACCTATTCGCTCAATTGGAATTCAGTCGACCAACCAAGCGGGAGTTTTAATGCTCAGGTGGATGCTACAACTGGAGAAATCATCAATGTCAGCCAATGGGATGGACCGTTTCAATCGGCATTTAGACTACCTGTTTTATCTGAAGGGGAAGCTGAGAAAATAGCTACTGCTTTGGTCACTAAATTAGTTAGCAAACATCAAACGGAAATGCAACTTGTAAAAGAGGAGCAACAAGGTTTTGTATTAGATAATGCTCAACCTTTTACCTACAATTTTCACTGGATTCGCTTTGTTAATGGTATACCTTTTCCCGGCAATGGTCTGAACGTTGATGTCAGTGGAGATGATGGGGCGATTAAAAATTATAACTTGAATTGGACTGAGGATCTCGTTTTTCCTGAGGCAAAGAACGTTATATTACCAGAAAAAGCTCTTCAGGTTTTTATGGGCACCCCGATGCTCGAATTGCAGTATTACATACCTCAAATGATGGACCCTCAAAGCCAAGCCCCTCAACGTGCGCTACTAGTGTATCAGTTGTCTAATAAATACTGCGGAGGAGCTATCGATGCTCTGAGTGGGAAGCCGGTGACGCTTGGTGCGCAGGAGGGGGCTAATCAAACTATGGCAGGAGCAAGTACTGTTTCCGCAGGAATACCCACAGAAGCGATGTCTCTAGAAATCACAACGCCCGGTCAAAATACTTCAGAGGCTACCCAAATATCTAGAGATGAAGCAGTCGAGATTGTTAAGAAAATTGTTGACATACCTAGTGATCTCGTCTTACGAGGTTCTAACCTGAATCCAGATTGGCAAAACCCTAATGAACAAGTCTGGAATTTGGATTGGAACAATCAGTCTAGTAATATGGGTGAATTTAGCTTTATAAATGCACGTGTGAATGCCAAAACAGGAGATTTTGTCGGTTTTGGTATGTCAAGTCCAGCAAACTCAGGAGATAAGTCTAATCCACTTAGTCGTGCAAGTGCTCAGAAATTAGCCGAGGGCTTTCTCCAACGCGTACAGCCAGATCGGTTTAAGCTTGTTGAATTGGACACCGAGAACTTCTCTGGTGGAGGAACATCTGAAACTATTCAGAATTTCCATTATGTAAGGTTAGTTAATGGTCTTCCTGTTTCACGCAATGGAATGGATCTAACTGTCGATGCAGTCGCAAAACAAGTGATTAATTATAATCTGAACTGGTCAGATCTTAATTTTTCAAGCCCTTTGAATGTGCTCTCTCTTAATCAAGCGACAGAACGATTCTTACACAGACGTCCGCTGGTATTGAATTATTCTCAAGTTTTTCATCAAAACGGACAACAGGAAGTTCGACTAGTCTATCAACCTAATACAGACAACAATATGTACATTTCTGGAATGTTGGATGCGCAAACTGGTGAACCAGTGGATTGGTATGGAAAATTACAATCTCAATGGGCTCTCTCTCATCACTTTACGGATATTCAGGGAAATTTCGCGGAAAAAGAAATAAGTATTATGGGCCTTGCTGGAGCATTCGAGGAATATGGTGATTGCTTCCATCCGGATGAAAAACTCACCGTTGGATCGCTCTTACGGGCTATGTTAATCGCAGGAGGAAATGGTCGGGATCGGGATCTAAGCGATCAAGATATTCTGAAGATTGCCAAAGATCGTAACTGGCTTCAGGAGGATTTGAAACTAGGTTCTTATATAGACAGAGCATCTCTGTCCAAATTTATGATTCGGCTGATTAATATGGAGGCATCCGCTCAGATTAAAGGAATTTATAGTGTTCCGTTTGTTGATGCTAAGATAATTCAATCGGATTCATTAGGTTATATTGCTTTGGCTTGGGGGCTGGGGATTCTAAGTATTGAGGGAGATTACGTGCAGCCGGATAAGACGGTAACAAGAGCAGAAGCTGCTTACGCTTTAGTTCATACCTATGCGGTTGAGCTTCCAAAGAATTACTATATGAAATGGTAACATGCTCTGTTCTATTTGGTAAGAATCTTCTTTAACATGTAAATTCAAAATCGATTGGCTAACCGATTGTTGAGGTTGGTTTGGTTGTGAAAATGTGGATGACTGAGTAATAATCTGAATTCTCATCTAAAAAATATAAATAGTTAAGAAAATATAAGAAAGACCGCGATGTCGGTCTTTCTTATATTTTCTTAACTATTTTGTAACTATTATTAAGAACTTTGTAAAAAAATATTGAGTTATAAAGTGTAATGTAGAAGTATCACGATTCAAGTCTTTTTAGAAGTTGAGAGAAGATGCGGAGAAAAAGGAGAGAGAGCATGTCTAGAATGAAATTAGTAAGCACTACGATATTTACGGTGTGCTTTCTTAGTTTTAGTGCCTTGCTTGTCGGAGTATTTCCGTATTGGAGCATGGCTACACAACCAATAATTCTGCAGTACGATGCGATGTCGTTGAGTAAGGATCTAAAGTCTATGTCCGCCAGTCCAACAGCCACAAATCAGGTAACTGAGACGGCTCCAAATTTTTCACAATCTAATAATGGGGAGTCTTTAACCACAGAATCTTCATCCCAAACTGGCAAAGGCCAGTTGTTACCTGAAGGGGCTCAAACTCGTATAGAGGAAACTCAGACTCAAACAAAGGAATCCCAAACTCAATCAGAGAGTACCAAGGCCCAAAATGAAAGGGCTCAGTCCCAATCTTCAGTCACGAGTTCATCGTCTCCGGTTGAGAATTCTGAGATGCAAACCACCAAGACTCAATCAGTAACAGGGCTACAAGTCCCAGTGATGTTCGTGGATTTGTTGCCTACTCCATCCCCAGGATCTCCGGGAACGCCCATTCATTCCTATTACGATGCTGCTGGAAATCCTCCTACGGCACCAGGCTTAGCTATGCGTCCACGTCAATTCCAGCCTGAACCTGAGAAAGTAGCTTATTTGACCTTTGACGATGGCCCATACCCCAGCACAACTCCCAAGATTCTCGCTATTTTAGCAAAAGAAAATGTTAAAGCCACTTTCTTTGATGTTGGTCAGCAAGTTGAACTTAATCCAGATTTATTAAAGGCAGAATATTTACAGGGGAATGCGATTGGTAACCATACATATTCCCATATTATGGCCGAAGTGTATAAGGGGTCAGAGCCATTTTTATCGGATGTGAAGAAAGCAGAGGATATAATTTATAATACTATTGGAATTCGTCCACAAATAATTCGTGCCCCAGGTGGAACCGTAGGTCATTTTAATATTAATTATTTTAACGCTGTAGATGAAGCAGGCTATCTAATGGAGGACTGGAACATTGACTCAGGGGATACTGATGCCAGTTTAGTACCAGAAAATCTGTTAATCCATAATATTGAACAACAAACGCAAGGGAAAACCCGGGTGATTATTTTGATGCATGATCTTGCTGGTAAAAATACGACAATTCAAGCGCTCCCCACTATTATTGGCCTGTTAAAAAAACAAGGTTTTACATTTGGAGTATTGGGCCCTCATGTTCGGCCTATTGTCTTTCCTGAGGGCTTGCATAATTAAGGTAACAGAAAAGTTACCTATGACGCCTTAGTTGGTTTACAATAAAGAGGCAGGAATGAATAACCTGTAATGCCCAATAAATGGAGTGATCCGATGAACGAGAAAAAGGTAAAAATACTGGTAGTTGAAGATGAAGAATCAATCCGACGCTTTATAACACTCAACCTTAGTGCTGTAGGATACCAGGTAGGTGAAGCTGCTACTGGTGAGGAAGCTATCGCTATGCTTAAGGGGTTCATCCCTGAGCTGGTAGTGCTGGATCTTATGTTACCAGGCATTAGTGGGCTAGAAGTCTGCCAACAGATCAGGGAAACTATGCCTGAAACGTTGGTAATTATGCTGACTGCAAAGGGGCAGGATACTGACAAAATTCTTGGATTGGAACTTGGTGCGGATGATTATATGGTAAAACCGTTTAATCCTTTTGAACTCATTGCCCGAATAAAGGCAGTGCTCCGGCGTAAGGCGGGACTTAAGGAAACAAAACAGGTACTTAGTTATCGAGAATTGTATTTGGATATTACTGCCAATAAATTTTTTAAAAATGATATCGAGATTGAGTTAACTCCTACGGAATTTGCTTTATTGAAGATGTTTATGGAGAATCCGGAGAAGGCTTTAAAGCGTAATGAAATGTTAAATGCTGTCTGGGGGGAAGATTATTTTGGTGATACTAAAACATTGGATGTGCATATTAGGCGTTTGAGGGAAAAAATTGAGGCCAATCCATCTCAACCAAACTATATTAAAACAGTTTGGGGTTCTGGGTATCGATGGCAACAGGAGTCTTAAATGAAAGGTATTAGAGCAAGACTGACTGCTAATTTTATGGTCGTCATTATCATCACAGTTACGATACTTGAGGTACTACTTATTTATACGGTTCGGCAAAATTACTATGGCAGTTTGGAAGGTAGTCTCACAAACCAGATCAAGATCTCGGCTGTTTTGTATGCTAAGTATTTTTCGGACACCTCTCTGCAGGAAAACGTTCTTTATAATGTTGATGCATTCTGGAATCAAAGTAATGCTGAAGTCGAGATTGTAGATCAAGATAGCCACATTGTGATGGACTCGCTGGGTGTGATCCCAGCGGGAAATGTAGACGTTAATGATATCCAAGATGCCTTAAATGGTAAAACTGGGAGATGGATTGGAACATTAAATGGACAAAAGGTCATGGCTGTTGCTTATCCTTTAACAGCCAATAATCAAATAGTGGGGGCTTTACGTTTTATCACTTCTTTGAGTGCCGTTGATCAGGATATACAAAATACAGCGTATATTTTTATTTCCATAGGTTTAGTGGTAGTTTTTATTGTTGGCTTCATAAGCATCTTTTTAGCCAATACAATTATTGTACCATTAAAGGAAGTAACGGAGGCGGCTCAAGAAATGGCAGCAGGCAATTTTAAGGCCCGGAGTGAGAAAACCCATGAAGATGAGATCGGCAAGCTTTCGGATACGCTGAACTATATGGCTGATGAAATTGTAAAAAAAGAACAGTTGAAAAATGATTTTATTTCGTCGGTTTCGCATGAGCTACGAACTCCACTGACATCGATTATGGGCTGGGCAATTACTTTACAAAACGAAAAATTCCAACAGAAAGAGATGCTAAATGACGGTCTAGGTATTATTGCCAAAGAAAGTGAACGATTAACTCATATGGTGGAAGAACTATTGGATTTTTCCAAGTTTGTCTCTGGCCGAATCAAGCTGCAAAACGAAGAGATCAACATGGTCAATCTTATGGAATATATCCACAAACAACTAACCCCAAGGGCAGTGCGAGAAAAAGTCAATTTTACCGTCCAATACCCGGAATATCTGCCATCCCTAATCACAGATTCCAATAGGCTCAAACAGTTATTTATTAATATTTTGGACAATGCTTTCAATTTTACGTCTGCGGGCGGCTGGATTACTTTTAATGTTGAGATTCAAAATGAAGGGTTTATTTTTACAATTACGGATACTGGCTGCGGAATAGCAGATGACGAGCTACCTATGGTTAAAGAAAAGTTTTATAAAGGGAAAAGTTCACGCTCCAAAAATGGAATCGGGCTATCAATTTGCGAGGAGATTGTTAATTTAATGGGTGGTACGTTGGAAATCACCAGTGAGGTTAATCAAGGGACAGTCGTTGTCATTAACCTAATTAAAGGGGCGAGTTCCTGTGGTTAGGATCTATAAGGTGTTGATTGTCGGTCTTGTGCTCCTCTTGCTCAGTGGATGTACCAATCTTTCCTGGACAACAGCGGGTAAAATCATCCCGCCGCTTAAAACCGTTTGCGCGCTGGAAGGGAAATGGACGGTAATCCAAGACTTGAAGAGCAGTGGGAACTCCAGTGAGGGTAATCAAAACTGGGTAGGTGAAAGCGCTCAATTTACACAGAACGCAGCCATGTTGGGTGATTATGTCTGGAGCAATCCTACCTATAAGATCAAAAAGGTAAATTCTACAGATTATCTAATGACTAAATATCTAAATCTTTCAAGCACCTTAGTGCCCGAAAGTGAAGAAGTTGATGTCATTACTGTATCTGCAGCAGAGAATTTCTTGGGTGAATTTATGAAAATTGATGATTCAAAGATTATAGGCTTTATCCAAAACAATGCGCTCTACCTCCAAAAAGTTTCGGATCAGGTGGATAATTCTTTAGCAACGGCCAACCCCAATGAATTTAATACAAACGATCAGAGCAAGCCGGGAACATCGGGTGTTCTGGTAGGGCTTAGAGTACCGTCAGAGTCAGATAGCAACAGCGGACTAGAGAATGACTTCAAGTATCAGACATTGTGGATAGCAGCGGACAATAAAAAGTTGCATTCGGTTTTAACGGATAATAATATTTTCTTCCCGCGTAGTAGTGGCTTTTGGGAGCTTCAGGTGCGTAATGCCCTGAATGGAACAAAAATAGAAAATGAACTATCAGCTCACGACGTTACTACCAAGATACCAGTTAAGCAAGAACGGGTTATGGGAATTAATCAGAAAATAGTTGATAAAGGGACTTTTATTAAAACAATTGATTATGTTGGCAATGATTACGTGGCTATAGAAAACGATTCAAGGGACATTAAGCATTTGCAGGTACTACCCGTGGATAAAATCTCTGCATCAAGTGGAATCAAGCTGTCAGATTTACTGGGGACCAACGGGTTAACTGCTTATAGAAGCGCCAGAGCCCGGCCCCTCAGAGTTTTAAGCAATGAAGGGATTAGCTTGGTCGATGAGGATAAATTTGAGGAGAATTTTGGGCTCACCCGAAAAAATGGGCATTGGTACCTCCAAGGAAGAATTAACTATCAAAACGAAGGTAAACTTCACTATATGGACTACAACGTTAATCTGATTCCTCCAGCTAAATTGACTTATTATGATACATTGTGCTTAAGTTGGCAGAACATTAAAGACCGAATTCCAGACGCTATGGATGCTTTTACCTCGCCCAATCGTGATATTGCCCTGGTTATAACGAAAAGTAAGCTATATGTCTACGGAATCAGTGCTGATTTACTAGATAGTGAGCCATTGACTAAAATCGACATGAACATTGGAGAAACTGTGGTTATGGCTGAGTGGGCCACAGGATCTTATGTCGATAATTGGGAGAAAGCATTTCTTGCCAACGGTGCTAAAGTTATGTCTTATGATAATGAGAAATGACCTCTAGTGTTAATGAACTATTTTAAAAACGAATTCTGGGGAGGAGGGTATTCATTAATGGACTTTGATTTTTTTGTAACGGCCTCCTTGTTTTCAATCTTAGGGTACGGGCTTTGTTATATTACTATGGCACAAAAAAAGGAGATAGCAACAAAAAATCGACGTGAAGTCAAGGGTAACATTGCTGGCCCTAAGCCCGTTGAAACTATGGATCGTGAGGCAATAGAATTAATCTATTAAATAATGAAACCACGTGTGTTTAAGGAGTTAGACAAATGACAAAAATTAAGTTGTCAGTAAAAATGCCGAAAAATGCGGTCCTTGGTTGTTTGAAAACAAGTTGAAAAGGAAGAATTATGGTTTCTATATTGGCTACAGGTGATATGAACCGGATAGATTTCTTTGTGATGCTGAAGACGAATATTGAATATGGGTCGGGCAGGCGCACAGTCACTTACCAGCGTTCATATGCATAATTATGAGGAAATATTGGAATTACTAGCGAGGTTGGTTAAATCACCTAGCACAAGGGAAATAGAATAAAGGCTGGTTTGGAGGAAGAAAATGACCGAACGAGAAAAACAGATTGCAGAAGCTATTTTAGCCTTAGTGGAACTCGAGTCTTTGCAAAAATTTGATGGCATTTCGCCGGATGAGGCTAACGATACATTTACTATATCAACGACTTCAAGGGGTGCCTAAGATGCAAAAAGCTTGGTGGAAAGAGGGTACAGTTTATCAGATTTATCCGCGTAGTTTTCTGGATAGCAATGCTGATGGGAACGGGGATTTAAAGGGAATCATCCAAAAGCTCGATTATCTGCAGTTTCTCGGGGTGAACATTATTTGGCTTTGTCCAGTGTATAAGTCCCCGTATTATGATAACGGATATGACATTAGTGACTATTATAAAATAATGGACGGATTTGGCACAATGGATGACTGGGAAGAGTTATTAAACGAAGTTCATCAACGAGGTATGAAGTTGATCATGGATCTTGTAGTTAACCACACTTCTGATGAACATCCTTGGTTCGTGGCTTCTCGTTCTTCGCTAGATAATCCTTACAGAAACTATTACATTTGGCGAAAAGGTCAAGACAATGGCAGGGAACCAAATAACTGGGCTTCGGAATTTGGAGGTTCAGCCTGGGAATATGATCCAATAACGGGAGAATATTATCTCCATCTATTCTCCGATAGACAGCCGGACCTCAACTGGGAGAACAAAGCTTTACGTCATGATGTTTATGATATGATGACTTGGTGGTTGAAAAAAGGGATAGATGGTTTCAGGATGGATGTTATTAATCTAATTTCCAAGGCTGAAGGACTGCCCGATGCCTCCGGAGCTAAAGAGGGACCTTATCAGTGGGGAAGAGATTATTACCGTAATGGACCGCGTCTACACTATTTTCTACGGGAGATGCATGCAAAGGTTCTCTCAAAGTTTGATATTATGACAGTGGGTGAGACTCCGGGTGTGAATTGTGAAAAGGCTGAGCTTTTGGTCGGTGAAGATCGTCATGAACTTAGTATGGTGTTTTTGTTCGAACTATTAGAACTGGACTATGGCGACGGAGATAAATGGAAAATAGTACCTTGGAAACTTATTGATTTCAAAAGGATTATCAGTGATTGGCAAGATTTTCTTGAAGGAATTGGTTGGAATAGTCTATTCCTCAATAATCATGACCAACCGCGTGCTGTATCCCGTTTTGGAGATGACCATAAGTTTCGGGTACAGTCTGCCAAAATGCTGGCAACAATGCTTCATACTTTACAGGGAACACCGTATATTTACCAAGGTGAAGAGATTGGGATGACTAACGTCAAATTCCCTGATATCTCATATTACCGGGATATTGATACACTCAATTTTTATAAAGAAGCCATTGCCGCCGGAATTAAGATGGAGCAAGTTATGGACATAATACATGCGCGCAGTCGGGATAATGCACGCACACCTATGCAATGGAACAACTCAGAGCATGCAGGTTTTACGGCGGGTAAACCATGGATTAATTTAAATCCTAATTATCCTGAGGTTAATGTCGAAGAAAATTTAGCAAACCCAGACTCAGTTTTTCACTATTATCGTCAACTTATTAAGC
Organism: Desulfosporosinus cupriresistens; assembly: GCF_001707885.1. GTDB lineage: Bacteria > Bacillota > Desulfitobacteriia > Desulfitobacteriales > Desulfitobacteriaceae > Desulfosporosinus. The sequence goes on along the minus strand of NZ_MASS01000026.1, from coordinate 40,787 downwards.
TTAGAAAAGAAAAAGCTGTTCTCATTTATGGGGATTACCGTCTCCTATGTCCAAATGATGAACATCTCTATGTATATTTACGTGTTCCCAAATTAAGAAGAGTTCCGGGCTGTGGAAAAAAGAAGCTCGCAGAAATACAAAAGGCTGAAAAGGACATTTTCGGGAATAACAGCGAAGAGAAGATACTTGTCATTCTTAATTTCTCTGCAGAAGTTAAGTGCTTAAATCTCTCTGAAGATATCAGATATCAGGAGAGTCAATTATTGATCAGCAACTACAGTAGCACAAATTTCGCATTAGAAATAGAGGTTAGACCCTTCGAAGCTAGTGTTTATTCTTTAAGCTAATGGTTTTAGCGTAAGGGTAGTATATCTAAAATGTATTTTAGTAATGATACTGAAGATTAAATAGGCCGAGCAAGATAAATATTGCTCGGCTTTTAAAGTGAGATTCAAACCACATTGTTACATAGGGTTGTTCCCGGGGAGTTTGCGTTCTGCCATTTCAATGGCCATTTTCACCATGTTGCCACAGTCTCTTGAAGAAACCCCTCCAAATCCTTCTTGGCGAAGGGTCCCCGCAAAACCTAACTCTTGAGCAATTTGTTCCTTCAACTCGTAAGACATGATGCTTTTACGTTGTCTTGACATGAGAATCCTCCTTCCGATTGGACAGTTTCTTTCAACAACACTGTTGATGAAAGTGATATTAGTATAGCTTGATGTCCAAGATAGTATGTGTGAAAGAACTCGAATTTTCTTGGTAAAGTAGGAACGAGTAACCATAAAATTATCATTGATACCACAGTATAATTAATTTGAGATTTGTTTATGATGAAGTCAAGTAATAACTGTATAATTAACTATACCCCAATAAGGAGAATTTATTAACTTTGTTCAATAAAGAACAGAGTTTTTGTCTTTCTAGGGAGGTCTTTAATGTGGTTGCATTAATAAACCTTTTCATGTTTACACTAAAGTCGGGAGGAATGTTAAATGCATACGTTATGGAAGGGATCAATCAGTTTTGGTTTGGTTAATGTTCCGGTTAAAATGCATGCGGCTACAGAATCTAAGGAGTTTAAGTTTAATTATCTTCATAAAGACTGCCACCACAGGATTCGTTCGATCAAGAAATGCCCATCCTGTGATCTGGAAGTTGAAGCTGCAGATTTAATTAAGGGATACGAATACGATAAAGACCAGTATGTTGTTTTAAATGATGAGGATCTTGCTGCGCTGGAACAACCTATGAGCCGCTCAATTGATATTCTTGATTTTATTGATTTAAAAGAGATTGACCCTATATATTATCAAAAATCATACTATTTATCCCCTGAAGAAACTGCCCAGAAGGCTTATCGTTTACTATGTCAGGCTATGGAGGAGAGTGGGAAAGTCGCTTTGGCACGGGTAACTATGCGTTCCAAACAGCATTTGGCTTGTCTACGTGTTTTTGAACAAGGCCTTGTGATGGAAACGATGTATTATCCGCAGGAAATCCGCCATATGGATACAGTCTGGGAGCGGGTTGTTCCGACAGAAACAGAATTGACAATGGCTCGTCAATTAATTGATAATTTAGCGCGTCCCTTTGATCCTGAAAAATATCACGATGAGTTACATGAACAAATGTCGGAATTAATCGAAAGCAGAGTAACAGGTCAGAACTTTAAAGTAGAGGCTCCAGAAAAAGGAAGAAAAGTAGTCGATCTTATGGAAGCCCTGCGAGCAAGTATTGCGCTGACGGAAAAAGAAAAGGGTAAACTGGCGACTACTGAAGCATCAAACGTAGACAAGCCAGTGTTATCAGAAGCTCCAAAAGCACCAGTTGAGAGTGTAACGTCAGTCGAAGATCAACTTAGCGTTGAGAAACCGAAATCTACCTTGACCCCTCGAAAACGGACAACCAAACGGGCCAAAGGAGCATAGAGGTAAGTAAAGCACAATTTACCATCAAAGTTATGAAGCCAATACGAGTTGAAAAACTGTGGACTACATTGTTTTTGCTGCACTATTTCACCTAAAACAAGAATATTCGACAATTCTCTACGCAGGAGATACATCCTTTTGTCCCGAAAAGGAGGGCAAGGGAGGGAATATGCATGGGGATAGAAGAGGAAAAGATTATTCGAGCGGCTTTCCGCACGATTAAAGGTGTAGGAAGTCAACATTTACGGCAGCTTATTGCTCACTTCGGTAGTGCAGTAAAAGCATGGGAGGCTCCACAAAGCAGCTATCTTCAAGTTGCTAATCAGGAAAAATGGATTAGAGAAATTTTAAAGGTAAGAAAAGACATTGATCCTCAGGAGATTGGAGCGGCACTGAGTCAACAGGGAATTATGCTGATCACGCCGGATGAAAGTAATTATCCCCATCTGTTACTTGAGCTGGCGGGGGCACCCCCTCTGCTCTATTATCGGGGGTATCTTCGAGGTGATGCAGAGGTGTTAGCTTTTGTAGGCTCACGCCAAGCGACCACTTATGGTAAATCTGCAGCACGAGTCTTGGCGCGTGACGCTGCAGCTAAAGGGATTGTCATTGCCAGTGGTCTCGCCAGAGGGATTGATACTGCTGCTCATCAAGGCGCTCTCGACAGTCAGGGGACGACTTGGGCTTTTCTTGGCTGTGGTCTTGACCGAATTTATCCTTTGGAAAACCAGCGCCTAGCTGAAGACATTTTAGAAAAAGGCGCTTTAATTAGTGAATTTACGCCCGGTACTCCACCGAATGCGTTGCATTTTCCTGCGCGTAATCGATTGATTAGCGGGTGTTCTTATGGGGTTGTGGTCGTGGAAGCAGCGGAAAGAAGCGGAGCTTTGATTACAGTTGATTTTGCTTTGGACCAAGGACGAGAAGTATTTGCAGTCCCAGGGCCGATCTTTAGTCCAGTGAGCCGGGGGCCTCATCATTTAATACGCCAGGGAGCAAAAATAGTGGAAAGGATCGAAGATATTTGTAATGAGCTACCGGCATGGTCCAAATATGCGACCCAAATTTCATTGAACAAAGAACTTTTACCTAAAGAAACGGTGCATCCTGCCGAATTGGATCATCTGTCAATTCTACAGCAGTTAAGCGATGTCCCTCTGCATATTGATCAAATTGCTATCCATTCAACATTGCCAGTATCCACCATTTCGCTGGCTTTATTAGAGCTACAATTAGGAGGAAAAGTCAAACAATTACCAGGCCAACATTATGTATTAGCCCGAGAGTGCTAGACATACTATGAAAAAGACGTTAAGATAGGGCTTAGTTTTACCAACGTTCAACCATTATGCTTAGAATAATTGAAATTGGAAATAAGTGTAATATTAGGAATGATACAAACTTTATCTCGTAACCCTTGGTCTTCTTTAATAATTCGAGTTCGAACTTCGCGCATCGCGCCTCGAACCTCGAACTTCGAGTAAGTGTGTCTTTAAGTTTATTTGAGGTGAATTTATGTCAAAAACGTTAGTAATTGTAGAGTCGCCCGCCAAGGCGAAGTCAATCAGTAAATTCCTGGGAAGCCGTTACACGGTTAAAGCTTCAATGGGACATCTACGGGATCTGCCGAAAAGTCAATTGGGTGTTGACTTAGAACACGACTTCGAACCGAAATATATTGCGATTCGCGGGCGAGGAGATTTAATCAAAGATTTACGAGTAGCGGCTAAAGGGGCAGATAAAGTGTTCTTGGCTTCTGACCCGGACCGTGAGGGAGAAGCTATAGCTTGGCATCTTTCCCATTTGTTGAGACTTAACTCGGGTGATAAGAATCGAATTGAATTTCATGAGATTACCAAAGGGGCAATACAGGCGGCTATAAAGCATCCTCGACAGATTGATATGGATCGGGTGGATGCCCAGCAAGCCCGCCGAGTTTTGGATCGTTTAGTCGGTTATCAGTTAAGCCCTTTGCTCTGGCGGAAAATTAAGAAAGGGTTAAGCGCAGGCCGAGTTCAATCCGTAGCTGTACGCTTAATTGACGATCGGGAAGAGCAAATTAGAGCTTTTGTTTCGGAAGAGTATTGGAGTCTAACAGCTAATCTTCAAGCGACCGGAGGGAAATTCTTGGCCAAGCTGTTAAAGAAATCTGGGCAAAAAGTTGCTATTTCCTCGAAAGCTGAAATGGAAATCATTCTAGGAGATATCGCTGGAAAAGATTTTCATGTTTCCGATGTCCGTACGAAAGAAAAGAAAAAGCTCCCTGCACCGCCCTTCATAACGAGTAGCTTGCAGCAAGAAGCTCATCGCAAATTGAGTTTTTCGCCGAAACGCACGATGATGTTAGCACAGCAATTGTATGAGGGTCTTGACCTAGGTAAAGAAGGAACCGTCGGTTTAATCACTTATATGCGTACAGATTCTGTCAAGATCGCCGAAACTGCCCAGGATGAGGCTAAAGAATGGATTCTGTCACACTATGGGAACGATTATTATCCTCCTGAACCTCGCCAGTTCGCAAATAAAGGACGAGCGCAGGAAGCGCATGAAGCGATCCGCCCGACACTGCCCTTACGGACTCCGGATTTGTTAAAGGGCATTTTGTCACGAGATCAGTTACGATTATATCGGTTGATTTGGGAGCGCTTTATTGCGAGTCAGATGAGTGTAGCAATCACGGATACCTTGACGGTCGATGTCGTGGTGGGTGACTACTTATTTCGGGCGAATGCTACAACGGTCCGTTTTTCTGGGTTTTTAGCTGTGTATGAAGAAGGAAAAGATGAAGAGGAGACTGTTGATGAGGAACAGAATTCATTGACGCTTTCCGTTTCTTCAGGAGAAATACTTAAGCTTGTCAAAATTCAAGAGAAACAACATTTCACTGAACCGCCGCCTCGATTTACGGAAGCTTCTCTCGTTCGTAAAATGGAGGAAGAAGGTATTGGAAGACCGAGTACATATGCACCAACTATTGAAACAATTCAAACTCGAGGTTATGTAGTTAAAGAGGAGAAACAACTCCTACCTACAGAACTTGGAGATATCGTGATAACCTTACTTAAAGAATATTTTCCGGATATTTTAAATTTGGAGTTCACGGCTAACTTGGAAGAGAAGCTTGATCTAATTGAGGAAGGTAGCGCACCATGGAAGTCTGTGGTCAAAGACTATTACACGCCATTCGCAGTGACCTTAGCCTATGCTGAAGAACAGATTGGCAAGGTTAAAATTGAGGATCAAGTCTCCGAAGAAATTTGTGACCTATGTGGACGGAATATGGTGATCAAGATGGGACGTTATGGTAAATTTTTAGCGTGTCCTGGATTTCCAGACTGTCGAAATACGAAACCACTGCTTGAAGAAGTGGGTGCGAATTGCCCAAAATGCACGAAACCACTTGTGATCCGTCGCTCAAAAAAGGGGCGTAAGTTTTACGGCTGCAGTTCATATCCAGATTGTGATTTTGTATCTTGGGAAATGCCAGCTCCTGAACCATGCCCAGAGTGTCAGCAGTTAATGGTGATTAAATCTTCAAAACGACAAAAAAAATATGTATGTACAAATCCGGAATGCCGTTATACAAAAATGATTGAAGAAAGCTAGATTTTGGTTGAACGGATTCTATTGAGATAAGGAGAGAATGGACACATGCAGCAATCTATAACTGTCATCGGAGCAGGCCTCGCAGGTTCAGAGGCCGCTTGGCAGCTGGCTGAGCGCGGGGTAAGGGTCGACCTATATGAAATGCGTCCGCATAAAACGACTCCCGCACATCAAACCGACCAGTTTGCAGAACTAGTTTGCAGCAACTCGTTACGAGGGGCTGGTTTAGAGAACGCTGTGGGGCTATTAAAAGAAGAAATGCGCCGTTTAGGGTCCTTCATTATGGGGGCAGCAGATCATAATGCTGTTTCCGCGGGTGGAGCTTTGGCAGTCGATCGAGAACTATTTTCGAGTGAGATTACCCAACGATTAGAACATCATCCCAACGTACATGTTCATCGGGAGGAAGTGCATCAAATACCGCAAGAAGGAATCACTGTGGTGGCGAGCGGTCCTTTGACTTCCGATGATTTAGCGGCAGATATCCGGAGGTTAACCGGAGAAGAAGCACTTTCCTTTTACGATGCTGCTGCCCCGATTGTCACGCTTGAATCAATTGATTTAGACAAGGCTTTTTGGGCTTCTCGTTACGACAAGGGAGAAGCAGATTATCTAAACTGTCCTATGACTAAGGACGAGTACGACTCGTTTTATAACGCGTTGATAGAGGCAGAGACAGCTGAAGTTCAAGGCTTCGAACAGGGGAAGGTTTTTGAAGGCTGTCTGCCAGTTGAAGTGATGGCCAAGCGTGGTCCCCAGACTCTGACGTTTGGTCCCTTAAAACCAGTTGGACTGTTGGATCCTCGAACAGGGCGGAAATCTCACGCCGTTGTACAGCTTCGTAAGGAAAATCAAGCAGGAACACTTTTCAATTTAGTAGGTTTTCAAACTCATTTGAAATGGGGGGAACAAAAACGGGTCTTTTCGTTAATTCCCGGCTTGGAACATGCTGAGTTCGTGCGTTATGGTGTGATGCATAGAAATACTTTTCTCAATGCCCCTAAGGTACTTAAAGCAGATTTTAGTTTAAAGACAAAACCAACGATTTTCTTTGCCGGTCAAATGACTGGGGTTGAAGGATATGTTGAATCTGCAGCGAGCGGGCTTCTAGCAGGCCTTAACGCTTGGCGGCGGTTGAATCAGAGAGATGGCCTCGTTTTCCCAGCAGAAACGACGTTGGGGGGGTTAGCTCGTCATTTGGAGGGTTCTCCAAGTCAGAGTTTTCAACCGATGAATATAAACTTTGGATTGCTCCCACCTTTGTCCAAAAGAATACGGGATAAGCGCGAAAAAAATGGACAAATTTCTGAACGCGCTTTGACTTTTCTTGAGGAGTTCTGTGGGCGGGAGGATTTAGGGAGGTAAGCAAGTGCTGGTCGATGAAGCGTTAAGCTTATTTGCAGGTTATCAATCTTCTCAAAACCGATCAGAGCATACCATTGTTGCTTATCAGACTGATCTAGGTCAATTTTTCCGATTTGCCGCACTCGAACAGGGTTTGGAACCCGAATCACTCATGGTGGATATGATTGATGTCTATATTGTTCGCAGTTTTCTAGGTGTTTTAGCAGAACATGGATTGGCTAGAAAAAGCATGGCGCGTAAGCTTGCTGCGCTAAGGTCGTTATTCAAATTTCTATGTCGTAAAGAAATTCTTTTAATAAATCCGGTACAGCGGGTAGCAAGTCCAAAATTAGGACGTAAACTCCCGCATTTTCTATATCTAGATCAGGTAAAGGTGCTGTTAAAGGCTCCCGATGGTACAAGTCTATTGGGTTCACGCGATCAAGTAATTATGGAGTTGCTCTATGGCTCTGGGCTAAGGGTCAGCGAACTCATTGGCTTAAATCGAGAGGATCTTGATCTAGAAAGCGGGCTAATCAGGGTCCTAGGGAAAGGGAGCAAGGAGAGGGTGGTCCCGGTAACCAACTATGCAATTCAGGCAATTAGGGTTTATCTGGGATTACGTTCAGATGACAATCAGGCTCTTTTGCTTAATTATCAGGGGGCGCGTCTATCGGATAGGTCGGTCCGGAGAGTTTTAGACAAATTGGTCGCCAAGATTAGCCTGGAACAACATGTGAATCCACATATGCTCCGTCATTCATTTGCCACTCATCTGTTGGATGGTGGAGCTGATTTGCGAAGTGTCCAAGAGTTACTGGGGCATCAGAAACTTTCATCTACTCAAATCTATACGCATCTAACTCGTGAACGACTTAAAGACGTCTATGCTCAATCTCATCCTCGAGCGAAGGACTTACGTATGCCAGAAAAAAAGTAAATTTTCACAAAAAGGGGTAAATTGCCTACAATTGACTTGACACGCCGAAAATGCGCGAGTAAACTTCATTAGGGAGGGTTAATCATGTTTCATGCAACGACTATAGTCGCAGTTAAAAAAGGGGAACACGTAGCCATAGCAGGGGACGGTCAAGTGACCTTTGGTCAGGCAACCGTAATGAAACATACAGCCCGGAAAGTCCGTCGTTTGTTTCATGGAAAAGTGATTGCAGGGTTTGCGGGATCCGTTGCGGATGCGTTTACGCTTTTTGATAAGTTTGAACAAAAACTGGAGGAGTATCATGGGAATCTTCAGCGCGCGGCGGTGGAGCTTGCTAAGGAATGGCGAACCGACAAAATGCTAAGGAACCTTGAAGCACTACTTTTGGTTGCGGATGCCCAAAACCTTTTGATTTTATCGGGTTCAGGTGAAGTCATTGAACCCGACGATGGAATTGCCGCAATCGGATCTGGTGGAAACTATGCTTTAGCTGCTGCTCGTGCCTTGGCAAAACATACTGATTTGCCTACTACGGAAATTGTACGTGAAGCGATGCTTGTAGCCGCTTCAATTTGTGTTTATACTAATGAGCAGATCACTGTAGAAACGTTATAGGGGGTGAAACTATGGACAGCTTGACTCCACGTGAAATTGTCCGTGAATTGGACCGCTATATTGTAGGACAAGATGCGGCAAAACGTGCTGTTGCAGTTGCTTTGCGTAATCGTTATCGACGTTCTTGTTTAACAGAGCAATTGCAAGAAGAAATTATACCGAAAAACATTTTGATGATTGGTCCGACTGGCGTTGGGAAGACGGAGATTGCCCGGAGGTTGGCAAAGCTTGTTCGCGCCCCATTCATTAAGATTGAAGCCACGAAGTTTACTGAAGTTGGTTATGTGGGCCGGGACGTGGAAGCCATTATTCGTGATTTAGTCGAAATTGCTTTGCGCATGGTGAAGGTGGAGCGTGCAGATAAGGTTGAGGCGCAGGCGGCGATCAATGCCGAGAAACGTTTGGTTGAGTTATTGGTTCCAGAAAAACGCTCGGAGAGTTCATCAAGCAATCCTTTTCAGATGTTGTTCGGGCAGGGATCAGAGCAAGAAAAGAAAATTGACGTGACTCCGGAAATTGAACAAGAGCGCAAGATAGTGGCGGACCGTTTGCGTCTTGGGGAACTAGAAGAGCATGTTATTGAGATATCTGTTGAAGAAAATACACCACTTTCCGATATGTTAGGTAACAACAACATGATGGAGATGGGCTTGAATATTCAGGATATGATGTCTGGGATGCTCCCTAAGCGGCACAAAAAGAGAAAAGTTACCGTACGCGAGGCACGGAAAATCTTAATTAATGAAGAAACTCAAAACTTGATTGACCAAGATGAAGCAGTTCAAGATGCCATCCGGAGAACTGAGCATGAGGGAATTGTTTTCTTAGATGAAATCGATAAAATTGCAGGACGCGAAAACGCGGGTAGCTCAGACGTTTCCAGGGGAGGAGTACAACGTGATATTCTCCCGATCGTTGAGGGCTCTACCGTCGTCACGAAGTATGGACCGGTCAAAACCGATCACATCCTGTTTATTGCTGCGGGAGCTTTTCATCTCAGCAAGCCTTCCGACCTCATTCCTGAACTGCAGGGAAGATTCCCTATTCGTGTGGAACTTGAATCGTTAAGTGTAGCTGATTTCAAACGTATTCTCACAGAACCTCAATCGTCGTTAATTAAACAGTACAGCGCTTTATTGGGAACTGAAGGAATAAAGGTAGATTTTACAGAGAATGCTATTGATGAATTAGCAGAGGTCGCCTACAAAGTGAATTCTTCCACTGAAAATATTGGGGCCCGAAGACTGCATACGATTGTCGAAAAAGTACTGGAAGAATTATCGTTTGAAGCTTCTGAACTGCCTGATGATTACACTGTCACAATAAATCGCGAATATGTTCAGCATCGTTTGGGTAATGTGGTTCAAAATCAAGATTTGGCGCGCTACATCCTGTAGATAAATGGTTGAAGTAATAATATAACTCATGAAACAAGTTTAAGGAGGATAACTAAAACTTATGGACAAAGCGACATTGTTAGAAAAAACGAGAACCATTAATAAGTTGATCCAGCGTGCTGCTGGAAATCCGGTTGATTTTGAGGAAATGGCTAAAGTTCTCCAGCAAGCTGTGCTTGCCAACTGCTATATTGTGGGACGACGAGGGAAAATTCTTGGGTATAGTTTTATGGACCATTTTGTTTGTGGAACAATGGAGGAAATTGCAAGGAGATCGGAACGCTTTCCTGAAAGCTATAATGAAGGTCTAATGAAAGTCACCGAGACTTTAACGAATACTTGTCAGGTTGCCAATGGCTGTGTGTTTAATTCTAATGAACGATGTCATTTCACTAATAAACTTACTACCGTTGTACCGGTTTTAGGTGGAGGCGAACGCGTTGGGACGCTCGTGTTAGCTAAATACGACGTAGAGTTTAATGAAGACGATCTTGTGCTTGCCGAATACGGGGCAACAGTTGTAGGAATGGAAATTCTGAGGGTAAAGGCGGAACGCGCAGAAGAAGAAGCTCGTAAAAAGGCTGCAGTCCAAATTGCTGTAGGAACCCTATCGTACTCTGAACTAGAGGCAGTAGAGCATATCTTTGCCGAATTGGGGGGCGGAGAAGGACTGTTGGTAGCCAGCAAGATTGCTGATCGAGTGGGGATTACTCGTTCTGTCATAGTTAATGCACTGCGTAAATTTGAATCAGCCGGTGTGATTGAATCCAAGTCGTTAGGCATGAAAGGAACTTATATCCGAGTTCTTAATGATTATTTGCTGGACGAACTTGATAAGCATATCAAACACACTAAGTAAAACGGAGGTCAGAAGGCGGAGGCCAGAGATCAGAAGGGGAATACCCCGTCTGACACATCCGGCATCTGATTTCTGACTTCTATTTACAGGAGGGTAATTTCATGGATGAACATGATTACGTTTACCAACTGAGACCGCTTATTGTGCCAGGCCTCATGTTTCTGATCCTCTATCCCCTTATTATGGGTAGTGTGCATTTCTTTAGAAAGTTGCCGACCATGGAACTAAGGGTGCTTATCGGAATCTATGTTGTTTCCGGGCTGGGAATCCTAGCCTTGTGGGTTATTGGCAAAAGTAAACATGTGCAAATAGAAGAGGAGCAAATTGTCTTTCAATCGTTGCTTGGGGAGCACATCTTAGAACCAAAGGATATTCGAAGAGTTGCGTTTTATTTCGATGGAAAAGGGCAGGAAGTTGCTCAGATTCGTGCGAATGATGAGTTTTATTACGTGAGCGAATTCTATTTCCCCTTTCCCGAACTTATGAGTGACTTGGAAAATTTTATTCAGAAGTACGGCTTACGTTCTAACCTTCAGAGTTATGTGGGCTTGAATAAATAGGTTTGCAATGAATTGTAGAATGTGCTATTCTGTAGTCAGTGTGATTTAATGACACACGCAATGGGATTATAGCGCCAGTTCCCTGTCGGGAGGCAGGGGGCGTTATGAGATGAACTTGCGGAGGAAAAAACAAACAAGAAAGAGGTTTTAAACACAATGGCAGTTATTTCGATGAAACAATTATTAGAAGCGGGTGTTCACTTTGGACACCAAACGCGACGCTGGAATCCGAAAATGGCTCGTTATATTTTTACGGAGCGGAATGGAATCTACATTATCGATCTCCAAAAAACCGTAAAGAAAGTTGATGAAGCTTTTAATTTTGTTCGGAACCTTGCTACTGAAGGCGGTACCATGTTGTTTGTAGGTACTAAGAAGCAAGCCCAAGAATCTGTCAAAGATGAAGCTGAACGTTGCGGTATGTATTTTGTGAACGAGCGTTGGCTCGGTGGTATGCTGACAAACTTCCAAACGATCCAAAAACGTGTCGACCGTTTGCGTGTTTTGGAACGGATGGAGGCAGAAGGCGTATTTGAAGTGCTTACCAAGAAAGAGGTTTCCGCGCTTCGTCATGAGATGGAAAAACTGGAGCGCTTCTTAGGCGGCATCAAGAACATGAAAAAGCTTCCTGACGCGTTGTTTATCGTAGATCCACGTAAAGAACGTATTGCGGTTGCAGAAGCACGTCGTTTGCATATTCCAATTGTAGCAATTGTTGATACAAACTGCGATCCTGATGAAATTGATGTTGTCATTCCAGCTAATGATGATGCAATTCGTGCTGTCAAGTTGCTCACTGCGAAGATGGCTGATGCGATTATTGAAGGGCAACAAGGCAACCTAGATGAGGTTGAGGAATCTGGGGAAGTAGCCGAAGGCTAAAATCGATATATGAAGCACGAGGTTCGATTACCACGCATAGTGCTTCGTGAATATAGTTTTAATGAAGGTTCGAGGTTCGAATATCGCGCCTCGGACCTCTATACGTGCAGAGGCATAAAATATCGCAGATTGCCTCGAACATAGCGCATCGAGCAAAGTACATCGAACTATAGCTCAACTAATTTTACTTATCGTGCATCGTGCATCGAATTATAGGAGGGGTAAGTATGGCAGACGTAAGCTCAGCTCAAATTAAAATGCTCAGGGAACGTACTGGTGCTGGTATGATGGATTGCAAAAAAGCACTTGTCGAGTGTAATGGTGATACAGAAAAGGCTTGTGATTTTCTTCGGGAGAAAGGACTCGCAGCCGCCGCGAAAAAAGAAGGTCGTGTTGCAGCAGAAGGAACGGTTGAGTCCTATATCCATGGTGGAGGACGAATTGGTGTATTGCTCGAAGTAAACTGTGAGACAGACTTTGTGGCTCGTGGAGATGAATTTAAAGTATTAGTTCGCGATCTTGGGTTGCATATTGCAGCAGCGAACCCACAATATCTGACAAAAGAAGATGTTCCAGCAGCAGTACTCCAACATGAGAGAGACATTTTGAAAGCGCAAGCTCTTAATGAAGGCAAACCGGAGAAAATCATCGAGAAAATGGTTGAAGGTAGAATTGAGAAATTTTACAAAGAAGTTTGTTTAATGGAACAGCCTTTTGTCAAAGATCCTGACAAGAGCATTCACGACTTAGTTCTTGACAAAACGGCCATAATTGGTGAACGTATTGTTATTCGCCGGTTTACTCGTTATGAGCTTGGTGCAGGAATTGAGAAACGACAAGATGATTTTGCAGCCGATGTTATGAAAGAAATAAATCGATAAATCAAACCTAGACAATCTATTTAGAGAACACCCCGGTGTTCTCTTTTTCGAATCTGAGAGGTTTCGCTCTCTAGGCATAGAATTAGTTTGATGGAGGTTAATCCATGGAAAAACCACGGTATGAACGAGTTGTCCTTAAGATAAGCGGGGAAGCACTTGCTGGTTCTCAGGGCTTTGGGTTGCAACATGACATGCTAGTTACTGTTGCGCAGCAAGTGGCCGAAATTAGAAGTATGGGGGTTGAAGTTTGCCTAGTCGTTGGTGGCGGAAACTTATGGCGCGGCATTGCTGGTAGTGCTCAAGGTATGGACCGGGCAACAGCTGATTACATGGGTATGTTAGCGACAGTGATGAATGCCTTGGCCTTACAGGATGCCTTGGAAAAAGCTGGTTCAGATACTCGCGTCTTATCTGCAATAGAAATGCGGCAAGTTGCTGAGCCCTATATTCGTCGTCGAGCCATTCGCCATATGGAAAAAGGACGCATTGTGATTTTCGCAGCTGGAACAGGTAATCCATACTTCTCGACCGATACGACAGCTGCTTTGAGAGCAGCTGAGATTGAGGCAGATGTCATTTTAATGGCCAAACGAGTGGATGGAGTCTATGATTCCGATCCGCTCAAGAATCCTCAAGCCAAGAGATTTGATCGATTGAGTTATCTGGATGTCCTGAGCAAAGGTTTGGGAGTGATGGATTCTACTGCGACATCACTTTGTATGGATAATGATATCCCGGTTATAGTGTTTGACCTCACGAATGAGGGTAATATTCATCGTGTTATCATGGGTGAATCTATTGGAACATATGTTGGGAGGGATAGTCAATGATCTCTGAGGTGATTAAAGACGCGGAGGAACGGATGCATAAAGGGGTTGACGCGTTACGTAGAGAATACGCCACAATCCGCGCGGGCCGTGCGAATCCTAGTGTCTTAGACAAGGTTATGGTCGAATACTATGGAACTCCAACGCCCATAAACCAGCTGGCGAATATCTCTACACCCGAACCAAGAATGTTAGTGATCCAGTCTTGGGATAAGTCCGTTCTTCCTGCCATTGAGAAAGCAATTATGAAATCAGATTTGGGGCTAAATCCGTCAAGTGATGGCACGGTGATTCGTCTCATCATTCCCCAACTCACAGCACAGCGACGTGCGGAATTGGTGAAAAAAGTGAAAAAAGAGGCGGAAGAAGCTCGTGTTGCGGTCCGTAACGTACGCCGCGATGTGAATGATAAGCTCAAGAAACTGGAGAAAGACCACGATGCCTCCGAAGACGACATCAAGCGGGCTCAAGAAGATGTTCAGAAGATGACCGATAAGATTATCAAAGAAATTGAACACGTGATGGAAACGAAGGAAAGTGAAATCACCGAAGTATGATGGACGCTTGGCTCGGCCGAGACTGGAATGAAGTTGAAATTGAAGTTAAACGTTCGGGTAAACCTTACGCTTTCCAAATTACGCGACCTCATGGTAAAATGGAAGCGTGGGGAAGTATCCGAGTTGTCCGCGTCAGAGAATTTGATGACCGCCTGGACATCGTTATAGCGCATGAAAAATTTTCGCCTAGGCAACCTTAGACCCCTACTCGTTGTTCGATATTCGTAGTTCGTGGTTCGATACTCAAATTAAGAACCACGAAAGTACGAATTACGAATATCAAATAGGGGTCTTTTCAAGGTTCGTGATTCGTAGTCCGAAGCTTGTAGTTTGAATTTCGAACAACGAATATCGAACTACGAACATCGAGTAGGGGGTGGGATGATGTGGTTCAAACCTTGGAAACAAAATAATGCAGAATCATTGAACCAGGTTGCTAGGGACCGCCTGCCTCGTCATATTGCCATTATTATGGATGGTAATGGGCGATGGGCCCAGAAACGAGCACTACCTCGTTCAATGGGGCATCGGGCAGGTGTTGAGGCCTTACGCAAAATTGTTAAGACCTGTTCTAAGCTGGAAATTGAAGTTTTGACAGTTTATGCATTTTCTACAGAGAACTGGCGAAGGCCTAAAGATGAAGTAGGCGTGCTCATGAAATTACTCACAGAATATCTGAAAAAGGAACTTGCGGAGCTTGACCAAAACAATGTTGTGATTCGAGCGATAGGGAAAATTAATGACCTCCCTCGTGAGGCGCAGCATGAATTAGAGCAAGCGGTGGAGAAAACTCAAAATAATACAGGACTCATTCTCAATCTGGCCTTAAATTATGGTGCGCGATCTGAAATTATAGATGCCGTTAAAAAACTTAGTAAAGATGTCATTAGTGGCAAGCAACGTATTGAGGAAATTGATGAGGAACGATTTAGTAAAGCGCTCTTTACAAGTGGGCTTCCTGATCCGGATTTACTTATTCGGACCTCAGGAGAAATGAGGTTAAGCAACTTCTTACTCTGGCAGCTTGCTTATACAGAAATTGTCGTTGTCGAGGAGCTTTGGCCAGATTTTGGTCAAAAGGCTTTACTGGATGCAATTGAAGTGTACCAGAAACGGGATCGCCGTTTCGGAGGAATACATACAAATTGAGGAGTAGCACATGTTTAAAAGAACAATTAGTGCATTGATTGGTGCTCCAATTTTTTTGGGACTAATATATTTAGGTGGACCATATACGGCTTTTCTAGTTGCTGTGTTAACCTTATTATCGTTGCAGGAATTTTTGCAAATTGGTAAGCATATGGGTATGCGCGTTTGGTATAAACTAACGATGTTGGTCACGGTTGTTTGGCTGATCAATCTGTTTGCCGGTGGTCAACAATGGATGATGCTGGTTCTTGTTTTCTGGCTTCTCATCGGGCTTGGACGGCTTGCCTTGACTTATCCGAAGACGCCATTATTAGAAGCAAACTTTAATTTGTTATCGGTCTTGTATGCAGTGGTTTTGTTATCGCATATTTATCTGCTTCGGCAACTGCCGAGAGGAATGGAATGGACTTTTCTTACGATTCTGATGGTATGGGCGACGGATATTGGTGCATACCTTATAGGGAGACAATTCGGACGTCATCTTTTAGCACCTCAGGTTAGTCCAAAGAAAACTTTAGAAGGTTCTTTTGGAGGACTCGTATTTTGTATTACGGTGGCTTTAGTGTTTGGGCACTTAATTGGCGGCGCTTCCTGGATTACGTATATAGTATTGGGTGGGGTTGTTGGAATCAGTTCCCAAGTAGGTGATTTGTTCGAGTCGGCCTTGAAAAGAAGCGCAGGGGTAAAAGATTCTGGAAAGCTTATTCCGGGGCATGGGGGGGTCTTGGATCGGTTCGATAGTCTTATCTTCGCACTTCCGTTGGTATATTACGGCGTGATCCTATTATCGTGAGGTGAAAGAGTTGAGTTTCAACCATAACCATCCTCTGTGGGCAAGTATCAATAGGCTTGCAGTGGTTACAAGTGCACTTGTCCTGTTGAAAGTTTTTACATATTTCTTCCAAGAATTCTTGCCTGTTTTTGGCGAGGTCATTGGTAAAACGTTTAGCGCCTTTTTACCGTTTATTATTGCTCTCCTTTTGGCCTTTTTACTTGAACCGCTTGTTGTGCGTCTGATGAGATCTATACGCATTCGTCGGCCGTATGCGGCGGTACTTACGCTCAGTTTGGCTATTGCAGTATTGAGTCTTTTTGTTTTTTTGATTGTGGCCCGCCTTTATACAGAGTTATCAGAGTTGGCGATTACGTTGCCTAATTATGGCTATGTTGTGGATTTAGCAACGAAGCAAATAGACTCAGTTGAAAGATTCGTAAAGGTTAATCCTCAAATTCAAAGCACTCTATTTACTTCGACAGAGACCTTGGCTAGAACTCTGCAAGAGTGGGCTAAATCGGGGAGTGTGTTTCTGCTAGGTTTTCTGGCGGCGTTACCTCGTGTATTTATTGTCCTCATTGTGTCCCTGGTTGCTACATTGCTTATGAGCTCAAGTTATCCAAATGTAAAACAGTTTATTTCTGACATTTTTCCCCGTCGTTGGCACGTCAGTGCTCAGGCAATTAGTGAGGGTTTGGGAGCAGCAGTCGTGGGATATATACGGGCTCAAGCTATTTTAGTATCCGTGACGGCGCTTACGACAATCGTCGGTCTGTTGCTCATTGGCAATCGTTATGCAGTTACACTCGGGGTGCTGGCTGGATTTTTAGATTTGGTGCCGATTGTTGGTACAGGCATTTTGTTTGTACCTTGGATCATCGGGTTACTAATCTTAGGATCGTTTGGAGAAGGACTAAAGCTGTTAGTGATGTGGTTTATTACAGTTGTCGTACGTCAGTTTCTGGAGCCTAGAATCATGGCTAAAGGAATTGGGCTCCATCCGCTGCCAACCCTCATTTCGATGTACGTCGGCCTCCAATTGCTTGGAGGAGTTGTAGGTCTTATTGTTGGACCCGGGCTAGTGATAAGTTATGAAGCCTTACGCAAAGCAGGTGTTTTTGGACCTCCTAAAGACTAAACTATTTATTTATAGGTTGCTTTTGTTACCAGTTGGATGAGTACAAACTTTTAAGTACAGGAAGAGATGATTTACGTGAAAACGCTGACTCTATTAGGATCAACAGGCTCGATCGGACGACAAACCTTGGATGTCGTTCGTCACGCTGAAGGGCGCCTTAAGATTCATGCCTTGGTGGCAGCCAAAAGTGTCGAACTTATGGAAGAACAGGCTCGACTTTTTCATCCCGCCGTTGTCGTGATGATGGACGAGGCCGCAGCTCGTGAACTTCGTGGTCGGCTGAGAGATTTGTCGATTAAGGTTGAGCAAGGCATGGAGGGTATTGTTAATTCTGTTATCGATGAACAAGTGGATACGGTTGTCACGGCCCTTTCCGGTAGGATTGGATTGGAACCTACTCTTGCTGCTATAGAAGCCGGTAAAACGATTGCCCTAGCCAATAAAGAAACATTGGTGGCTGGTGGAGAATTGGTTATGTCTACTGCTAGGAAGATGAATTGCCGAGTCTTGCCTGTGGATAGTGAACACTCTGCCATTTTTCAGTGTTTGGAAGAAAGTCCAGAAACCATAGAAAAGATTATGCTGACCGCTTCTGGAGGACCTTTCTTTGGCTGGTCTAGAGAAAAATTAGCGACAGTCACATTGCAGGAGGCTTTAAACCATCCCAATTGGGATATGGGTGCTAAAATTACGATTGATTCGGCAACGATGATGAACAAAGGACTTGAAGTAATCGAAGCGCACCATTTATTTAATCTGGATTATGATGCAATTGAGGTCCTTATTCATCCCCAAAGCGTGATCCACTCCATGGTCGCTTATCAAGACGGTTCAGTGCTTGCTCAGTTAGGAAGACCCGATATGCGGTTGCCAATCCAATATGCTTTGAGCTATCCAACTCGCTGGAAGAACTCTTTTGAACGCCTTGATCTGCGAGGAAAGACGTTAACCTTCCATGAACCAGATCTGGCAGCTTTTCCAGCGCTAGCTATGGCTTACCGGGTAGGACGACGTGGTGGAACCCTTCCTGCGGTGATGAATGCAGCCAACGAAGTTGCTGTTTCAGCATTTCTTCAGAAGAAGGTCTCGTATCTAGGTATCCACGACGTTGTCGAAAAGGTATGTTCGGAACATAATGTGTTAGATAACTTGGATTTGGGAAACATACTTGATGCGGACACTTGGGCACGTTCTCGAACCGAGGAACTTATTTCGTAGTGCGCTATTCGTTGTTCGACCTACGGGAATGAACAACAAACTCGGATGTACGGGATTCTAACTAAGAATCACGAGATGCAATTAACTCATTCAGCTAAAGCTGAACAGAGACTTCGTGGGAGAGTGAACCCTTACCTAAGCAAAATAAAGAACACCCACATATAGAAGTGAGTGTTTCGGAATAGATTAACATAATCGATATTTGACAATTAGACTTTACGGACTTTGAACCACGAGAAAGGGGGGGGTAAAGTGCTGACGACGCTCGCCATTATTTTTGTCTTTGGAAGCATGGTCATGATTCATGAACTTGGACACTATATGGTCGCCAAATGGATCGGGGTTAAGGTGATTGAATTCAGTTTCGGTTTTGGTCCGAAAATTGTGGGTTATCAGGGCAAAGAAACACTTTATGCACTACGTATCATCCCTTTAGGCGGATTTGTCAAACTTTATGGCATGGACGCTGAAGTAGATGAAAATGGCCGGACGGTTATCGCCCCGATAGAGGATGCGCGGAGTTTTATGAATAAACACGTTTGGCAGCGCATGGCGGTAATCGTGGCGGGGCCGATCATGAACTTTGTTTTGGCTATGATTTTGTTTGTGGGTGTTTTTGCTTATCTGGGGATTCCATCCCCGGGGGACACAAATATGGTTGGTTCCTTAGTTAAAGGAAAACCAGCTGCCACTTCGGGGATTCAACCAGGAGATAAAATCCTTGCTGTGAATCAAGAGCCAACACCTGATTGGAATCGTTTAACAGAGGTCATTCATGCCAGTCCGGACCAAGCTTTAAGTTTAACAATAGAACGGGTTAACGGAAAGCAACGGCAAACTGTGTCTGTGAAGACAGAAAAAGATCCTCAAACAGGATACGGTATGATTGGGATTGCGCCAGAAGTCAACTATATGCATGCCTCTATTTTGCAGTCGACTCGTTTTGGATTGGAGCGGACGTTGGATTTCACAAAGTTTATTGTAGTAACTTTAGCCCAAATGTTGACTGGGAAAATTCCGGCCGAAGTAGGCGGACCGGTCATGATTGCCCAAGCAATAGGAGAAGGAGCTCAGGAAGGTTTGTCCAATTTATTGGGGTTAACTGGGGTTTTAAGCATCCAACTAGGAATTATTAATCTGTTCCCAATTCCTGCTCTGGATGGAAGTCGGTTAATCTTTTTATTGATCGAAGGGTTAAGAGGCAAGCCATTAAACCCAGAAAAAGAAAATATGATTCATTTAGTAGGCTTCGTATTGCTGATGGCTTTAATGATCGCCGTTACTTACAAAGATGTCGTACGCTTGTTTGTCAAAGCGGGGTAATGTACGAGGGAGCTGGAGTAGGAGGCTGACATGATTCAAAGAAAGAAAACAAAACCGGTCCAGGTTGGGCCCGTATTGATCGGTGGTGGAGCCTCGATTGTAGTGCAATCGATGACCAATACGGATACCCGTGATGTGACAAAAACATTAACACAGATTCGGGCCTTGGCTACAGCTGGGTGTGAAGTTGTGCGCCTGGCTGTGTTGGATGAAGATTCTGCAGGAGCTTTAAAAGAGATTGCTACCGCGAGCCCACTTCCTGTGATTGCAGATATTCATTTTGATTATCGTCTGGCTTTGCGCGCTGTTGAACAAGGTATCCATGGTTTACGGTTAAACCCTGGAAATATCGGAGCTCGTTGGAAAGTCCAGGAGGTCGTGCGTGCTGTCAAGGAACAGCGGATTCCGATTCGTATCGGTGTTAACGCTGGGTCACTGGATAAAGAACTCTTAGAAAAGTATGGAGGTCCTACTGCCGAAGGGATGGTCGAGAGTGCTTTAGGACATATTCGTTTACTGGAAGACGAGGGATATGATAAAATTAAGGTCTCGCTGAAGGCCTCGTCGGTTCCCTTGATGCTTGAAGCTTATCGCAAAATGGCTGAGGTTACAGATTACCCGCTGCATTTAGGGGTCACAGAAGCAGGAACAGTACGCTCGGGCATGGTTAAATCAGCGATAGGAATTGGGGCGTTGCTTTCCGAAGGGATCGGAGATACGATTCGAGTGTCACTCACAGGAGATCCCGTTCGGGAAATTCCTATAGCCCTGGAAATCCTGCGTGTTCTCGGCTTACGACAGCAGGACGTGGATTTAATCAGTTGTCCGACCTGTGGTCGTACACAGGTCGACTTAGCAATACTCGCCGAAAAAATTGATGAACGGTTATTACAACTCCCGCCACTGGACAAGCCTTTAAAAGTTGCTGTTATGGGATGTGCTGTTAACGGACCGGGTGAGGCCCGTGAGGCTGATTTTGGAATTGCTGGCGGAAAAGGGATGGGAATTTTGTTCCGGAAGGGAGAGATTGTAGCCAAACTTCCGGAAGACGAATTGCTACCAGCTTTGCTCCATGAAATTGAAGAGTATGTTCGCGTTCATGGCAAGGTTAATTAAAGGTAGTTTGATTTAATGAAAAGTTTAAGTAGTAGGGACAATTCATGTATCCCTATAGTAGAAAGGAATGGACATAATGCGCGTCAGCCAACTATTAAATCCAACACTTCGCGAGGTTCCAGCTGAAGCTGAAGTTATCAGCCATCAACTGATGGTTCGGGCAGGATTGATTCGTAAGTCAGCGGCCGGAATATATACCTATTTGCCGCTGGGGTTGCGTATTTTAAGGAAGATCGAAAACATTGTGCGCGAAGAAATGGATGCCAAAGGTGGGCAAGAAGTTCTTATGCCAGTGATACAACCTGCCGAGTTATGGATGGAGAGCGGGCGATGGAGTGTCTATGGTGATGAGCTGTTTCGTTTAAAAGACCGACATAACCGAGAATTCTGCCTTGGCCCGACACATGAAGAAATTATTACAGACCTTATTCGTGGTGAAGTTCGTTCGTACAAACAGCTGCCACTTCTTCTCTATCAGATCCAGAATAAATATCGAGATGAGCGACGTCCTCGCTTTGGTTTGATGCGTGGACGCGAATTTATCATGAAAGACCTCTACTCTTTTGATCGAGATGAAGCAGGGCTAAATGAAAGTTATCAGAAGATGTATGAAGCCTATTGTCGAATTTTTTCACGTTGTGGTTTAGCTTATCGGCCGGTTGAAGCCGACGCCGGGGCCATCGGGGGAACGGGTGGAACTCATGAATTTATGGTATTGGCTGAATCGGGAGAAAATGGTGTTGTTTATTGTTCGGAGTGTGATTTCGCTGCCAATGTGGAAAAAGCGGAGTGCCGTCCTCAAGTGATAGAGAATGATGTTGTGGTTGAAGGTGAACGGAAGTTAGTGCATACGCCGGATATTAGGATCATTGATGAAGTCTGCGAATTTTTAGCTGTGCCCAAGACCAGTCTTGTTAAGTCGTTACTTTATCAAGGGGATGACAAACTGTTCTTGGTGCTGATTCGTGGGGATCGTGAGTTGAATGAAATAAAATTGAATAATGCTCTTGGTGGGTTTGTTTCACTCGAACTCGCTCCACCGCATGTAGTAGAAGGACTATTGGGGTGTGAACCTGGCTCCGTGGGTCCTGTTGAAGTGCCCATTGGTCTAATGGTTGTTGCTGATGAAGAGGTTCCTATGATGAAAAAGGTCGTATGCGGAGCGAATCAGACGGATTATCACATTGTGAATGCGGACCCATGTCTTGAATTCCGTATTGACCAAATCCACGATTTGCGAATGGTTGAGCCGGGTGAAGCTTGCCTTAAATGTGGTGCCCCACTGAAAGAAGCGCGGGGAATTGAAGTAGGTCAAGTTTTCAAATTGGGAACGAAGTATAGCAAATCCCTCGGGGCCACATTCTTAGATGAAAATGGCGAAGAAAAGCCCTGCGTGATGGGTTGTTATGGTGTTGGAGTCAGCCGTTCGTTAGCAGCCTCTATTGAACAGAATCACGATGATTATGGAATTATCTGGCCGATGCCTATTGCTCCATATCACTGTATAATTGTACCAGTCAGCACAAAAGACGCTCAAGTGGTAGCGGAAGCGGATAAACTTTATCATGAGCTTCAGCGTCTAGGGGTGGAAGTTGTTCTTGACGACCGGGATGAACGTGCTGGCGTGAAATTTAAAGATGCGGATCTGGTCGGATATCCACTGCGAGTGACGATCGGTAGTAAAACTCTGGCGAATGGCCAGGTCGAACTAAGAGGACGGAAAACAGGTGAGACGCAGCTCGTAGCGGTTGAAGATGTTGCTGGGCAGATTAAGAGTTTTATTGAGAAAGCTCTTTCAGCCTAACTTTAGCAAATTCCACTTAAGCGCTCTCTAAGCCAAGAAACTTCCTCTGGCTTTGGGGTCGACAGGGGTTAGGAAAGGAAATTTAAGAATGGAGCGTAAGTGAGAAAGCATGAGCTAGCACGCGCTTGAGTGACTGTTGATTCCTTGGGTAAGGTACAGCTGAGTAGGGAGAACTCGGAAATAGGGAAAACGAGCGAAAACCTACTTTGACTTTAAATCGCCTCTCACGTAGAATATTCTTGTAGAGATTCTTCTCCTTCGATTTTGAAGCGGAAGAAGGCATAAAGTAAGGGGAGTAGCGAGCGGCAGAAATGCCGTGGATAGTGTCGACAATCGGTCCGATGTGGACCCGGCCTATCACCGTTTACAAAGTTGCAAGACCTTACCCGAAGCAGGGGGTGAGGTCTTTATTTTTTTAAGTAGGTGGTGAAACAGAGGAAAGAAGATTAAAATTCATGAAAATTTCACAATTAGTTCATGATTTTGTCTAAGCTCTTTGTTACACTCTTATAGTGATGATTCCTATTTACCCCTTATTAAACGGTGCCTACTCCGATACCTGCAAAAGTTCCAAATTAAAGGATTTCATGGAAGGGGTAGAAATCAAACTCTAAAGTCTAATTCCAACTTATATAAAATTAATGATTAAATGCCCTAGAAAAACTTATCGCCTTATAAGGTATAAACGAAGGGAGAACTGGAAAATGGGATTGTTTACTCGGGTGAAAGACTTATTTCAGGCTAACATTACAGATATTGTGAACAAGGCGGAAGATCCAGAGAAAATGCTGAATCTTTATGTGGATCGGACAACAGAGGAAGTGCGGAGCTTCCAGATTCAAGTTAACCGGGCTGTAGCGGATAAAATTCAGCTTGAAGAGCGCATTGTAACTCTGGGTAAAGAAGTTGCTCAACGGACTGAACAAGCTGGCTTAGCTGTGCAACAAGGCAAAGATGAATTAGCACGGACGGCACTAACCCTGAGAAAACAAGCGGAAACCAGCTTGACAGATTATCAAAATCAATTGGCTGATCAGTCCAAAGCAGTGGAAGATTTACAAGCAAACCTATGTGTCTTAACCGAAAAATTAGAGAAGGCTAAAATGGAGCGTAATAATCTTGTGATGCGCCAACGTCGTGCGGAAACGATGAAAAAAGCCAACGAAGCAGTTTCTGGAATGTCTAGCCATGACCCGATGGCCGGTATGGATCGAATGAAGGATCGGGTCGAGCGGATGGAGGCAGAAGCCAAAGCGTCTCGGACGATGGTTAACACCGGAAATACAATCGACGATCAGTTTGCTGAGTTAGAAAAGAGCAGAGCAAACTCAGAAGTTGAAGATGAACTCGCCAAATTGAAAGCGGAGTTTAAAAAAGAGGAATAGACTTGTTGAGTTTATTCATAGCCATTTGGATGACGGATTTGAATAATAACTTAAGATAAATCAGTTGCCTTTTGTTAAGGCGACTGATTTGTTTGCATGAGAGCAGGTCTATTGATGCAATTTCTGCAAAAGGCCGCACTAAGCAGAGAAACTTCCCTTGACTTGGGTTGCAGATGTCTAGGGGATATGCTATATTAGTATAAGGAAATTTGTAGCGTTTGCTGGTAAGGAGTGGGTTCTAGCCCGCTCCTTCGTTTGTTCAAATCGTGGCTTTAGTATAACTCGAGGGCATCTTCGTTAGACTATGAAGAGTACGTTCTTCAGGCCATGTTTAAAGGAGCGATTTCACATGAGTTCAGTTTTAGAGCAACAGATCAGTTCATTGGTTGAGCCACTAGTTCAAGAAAAAGGGCTGGAATTAGTGTATGTAGAATACAAAAAAGAAGGGGCGTATTGGTATCTACGCCTTTATATTGATAAAGACGGTGGTGTGGACATGGATGATTGTGCAGGAGTGAGCCACGTGGTGAGTGAAATGCTTGATCAGAAAAATCCTATTCCACAGGCTTATATGTTGGAAGTGTCTTCTCCTGGGCTGGAACGTCCTCTACTCAAGGAAGAGGACTTTATCCGTTTTCAGGGAAGATTGATTACGGTACACACGTCCTCTTTGTTCCAAGGGTATAAGGAGTTTACGGGGAATCTGATCGGATTGATAAACGATGAAATCGTTTTAGAATATGAGAAAAAGCGTATGGCAATTCCACAAGCCTTGGCAAAAAAAACTCATTTAGCACTAGATTTTTAGTTTTTTCTTTATGTACAATAGAATGAGGAGGAAAATGGAAAAATGAATATGGATTTCATCGAGGCCCTTCATGAGTTAGAAAAAGGACGGGGAATTTCCGCGGAAATTTTATTCGAGGCAATTGAAGCAGCATTGATTTCTGCGTACAAGAAGAATTTTGGATCATTACAAAATGTTCGAGTTCTTATTGATCGCTTAACTGGTGAGTTTAAAGTGTATGCACGCAAGACTGTTGTGGAAATCGTGGAGGATGCTCGGACTCAGGTCGGATTGGAGGACGCACGTAAACTCGATCCTAATTATCAACTTGAGGACATTGTGGAATATGAAGTCACCCCTCGTGAATTTGGACGGATTGCAGCCCAAACCGCAAAGCAAGTTGTTGTGCAGCGCATTAGAGAAGCTGAGCGAGGCATGATTTATGACGAATATGTTAATCGCGAAGGTGATATTGTCACTGGGGTAGTCCAACGTTACGAGCAGAAGAACGTGATTGTTGATTTAGGGAAGGTCGAAGCCGTACTTCCTGCTCAAGAACAAATCCCTGGAGAAGTGTATCAATCCTTCGAACGTCTTAAAACGTATGTTGTGGAGGTTAAAAAAACAACAAAGGGACCGCAAATTATGCTATCCCGAACTCATCCAGGACTGATAAAGCGTTTATTTGAGCTTGAAGTTCCGGAAATTCATGACGGTATTGTTGAAATTAAGGGTGTTTCTCGTGAAGCGGGGGCTCGCTCAAAAATTGCTGTTTACTCACGTGACTCGAATGTCGACCCAGTTGGAGCTTGTGTTGGTCCTAAGGGAGTTCGAGTACAAACCATTGTCACTGAATTAAAAGGGGAAAAGATTGACATTGTAAACTTCTCAACGGATCCCCAAGAGTTTGTAGCCAATGCACTTTCTCCTGCGAAAGTTGTGGGAGTATATCCCAAACCCAATGAAAAAGTTGCAATTGTCGTCGTTCCTGACTATCAACTTTCCCTAGCGATCGGTAAAGAAGGCCAAAACGCTCGTTTAGCTGCCAAACTGACAGGGTGGAAGATTGATATTAAAAGTGAGACCCAAGCGGTTGGGTTAAATATCATAACTCAAGGGCAAGAAGAAGGGTATGAAAATTACGAGGAATACGGCGAATATGAGGAGTACTCTGAATATGATGAATTCGCCGAAGTAAATAACTATCAGGAATACGAAGAAGACGAATTTGCTGAGAATGATCCGACTTTGCATAATAAACAAACTGCCGGAGACGGAACTTTTCAAGCGTATGACGAGAATGATGCATACAATAACAACGAAACATATGATGAATATGCTCAAG
Organism: Desulfosporosinus cupriresistens; assembly: GCF_001707885.1. GTDB lineage: Bacteria > Bacillota > Desulfitobacteriia > Desulfitobacteriales > Desulfitobacteriaceae > Desulfosporosinus. Next base: position 14,348 of record NZ_MASS01000026.1, on the reverse strand, counting down.
AGCCGGAGTTCTTGGAAAGTGAAGTCACCACGAATGGCATCGAAGGAGCGACTGAAACAGCTTTTGCTGATATTGGGGAAGACTTAAAAACCAATGAGCAAGTAATTGTTAAGGAGAAAAAGAAGAGAGGGAAGGGGTGATGGTATGAAGACACGGAAAGTTCCAATGAGGATGTGTTTGGGATGTCAACAGATGAAGCCCAAGAAAGAGCTTTTGAGAATTGTTAGAACTCCAGAAGGGGCTGTTGAACTTGATCCTACTGGAAAACGGAATGGACGTGGCGCTTACCTTTGTCCTGACTTGATCTGTTTCCAAACGGCCGTTAAAGAACGACGATTCCGTAAAGCTTTTGGAGTGGACGTTGATTCTGAAGTATTTGCCAACCTCGAAGGGAAGATTACTTTGTGAACACACGAATCCAGTCGCTAATGGGGATCGCAAGACGAGCGGGAAAAATTGCTTCTGGAGAAGCAGAAGTAGAAGCTATGTTGAAGAAGAGAAAAGGATTTCTTCTTATAATTGCGGAGGATGCTCACGGGGCTCAGAAAAAGTACGACAAGTGGGCTAGTGATATAAAATTGCCAGTGTTTATCACTGGTACAAAGATGGAAATTGGACATTCAATAGGACTTTCGCCGCGTTCAGCAGTACTTATTTTAGATCAAGGGTTTGCGAAGGCTATTTTACTAGCAAGGAGCTGATGCTTGGAGCGTAATGTGGGAGCCGAATATGTGGGGGTGGTTAAATGAGTATTCGTGTTCACGAATTAGCAAAAGAATTAAATTTTAGTAGTAAAGAAGTGATGACAAGACTTGTGGCTATTGGAACAGATGTTAAAAATCATTTAAGTACAGTCGATCAAAAAGATGCTGATTATTTACGGAACCAACTGAAAGGAAAGGAGACAAATTTGAATCATTCTGACCATAAAAATACCGAGGAAACAAAACCAAATACATCCGAAGCGGAGCAAGAGAGTCGGTCGTTAGAACAACCCCGTTCAGGAACAGAAGGGCGTCCCCAGGGAGCACGCTCAGGAAATCAAGGACAGCCGCAAGGTCCACGCTCAGGAAACCAAGGACAGCCCCAAGGTCCCCGTCCGGGATATCAAGGACAGCTGCAAGGTCCCCGTCCAGGATATCAAGGGCAACCGCAAGGTCCCCGTCCAGGATATCAAGGGCAACCGCAAGGTCCACGTCCAGGAAATCAGGGACAACCGCAAGGTCCACGCCCAGGAAATCAGGGACAACCGCAAGGTCCACGTCCGGGATATCAAGGACAACCGCAAGGTCCACGTCCGGGATATCAAGGACAACCGCAAGGTCCCCGTCCGGGATATCAAGGACAGCCGCAAGGTCCGCGTCCGGGATATCAAGGACAGCCGCAAGGTCCACGTCCAGGGTATCAAGGACAGCCGCAAGGTCCGCGTCCGGGATATCAAGGACAGCCGCAAGGTCCACGTCCGGGATATCAAGGACAACAGCAAGGTCCACGTCCAGGGTATCAAGGACAGTCGCAGGGCCCTCGCCCAGGGATGCCTCAGCGTGCTGGTGCTAGTGTGCCGTCGACACCAACCATTACCGAGCAGGCCAAAAGACAACCGCCAGCAAGTAAAAAAGCTCAAGATAAAGCCTATGAACGGAAACGTGAAGTAGAAAAAGAAAGAGAAAATGCGCTGCGTTCACCACATAGACGTTTTCCAAAGCGTCCTAAAAAAGAAGTGCGGGATACGTCACCGAAACACATTGTGATTCAGGAATCCATTTCTGTACAAGATTTAGCTGGTAAAATGAGCCGTAAGGCTGGAGAACTAATTAAACACCTTATGAACCTAGGAGTCATGGCGACCATTAATCAGGAGTTGGACTCTGAAACAGCAACAATCTTGGCAGCTGAAATGGGTGTTACTGTTGAGGTTAAAGCCGAGAAATCAATGGCTGTTATTGAAGAGATAGATGATGATCCGAAGGACCTCGTTTTCCGCCCGCCAGTCGTAACGGTGATGGGTCATGTTGACCATGGTAAAACGTCGCTTTTAGATGCAATTCGTACAACGAATGTGACTGATTCTGAAGCTGGGGGAATTACGCAACACATAGGGGCATATCAGGTGGAGATTAAAGGTCAAAAGATTACTTTCTTAGATACGCCTGGACATGAAGCCTTCACAGCGATGCGTGCCCGTGGTGCAGATGTCACGGATATTGCAGTTTTGGTGGTAGCAGCAGATGACGGAGTTATGCCTCAAACAATCGAAGCGATCAATCACGCCAAGGCGGCTAAGGTTCCGATTATTGTGGCTATAAATAAGATAGATAAAGAAAATGCAACTCCAGAAAAAGTAAAACAAGGTCTGACAGAGTATGGACTTGTTGTTGAGGAATGGGGCGGAGATACCATTGCTGTTCCTGTATCCGCAAAAACTAAACTGAACATCGACCAACTTCTTGAAATGATACTGTTAGTCGCAGAAGTTCGGGACTTAAAGGCTAATCCAAATCGCCCAGCAGTAGGGACTGTCATTGAAGCTGAATTGGATAAGGGCAAAGGACCGATCGCAACTGTTCTCGTTGCTAAAGGTACGCTTAATATTGGTGATGTTGCTGTTGCAGGGTGTGCATTTGGTCGGATTCGAGCCATGGTTGATGATAAAGGGCGACGTGTTAAAAAAGCAGGTCCATCTATGGCGGTTGAAGTTCAAGGTTTATCCGAAGTGCCTCAAGCTGGAGAAGCGTTTTATGTTGTCGCGGATGAGAAACTGGCGAGACAAATTACTTCTGCACGTACAGCTGTGAGGAAAGTGGAAGAATCTAAAAAAACCCTCTTTAAAGTTAGCTTAGAAGATCTTTTTGATAAGATCAAAGAAGGCGAAATCAAAGAGTTAAACATTATTATTAAAGCAGATGTGCAAGGGTCTGTCGAAGCACTACGGCAGTCACTTCTTCGGCTTTCAACAGGTGAGGTACGTGTCAATCCAATCCACGGTGGAGTTGGTGCAATTAATGAAAACGACATTATGCTGGCAGCTGCTTCAAATGCAATAATAATAGGCTTTAACGTTCGCGCGGACTCTAATATGAAAGCGACGGCCGAACTTGAGGGTGTGGATTTACGTCTTTATCGAGTCATCTATGATGCTATTGGAGATGTGAAAGCAGCAATGACGGGTCTACTTGATCCTACTTTCAAAGAAGTCGTTTTAGGTAAAGTTGAAGTTCGTCAGGTCTTTAAAGTTCCTAAAGCCGGAACGGTCGCAGGTTGTATGGTGACTGAAGGCAAGATTATTCGCTCTGCTAAAGTTCGTGTTATTCGAGATGGTATCGTTATTCACGACGGTGTAATGGAATCTTTGCGCCGCTTTAAAGATGATGTTAAAGAGGTTGCCGAGGGTTATGAATGTGGAATTGGTATCGAAAAATTCAATGATGTCAAAGAAGGAGACATCATTGAAGCGTTTATTATGGAAGAGGTTACGCGCACACTATAGTAAATCAGCCCTGGAGGGATAGGTATGTCAAAACATCGGCCCAATCGATTGTCAGAAACGCTCAAAGAAGAAATTTCTCAACTTATCCTTGTGGAGTTGAAAGATCCTCGAATCGGATTTGTAACGGTGACGAGTGTGGATGTTGCCAATGACTTAGCACATGCCAAGGTGTATATCAGTGTTCTGGGAAGTGAAGATGAAGGAAAAGCATCCTTGGATACCTTGAATCGGGCAGCAGGGTTTTTACGAACTGAAATCGGGAAGCGTTTAAGACTTCGACACGTGCCATCTATCGTGTTTGTCTACGATCCTTCCATACAACATGGTGCACACATTGCCAAATTGTTGCGTGATGTTAGTGTATCCGATGATTCAAGTAAGGATGAATCGCATGAATAAAACCACCCCCATGGAAGAGATGGTAGAAGTCTTAAGAAAAGCGTCAACGGTGGCGCTTTTCTCCCATGTCTCTCCCGATGGAGATTGTATTGGTTCAATGTTGGCAATTGGTCTGGCTTTAGAGAAAATGGGGAAAGAAGTCTCCTTCTTCAATCCAGATCCAGTGCCAACTTATTTGACGTTTTTACCGGGCTCGTCCCGTATACGACAGGATTTTCCTAATCCCCAGCCGAAAACTTTAATATTTGTCGATTGTACAGATCTTCAGCGAGTTAACCTTTTAAGGACTGAAATCTCTCAAGAAAGTACGATACTGAACTTAGATCACCACATCTCGAATCATTTTTTTGGTGACATTAATTGGGTTGATGCCCAAGCTAGTGCTAGTGCTGAAATCGCCTTGGCTTTAATTAACAAGCTAGGCGTGAAAATAGATGGAGATATGGCCACCAATCTCTACACAGCCATTGTGACGGATACAGGCTGCTTTCAATATAGTAATACAACTGCTCAAACCCATCGCTTGACGGCAGAGCTATTAGATATAGGTCTTGATTTGACAGGAATTCATCATAATATCTTCGATCAAAAACCCCTTGCCCAGATCGAGTTACTTCAATATGCGCTAAACGGATTGGAAATCCAGGCAAATGGTCAATTGGCAGTCATGACTCTAAGTTTAGAGGATTTTCAGAAATGCGGTGCAGAGCAGGAATTGAGCGAGGGACTGGTAAATTACGCTCGAAGTATTGCGGGTGTTGAGGTTGCGGTGTTACTGAAGGAGGTCGGGTCTCGGGAGATCAAAGGGGGTCTTCGTTCGAACCTCTGGCTGAATGTCAATGAGATTGCTGCCCAGTTCGGCGGAGGGGGACACAAGCGTGCTGCAGGTTGTACCCTCAGACTCCCTATGGCTGAAGCTAAACAAAGCATAACTGCTGCAATTGAGGAGGCGTTAAAGATTGGAAGGGATCATTAACGTCCTTAAGCCACCTGGTATGACTTCTTCGGATGTCGTTGTCTGGATGCGAAAAATATTAAGAACTAAAAAGATTGGACACACTGGAACGCTCGATCCTGGAGTGGCTGGAGTTTTACCGCTTTGTGTTGGTAAGGGGACACGTCTAGCTGAATACATAACCGAGCAGGGGAAAGCTTATCTGGCAGAAGTTGCTTTTGGTATTACGACAGATACCCAGGATGCCTTTGGAAAAACGACTCAAGTTACTTCAACGGATTTGAGTCAAAGTGACCTAGAACCGGTTTTGCCACATTTTGTGGGTAAGATATCACAGACACCTCCGATGTACTCTGCAGTTCGTAGAGAAGGAAAACACCTTTATGAATATGCTCGGCAGGGAATAGATATCGAGATTTCGCCCCGAGAGGTATCTATTTATAAATTAGAATTGAAACAATGGTATGAAAGGGAATTCCCTCGGGCAATTTTAAATATTGAGTGTTCAAAAGGAACATATATAAGGACACTCTGTCATGACCTTGGACAGGCATTAGGTTGTGGGGCGCACATGTCTAATCTATTGCGCATCCGTTCCGGCCCGTTCAAGATTCAGGAGAGTTGGACACTTGAAGAGATAGAAAAGGCGGTCAGCGAGTCAACCTATTCATTTTTACTTCCGTTGACAGCAGGGCTCGATCTACCACGGGTGTTTCTATCAACTGCTCGCGCAAATGCTTTCCGGCATGGGTTGCCAACCAAGAGAGAATTTGTTATGACTTCTCCTGTTGAAGGAAATTCGAGGTTGGAGGATCGTGGTTTGGCGTTGGAAACGAAATCTAGCGTTCGAACCTCGAACATCGAACATCAAACATCGAGTAGGCCCTATGTTCAGGTAATCGATGATGGAGAATTACTCGGAATTGGGGCCTGGCGCGAGGATAGCCTTTTTCCACATAAAGTTTTTGTATGATTTAGGAGGGTCAATTCCGTGCAAGTTCGAACAAGTTTGCCTATTAACAGAGAGCCCTGTGTCTTAGCGTTAGGTAATTTCGATGGAGTACACTTAGGACATCGTCGCTTGCTTGAGCATGGATTAGAACAAGCTGTACGTTTAGGTGTAAAATTTTGTGTTTTGATTTTTGAGCCTCACCCTTTAAAAGTATTATTTCCTGAACGAGAAATAAAGCTGTTGTCGACAACTCAAGCACGTTTGTTTAGTTTAGAAGAGATTGGGGTTCAAACCGTCTACCTTTTACCGTTTACCGAAGAGATGGCTAACACTTCTCCCGAGCAGTTTGTTGAGCAGATTCTTCTTCCCCTCGGGGTGGTTCATGTCGTGGTTGGTTTTAATTATTCATTTGGTTCTAAAGGTAAAGGAAATCCCGAGTTAATACAATCCTTAGGTTGTACGCATGGATTTGGAGTTAGTGTACTTCAGGCTCAAACGATCGGTTGCCGCGTGATCTCTTCGAGCAGTATTCGCGAAGCATTAATTCAAGGAGATATTCAGTTAGCAAGCTCTCTGCTTGGACGCTCACCCAGCCTGAGTGGGACAGTTGTACACGGGGAAGAGCGCGGACGTCAGCTAGGTTATCCGACTGCAAACCTTCTCTATTCAGAAGACGTTCTAATTCCTAAGCGAGGCGTATATGCGGTTTGGGCTTATTTAGGTGGAAAGCGCGTTGCTGGAATGATGAACATCGGTATGAAACCAACCTTTCACGACATATATGCGATAATCGTAGAGGTTCATTTTTTTGATTTTGAAGGAGATTTGTATGGCAGTGAGATCTCGGTTTACATTGAAGAACGTTTGCGTGACGAATGTAAATTTAATGGTGTCAATGAACTCTTAATTCAATTAAGAAAAGACAGGGTTCAAGCTGAATGTGTCTTAAGGGAAAACCATCTATAGTTTGCATCGTGCCTCTACCTTTACAAAAGTATGCTTACCATGTATACTGTTTTAGAAACTAATAGAACCCACTGACTCGGCTTGACGAAGTCTCCAACGTTGACCTGGGCAGTTGGGAATTATAAAAAAATGGGGGAATTTTCCATGATGACACCTGAAAGAAAACAAGAAATTATTCTAAAGCATGCACGACAAGAAGGGGATACAGGTTCTCCAGAGGTGCAAATTGCGCTTCTCACTGAACGGATTACGTATCTGACAGAACACTTTAAAACGCATAAAAAAGACCATCATTCCCGTCGCGGGCTCTTAAAAATGGTTGGTTCAAGACGTGCGTTATTAACGTATCTGAAAAATGTTGATTTTGACCGTTATCGTAGTATTGTTGCTGCACTTGGCCTGCGGAAATAGGAATGCGTAATGGAAAAAGCGGATCAGATTTGATCCGCTTTTTTAATTTTCAGGACAATATGTCTAAAAATGTAAAGAGTCATCTTTCTATTGAACGCTTGTACCCTATAAATCTGTTAAAAATGGTTAAATTATTGAAGTACATACGAGATTATTCTTAAGTATAGTTTTTTTATGCAAATTGCAGGAAATAATAATACTATGTCGAAGAGGAAACAAGTTGAAAAGAAGGATTGAAAGTTTTAAGGAGGTTCCATTGTGAAACAGGAAATATTTGAAAAGTCACTCTCGGTCGGTGGGAGAATTATGACTTTCCAAACCGGGAAAATTGGTAAACAAGCGGGAGGCTCGATTTTTCTTCGCTATGGGGATACTGTGGTTTCTGCGTTTGCCACATGCAGTGCTGCACCCCGGGAGGGAATTGATTTCTTTCCCTTGACCGTTGAATTTGAAGAACGTATGTATGCTGCCGGCAAAATTCCGGGTGGATTTATTAAACGGGAAGGAAGGGCTAGTGAGAAGGCTACCTTGTCTGCTCGCTTAATTGATCGTCCTATCCGTCCGTTATTCCCAGAGGGGTTTCGTAATGATGTCCAAGTGGTGGCGGCCGTTATGTCTGTGGATCAAGACTGTGCGACAGATATCACAGCTATAAATGCTGCATCAGCAGCTTTAACCATATCAAACGTTCCCTTCGAAGGCCCCATTGCCGCTGTTACAATCGGGCTTGTTGAAGGGGAATTTATTATTAATCCCACCATCGAACAATCAGCAAAAAGTCAATTGCATCTGACGGTAGCAGGAACAGAAGAAGCTGTCATGATGGTGGAGGCTGGTGCCCACGAGGTGCCTGAGGATCAAATCTTGGAAGCAATCGTGTTTGGGCATTCAGAAATTAAAAAGATTGCCAAGTTCATCGCAGATTATCGTCAGGAAGCCTTTGAAATGGGCTTGGCCAAAGAGAAACTTGAAGTGAAGCCCGCTAAAATCCAGACTAATATTGTTGAAGCTGTTAAAGCCTATGCTTATGACAAATTAGATGCCGCTGTCCGTGTGGAAGAGAAGAAAGCACGAGAGACTGCTATTGACGAAGTTAAAGCCGAAGCATTGAGTTATTTCGAAGCTGAATTCCCCGATGACACGAAAACTGTGAAGGATGTTCTGGAAGAGATTGTGCATCTGATTGTCCGCAAATTGATTACAGACGAGCACATTCGTCCGGATGGTCGGGCAGTGGACGAAGTTCGTCCGATTAGTATCGAGGTAGGAATTTTACCTCGTACCCATGGGACAGGCCTTTTTACTCGGGGTCAAACTCAGGTGCTGACTGTAACGACTTTAGGTGCTGCAGGTGATGAACAGATTTTAGATGGTTTAGGCCTAGAAAGGTCCAAACGTTATATTCATCACTATAATTTTCCACCGTATAGTGTTGGAGAAACTCGCCCAATGCGTGGGCCAGGACGTAGGGAAATTGGTCATGGCGCATTAGCAGAAAGAGCTTTAACCCCTGTTTTGCCGGATGAGAATGAATTCCCTTATACGATTCGTTTGGTTTCTGAAGTCTTGGAGTCAAATGGTTCCAGCTCGATGGCCTCAGTATGCGGAAGTACCCTCTCTCTGATGGATGCTGGTGTACCTATTACAGCTCCGGTGGCGGGCATTGCGATGGGACTCATTAAGGAAGGGGATCAAATCGCTATCCTGACCGATATTCAAGGCTTAGAAGACCACTTTGGAGATATGGATTTTAAAGTAGCCGGTACCAGCAAAGGGGTAACCGCTTTGCAGATGGATATCAAAATTAAAGGTGTATCCCGAGAAATTCTTTTAAAAGCCTTAAGCCAAGCTAAAGCTGGACGTCTTTTTATCCTCGATAAGATGTTGGCTGTTATGGACAAACCCCGCCCACAACTTTCTTCTTATGCACCACGAATTATCACGGCATCAATTCACCCGGATAAGATTCGCGATGTTATTGGACCAGGCGGAAAAACGATTAAGAAAATCATTGACGAAACTGGAGTTAAAATCGACATCGAGGATGACGGTCGAGTCTTCATATCTTCTATGAATGGTGATGGAGGCGATCAAGCCTTAAAGATTATCCAGTCTTTAACACAGGAAGTTGAAGTTGGTAAAATCTATCAAGGTAAAGTCACGAGGGTTATGGATTTTGGCGCTTTTGTAGAAGTTATCCCTGGAGTGTTAGGACTTACCGGCAAAGAGGGGTTAGTTCATATTTCTCAGTTAGCCCATGAACGTGTCGAAAGAGTTGAAGACATCGTCAAAGTCGGAGATGAGATCATGGTTAAAGCTACAGCAATTGACAAACAAGGTCGTTTAAATCTCTCACGTAAAGAGGCGATGCCAAATGTGCGCAAGGAAAATCCAGCGATACTTTAGACTATTAATTCATGATCCAATATTATCTAAACGATGATCAGTCTGAGAGATCCCCTCTTCGCATAATGTTAAGGAAGGGGGGAATATGGATGTTCATTAACTTAAGAATCTCGCGGCGAGTACTCTCGTTAGGCGGGATTTTCCTTCTGTTATTTGCTGGAATTGTTTTGGAGAATCGGATCATGGCCTGTAAAGCTCCGGTCTTAAAGCCAATTGAGCAGATCAAGACGGATCAAAAGGTTATGGGTTTAACGATTAACGTGGATTGGGGAGAAGAATATATTCCAGCTATCTTAGACACGTTAGATAAAGGCAACGCCCAAGTTACTTTCTTTGTCACAGGGCGTTGGGCCAAAAAAAATCCAGAATTGTTGAAAATAATGGCAAATCGAGGCCATCAAATTGAAAACCATGGATATTCTCACCCACATCCAGATCAGCTTTCTGTTGGAGCTAACCAAGAAGAAATTAAGAAGACGGAAAGTATTGTTGAAGGCATCATCGGGCGAAAAACACATTTTTACGCACCGCCGTACGGCGAGAATGGTGTTTCAGGACTGCAGGCTGCAGATCAATTGGGTTACAAGACTATTCTGTGGACCTTAGATACTGTTGATTGGCGGGCAGACAGTACGCCAGAGATTATTGCTAAGCGTATTATTAATCCAGCCATACGGTTCGGAATTAAACCGAATAAGTTCGGTGCCCTAGTCTTAATGCATCCAAAAGCCAATACGGTCAAAGCTTTGCCTGTTATCCTGGATCAATTGGCTCGAGAGGGATTTGTTTTTCAAACTCTTGATGGACTAATAACATTTGACCAGACCGGAGATACTACCTCATAACGAAGCAGAAGTTGAGGTGGTTTGATGATCAGGCAAAAGTGGACGCGTGCTTGGTGCTGCGTCTTTCTTTGTATGATAACTACGAGTATTTTACCAGTGAATATTGTATATGGTGCACCTAAAAAACCTGTCAAGGCTGCGGAAGTGGCGGAGGGGCCTGCCAGGGTAAGCGCTGAGGCTGCTGTGTTGATGGATGTTGTGACCGGTGATCTTCTCTATGGTAAACAAGCGGATAAACGTCGTCCTCCTGCAAGTACCACTAAAATTATGACCGCTATTTTAGGATTTGAGTTAGGTCAATCGGATGAAGTTGTAACGGTTAGTCCGAAAGCAGCAGCTGTTGGCGAAGCAACCTTGCATCTTGATCCAGCAGAAAAGATTAACCTCTATGAACTCATCACAGGAGCTTTAGTCCGTTCGGGGAACGACGCCTGTGTTGCGATTGCTGAGCACATCGCGGGAAGTGAAGAACAGTTTGTCCAATTGATGAATCAGAAAGCGTTGGCTCTGGGGGCGCAAAATACTCATTTTGTGAACACGAACGGTTTACCTAATAAGGAACACTATTCCACCGCTTATGATCTAGCCCTGATGGCTCGCCATGGTTTGCAAATTCCTCAATTTGCCTCGATTACCCGTCAAAAAGAAACAAAAATTCATTTTCTGGAGCCGGACGTGTTCATGGATTTGCGTAACACGAATAAACTACTATGGAATTATCCTTATGCAGATGGTGTTAAAACGGGGACAACGACTGCAGCGGGGAAATGTCTTGTTGCATCCGCCACAAAGGAAGGCCGTCAACTGTTGGTTGTAGTTCTTAATGCGCCGGATCGTTTCGGAGATGCAAAGAAGTTGTTGGAATGGGGTTTCGAAAAAACAGAGACGGTTCGGCTTGTAAGTGCCGGACAGGCCGTCGCAGAGTTTCCAAGTTTAAAAGAGACGGTTCAAGTGTTTTGCAAGGATCCGATAGATGTTAGTATTCCTAAAACTGAACGTAAGAATATTCAAACCCGTGTCGTATGGGAAAAAAGCGCGAATTCGCCTGTTCAAGCGGGAGAACGGTTGGGACGTTTGGAAGTCTGGCTGGGGAAACAAAAATTAACCTGCGTCCCTTTGTTGAGCGAAAACGAAGTCGTAGGAGGCCGTTCTTTAATACGATTATTTCCTTTTTAGCAAAGGAAATAAAGAGGAGTGAATTTATTGTATCAAAAAACAGTGTTACCTAACGGAGTTAGAATTATCACGGAAGAAATTGAGCATGTTCGTTCAGCTGCCTTTGGACTATGGGTAGGAGCGGGTTCCAGGGATGAACGTGAAGGGTATGAAGGGATTTCGCATTTTATCGAGCATATGTTTTTTAAAGGGACAGAGCATCGAAGTGCACGTGCTTTAGCAGAGTCCCTCGAAGCCGTTGGTGGACAGCTGAATGCCTTTACAACGAAAGAATATACTTGTTATTATGCTAAGATTTTAGACGAAGACCTAGATCTGGCGATTGATGTTTTAAGTGATATGTTTTTTTGTTCGCTCTTTGATGAAAAGGAAATCGAAAAAGAAAAAAACGTAGTAATTGAAGAAATCAAGATGTACGAGGATTCTCCTGATGAATTGATCCACGATATCTTTTCAGAATATGTCTGGAATGATCATCCTTTAGGAAAACCAATTTTAGGAACCGAGGAGAGCATAAGGGCTCTAAGTCGAGAAAAAATTATGACATTTCTCTCAGAGCATTATGCTCCAGATAATGTCGTGATTGCTGTGGCAGGCAAAATAAAACATGATGACATTGTGGCGAAACTATCTGCCCAATTTGGGACGTTTAAAAGAGGTGGTCGCCGGGTTCTGGAAGAAACTCCTAGCGGTCAGACTATCGAACGCTATCAGAAAAAAGACACGGAACAGATGCATATCATCATGGGAGTTCCAGGCCTTGGGCAAGATGATGATGATATCTATGCAATGCATATTTTTAACAACATTTTAGGTGGAGGGTTAAGCTCTCGCTTGTTTCAGGAAATACGAGAACAGCGCGGCTTGGCTTATTCCGTGTATTCTTATCACTCAACCTACGTGGATACCGGCTTATTTGCGATATATGCTGGAACGAGTCCAAACAATACCAAGGAAGTCATCGAGTGTATACTCCAAGAGTTAAAGGACATTAAGCAAAAGGGAATTACCGCAGAGGAGCTAGAAAGGACAAAGGCTCAAGTTAAAGGTGGTCTCTATCTTGGACTGGAATCGGTAAGCAGTCGGATGAGTCGTTTAGGGAAGACAGAACTTACTTATAACCGTGTTCTTTCGCCGGAAGAAGTAGTCGAAAAACTTGAAAAAGTTACGTTAGCTGATGTTTTACGCCTGATTGGCCGCCTTTGGCAAAAGGATAAAATTAGTATTATGACGTTGGGCCCATCCGGACAAGAAATTGTTTTATCCGACCTACTAAAGCAAACTGGTTGGGAAGAATAGCGAGGCGCTAGGTTCGAATTACAAAAATCCGTAGTTCGAACCTAGCGCACATAACGCTTCGAATTCAAGGCAAGGAGAGTGCCTAAAGTGCCTGATTCTATCATAGTGAAAATTAAAAAGTTGACAAGCCCTTCTTTAGTCCTCCCCACATATGTTACTGCATCGTCGGCAGGAGCTGATCTTTGTGCTAATCTTCAAGAGCAATTGATCGTCGACCCCGGAGAGAATGTCAAGATTCCGACAGGTCTGGCTATTGAACTTCCGAGTCAAGAAGTTGTCGCGCTTGTTTTTGCACGAAGCGGTCTAGCAAGCCGGCACGGGATGGGGTTGACGAATGGTGTGGGAGTGATTGATTCTGATTATCGTGGGGAAATTCAAGTATTGATGCATAATTCGGGATCCGAACCTGTAATTATTAATTCTGGAGATCGAATAGCCCAAATGGTATTCATGCCAGTTTTCCACGCCTTGTTTGAAGAAGTTGCAGAACTTCAGGAGACGGCTCGAGGGATTGGAGGATTTGGTTCAACGGGAGTTTGATTTTAAGTCGGTACTGTGGTCAGAAGGATTAAATATTAAATCCTTCTGATTATTTTGTTCTACGAAAGTTTGTCTGTTCATACAATCCCCATGAGGGGGAGTGAAAATGCAAGCCCTTGGGGTTGTGCTTCTTGCCGTTGGTATTGTTATTTCAGTAAGAGAGCGAAAGTATATGATGATGTGGCGGTCCGAACCTAAGTCCAATCCTTTTGCCACTGCTCTGAGTCAATTGGTCGGCACTGCCGGAGGAATTTACCTTTCTCTAGAACTGCTATTTTCATTTTTAAAAATACCTGAAAATTGGTGGACTGAAACAATATTTATTGTTGAGCCACTTGCTGCCATTTCCTTATTGCTGGCCATTTTACAACCGTTTGGCTTGAGAGCTTGGATAAGATTGCGCAAATAGGGAGGTAATTGGATGCTATTAAGTGATCTCTCTGGTAAAGAAATTATTAATTTACATGATGGAGCGAAACTGGGTTTAGTTGGTGACGCTGATCTGGATATTTCCTTAAACGGATCGGTTGAAGCAATCATTCTAACTTCCCGTGGCGGGGTTGCAGGTTTTTGGAGTTCAAGAGGGGATCGGGAACGCGAAATGTTGGTGATACCTTGGCAAACTATTAAAAAGATAGGTTCTGAGGTTATTATTATTGATTTGCACAATAAATCTGAAAAAATCCGTTAAATTTTAGTTTGACAGAGGAAGGGATTCCCAATAAAATGAAAGGAAAGCTGTAACCCCGCATTGCGTTTTGCTACGGGGTTTTTGCCTTATCATCGCAGGAGGGGTTTCCTTTGAAAAAAATTCGAGTCTTTGTCGCTGGAGCAAGTGGGAAAATGGGTCAAGAAGTGATCCGTACGCTTCTCAAACAGGATGATCTCCTTTTGGTGGGAGCTTCAGATATA
>NZ_MASS01000025.1 GCF_001707885.1 Desulfosporosinus cupriresistens | reverse complement strand
GCGCTACTCTACCACCTAGATAGGGTTTCTCTTCAACCAGATAAACCTCGTTTCCTGCCTCGGAAGCTTCTATTGCGGCCGTTAGTCCGCTTATTCCTCCTCCGACTACTAGAATACTCTTATATGCCATCCTTTTACCTCCCTTATATGCCAATAGACTCTCGGTTTTTGCCGAGCCAGTTGGATCAAGAATTTCCCTGAACCAACCTAATAGCAATCCTCCTACCTTTAGCGGGAAGATATTTGCTTTCATCGACTGGAAAACCCTAAATAAGGTAACTGCCAAGCTATTTCTAAACCAAAATTGGTAGGTTCTGGCTAGACACAGAATAATCATAGCTTCTAAAAATCGACAATCAATATGATTTTTTTCACATATTCGTATATAAAAATAAGATCACATCTTTTGCTTCAAGGCATGATCTATTTAGTTTAAATCACAGTATGATGTACAAACTAAACTAAATTAAGATTAGCACTAAGGTCATAATAAGTCAACATGAGCACAATTAATATATTATATAGTAAATTTATTCTTTAGTAGATTATTGAGTCGTAATTACGCAAAATTTGTAATCTTTGCTTCCGTAACAGCTTCTAAATGTAGAAAATGCAAGATGTTGTCCATAGGCTAAATATCGACTATTAACATGTTCTCTAATCCACAAGCATTCGCCATATAAATTTCAAATTAAGAGATGGGAATTTTATATTTATTTTTCAGAACTTTTTTTATCTTTTGTTAATGATTGTATCCCAATTGTTGAAAAGGTCATTTCTCTCTAACTCCGGTAACTATACAGAGAACTATCCTAAACCCTTGGGTTCACATTAGAATAGAAATTCTTGATTAGTAAAAAAGAAGGGGATGTGTGAAAACTCAGTCTCCAAAATTCCAAGTGGTTACAACAATCAATAAGCGTCCTCATTTCACTATTAAAGTGGAGTGAGGACGCTTGTGTTTTGATGATATAGAAGCAAAAGTGGGGATGTGACAATATAGTAACAAGTTTTAGCACAGCCCCCTCTTTTTTAATTCCCAGCTTTTTTATCGCTAGTAGCGGTTACCAACGATCATGATGAACCCTCGTTTCAAGGTTACGTAAAATGAAAGTTTAGTTTCAGTTGCATAGTTTCTCCAGCCAATATTTGTCAACAACAAAATAGGCAGGATGAAATCCTGCCTATTATTTAATACTGTCTGTTACTATTTGTTAGCTTGCCAGAGACCATGAACTGTACAGTATTCCCTAACCTCAAGAACGTCGTTGGAATTCACCAAAAATGAAGCCTCTGGTGCTTGGTTTGGTGCAAGTTCAGCTCTTAGAACTTGATCCTTGGTCAAAACCTCTATAAATCGTATAAAATGTTTCTCTTCCATCGGGTGTGCTACGCTACCCACTTTGACTTTTATACCTCCGTCGACCGACTCAATAACAGGAACATGCTTCTCCAGACTAGCATCTTTACTTCCAGCCGCCAATTTATCCATGGGTTTATTACAGCAGACCAACGCAGATGCCCCTGTATTGACAACCTCAACAACATTTCCACAAATACTACAGACATAAAGCTCTCTTAAGTTTGTCATTTAACATGCCCTCATTTCTTTTATAAAATTTCCTATTCTTAGTATTCTCCAAAAAAGTAAGATTTCCTCCTTAAAAAAATTACTTTTTTATAATTACAATCAACAATTCTTGATTTATATTTAGCTCAATCGGTTGTAGTAAGTTTCTTAATTTTCATTTATAGAATTCCTTTTAAAATATAGATTATTTAATTAAAGCAATGGTGAAAACAAGCGTGCACTCGATTCTTTAACACGATTCGCTAACGGACGCTTTTTGTACTCCTCCAACAGTATTTCTTTACTATCAGCAAGATCCTGATGAAAATCCTGTTCCAGGCGTAGCGCAAATTGGCAATCATAAATAAAGGCGCTAATTTCAAAATTTAAGCTAAAACTGCGAATATCAAAGTTAGTCGATCCCACGACTCCAATTTTACTATCAAGTATTAGAACTTTAGCATGAAGAATTCCTTTTTGATAACGATAGATTCGGACACCCAATTCTAATAATTCTTCGACATACGAATGAGATGCCCAATATGTAATCTTATGATCAGGAACACCTTGTAAGATTATCCTGACGTCTAAACCGCTAAGGGCAGCTGTTTTCAAGGCCATGACAGATCCTTCATCGGGGATGAAATAGGGTGTTTCAATATAAATTGTCTTTTCTGCACTAGTTAAAGCCACAAAAAAGATTTGCAACATGGATCCCCAATCCGAATCAGGGCCAGTGGCCGCAATTTGCGTCATTTGCCTTCCGAAGTATTGAGGTTGCGGATAATATAAGAGATCATTAATGTCCTGATGAGTCACGCCATTCCAGTCATTTAGAAAAACATTTTGCAGAAAGTTAACGGAGTCTCCCTCCAACTTAAGAAAAGTATCCCGCCAAAATCCGATTCTCTTATTACGTGACAAATATTCATCCCCAACATTTAATCCACCTATAAAACCCACCTGACCATCAACCACAACGATTTTGCGATGATTACGCAGATTAAGCCGTCTCGACAAAAAAGGAAAACGGACAGGATAGAATCCTTCCGCTTCTACCCCAACTTTCCTCAACTCTCCAAATCGTTTCGTGAGGGATCGATTTGCCAACCCATCTACGAGCACGCGTACCTTAACTCCTTGAGACGCTTTACTAATCAACAGGTTAAGAATATCTTGACCAATCGCATCGTAATGAAAAATAAAGAATTCCAGATGAATGTGATCCTTAGCGCCTTCTAGTGCAGCAAAAAGGGCCTTAAATGTATCTGCCCCATTGGTTAGTACTTCAAAACGATTATTGAGGGTTAGTGGCGCTGCAGCATCGTTAAGCAAAAGCTGAGCTAGCTTCTTATTCATTGAAATAGTACCTGCTCGGTCAATGTCCTCTGCCTTCAGCCTAACTTGCTGCTCTTTCAGAATTTCCTCAAATTGCTCCTGTCCCCCTTGTTTATGCCGAGAAAGTTGGTGTTTCCGAACAACACGTCCGAAAAGCAAATAAAGCAGAGCACCCATAACGGGCAGAGCTCCAAGAATTAGTAACCAGATGATAGTTTTCGTTGGGTCCCTGTTTTCCAAGAAAATAACAGAACCCAAGAAAACAAGCTGCATCAGTGTAATCAAGCAAATGAATCCTAAAAGAATGAAAATGCTATTAACCTCCTCTAGAAAACATCCTGTACAATTCGCTGTAAGTCGCTGGCAGAACGGCACCGATAAACTTTCGAACAATAGTTTTGATATTCTTTCATCATATTATCCCGCTCATTCCACTCCTCTAATTCTAAAGGATTTAACCAAAAGACATTACGCACCTTTGCAGCGATTTGCGCCAAGTATTCCGTTTGAGCTGGGCGGTAGTTATTTTTACCATCTCCCAAGATAAGTAGGGTCGCCCGTGATGACACATCGTTTAGTTTGTTCTCAGCGAGTTCTCGAAATACCGTTCCATAATCCGAAAACCCAGAAGTCACTTTATCTCCCGAGCTTTTAATCTCTTGTTTAGCTCTGCTAAGATCATCATCACAAACAAACTCAGAAACATCCCAGACGGAATCAATGAAGAAAAAAACACGTATCTTACGGAAACGGGCTCTAAGACACGTCACCATATAGATTAGAAACTCGACGAACGCGGCCATAGAATTCGAGACATCGCATAATACCACCAATTCTGAAGCTCGTGGAATTTTATTACGATAATTCAAATGGAAAAGTAAACCATCCCATTGTACACTTTGCCGAACAATCTGGGAGATGTCAATTGTTCCTCGGTGACTATTTTTCCAACGCGTCCCTGGCCTAACTGCCAATTTTCGCGCCCATTTCCGAATACTCGATTTTACAAGTTCTTTCTCTTTTTCTGTCAATGTACTTAAAGACTTGATCAACCAATGCTGTCGCACAAGGGGTTCCCAACTGTTCTCCTCGCTAACTTGAGCTGTAAATACCCGCTGCTGAATTTCACTAACAAGAGAGGCTCGACTGTCCTGATGTTTGTACCAAGTCTCTTCTGAAAGCTCACCACGTTGAAAGGCTAAATCATAGGAATTGATCCAAGTATAATAGTCCATTTCTGCTAATATTGTTTTAACCATATCTTCAAATTCTAATCCATGAGAAGTTAGTTCCTCAAGTCGAGAAAAAGGAACTAGCTTAGTGATGTGTGAAAAATCCAAACTGTTTCCTCTTGTGGTAAGGCTAACTCCTCCACTTCCACGTCCTATGCCTTGCCCACCGATTCCTGAACTGTCTTGATTTTCTTCTAAGACAGGATTTTTTGTCTCGTTCTCAGCGTTATTCAGAGTACTCGACTCTGGATTTTCTAATAGGATTCTCCAAACCGTCTCAAAGATCTCAGTATCTTGGGGGCGGTGAATTAAAATAGATTTGATTATTTGTTTTTCCGATAATTCTGGAAAGCGTGATAAACAGGTTTGAACATCAAATATATCTTGAGAGGAAATCGATAGAGAAACCTGTCTCAAAGCATGAACTAACCGAACAAAATTCCATCCATCCATAGTCTCCGTCCCTTTGCATTATTTTAAGTCGGCGCTCAAAATTAATAAATACCCACTTAGCGACGCTGGGCAGCCTCACTCTCCCATTTTCTGAGACGTTCCTCCAACTTTGCAATATCTTTTGGATATTTCAATAACACACTAAGGGTTCCCATGAGTTCACCATAGTTTAATTCTGTTTGATGAAGTGACTGCAGGGCTCGAGCGAAATCGATTGTTTCAGATACACTCGGAAGCTTTTGTAAGGGCAGCTTCCTTACCCTAGCAACAAACTCACAAACATCCTTTGCTAATCGTTCGGAAATCTCAGGAGCTTGAGTACTAAGGATAGAAATTTCTCGTTCTAACGACGGATACGTCAAATAAATGTGTATACAACGTCGTCTTAAAGCATCACTAAAGTCACGAGAATTATTACTGGTTAAGATCACAACTGGCTTTGTGTTTGAATAAATTGTACCTATTTCCGGTATTGTGACCTGAAATTCCGCAAGTAACTCTAAGAGAAAGCTCTCAAACTCCTCATCGCTCTTATCTAGTTCATCAATCAATAACAGAACAGGTTCCTGAGAAAGGATTGATTCAAGCAGAGGCCTAGAAAGCAAAAACTCTTCCGAGAATAGATCAACTTTTATCTGATCCCAATCTTCAGTCTTGGAAAGCTGTAAACGTAAGAGCTGTTTAGCATAATTCCAATCATATAATGCCTTATTTAAATCAAGCCCTTCATAACACTGCAACCTTATTAATTTCCGTTTCTCTACACGCGCCAGTGCCAATGCCAATTGTGTCTTCCCAACCCCGGCTGGTCCCTCAATAAGACAAGGTTTTTCTAAGGCCAAAGCAAGAAACAACGTAGTTGCTGCTTCTTTATCAATAAGATATCCTTCTTCTTCAAGCACACGAGTTAAATCTAAAGGAGACGTCACCTGATTTCCTCCTTTCCTCAACTATTTTCAATTATACTACATTTGCTAGGATTGATGTCAGAATAATCTTATTTTTACTTCTTTTTTGCTATAGTCGCTTTTTTTCTTAGATCTACAATCTTCCCTAGAAGCATTTCCTTTGGGCTGATGATGATTTCAAAAGCACTTTCCAACCGTTTAATATAGGAAACCTCTTTAGCGCTCACAATAGATATTGCCGTACCGCTTTCTCCAGCCCTGCCTGTTCTCCCGACTCGATGCAGATAAAGTTGTGGATCTTCTGGCAAATCAAGATTAAAAATATGAGTGATCCCTTTGATGTCCAATCCTCTGGCCGCCAAATCTGAAGCCACGAGCAAGCTAATCTTACCGCTTCTAAAATCATCCATTGCTTTCCTTCGATCGGTCTTGTTCGCTCCCCCGTAAATTCCTTCCGCTTCTAAACCATGGAATTTAAGATTCCCTACCATCTTCTCTATTTCCTCACTTTTATTGATAAAGATTAAGGCTCGTGTTGGGATAACCAAGCGAACCAGTTTTCGCAAAACTTCAATTTTATCTCTTTGCTCAGCTAAGAAATATTGGTGGGTAATGGTGGGAGCAATCATCACTTTATCAGTAATGCGAATCACCTCTGGGTTTTTTAATACCTCAGAAGCCCGCTGTAAAGTTACCGATGGTAAGGTGGCAGAAAACAACAAGAGTTGTGTTCTGCTCAACGTTGTTTTAATAACTGCTTTTACCGTGTGAGAATTGTTTTCGTCAAGTAGGCGATCTGCCTCATCAAGGACTATCGTCTTAATTGTTTGGGCAGTAATTTTTTTCTTCTGGATTAGTTCAAGAATTCGTCCACTGGAACCCACAATAATATGCTGTTTGTTCTTTAGTTTTTCGATTTGTCGCGTGATATTTACGTTCCCTATAATTACAGCTGAGGTGACCGCAAGCCCTGAATCTTTAACTAATAGTTCAATTGCTCTTTGAATTTGGATGGCCAGTTCATGCGTTGGTGTAAGGATTAAGGCTTGGACTTCTCGCTTTTGCGTATCAATCTTTTGAAATATAGGAAGAAGATAGGCTAAGGTTTTTCCCGTACCTGTTTCCGATTGGCCTACAACATCTCTATTCCCTAATATGAATGGAATCGTTTGTTCTTGAATTGCTGTTGGTTTGGTGATTCCCTCATGTTTTAGGCCGGCTACTAGCGCCTCGTCAAGCTCGAAGTGATCAAATGATGTTAACATTGAAATCTCCATTCTATTTAAAATGAATTGTATGACTGCTATCATCTTCTCCAGCATGACCAGCATATTGGCATGATTTCACTATTATATCCTGTTTTATAGTTTTAGAGAAATTTTAAGCTCCAATGACAATATGAAGATCACAGGCGGCAGGGATACCTAAGCAAGTTCATTCTATCATGAAGTTATATTTATCCTTTATGATATATAATGGTCTGTTTTTACTTTCGTCATATATCCTTGCAATATATTCTCCTAAAATGCCAATTGAGAACAGCTGTACTCCGCTGAAGAAGGTTATTGCCACCATTAGTGATGCCCAACCAGATGAGGTCGATCCTCCAGATATTTTTTGTACTATTGAGTAGATAAGAATAATGAAGGCCAAGATAATAGTTAAAAAACCTATTGTAGACATCAATTTTAATGGCTTTGAAGAAAAAGATATTATTCCATCTCCAGCAAATTTCAGCATTTTTTTGAGAGGATATTTTGTTTTCCCTGCAAAACGTTCATCTCGTTCATATTCGATATGTGTTTGATTATAACCTAACCAAGCAATCATACCCCTCACAAATCTATTTCTTTCGGGCATAGCGGAAAATGCAGTTGCCACACGTTTATCAATCAGTCTAAAATCACCTGTGTTTATTGGAATATCAACATCGGACATATAGGCCAAAACCCTATAGAAACATTTAGCAGTGAAACGTTTGAATATAGTTTCACCATTTCTTTTTTTGCGTTTGCCATAAACTACATCATAGCCTTGGTGCCAAAGATCAACCATGTTTTTAATTTGCTCGGGCGGATCTTGCAAATCGGCATCTATTAATACGATTGCATCGCCTAAAGCCAGATCTATACCACATGTAACCGCAGTTTGGTGACCGAAGTTTCTAGAAAAGTTGACTACCTTAACTTTCTCATCACGGGTTGCTAACGCCCTTAATATATTAATAGTATTATCTTTACTGCCATCATTGATAAACAAAAGCTCGTAGCAATATCCATTATCTTTCATTACTTTAGTTATTCGCTGATAGCATTCCTCTGCAACTTCTTCTTCACAATACATAGGTATAACTATCGATAATAAATATTTTTCGCGCATTTTTTAACCTTCCTACCTCCAAACGTCCATACTTTATTTAAAATAAAGTTCAATGTCATTCCCAATAAGGTTGCTATAATCTGGCTTATCAATTTATTTAAGCTAAAAATTGAGACTAAAGCATACAGCACAAAACTGTTAAACAATAAGGTAATACTGTTAACGCCTATAAATTTATAGAGGATCTTTGAGTGACGCTCATTTGAATTGAATACCCATCCCTTATTCCATAAGTAACTATTTATTGTACCAATACTATACGAGAGGACATTGGCTACAATATAATTGACACTAAGAAAGACCATTAGAGAGTAGGAAACGCAGGAGATCGCTGTATTTAATACTCCTACTACGCTGAATTTTAAAATCTGTAACATGTCTCCCCTTTAATCCTCCAATTGCCAAGATTATGAAAATCCAAGAAATTACAAAAGCGTACCTGGCTTGAGCTTCAGTGATTAAGAGAAGTATCACAAACCCGCAAAATAATAATAAAAAGAAGCTTATTTCTTCAGGACGATCTCTGTTTCTCAGCAGAGATTTAATACTAAAATACAAAAGAAATAGATAAAACAACGTTGTTACTATCAGAATTTCCGATTTCAATTTTCTTATTAGATTAGCAGTAGGACTACTTTCAGGAATATTTTTAGTTGCCCATTCATAAGCACTCATATCTGGATCTGCCCATTCAGATCCAAATTTATACAAGTAAAAAGTTGAGATTTTTTGTGGTGAGGCGTTTAATAGTCTTTCTTTAATTATCTGTTTACTGGCTTGCGTAATTTTATCCGGATCATGGTTATAGATTTCTGGAAGTTTGGCGTCCTCGACGTTCCAATGCCCGTTAGACTCAAAATTTGTTCCTTTCAAAACTGATGTCCAGATAGGCTCTTTAGAGTTCCATAGATGAGTTTCAGTTATCCCATTATAAATAAGTATAGAACTAATTAAAAATATTGGTATAAAATAGGTAAGGAGCATGAAAGGCATCAAGAAATAAAGTTTTCTTACATCTCTAAACAAAATCAAATACATTATGTAGGCGATCAGAAAAACCGAACCAACCATTCTAAACATATTTGCCATAGCAAGCGCTAGACCACAAAAACATAAATTCCTTAACTCGTTCCCATGAAACTTCTTCTTTTTATTAATAACTAACATAAAGTAATAGACGCTTATTAAATAAAAGGTGATCGCTATATTTTCGGACATGGTTTGGGAATTATACATAATAAATGGCGGAAATATTGCAAGTAGGAATGCAGCCAATAAACCAAGCCATACATCATATATTTGCTCGACAATTTTATACATATAATATATGGCCAGAGTTGAGAACAATACATTCATAAACTTTATTATTATAAGTGGATTTGACTTAAGATTATAAAAAATTGAAAAGTACAAAACTGTTATAGTATCATGTGCAAAGCGTGCAAAATAAGCATAATTATGAAATCCCGTAAAATTACCTTGTTGAATTTCTTTAGCATATTCGTACATTAGTCCGAAATCAGAAATTGGAATAGTAGGAACTAATAAAATCCATAGAAGTCTCATTGAGAATCCCAATAGGATTATCAAAATCAGAGTATTCCTACAGCCTAATCGATTTATTAATTTACAAATCCAGCTCTCAAACCTCTTTTTTCCGTAAACAACTACAAGAATGAATAAGCAACATATAAGTGAAAAGCTTTTGGCCACTAATGAAAATGAAGACGATGAAACCGCAAAATAGCAAATGCAGGCTATTACTATAATATTTAGTATAATTAGAGCTAACTTAGATAAACACTTGTTAGCAGCATTTCTGTTAAACATTGAGACATCCTTTCTGAACTCTACCTCAATATTACTTATTTGATGCCTAGCTCTCTATTATTCCTTTTTCCTGTAATCTCATAATTCGTCAATATTATGAAAATACCTTCTTTTTAACAAATTAAATTCCTTTTACCTGTAATGCTATGACCTGTTATGGAACAGCTCTTAGATGAAACAAAACAAACATTGCGATCATTTGTGATCGCGATGTTTGTTTGTTTTATTCTCCTTTAAACTCAAATTTCAATTTTGCCTCAGCTGGATTTTCCCAGATCAGATAGGCTGCAAATGATTTACCCGATTTCGATTTAAACCCTTTTATTAACGGTGTTTTTCCTTTCTTTAATAGACTTTTAATTTGATTTGGAGTGAGCACTTTACCGTAGATCGGATCTTTCCATACTACGAAGCGACATCCTTCTCGCCAACTCGCACACCCAAACCCCTTCTGCCCTTCAATCACATCGCCACCGCACCTAGGACAAAGCCCTAACGTTACAGCCTTATCCTCCACAGTAGACTTTCCTGCCATTCCCCCGGCAATCTTCGCCGACTCTCGGTCCTTCAGCGTATTCTTGCTGTTTGTTCTCTCCCCTTTCTTTCCTGCTCCCTGAGTTCGAGATGAAGGTGCAAGAGCCAATGGGATTTTACCGTTTTTGTGCTCGAAGAAACGCAATTCCTCGATAATTCGACCAATGGCGTCTTCCACATCCGCCATATAACTTTCTATCGTTAGTTCTCCATTCTCTACTCTTGAAAGATTGAACTCCATCTGACCAGTCATTTCAGCGCTAATCAAGAGTTGAGCTTGAGGAAGCCGTTCTTTAATGAGACGAATAAGTTCGGACCCTTTTTCAGTAGGTTTCAACACCTTTTGCTCTTGAAGCATGTATCCCCGTTCGATAAGGTTTTCTATGATTGCTGGCCTAGTCGCTACAGTGCCCAACCCTTTGCCTTTCAATTGCTGGCGAAGCAACTCATCATCAATTTGCTTACCTGCGCCTTCCATTGCTTTAAGCAGATCTCCCTGGGTAAAGCGTTTTGGAGGTTTGGTGGTCTTTTCCTCGCTATAAACACGTTTCGTACGCACGTTTTCCCCCTTAGTCAAAGGAGGTAGTGTAACATTTTCATCCTCTGTCTGTTCTTTGCCATCCTTCTTTTTGGTTTTACGTGTGATTTTATCCTCAATTTCATCCGGTCCGTAAAGCTTTTTCCATCCCGCACTTAACAGAACCTTGCCTCTCGTGCGAAAGGGCTCACCCTCAACCTCAGTTATCACGTCGGTCTGATGATATCGAGCAGGCTGAAGCCAAACGGCCAGGAAACGACGAATTATTAAATCATAGAGTTTTTGCTCTTCGGTCGTAAGTCTTACGATGACGACTTTCTCCGTTGTCGGTATAATGGCATGATGTGCAGTAATAGTATTGATCACACGCTTACCCGAAGGCACACCAAAACCAATTGCTTCATCCACAAAATTCGTATAAGGCTCTTGACGAACAGCCTTGAGATGGTCTGGTAATTTGGATAACAAATCCTCCGGTAAGTAAGCGCAATCGGTTCGAGGATAAGTAATAGCCTTTTTCTCATAAAGAGACTGGGCCAACTGGAGAACCTTTTCAGCACTGAAGCCGTATCTCTTAGAGGCAGCTATCGTCAGTGAAGTTAGATCAAATAGAAGCGGTGCAGGCTCTTGGACATCCTTCTGCTCCATTTTGGTTATTTTTCCTGGTTTATTTTGCGTTTTGGCAACGATGTTCAGCGCATCTCGAGGATTAGTGATACGCTTCGACTCTTCACTTGAATCAAACCACTTGCCTGGATATTCCCCCTGAGCTGTCACGAACTCAGCCCGTACTTCGTAAAAACATTGGGGTACAAAACATTCAATCTCCCATTCTCGTTCTACGATCAAGGCAAGTGTCGGAGTCTGCACCCTTCCTACCGAAATGACATTAGGTTTTTTTCGCACAGCATCAAAACTCCCGAACAACGCTGTAAACCCTTCAGTTAGATTCATACCAAAATCCCAGTCGGCGAATGCTCTGCCGTAACCAGCAGCAGCAAGCCCAGCCACCGATTCTGCGGGCCGAAGATGCTTTAACCCTTCCCGAATCGCAGCTGTCGTCAGCGAGGAAATCCACAGCCTCGACAAGGGTTTATTGCACTGGGATACATCCCACACTTCCTGAAAGAGTAACTGCCCTTCTCGATCAGCATCTGTTCCGCAAATAACCTCTTCGATTTCTGAAGACTTCAACCACTGTTGAATCATCTGAAATTGTTTGCTCGCCCCAGGTTTGACCACACGACGAAAATCGTTCAAACTTGGCAAAACAGGCAAACGCTTTAAACTCCAGCGTCTGCCGACTCGCTCCAGATTCATATAAGCTTCCGGTCGCTCCAGCTCTAAAAGATGACCATAGCACCACGTAATTATATACTGTTCACTTTCAATATACCCGTCTTTCTTGACCTTGACACCCAAGGCTGTAGCATATTCACGAGCTTGAGACGGTTTTTCTGCTACAATTAGAGTTTTTCCCATGCCTTAGGCCTCTCTTTTCTCTTAATCCAGATTCTATCAGTTTTCCAATTGATATACGCAACATTTGCATATGGGACTAATCCTTCTCTTTAAGTTTACCATTATTAGGTATTGTTTTTAATGGTTAATTAATATTTATTTGATACCTATTAAATAAAATATGGGACTCCATTATAGCATATATCGAATCGTATCTTTGTGCAGCTTTTAAACGAACAGAGCGGTTTTCCTTCTAAACAACCAAAATGCGTAACAAGCACAAAAACACCGTTTAAAAAACGGTGTTTTCTCATTATTAATAATGAATATATTAAATTTCATCTCATTCCTGATAAAGTTTTAGGCCCCTTCAGAACTCCAAGAAGCAAGGTAACGTTCTTGCTCCTTAGTCAATGTGTCAATTGATAAACCTAAGGATTGGAGTTTAAGTGTTGCAACTTTCTCATCAATCTCTGCATTCACTTGATAAACTTTTGCCGATAGTTTGTCGTGGTTCAATGCAACGTATTGTAGTGATAGCGCCTGTAAAGCAAACGTCATGTCCATGACTTCCGCTGGGTGCCCATCCCCAGCAGCTAGATTAACTAAACGTCCCTCTGCCAAAAGGTATACTTGTTGCCCACTAGGAAGCGTATATTCAGTTATGTTAGTCCTAGCAGTTTTCTCAGAGATTGCTATTTCTTTCAGTTGTGCTACGTTAACCTCTACATCGAAGTGTCCCGCATTACACATGACAGCACCAGATTTCATTAAAACAAAATGTTCTTTATTAATAATATCTGTGTTGCCCGTCACCGTTATAAAGAAATCACCGCACTTTGCTGCCTCGACCATTGGCATTACTTCGAATCCATCCATCAGCGCCTCATTTGCTTTAATAGGGTTAATTTCGCAAATGATAACTCGTGCTCCTAACCCCTTTGCACGAAGTGCAACCCCTTTACCGCACCAGCCATATCCAGCAATGACAGCTGTTTTGCCGGCAACTACCAAATTAGTTGTTCGCATAATCCCGTCCCAAACAGATTGACCAGTACCATATCTGTTATCAAATAAGTACTTACATTGAGCATCATTGACAGCAATCATTGGAAACTTCAGAACCCCATCACTCTCCATAGAATGCAAACGCAGAACACCCGTTGTCGTCTCTTCAGCACCTCCCTTGACTTTCTGGAGAAGTTCAGGGCGAGTTGTATGTATCGTTGATACGAGATCTCCCCCGTCATCAATGATAAAGTCTGGTTCCGTATCGAGAGCCAATTGTAGATGATGATTAAATTCTTCATCCGTCGCATTATACCAAGCATGTGCTCCTATTCCTTGTTGAACAAGTGCAGCTACTACATCATCCTGAGTGGAAAGCGGATTACTAGCGACCACAGTCACTTCAGCACCACCAGCTCTTATCACATGCGCTAAGTAAGCTGTTTTAGCTTCTAAATGTAAACAAATAACTACTTTCTTTCCAGCAAAGGGGAGTTGTTCTTCAAATTCCTTCCGTACCATATTAAGTACTTGCATCCGAGGTGTTACCCAATCAATTTTACGTTGCCCAAGAGGTGCTAATCCTAAGTCTCGAATAGTGAATTTCATGTATTTATTTACCTTCTTTCTTTTCTTAATATTTTGATGCAGAATATTACAAAACTACTTTGTGAAATACCTCGCTCATCTCAAGGATTAAGTATCCTCAGATCAAATAAGTCCTTCCTAAGCGCTACTATGATTACTTTAATATATGTCTCTGCACTAATTATACTCTAAAACGCTTATTATTTCTTATACATACACTGAGAAAAACTGATTTGCTTTCTTTATCTCTGACCATACGCATTAAGATAAAAGTTTCGCATTCCTTCAATATCATCTTGCGTTAATTCCACTGCACCGCCCATGAGCTGGGCGAGAATTACGATTTGTGCAGACTTCTCGACTACTTGACAAACCCTAAAGGCCTCTACTAAATCCCGACCTGCGCCTAACATACCATGGTTGGCAAGCAAAACTGCGTTACGTTCATTCATAGCTTTAACGGTATTAATTCCAAGTTGTACAGTTCCTGGTAGCGCGTATTCGTTTACTCGCACGCATCCACCTACAATCTGCACCAAATCTTCGATCACTCCTGGAATTTCTTTTCGTGCTACGGCCATAGCTGTCGCGTAGGGACTATGTGTATGTACAATTGCCTGTATATCTTCACGAGAATTATAAATCGTCAAGTGCAATGGCACTTCAATGGAAGGTTTTCGAGCTCCATTAATAATATTTCCTCTTAAGTCTAATATAACAATATCCTCAGGCACTAACATGTCGTAGCTCATACCGGTTGGAGTAATAGCAAAATAGTCTTCTCCAGGAATCCGACAACTGATATTCCCCCAAGTTCCGACTGTAAGGTTTGTCGACAACATTTTGATTCCTTTTTCCACCACTTTTTTACGGGTTGTAAGTAGTTTATCCATTAAGTTTTCACCTTCCCATTTCAAGTCACAAGAAACAAAATTGACCTTCACTTTTTGTTATTTCCAAATACCATCATAGTAATTTTTTGAGAAATTAGCAAACAGACTTTCTATGTAGCTTTTGGATCTTAGTACTAGGGGTTGTAATCCTTGAAAAAAGCTAAACCTAGGCCAATTTCAGCCTAGGTTTAACGAGCATAATTAACTTTTATGATTAAATAACTCGGCTTTGTGACAGACCACAAGTCCAGACCGTCTCTGTTGCGTTTACGCGCTACCTATAGATGGCAAGAGTCCCTGTAGCCAAGACTTGAACAGGACTTTAGTGGTTAGAGCTCCGCCATGGATGGCATGGTGCCGTGATGGCGAGAAGGGACTTTAGAACGATAGATTATTCGTCCCGATGGCACAAAAAAAGGGAGGCTACCCTCCCTAGAAATTAGACGCAACCGGTTGGTTTAGGAAGACCTGCAACTTTACAGGCGCCTTTTCCTGGACCACCTGGAAACAGTACATAAATCTTCTTTTGATCAAAACCAGTGTCTTTACACATTTTCCGAACCATTGGTGCAACACCATATTGTGCATAATAGTCTCTAAGGTAGTTGATCAGTTTCCAATGTTCTTCAGTAAGCTCCTCCACATCCTCAGTGGCAGCAAGAGCCAGTGCAACACTTTCATTCCAAGCTGCAGAATCCTCGAGAAAACCATCTTCATCCAATTCTACTGTTAAATCACCTACAACAAGTTGAGCCATTTTAATTTTTCCTCCTTTGAGTTTATTAAAATTGATAACTGTTTGAGTTTGGTTACTAGGCTAGACTACTTTTACAGCAAACAGGAGCAGTCTCAATCCAGCGTTTCTAAATGTAACAGTTGAATTGTATTCCTCTCACCGCTCAAACAAGTATCAAAAAAACCAACTAAGTCTATTGAGCTTTTTCTTCTCTAACAGCGATAGCGACCTTATAAAGAATAGTTAGGATCAGAAATCCAATCGCATATACACCAAGAACAATGGATATTTCATTACTTGTCGGGAAATACTCAGTTACTCGTTCGAAAGAATTTGGTACAAATCCAGCAATGATGAGCACTACCCCTTTGTCAATCCAATTGGCAAAGAAAATTGCTAGAAGAGCTATAGGTAAAAGCACTTTATTCTTACGTGTTGGGAAAACAAGTAAAGCTATCCCAAGAAATGCAAGAAATGTTGCTGTCCACATAAAGGGAACTAGACTCGAATGTCCGTCAAGTCCAACGAATACATACTTAAACGCTGCCATTTCGCCCGGTATACTACTGTAGAAAGCTGTGAATACTTCACAAATATAGAAGAAGACATTCGCAATCATAGCATACCGAATAATTTTAACCAGCGATTGAATTGCCCCAACACCCGGAGGATCTGGGTCAAATTTACTTACCTTTCGCACAATCAACAACAAAAGAATAAGTAGTGATGGGCCAGCCGCGAAAGCAGATGCTAGAAAACGAGCGGCCATAATAGCTGTTAACCAAAAGTGTCTTCCCGGCAGACCAGCGTATAAGAAAGCTGTAACAGTATGAATACTGAAAGCCCAGGGTACCGATAGATAAACGAGAAACTTTACCCACTTTGGTGTCGGAGTGCCTTTTCGCTCAGCGCCAAGAGACGTCCACCCTACAATAATATTGATGGCCAGATAACCACATAAAACACACATATCATAAAACATGACTGAATGTAATTGGGGATATAAGAGAACATTTAAAATCCGCATTGGTTGACCGACATCTACAAAGATAAACAAGATACACATGATCACTGCGGAAACTGCTAAGAATTCACCGAAGATGACCATTTTACCAAACTTCTTAAAATCATGGAGATAATAAGGAGTGACAAGCATAACAGCTGATGCGGCAACACCCACAAGGAAAGTGAACTGGGCAATGTACAAGCCCCATGAAACATCTCTGCTCATACCAGTTAGACCAAGACCATAACTAAACTGTTTAAGGTAAGCCATAAAACCAACCGCGATCACAGCAAGCAGGAAGATAATCCATGCCCAGTATTTCTTACTACCGGTCAGAGCTTTTTCAAGCATGATCTTCACCTCCTACAAGGTAGTAAACACTTGGCTGGGTCCCTAACTCTGTTTTACGACGAATAGTAAATTTACTACTGACTATTTTTCGAACCTCAGAGTTAGGATCATCCAAATCGCCAAATATTAGTCCGCCATTCGAAACTTCTACACAGGCTGGCATTTGACCTTTAGCCAATCGCTCTACACAAAAAGTGCATTTTTCAACAACCCCAGGCGTTCTCGTCGGAAAATTAGGGTTAATCGTTTTAATAAACGGTCTAGGATCCCTGTAATTAAAACTCCGTGCTCCAAAGGGACAAGCTCCCATGCAAAATCTACAGCCAATACAACGGTGATAGTCCATGTCGACGATTCCATCAGGTCTTTTGAAGGTCGCCCCCGTAGGACATGCCTTGACACATGGAGGATTTTCACAGTGATTACACATTACAGTAAAAGGTAGTTCTTTAAAACTTTCAGTCAAATATTCGTTATCCCCGCCGGAAAAAGTATGCTCGTAATCGTCTTCCCATATCCACTTTATCTCATCTTTTGGATTACCAAAGTCAGGAATATTGTGAATGCTTACGCACGATTCAGTAACTCTTCTAAAGTCATCTTCTGATTTAAATTTACTCATATCCACAACCATAGCCCAGTGTTTCGCTTCTAAAGCATTTTCTGACGTCTTATACCCAGCTTCACCAGCCGCCTCAACTACTTTACCGCGTAAACCAGTAATAGCGAATGAACCACCAAGTCCTAATGCGGTAACAATACCAGCTCTTCTCAGAAATTGTCTTCTATTAATGCTCATTTTGTTGCCCCCCCTGGCTCAGAGTGGCAACTCCAACAGGTCGGCTTTACAGATGCATAATTATGGCAGGAAACACAAAACTGATCAGACGTATTCACTGCCGGGTTACTAACTCCTACTTCATTTACTGCTGGATTACTCACTCCTGCTGTGTTCGATGCCGCCCCAGTTGAATGACATTTTGTGCACGTATCAATATTGATTTCGAATGTCTTTCCTTGACTGTTCGTATATTCTGTCAGTCCATCACGAACGTATGCCTGCCTCCATTGATTGAGGAGTTGCATATGATTGTTCCTCATATAATCTGCTGGTTCAACACATTGTGTATCTGCAGTTTGCTGAAGGTTCGCTTCAAGATTTTCGGGCCCCGCGTTTGCTTTACCCATATTAGAGAAGAAAGGAAACGTCAGGAAAGCTAAAAAGATAATGAGCCCAACAATAATTTTTCCGCCTTTGTACATTACTCATTACCTCCCTTTCCTGGAAGATCCTGAAGACGTATGTCGAGTGTTCTCCTAATCTCGCCCTTCATCACTAAAGCATTTGCCAACAGCTCAGTCGTTCCTGTAACCCCTACCCCTGGACACCAGTAGTCCATAAGAGCCGGGAATGCAGCACGATCCACTGCGCAAATATTAGCCAGCATATTAACCCCATGTTTCTCTTGAACGTATCTAACTGCATTGGCGCGAGGAAAGCCGCCCCTCATACGCTGTTCCATATTTTCTGAGGCATTTAATCCTGAACCACTTCCGCAACAGAAAGTCTTCTCTCTGATTGTGTTTTCAGGCATCTCGTAGAAATTATTGCAAACAGACTTGATGATATAGCGGGGCTCTTCAAGAAGACCCATCCCTCTCGAAGGATTACAGGAGTCATGATAAGTTACTTTGAGATGATCATTCCGACTTGGATCAAGTTTTAGTTTATTGTGCTTAATTAAATCAGCCGTAAATTCGGAGATATGAATCATTTTAGTAGACTTAGCATTTTCAAACCTTGTTCCAGTTATTGGTGATACCGGAACCTCCAGGAAATCTGCAGGGCCATGCCAAGTATCCATATATTGATTAAGAACTCTCCACATGTGGCCACATTCTCCACCAATGATATATTTAACCCCTAATCTTTTTGCTTCTGCATAAATCTTGTAGTTGAGTCTCTTCGCAGTGTCATTCGAAGTAAAAAATCCAAAGTTTCCACCCTCGGAAGCGTAGGTACTCCAAGTGTAATCAAGACCAAGTTCATGGAATAGCATAAGATAACCCATACAGGTATAAATGCCCGGCTCTCCTAAAAAGTCTCCTGATGGTGTGATAAATAATATCTCGGCACCTTTCCTATTAAAGGTGGGATTTACTCTAATACCAGTAATCTCCTCGATATCATCACACATGGTTTCAATATTCCCCGTAATTGCATGAGGCTCAAGACCGAGGTGATTTCCCTTCATATAACAAGCTGCTGCTGGTCCCGAGATCCAGTCAATGTTTAAGCCCACTAAGTTAAGAAGTTCTCTACCGATTATTGTTACCTCAGCTTGGTCGATACCATATGGACAGAAAACAGAACAGCGACGACACTCAGTACATTGAAAAAAGTAGGACCACCATTCTTTGAGCACATCCATATCAAGTTCTCTCGCTCCAGCTAAGCGCCCCAGGAATTTACCGGATTTAGTAAAATACTTTTTATAGACTGATCTCAGCAGTTCTGCTCTAAGAACAGGCATATTTTTCGGGTCACCAGTAGCTATATAGAAGTGACATTTATCGGCACAGGCACCACATCTAACACAAATATCCATAAAAACCTTAAACGAGCGATATTTGCTTAATCTCTCGGCAATTCCGTCTAATATGGTTGTTTCCCAACCCTCAGGCACTTTCCAGTCTTCGTCGGCTGGGGACCATTGTCTCGGATTAGGTAACCCCAGAGTTATCAGATCTTTTTCCTTTGCACCCCAACAGTAGGTACCCGGTTTGAATTCGGTTGGTGTATCCATCCAATCCGTTGCAGGAGGATGATAACTAATATTAGATAGTTCTTCTGGTTTAGGAGTCTTAACTTTTTCAACTTTTGCCATCCTCGATCACTCCTTTTCCACCGGTATACCAGCTTTTTTCATTTTTTCTCGGAATTCGTCTTCGTAATGCTCATAGGTATGATATTCTAGTTCAGGATTCCATGGATTGATGTGTCTTACCATACGATTGTTATTTTTCATATTCCGTGTAGGACTGAGGAATATACCACCCATATGCATTAACTTGCTCGTAGGGAAATAGGCAAACAATGTACAGATAAGAAACAGGTGAATATAAAAGATAGCTCCAATTCCTGCAGGAATAACTGGGTGCAATTGAACTAATCCAAGTGCTAATTCTTTGACAGCGACAATATCAATTCTATAGTAGTACCTCATAAGCATTCCTGAAATCGCTATGCTCATTATCATAAAAAGAGGGAAATAATCAGCAGCTAAAGAGATATACTTAACTTGTGGAATAACAATTCTTCTGAGGAACAAGAATGTAACTGCGAGCAAAAAGAAAAGATCCGTCAAATAGATCGGTGGTAAACCAATTTGCAACATACCATCAATACTGTCAGCTATTTGTACGAAATACGGTACTGGCTCCAAAAAGAATCTAAGATGTCTGACGATAATTATGAGGAACGACCAGTGAAAAACTAAGCTACCAACCCAAAGCCACTTCGCTGAACCATAGGATAATTTCGGGCCGTCTGCACCTACTCTTAATTCTGTTTTCGTGTTTCTGAATAAGGAACGGAAAAAGAATATTTCTGAAGCCATTCTAACCACAACACCGAGGGAAGTTGTCGGGTTTTCGATCTTAGCTTGCTTGATCCATGGGAGAGATTTTTGCTGTCCACAGGTTGTAGGTATACGAAAGGGCACCGGTGAGCGACCCCATTTTAGGACACGATAGACAAATCCACCTACAAACATGACAAAGGCCAGATAAGGTATGATAATACCAAATAGAAAATGTAAATTTGCCACATCCACTCCTAGGGTAGCGATCAGAATGAGTACAATTACTGCGAGGAAAGACAACAATGCTTTCACTCTACGACCTCCTTCCTTTATGCATTACATTTTGGGTCTTTGATTTCGAATTCTGGAACTGGGATCTCATACATCAAATTTGCTTTTTTTAGTAGTGTGTAAGTCATTCTTTTTAGTTCATCTGTCTTTAGTTCGTAAATCTGTTCTCGACATTTTACATATATATTAAAGGCAAAAAGAGCCAGATCATCTATTTTTGATTCGAACCTTAACAATGCATCATAGATCTGGTTCTGCCTAATTTCCTTTTCCAGCGTTTCTCTAACTACCTTTTTAAGCAGAAAAACAAAGGATATTGCCTTCGATGGGGTAAAATCTTGAATCGCTCTAACTTTAATAATGTCGTTGAGAAAAGGCAAATCCTCAGAAAGTTCTTTCTCACCGACGAGCACTTCTAAGATACCTTCTGTTCCCTTCGATATCGCATGGCCCACTGGATTAGCAAACCTATCTTGCTTCTTTTTCAAAAAGCCTGTAGCATCAGTCGGATAGGTCTCTATTATTGCATCAAACCACCTTTCTAAAATGACGGATTTCTTTCCTTCAATAAGGTCTTTAAGCTTGATATCCATTTCCAACCACTCCTTGTAGTTTAATAAGCAAAAAAACCTTTCTTAATCTTATGGAGACCGTTCAGACACCCTTTTATTTTTTGTGCAAGACAATTCAGTCGATGCTGAATGGCGCCAATCCCCCCCATCCAACACCGACCTTTCCATCAGAACGTTTTTAGATTAATTAGGCACGCCAACCGTACCGTGTAGACGATATGCGTGGTGTGATGTAAAATCAGCAGTTCAGACTTGTATTTGTCCTTATTATCACTATCAGTCTAAGGAATTTTCATTAGCTTGTAAAATTCTTATTCCTTATTGATCAATTAGATAATCATATTGTAGCAACACCTTTCGCTTTACCAACATCAACAAACTTGTGCAAATACGAACTAGCTTCTACCTGTTAAAAATATCACATTGGCAGGGAATTAGTCAATGACTAACTTTGGAAATTTGTCTATAAAGGCTGATTTTTCTAAATATTATGCACTTCTGTTGGTAATACACTAACTTCAATTCCACTCGAATTCCTAATAGGTGGACAATCCATCCACCATATAAGTGAAAATAAGAGGAAGAAAAGAACTGCGATTAAATCTCAGCAATCCTTTTCTTCCTCTCCTAATTAACTATTCATTTTATAGTCTCTCATCCTATCCTAATGCACGTTCTAGAATCTCATTGAGTCGGTTTACCATTCCTCTAGGGTCAACAATAAGCCCAGCAGCAATTTGGGCATTCTCAAATATTTGCTCCGCTGCAATTTTAGCAAACGTGTCCCCGTTTTTCCGAGCCGAATCTAATCGTTTGATCATCTGATGAGCAGCGTTAATCTCTAACACGCTGGGTCCTACGTTATTCAAATCTTTATTTACAAGTTGCATCATACGCTGCATGCTATTCGTGCCATATGGGCTTAGAACAACGGCTGGGCTGTCAACTAGGCGCTTAGATTCTCGGACCTCGGTTACCTTGCTACCCAACACCTCTTTTAACCAACTGGTCAAGGCCTGAACATCCTCTTCAGCAAGAGCGTGTTCACTTCTGGCCTTCTGCTCACTATCGCTTAAATCCAAATCAGCTTGGTCTGCAGAAGTGAGTTTTTTTCCTTCATATTCCCCCACCGAACCAAAAATATAGTCATCAATTGCCGCATACGTGTAGATCACTTCTAGGCCTTTGTCCCTGAATATTTCCAGATAAGGACCGGACTCGATGACCTCGCGTGATGGGCCATTGACATAATATATGGCCGTTTGATCTTCTTTCATCCGACTGACGTAATCAGCTAACGAAATCAGCTCCCCAGCCTGGGTGTTTGACGATTCGAATTTTAAAAGTTTGAGGAGTTCTTTGCGATGCGTGAAGTCATTTGCCGCTCCCTCTTTAATAAAGAAGTTAAACTTTTCCCAGAACTCTTTATACTTTTCAGGCTCATTGGCCGCTTGATTCTCAAGAAATTTTAGGAAACGACTTGTCACCACTTTGTTAAGCTTACCAACTAAAGCACTATCCTGCATGGTTTCCCTGGAGATATTAAGCGGAAGCTCTTCACTATCTATGACTCCTTTTAAAAAGCGCAGCCACTCTGGCAAAACAGCCTGGGATTTTTCCTGGATAAGAACTTTTTTGCAATAAAGACTTACCCCTGGCTCCGTTCGCCCGAAACCAAACTGTTCAAAATTCTCTTTGGGAACAAATAACAGCGTATTAATATTTAACGGGGCATCTGAAGAGAAATGTAAGCGGAAAAGCGGTTCATCATAAGCATTTCCAATGAACTTATAAAACTCGTTGTACTCATCATCTGTAATCTCATTTTTATTTTTTGTCCAAAGTGCGTCAACTGTGTTCACTTTCTGACCATTGACACTAATAGGATATGGCACAAAGCTGGAATATTGTTTGATCACACGTTGGATCGTTTCCTCTTTAGCAAAATCATGGGCATCTTCTTTTAAATGAAGGACCATTTTCGTGCCTCGGCTTAAGTCTTCTCCTTCTGTAATTGTATAACTCCCCACACCGTCGGATTCCCAAATTAAGCTTTCACCGTCCATTTGATAGGAACGGGTATATAGCGTCACTTTATCAGCGACCATAAAAGCGGAGTAAAACCCAACCCCGAATTGACCAATAAGGTTAAGATCTTTTTGATCCCCTTTAGTTGAGAGGTGTTTAATGAATTCTTTGGAGCCTGAATGAGCTATTGTTCCTAAGTTCTCTACCAATTCTTCCTTTGTCATCCCTATGCCGGTATCGGTTATGGTTAACGTATGAGCGTTATCATCCGTATCGATATGGATTTCTAATTCCAAATCCTTGTCTTTAACCACTGGGCCTGTAAGCTGCATGTAGCGCAGTTTCTCCATTGCATCTGCTGCGTTGGAAATGAGCTCTCTTAAGAAAATTTCGCGTTCAGTATAGAGCGAGTGAATTACAATGTCTAACAATTGCCGAATTTCCGTTTGAAATTCCTTTGTTTCTACTACTGTACTCATTATTTACCTCCGTTATTTTTTCAATGTAAGTGTTGGATGCCGTCCCGAAGAACCCTACACCCCTTAGTTTAATCAACTTTGTCCAAAAGTCAAAATCTTTTGCACTAGAACTATGTAAGTATTTTCCGCAGACAAGCTTCAAACTGCTGATCATTTTCTACTACTCTCTTTTTCGGTCCTTTAGTTCTGCCACCACTCCGTCGGAACTTAGCTTTAAGCTCGCGTTCCTCCAATAAAAATTCAATATTATTTGTACTAAACTCTTTCCCAACAGGATTTAAACACTTAACACCTTTTCCCAACAACATTGCCGCCAGACCCCAATCTTGGGTAACTGCCACATCACCTGCTTGAGCCAGATTCATTACCCTGATATCAGCCTCTTGCGAAGCGTTTCCTACAACCACGTGATGGTCAGACTCAATGTTGTGATTGAAACTGGCAACCGTCCAAACAGATATTGCATGCTCACGTGCCATTGTTAGGCAAATTTGCAAAACATTCCTCGGACAAGCGTCGGCATCCACAATAATTTTCATTTCTATACCCTCATCTCAACGATAAGTTCCTCCTGAGCAATTACCTACAGCATCTTCTATGTTTCATCCCTTTTGGTGAAGTTTGAACTAGTTTATGGCTTATACGTATTACACGTATAAACAGTTATGTTGCCAAATCCTGACTAGGCGGTGCCTATGCTAGTACCTGGTCGCTTTAGTCGGTATTGTCTTTGGATTACTCTGGTTGTGACATAGGTGTTAAAGTATTTCCTTTAAGCCTCCGTCGGTCTGCTGCACTTTATTTTCCTTGAGGAGTTTCCCAACTGCTCTTTTAAATGCGGCTTTGCTCATTTGTAAGCGACTTTGGATTTCAACGGGGCTACTTTTATCATTTAGCGAAAGAAATCCTCCATGATTCTTTATCCCTTGGAGTATTTTCAATGCGTCATTATCCATTTGTATATAGGAAAGCTCTCGTGGCGATAAGTCAAGCTTGCCGTCTTCCCTTACCCTGATAACCCGGGCCTCAACTAGATCGCCCTCTCGCAAATCGCTAAAAAACTCACTGACAGGAATAAGTCCCATGTACTTATTATCTACGGCTACAAAGGCTCCAATATCTGGATTTACAGAGTAAACCGTTCCCACTACTTTATCGTTCTTCTGATAGGGAGATTCTGCCTCTAGGTACTCATAAATTTCTGTCGTAGCGCTCAATCTCTTACTCTTATCTAAGTATACCTTCACTAAATAGTCCTTGCCTACCTGTATCGGGAATTTCTGCTCATGAAATGGTAAGAACAAATCTCTTTCTAAACCTATATCCAAAAAGGCACCAATCTTAGTCTTTGCGGAGACTTTTAGATAAGCTAATTCTCCTAATTGAGCCAAAGGCTTTTTCCGGGTGGCGATAAGCCGTTCCTCTGAATCTCTATAAATAAATACCTCTAGTTCGTCTCCCTCTTTAGAATCCTCCGGTAATTGTTTTATTGGCAGTAGGATATTATCGTGCCGAACGCCTGTTCCTGCATCTAAGTAGGCACCAAAAGATGTGAAATTTGAAATTTTTAGTTTTTGGATTCTCCCGATCTCTATCATGTTAAAATCCTCTTTCCACTATTTTTATTATAGGGTTGCCAATGCTGAAAAAATTCATTCTCATCCCATAACTATACCATTATAATGCCATCTTCACTACTATAACCCAACATATCGATTCAGCATTGAACTTCAAAATAGAGTCACAATGGTACCATGCCTTAGAATATTTAAGCAAATTCTTCAGCTTAGTAAATGCAAACACGTTAGTGGACAAAGGGCCTGAGTGCGCTCAATGGTCTTTGACAAAGTTATCTCTCTCCTCAAATTTGAAACCAAATGACTTAATCTTAACTAAGTTTCATTAAGGCTTCTATAATAAAGACACAAATACTGTATACTTTGAAAATTTTTCTTGTCAGTTATCTAATAAAGTGATAAATTTATAGTATATTCGGTTGGAGCAATGATGCTTCTTAAAGATTTGAAAAACAATCTTTGAGGGGGATCTTTTTGTTTCTTTACAGCTTACAAAATATTCCAAGTCTTGAAAGGGGTAAAATGCATAATGAAAATTTTTGGAGAAAATGTCTTTAATGACGCTGTAATGAGAGAGCGTTTACCGAAAGCAACATACAAATCCCTGCGTAAAACGATCGAAGGTAGACTTCCGCTTGATCCCGCTGTCGCTGAAATCGTTGCCAATGCCATGAAGGATTGGGCAATAGAAAAAGGGGCAACGCATTTTACTCACTGGTTCCAACCCTTAACTGGAATCACGGCTGAGAAACATGACTCCTTTATCTCCCCTGCAAATCACGGCCTCGTCAATATGGAATTTTCCGGCAAGGAACTGATTCAAGGCGAGCCCGATGCATCCTCTTTCCCCAGTGGCGGAATTCGCGCCACGTTTGAAGCAAGAGGCTATACAGCTTGGGACTGCACTTCCCCAGCTTTCCTTAAAGAAGATGGTGGCACCTTAACCTTATGCATACCCACCGCCTTCTGTTCTTACACTGGAGAAGCCCTCGACAGAAAAACTCCTCTCTTACGCTCCATGGAGGCTCTCTCTATTCAAGCTATGCGCATATTAAAACTCTTTGGCAATACAACAACCAAGCGAGTCATTAGTACCGTTGGACCAGAGCAAGAGTATTTCCTCGTGGACAAAAAGTTCTTCGAAAAACGGATGGACCTCATGTTAACTGGCCGCACTTTATTTGGGGCTATGGCTCCCAAGGGCCAAGAGTTAGAAGACCATTACTTCGGAAGTCTTAAGACACGCATAGCCGCTTTTATGCATGAACTAAACGTTGAATTGTGGAAACTAGGTGTTCTTGCCAAAACCCAACATAATGAGGTGGCTCCCGCTCAATTTGAACTCGCACCAATATTTGGAACCACGAATATCGCCACCGACCACAACCAACTTGTCATGGACAGCCTGAAAAAAGTGGCCCTTAAACATGACATGGTCTGCTTGCTTCATGAAAAACCTTATGCTGGAATCAATGGTTCCGGTAAACACAACAACTGGTCTATGTCCACAGATGATGGTCACAACCTCCTCGAACCCGGCCAAACCCCTCACGAGAATTTCCAATTCCTGACGATGATTTGTGCTGTAATCAAAGCAGTTGATGATTATGCGGAGTTACTCCGACTTTCAGCAGCAAACCCTGGTAATGACCACCGTCTCGGTGCAAACGAAGCACCACCAGCTATTATTTCCATATTCCTCGGAGATCAGCTCTCCGATATTATTGAACAATTACAAAATGGAACAATTAATCGCTCCCTCCAAGGAGAGAAATTGGCCAGTGGCGTAAAAACCTTGCCAGCATTCCAAAAAGATTCGACCGATCGCAATCGCACTTCTCCTTTCGCATTTACTGGGAACAAATTTGAATTTCGGATGGTTGCTTCCTCGCAATCTATTGCTGGCCCTAACGTAGTGCTTAATCTAATTGTAGCTGAAATACTTTCACAATTCGCTGATCGCCTGGAACAAGCGCCAGACTTTGATAAAGCCCTTCAAGAGCTCCTTAAAGAAACCGCCACAAACCACAAACGAATCCTCTTTGACGGCAACGGTTATTCACAAGAGTGGGTTGAAGAAGCTGCAAAACGCGGACTCCCCAATATAAACTCAACTGTTGATGCCACTCTAGTTCTAACTCGTGAGGCTACTGTAGACTTATATGAAAAGCATAAAGTATTAAACCGTACCGAGGTAGAATCCCGTTATGAAATCAATTTAGAGCAGTATACCAAACAAATTAATATTGAGGCTCTAACCATGATCAATATGGCTAAAAATATGATTATGCCCGCAGCAGTCAAGTATTCTACACAACTGGCGACATCGATCAATGCGATTAAATCTGCATCCGATGCAGTTGATGTCTCTGCTCAAGAAGAACTTCTAAAAGATGTTTGCGCAATCCTTGTTTCTTTCAAAGCAAAATTAGCCACTCTTGAAAAAGGTGTTCAAGAAGCGACCGCCATAACAGATGCTTATAAGCAAGCCGTTTGCTATCGTGATGTCGTATTCACAGCAATGCAAGACCTCCGAGTCGATGGAGATCAACTTGAAACCATGATTGACGCTGAGATTTGGCCGCTTCCCACGTATGCTCAAATGTTATTTATGCTTTAATAGCGAGCATATGCAGTTGTAGATTTGGAATCTGAACAAATTCAATAGAGTAGATAGTTAACTACTATCTACTCTATTTTACGTTCTTAAACTGAGCACATTCTAAAAAGAGACCCAGTAACGTTCCTACCAAATCGTTAATGGGTCTCTTTCATAATTATCTTTAACGTTATTCCTTCGTTATCTGAATGCTGGCATTTTGTGGCAATGCCAAACCTGCTGCCACTTCGACAGTTTTCATAATTCCCGATACTCCAGGACAACTTGGATGCGGACTATATTTTGCAAACGTTTGATAGACTGTCCCCATATGAAGTTTTTGAAAGATTTCTTTGAAGGCATCAATTTCTGTTAGTTCTTGAGCAATTTTTTGGTAATTGGGACAATCGCTTGTTATCTCCAATTTCACCTTATGGCGATCTTCGCAAACAGCTTTGACGTTAATGGTGAAACCGCAGACACCACTGTGTATAACCCCTGTTGCCATCTTAATGCCCTCCAAAATTTAAAATAAATTTGAGTTCTTGTGACAATACAAATAGATAATTATAGCGTGTATGAAAGTTACAAGCTGGCCTGAATTACAAATTACTATTTACTCACCGGAACCTTACTCGGTGGACGCTTAATACCCAAGATAGGCGCCGAATGGTCTTTTCCTAAGTAGAAATTAGCCCAAGAGGATGTCTGATAAAAATCCCAATTAGGTGGTGGCACCATAGGCACATCTAAGGATCTTTCTTCACCATACTTCTTGAGTCTAGCATAGACTCTGACCCAGAAACATTTCTTCTCATTGGGATATATCTCACACCAACCATTAAAGCTTCCCCCACAAGCTCCATTGCGTTGATTTTTAGGGCATTGAGACATAGGGCAGAGATAGGCTAGATCCAGCATAGCACAGTCTCCACAATCCTTACAATCAAGCATTGCAACTTTAGCCATATGCTCGAAGAAATGCAGTTTCTTCATGCGTTTCTTACCCTCAGCCGAAATATAGATCCCGCGCATCATGCCGAATAGTTTCTTGTTGGGTGTGAACATGAGAGCGTGCATTTTCCGCATAAACGAATAGCCCGCACCAGCAGGAGCATCTAACGGGAGTTTTGCACGATTTGTGGGACGATCAGTATTAAGACCTGTTTTTTCATCTTTTTCAAAGTAATAGAATCCGTTGGGTTGAGGATAATCAAATTCCTTAACCAGCTCTTGCCATTTCGGGTATAGCTTTTCTCCCTCGTCGATGATGTATTCCACTTGTTCGTATTTAAGGTTGTGCCCTCCGATATGAACCCCGGCACAGCCAATGCCTTTTAGGATGGCATACAATTTCGCTGCCCTTAACATACGCGTACCAACGCCTTTATCAGCAGCAGTTTTTTCGGTGTTGAGTTCTGCCAAAAGTTTGTCAGTGACAACGCAGCCAGGCAACTTATTTTGATTCATGACATTTGCTGCCCCATATGGGAGAACATAAATATTTCCCACGACTGGAATATCTAATTTATTAACCTTCAAGAACTGT
Organism: Desulfosporosinus cupriresistens; assembly: GCF_001707885.1. Classification (GTDB taxonomy): domain Bacteria; phylum Bacillota; class Desulfitobacteriia; order Desulfitobacteriales; family Desulfitobacteriaceae; genus Desulfosporosinus. The sequence continues at coordinate 27,603 of NZ_MASS01000025.1, read as the reverse complement.
ATTACCTCATGGAACTTCCGAGCATCGTAACCGAGCTGACAAACGATGAATTTAGCGCCGCCTTCAATTTTCTTCTTCAACTTGTAGTATTGAACCATTAGTTCAGCCTCTGTGGCCTTGAATGGAGAAAAGGCTGCTCCTGCGAAAAAGTCACTAGGCGCGTGATAAGTTGGTCCCTTCATGCCGGGAATTTCTAATCCCTTATTCATTTCACTAATTAATTTTAGGGCATTGCAGGGATCTAGGTCAAAGACTGGTTTAGGGCGTCCTTCAAATCCCGTATACGTATAGTCTCCTGTCATAACTAAGAGGTTACGAACTTTTGCACGGTCTAGAGCATATAATTGACTTTCCATTTGGTTACGATTCTTATCTTTACAGGTAAAATGTACTAACGGCTCAATACCCATACCAAGAATTTCCACACCCAGATAATCTGCGAGCATCGCCGGATTACCTCCAGGATTATCAGTGATGGTTAGTGCATGGACCCTGCCACCTTTTGCAGCTTGTTCTGAAGAAGCGATAGCACTTTGCTGTGCCTTTTCATTTGCGCCCCTCCCAGGCACGAGCTCCCACGTCACGGATAGCACGTTCTTGTCAAGTATTGACTCTTTGAACTTGTTTTCCATTTCTCAGTTCCTCTCCTTTTTCGTCTATTACTTCTGGACATCTGGACAAAACTCTCTCTTTGTACCATTATAACTCTTCTTAAGCATAATTTATAGAAATTTTCAAATTTTTAGTTTTCATTGTTAAAAAAAATTTAACTGTTCCTTTCAAGGTACATGCTGGTCATGAAATAATTGGAAAACTTGGGACTTCCTCCAAGTTCGACATGGCTAATTCTATGATATAACTCGCCAGCCTTAGTACACTCTTGCCGATCAATCAGGGCCATAAGCGCCCCCACATGAGCAGCATTGCCTACCGTCTTAATTTTCTCTGGGGCAATATTCGGTACAAGACCAATATTTAAAATATTGATCGCTTTAAGGTAGGTAGCGAAGGTCCCCGATAAAGTCACCGAATCCAGGTCAGCTATAGTGATTTTGGCCATTTCTACCAATGTCTTTATCCCTGCGCATACTGCCCCTTTAGCTAACTGCAACTCCCCAATGTCTTTTTGACTTAAGGTCACATCAAATCCCTGGTCAGTTCCATAAGTTAAGACAAACTCACGCCCTTTTTCACCCATGCGAATTCTTTTGCCTAGCTCTGGGGAAAGGGTTTGAGACTTTTCCGGATCAACAATCTTGCCCTGCTTGTTAACAACCCCAACTTTCCTTAACTCATCAATCCCTTCAATAAGACCTGAGCCGCAAATCCCAATGGGTTCCTGATCTCCAATTACTTGACAGATTACTTGCCCTTCAGTTGTAAGGGACACTCCTTCAATGGCGCCTATTTTCGCCCTCATTCCATGAGCTATACCAGCGCCCTCAAATGCTGGCCCAGCTGCCGTAGAACAAGCAATCATTGTATCTTTTGTTTTTAAAAATAGCTCACAGTTGGTTCCTAAGTCGATCAGCAAATGATTGCCTGATTCTAAGACTGCAGAAGCCCCCATTATTGCCCCTACAGTATCCGCTCCAACAAAACTTCCGATGTTTGGTAAGAATAAGATTTTTCCTCGCGGATTAATTTCCATCTCCAATTCATCGGCTGTGAATTCCAGTGGTCTATTGCAAACGGAGACAAATGGTGACACTGCCAAATGAGATATCTCTAGTCCAATGAAGAGATGGTGCATGGTAGTATTGCCAACGAGCGTCATTTTGTAGATCTCATTCTTGCTTACGTTAGTTTGGGCGGCAAGTTCTTCCAACAAATGATTAATTGTCCTTCTAACAGAAGCACGCAGAGTTAAGGCATTCTCTTGGCTCTCTCGGGCATAAGTAATACGAGAGATCACATCTGCGCCATAAGCGGTTTGTTCATTTTCAGCAGAAACAACCTTTACAATATTTCCCTGATTCAGATCAACTAAAGCCGCTGCTACACTAGTTGTGCCGATATCGATTGCAACACCATAAAAACGTTTTGTTGTGTCACCCGCTTCAACATCCAAAATCTCGTCCCCATATACTGTAGCCGTTAGGGCAAATTCGCCCGCGCGTAAAACAGCAGGAACTTTACTTAACACATAAAGACTTGCTTTATCGTAGCTTTTGCCTGTGGCAATGCTTAGTTCATCTACAAATCGATCCCAGTCTCCCCGCTCATCCGCTAGCGACGGTAAACTAGACTTCACATACACTTTTTCAATGCCGGGATTTAAGTTAGTTGCCTTCAAGCCAAGGAGGACACTTTCTTTCCTGTCCTGACTTTCTACAAAATTAAGTTCAATGAGCATTCCCTCTTCTGGCTTCACAGCACAGGCAAGTCTGATTCCCGCCTTGATTTCTGTGTCATTGAGATGCTCTAAATCGCGTTCAGTTGGTGGAGTGACATGGCCTGTCATTCGAACTTTGCATTTACCACAAGTTCCTTTACCGTTACATATATTTTGTACAGGAAGATGATGACGAATCAGAGCCTCCATTAAAGTTTCATTTTCCATAGTTGACATAACCCTATTTGGGAGTATTGTTATTTGCATAATTAACCTCCTGCCAACATTTCTACTGTAATCGTCTGTCCTGGTTCAACATAAACTGTATCTGCCCCAGTATTTCCATTTAATACGGTAGTTAAAAGATGAAGATCCCCTTCTTCTTCGCCTACATCCCATCCGAAAAAGTCAGCAATCTTGCGAACCTTTTCTCTGTATTTCTTGATGTCTTTCGTCCCTAGTGTAACGATTAAGACTGCTTTATTGTAACTACCATATAACATTTTAATAAGATCAGTAGCCTTTTCCTGCCCAAAACGCTCCACGTATTCTAAATACTCAGCATAGGGAGTCCGACCATAGTCCAGCCACCCTCGACTGAAATAGTAGGTTCCTGGATTTTTCTTAAGCAATTCAAGTTGCCTTTCATTCGAACCAAGGAGAAGAGAAATACAATCGTGAGTTCTTGGCAAAAGCATAGGTACTCGTTGGGACAGCAAACCAACTACAACGTTTGAACATCTACTATAGGTCGTAATGATCAAATCATAATCCTGACTTTGGTTAATAATTTCCTGAAGTCGCATATGAAGCAAATCTGGTTTGCCATGGTAATTAAAATCTAAGAACTCACAATCCATAGTTTCTGGGATTCCCAGCGAATGAACTTCGTTCATGGTGGAATCACAACCTATGAGTTTAATCTTAATGGCGATCCCCTCACTCCAACTATATTCAGTCAATTTTCCTTCATTCCCAAAAAGCAAAGTCTTTTTCCATCGGAACTCATTACCTAAACATTCTCCACATTCTTTTGATTTCCTTCAATTCACCTTATTATCTCACCATCAGACTCAACCTAAGAAATATACTAGTTTAGCACCATAGTTCGCAAACATTATCTTCAAATAGGCCAATGACATCTTTTTGTGCATTGACCCGTTTTCCATATTCACTCATTTATGGTTATGAAATTCATTTATCTAACTTGAGTCCAATCATTAAAAAGATCATCCCCTCCTATTGTTAGAGAAGGGGATCTAAAACCACATTATATCTAAAATTCGAATTGCTTGTTCCGATAAGCCTTGAGATATTTGGCACAGTATGCATCTCGTCCAGCTAGTGCCTCAGCCGAGACTATATTAGCCATCATCATTTTATCCAACGGGTCAACGATCATGCCATCCAACCCTTTGGCAATGGCCATAACCGCAAAGCCGCGATTCATAAATTTCCGTTCTGGTAAGCCATAAGATATGTTAGATAGTCCACACATCGTATGAACCCCTTTAAACTGAGTCATAATCGCCTCAACTGAATTAATAAATTCCATAGCAAATGTGTTGTTTACAGAGACTGGCTGCACCAGGGGATCTACATAAATGTTACCAATTGGCACATTGGCTTGAACAAGCCCATTAATGAGTTTATCAGCAATTTTCAACCGATCTGCCATTGTTTCAGGCATTCCATCATCGCTCATGCAAAGCGCCACAACTTTTAGGTCTGTTCCTGAAAGCACGGGAAGCAACGCCTCATAACGATCTTTTTCCAAAGAGATAGAGTTGATCATAGGAGTGCCTTTGTGCACAGAAAGTGCTGCTGTAATGGCTGCTGGGGAAGGACTATCTAAACAGCAAGGGCAATCTACAACTTCCTGAACAGTTTTCACGAGCCAAGAAAGATATTCCGGTTCTTTATCAAGATAGATCCCGGCGTTAACATCAATATAATGTGATCCAGCCTCAAACTGATCCTTGGCCACCTTTTGGATAAATTCAACATTTTTTTCTGTAATGGCTGCTCCAATGGCTTTACGGCTTGCATTAATAAGTTCCCCTACAATTAACATTACTTTTCCTCCTTAAAATTAAATAACATTTCTAACCTTCCCCACTCACTTATGACCCTTAAACTACCTCGTTTCTAAATCTGAGCTTTGTTACTAATTCCCTTTAATCTAATCGTCTAAAAATACTGAATTTATTATCTAGAGTGAATAATCTAGATAATTTGATATTATTATTTTAGTCTTATATAGTTGATTTTGACATGGATATTCTTGTTTTATCTTGATCTATCTTAACTTATATTTTCGGCTCTGCCGACCAAAGTTAGACTAATTTCCATTAAGCAAGACTCAAATAAGGGAGAGAGGAGCAATAAGATATTGTTCCTCTCTCCCTTTCTTTATATCTTTTTGTTATTATTTAATGATGCAGTATGGTTGTTTTGAGAGATTTTTACACCTTATTTTTACTTTAGCTAATAAGTTCAATTGCTAAATCAACCGCTTTCATTACATCGACAGCAAAACCATCGGCTTTGATAGCACGTGCAAACTCTTGGGTTGCTGGGCTTCCACCTATAATTATCTTAACTTTGTGACGTAGATCTCGACGATTAAGTTCTCTTATTGTTTCGGACATCATACCTAAAGTGGTCGTAAGCATGGCAGACATAGCTAGGATGTCGGGCTCGTGGTCTAAAATTGCTTGCGCAAAGTCCTCAGGTTGGACATCAATTCCAAGATCAATCACTTCAAATCCAGCACCCCGAAACATCATTGTAATTAAATTTTTCCCAATATCATGTAAATCTCCGGCTACAGTGCCAATAACTACCTTACCTAATGAGGATTGCTGAGGATTTGATAAAAACGGCTTCAATACGTGCAAACCCGCATGCATAGCTCGGGAGGCAATTAAGACATCCGAAATATAAATAATGTTATCTCTAAATTGTCCACCAATTTCCTGCATACCTGGCATTAATGCATTTTCTAGGACAGTTCGAGGTTCTATCCCGTTCTCAATAGCCAGTATGGTAAGAGTTTTGACCCGATTTGCCTGCCCTTTTATTAATGCTTTTGTTATTAATTCTAATTCTGAAGTTATCAACAAGTTCACTCCCTCGGCTACTGCATAGTTTATAAAGCATATTGCTTATATCTACTTGGAGTAATTCCTTCAAGCTTCTTAAAAACTCTTGTGAAGTAGGCAGGATCCTCAAAACCACTCTCTTCAGCAACCTGCATTACATTATATTTTGGGTTTTTTAACATTGTTTTAGCTTCTTCTACCCTTACTTGAGTCAGGTATTCCATCAAAGTGCAGCCAAGACCCTGTTTAAAGATTCTACTTACATAACATGGGCTGAGATAAACTACCTGGGCTATATCCTCAATAGTTATCTTATTTCGATAATTCTTTCTAATATATTCTGCCGCTTTCTGAATGGCTTGAAGATTTTTTTGATCTTTGTTGAGATCTATTTGATTCATAAATGTTTCTAACATATCTCTGGCCCAGAGGCAGATTTCTTCAGTCTTCGTTATCTTAAGCAACTCCAGATAGAATAACGAATTTTGCTGGAGGATAGCATTTAAATCAGCGCCTCCATCCACGGCTGCTCTCGAAATAATTACGACAAGTTCAACGACTCTTGTTTTGACGGTATCTAAATGTTCCAGATTAATTTCTATAATATCGACTAACAAATTTTCGAGTAGTTGTTGAGCTGCTCGCTTTTCACCATTGCGCACCATCGTCTTTAGTTCATGTTCTTTGTCTAAGGAATTAATACTAACTGCTCTAGACTCAATTGTACGCATGGCAACTTCGGAACGCTTACGAGCCTGGATTTCTTCTGCCAGCCTCGCCTGTTGAGCGGTGATATTCCTTCTTTGTTCTAAGACGGTCATACCGCTTTTCATAATTTGATTCGCAACGATAAATAAAAGATCTGCTGCTGCCTGCACTTTATCACTTGACATAACCTCTAATTGGGCAGCTGCCCACTTAACTGCTGAGACGTCTACATCAAGCCCCTTGACCATTTCTTCAATTTCTTCCAAAAAATAATCTTCCGGCTCCCACATAAGAACTTGTCCACAGATAATAGAGAATACGTATTCATTTAAAACAATCGGCGCTGCCCACATTATCAAGCCTGCATGGCATCTGAAAATATAAGGCTCACCATATTTAGCTGCTTCGGTACACGCTCGAGCATATGACCTCTGACATTTTCGAACTCCAGTACTATCGGCCCTGATCTTGCGACAGAAACTGCAATCCTTAATCTCATGGTCCGTAGAAACAAGCGTATTTCCCTGAGTATCAACAAGTATCGCCTTTAATCCAGTAGATTTTGAAAAAGAACATAGCATTTTTTCCAGCAGATTCCGCCCTACTAGTTTCTCTAACCATTGTGATTCCTTTTCAGGAGTGATGTTTGCCTGATTCACATTCCCACCTCCGAAGTCAGCTTCACACTTTTATAATACCAAAGAATAGTAAACCTTTTGACACCACTGTATATATAATTCAAGTATTAGCATCTTAGTTTGAATTTGCAAATACATAGCAATCTCACAATTCACTTCAATTTAATACAATAATCCCTTGTGATGCACTGAGGGCCTTTACAATGGGAGTTATATATACATTATAACATAATAAAGCTGTTAATTGCATTTCTGAGTCGAAAAATTTAGAATTATGTAAAAATGATAATGATAAAAATAATGCAATAAAGCACTCAAATCCCTGCCAGGTATCAATAGTATCTACCCCACAGGAAATTTGAGCGCCCTAAGATTTTATTGAAAAAAGTAATCTACTTTTAGAAATCTATGAAATATCGTACATTCCAAGATCATGTTTTGGATTTGCTTTAATCATATCAGCTGTAAACTTAGCTTCATCATCGGGAATACCTTTAAGTTGCTTTTCAAAAATGTCAAGATATTTAATTTCTTTAGGACCAAGCTCTAAGAGACCAGCTTGAGCTGCAGCTCGCAATTCAGTAATCGTAGCGCCCGCGGCGATTTTTGTCCGTTCAAAGTGAGTTTTACCTTTAATAATCTCGCCAGCAATTTTCAGGACAACGGCAGGGGTCATGATATAAGCTGTAGGATCATATTTATTATCGGATTCTACCAGAATATCTCTCATTTGAAGGGCAAAGCCTTTCTCCGTAGCAACGTTCATTTGACGGCAGTCATAGGCAAGTTGCTCCATGGATACTGTAGGAGCCATATTACCTAACAGTCTTACATTTTCAACGGATTCATTACTCCAGCAATCTGCCAAGGCTAAGGATACGTTACCTACCGCACTGGAATGAGCACAAGCAGCAACCCTTCCTTCCATGGAAATTGGTGTTCCGGTAATAGCTTTGAGATAAACTCCCTCATAACCGCAATCTTTATCTGGTCCAACAGCACCAGATTCGACCGCTACCATAGTTCTGACGGCACACATAACTCTGTCAATAGCAGCAAACACTTTAGGGATAAAGTTCTTATGACCCATGACCATCGATGTATTAGCAAAACCGCAAGCAGTATCTCCAGCAGGTAAAATATTGTTATCAGCGGCAATTTTTACAATTTCATCCCACAGGATTTTCATGTCACGGCATCCAACAATCCCTAAAGAGAACACAGCCTTAGGCAGGTCAATATTCATGACTGATTCATCGTGCAGGTGTTTCCCTCCAATGGACTCGATCGATAAGAAGTCTGCTCCATTAGCTGCGCAACCCTTCATCGTATCAATAACTTGGTCCCACTCTGCGCCTTTGTACATATGTTTAAGAGTTTTACCTTCTCGGACATCGACAGGTGTCATTCTTAACAAGCTCTTTAAGCCAAATTTTTGCTCATATTCCTTCATTACGCCTTTAACAACTTTGGTGACATCAATGCCCCATTGAGGATTAAAGGTACAAGGAGGTAAAAGTTCAATTTCAACTAACATTCCAGGAACTTTTAATTCAACTCCCATAGAGCAGACGCCGTGAAGCATTTCTTCATACTGTGCCAATACCTTTGGCATAGTTTCTTCAGTGATTAACATCATTGGCAAAGTGCAGTTCAGTTCCGGATAGACTGTTCCTCCACCAATAACCATCCCATTAGCACATACGACAGGTTTCTTGGCAGTCCCGTAAACGAATTCATCGACATTAGTGTAAGCTAACTCAGTATACTTTACAGCCACAATATTCCCTCCTAATGTTTCTTAATATTTAGTTTAATAACTTCGTAACCAGATCAACTGCACCGGCAGCATCTGTCGCATAACCATCGGAACCGATGTTATCAGAGAACTCTTGGGTTATTGGAGCGCCACCAATAATGACTTTGACATCATTACGTACGCCTTGAGCGACTAATGTTTCAATTGTTGTTTTCATTTGCAACATAGTTGTTGTCAGCATGCAGGAAAGAGCTACTATTCCTGCCTTATTGGCCTTAACTGCAGCTACAAAATCATCCCCTGAAACATCCACGCCCAAGTCAACTACTGCATAACCAGAGCATTCGAGCATCATTCCAACTAAGCTTTTACCAATATCATGTAGATCGCCAGTAACCGTTCCAATAATAACGGTTCCCTTATTTGCCGTTTCACCACTGGTTAACAATGGCTTAACAAGAGCCACACCGGCTTTCATGGCCGCAGCTGACATCAACACTTCTGGCACATACATATCATTAACTTTAAAACGAGCACCCACGACATTCATCCCTGCAATAAGTCCATCATTAATAACTGAAAGAGGATCAACTTTTGCATCTAGAGCTTTTTGCGCTAAATCAAGAACAACCTCTTCGTCTCCTGCGATAACAGCATTACTTAATCCTGAAAAATCAAACATTTTGTTGCCTCCTAATTTGTTTTATTTTTAATTGAAATTGTTAGCTATGACATGTTTTGCATCATATAATCTAGACATCCTGTAAAAACTCTCATCTGTACAAATACAATTGAAAGGCTGCCTCACATCCTTTCCGTGGCTCATTAGCTTTCACCAATTTCGCAAATGTTCGAAATACTTTGTTTTTTCTGTTGTCTTTATTCTAGTTCCTTGGCACCTTTCTTTGCTATGGACGATCTTGTTTTAAATTGATAAATCCTACCTTGTTGTTCAACAAAGAGTAATCGATACCATGCAAGATTTAGCTCAGAAGCCCGATTTTCTGGCATACTGAATAGTGATCTGATTACATGACAAACCTCATTGTTAGGGGTAATTAAGAAAACAGGGATAAGAAAAATCCAAATTACTACAGAATAATCCATGGTTAAGCCGACCAGTTATGATAAGCTAATTTAAGGGGCAAATGTATCCCGCTAATCATAGGAGGTAGATCTTATGGTAAAATTCGATATAATTTCTGGCTTTTTAGGATCAGGCAAAACAACATTAATTCGGAAGATCCTCAATTCTCTCGATAGTCGTGAAAAAGTCGTATTAATAGAAAACGAATTTGGCGATGTCAGTGTCGATCGTGAAGTCTTAGAAATTGAAGGCTTTGAGATCTATGAAATTTCTAACGGATGTGTTTGTTGTAAACTTAAAGGAGATTTTATCTTCACCTTAAAAGAAATTCTCAAGCAAAGGATCGACAGAATAATTTTTGAACCGTCTGGAATATTTATAATAGGTGAGATATTCGATCTATTTAGGGATCCTGAAATTTCCTCTGAGTGTTATGTTAACTCCGTGACGACAGTTGTTGATGCCCAGAATTTTTCCAGCCATCTTCATAGTTACTCTGCCTTCTTTAAAAGTCAGATTTGTAGCGCATCATCCTTAGTTGTTAGTAAAACGCAGTTTCTCTTGGCTGAAGAAATTTCCCAAATTGAATTAGAGTTGCGCGTGTTAAATGAAACGGCAACAATCCTAGCCAAGAACTGGACCGAGCTGTCTAATCAGGAACTTTTAGGTCTGATAGACAAGAAAACAGTAATAACAATCAATAACATTGCCCACTCGCTGAGTCACGATTTTGAGTCAATAGGACTACGAACCTCCAGAATCCTCAGTATGGAGCACTTGGAAAGCATCCTCCAAAAGTGTATAAATGGAGATTACGGCACTATATTAAGAGGCAAAGGATTTGTTAAATCGGATAGTGGCTATCTTGAATTCCATTATGTCGATGGACATTATTCTATAATTGAATCTACAGGTGTTACGACAGGAATCGTTAGCTTTATAGGTGAAGATTTGCAGAAAGAACCACTTACTTCAGCATTCCAGTAAGTCATAGCAGCAGCAATCAAAGAAAGATACACCCCGCATAGAAATAAAATGATCTATAAGGAGTGTATCTTATTTCATTCCCACTGTCTCCTGGATCTCAAGCGAATCGCAATGCTGTCGTGTGCGAAAACTCTAGACGACCTGCCTATTGCCCAATTTGATCTACCATCGGAATTAGTCCCCTGTACATCTCCATCGTCATATGTGTCTCCCAATGTCCTGTGAATTTCGCTATAATTATCAACACTGCCCACATTACAAGCAGACAGCAGGCGAGGATTTTGGGAGAAAGAGATCGCTTTCTCTTCGCTGCCTTAAACTCCAACGTTTCTTTAACTGGACATTGCTGAATACAATTTAAACAACCCGTACACTCTGGAGACCAGACACGATCCGCCTGTTCTACTTGGATGTGGTTTGGGCAACTCTTCGTGCATTTTCCACACCCAATACAAGTAGTTAGGTTACGTGTGACCTTAAACGGGCTAAGGATGCTGAAGAGCCCCAGAAACCCACCATAAGGACACAGATAGCGGCACCAAAAATTCTCGTAGATTATCGAAAGCATTACAAGCAGACCAATGACAGTCATCCCAAATGTGCCTAAGTGTTGAACGAATTTAAGCATTTTAACATCTGAAACCATATTGTAAGGCGTTTGCAAAAAAGCCGCAGCTTCAGCCCCACTCATCCCAAAGAAGATTACCACCACGAAAAAGAATAAAATAATATATTTCAGTGAGCGGAGGAAATAATCCAACGCTTTAGGAACCATAAAATTTTGCCCAAATATCATCCTTCCGATCATAGCCAAACCTTCGGATAGCGTCCCGATCGGGCAGATCCAAGAACAGAAAGCCCTTTTAAACAACAAGGAAACCGCGATTGCTGCTAGGAAAATTATTAAGCCGGCGGGATGGATCGGGTCGAATACACCCGTCGCTATCCAAGCTTTCAGCCCGACTAGGGCACTTATCGGCAAAAAGGCCTCTACGCCTGCTGGGCGACTTATAGTTGACAGAGAATTATTCGCAACCTGGTTGATGAACAGAACAAATGCTACTCCAATATAAACAACTGCCAGAGCGAAGAGAATTTGAACAACACGTCTTATTGAAGCATGCTTTCTCAGTCTTGCAAACATAGTTATCCCTCTTTTCAACTTCTCAATCTAACTTTTAGTACCCCTGTCTTCACAATTATAAAGAACAGCTTATTCATGTAATGTGAGATGAATCACAATGAACAATAAAATAGACTGTTAGAATATACCATAGTTCAGTCTTAGTTGCTATGTGAAAATATTCCCAAACATCTACGCCTTTAATGCTCTACATTAAGCTAAATCTCAAGAAGGCAAGACATTGTGTATTAATTCTGCCCTGCCTTCACCTTTGTACTTATTCCCCTTCTCTATACGTCCCCGCCAGAGGAAAAGAGCACTTCATCTCGTACCCTACCCATTAACAATCGTTCCCCCGTTAACATGAAGGATCTGTCCGGACATATAAGAGGAATTTTCAGAAGCTAAAAACACATAAGTTGGCGCTAACTCTTTGGGTTGACCCGCTCGTTTCATAGGTGTCGTACTACCGAAGGTCGCGACTTGATCCGCTTGAAAAGAGGCCGGTATTAAGGGCGTCCAGATTGGGCCCGGAGCGACACCGTTGACACGAATCCCCAATTTGCATAGAGATTCAGACAATGAACGAGTAAAGGAAACGACGGCACCTTTTGTTGCTGAATAATCAATCAGTTGATCATGTCCCTCATACGCAGTAATCGATGCCGTATTGATAATAACACTCCCCGATTTAAGATGGGGTAACGAAGCTTTAGTTAAAAAGAAGTAACTAAAAATGTTGGTGCGAAAGGTCCTTTCGAGCTGGGCAGTCGTCACATCAAGTAAACTATTCTGCGGGTGTTGTTCGCCTGCATTGTTAACAAGAATATCGATTTTCCCGAAATTCTGTAGAGTCTGCCCAACTACGTCTTGGCAGAAGACCTCATCTCCAATGTCCCCTGCCAAAACCAAACAACGGTGCCCTAATTGCTCCACACGTGCTTTTGTTTCCAAAGCATCATTATGTTCATTTAAATAGGCAATTACAACATCGGCCCCTTCTTTGGCAAAGGCAATCGATACAGCACGACCGATTCCGCTGTCTCCTCCAGTAATAATAGCAACTTTCCCTATCAACTTAGCGCTTGCCGAATAGGCTGCATCTTCGGATATAGGTTTTGGATTCATCAAGGATTCAAATCCCGGTTGTTGATCTTGATGTTGGGCCGGAAAAGTAGGTTGAGGACTCTTCGCTTGAGTCATAGCGCATACTCCTTTCCATGTTTTGATCTAGATAGTGTTCAATATTAAAATGACCTTTTTCACTCGTTTGTACTCATCTAGTTTCTAGTTATTCGCTTCACACTTTGATACCAAAGTGATATCATATTCATATCAAAGTTGATTGAATTCCCATAACCTTTACTTCAATGTCTAGACATTGAAGTAAAGAAATAAATCTAAGCTCGTCTTACCCATTTAGCCTATGCTACCGAAATCGCAGGCGCCATGCTTCAACGGCAACAGGCTTTTGCCATCCTTTCTGCCCGCCAAATCATTGTAGAAGGTGCTGTAGGCATGGTTCAAATGGCAATCGAACGAATCGAAAAAGATGGTGTCGTTACGCTTGATGAAGAACGCAAAGCGGCTATGGTTAATAATCTCCTAGTATCTATTGTTTCTGAACGTGCTATTCAACCTGTAGTTAATACTGGAACAGTCTATTAAAATATAAATACTCATATCTAACTTTAGTCTGAGCACAAGAGTAGCTCTACGATGGATGTGGATATATGGCAAAAAAGCAGTACCCCTTACGGCTTGATCCCAAACTTTACGCTTCCTTGGAACGTTGGGCTGCCGATGAATTTCGTAGTGTTAATGCGCACATTGAGTTTTTACTTCGGGAGGCAGTCCGACATGCAGGGCGTTTAAACGACAGCTCTGAAACTTCAGAAGATGCTGAAAAGTAAGGCAGCATCTAAAAGCTCGTGAACTTCACATTACATGGAGTTCACGAGCTTCTTCTTAAATAAAAGGTTATGACGCTGTGAGCGACAAAAAACGCCTCATTTTCCTGATAGGAGTGACGAGGCGTTTGGTGATTATCATAAATTCTTAGCGAATTCCTTACCTGCATTAAGGGCTCTAGCATTTAATTCTGCGAGTTCTGGCTTCTTACCAGCCAACTCCATAAGGGCTTTTTCCAGGATATCATCCGCTACCGATGGGGTGATTGCTTGCATAACACCAAGCATGACAATATTGGCCACTTTGGCCTCACCTATTTCATGGGCGATTTCGTTAACCGGAACACGTACAAACCGGATATCCTCTCTACTCGGCAGTTCCGGCACCATAGAGGAATTTACATACAGCGTTCCGCCTGGAACCACACTGTCAACAAACTTGTGATAAGAAGCCTCATTCATTACGATGGCAATATCCGGTTTTCCTACTGTGGGCGAACCAATCCGTTTCGTCGAAATAACCACAGAACAATTGGCCGTTCCCCCCCGCATTTCTGGACCATAGGCCGGGAACCAGGTTACCTGTTGTTTGCTAAGCATCCCAGCTTGGGCCATCACTTTCCCGATAAACAAAACGCCTTGGCCGCCAAACCCAGCAAATTTATACTTTGTGAGCGCTGAATTCATGCTTCGCTCCTCCCTTCGGTTGCCGGAACTTTCAGTTCTCCAAGAGTAAAGTTCGGTTTCATCTTAGTTTGCAACCATTCCAAGGCTTCGACCGGAGTAACTCCCCAGTTCGTCGGGCATGTCGAAAGGATGCTAACGAAAGAATAGCCTAAGCCGTCCCGTTGGACTTGGAACGCTTTTCTAAGAGCTTTCTTGGCTTCTTTAATCGCTTGCGGAGTATCGACTGAAACGGAGGCCACATAGACCGCGCCTTCAATTTGGGTCAAGACTTTAGGCAGATCTAGTGGATAACCCATTGTCATAGCATCTCGGCCATACGGTGATGTCGAAGTCTTTTGCCCTACAAGAGAGGTTGGCGCCATTTGACCTCCAGTCATACCATAAATGCAGTTATTGACAAAGATTGACGTGATTCTTTCCCCGCGGGCCGCAGCCGACATAGTTTCCGCAAGGCCAATCGAGGCTCCGTCCCCATCACCCTGATAAGTAAAAACAAAACGATCCGGCCGCGCTCGTTTTGCGCCAGTCGCTACTGCAACTGCGCGCCCGTGTGCGGCACCGATCATATCACACATAAAGTAGTTTTCACAAAACCCTGAACAACCTACTGGCGCAACCCCAATCGTGTTTTCAATTAAGTTCATTTCTTCCAGAAGTTCACCGATCAAGCGATGTATAATCCCATGTGTACAACCTGGACAATAATGAAAGGGACGATCACTTAGCCCTGTCGTTTTAGTGAAAATTGATTTCATCCCTGCACCCCTCCTAACAACTGCGCTTTAAAGGCAGCAACCACTTCTTCTGGCTCTGGCGTCATCCCGCCTTGACGGCCATAAAAGCCAACAGGGGCTTTGCCGTTGACAACAAGCTTAACATCATCTACCATCTGTCCGGCGCTCAGTTCGACACTCATCCAGCCTTTTATCTGATTTATCCGTGCTGATAACCCTTTTTCGGGAAATGGCCAAAGCGTTATGGGACGATATAAACCGACGTTTATACCTTCTTCACGGAGCATATCGACAACGGTTTCCGTGATCCTTGCACAAGTTCCGAAGGCGACAAAGGCGTATTCAGCATCATCCATTCTGTACTCCACAAAGCGCTGTTCGGATTCTTTGATTCGCAACATCTTTGCACCCCAACGACTATTTTCCTTTTCTCCAATCTCTGGAGTAAGGTAATAGCTAATTACGTTATTCTTAGAACGTCCTTCTGCTCCACTAGCTGCCCAGGTTTTCGGTTCTAGCTTTCGTCCCTCATACGGTGGGAACTCCACAGGCTCCATCATTTGCCCCAAGATCCCGTCCACTGCAATGATAACCAAATTACGATAATAATCCGCTAAATCGAAAGCCTCTTTGGTTAAATCAACCATTTCTTGAACGGAGAATGGGGCGAGAACTATGGCATGGTAATCTCCATGGCCGCCACCTTTCGTCAATTGGAAATAGTCTGCTTGCGTAGGACCTAACCCTCCCAGTCCCGGACCACCTCGCATAACATCGATGATCACACAAGGAATCTCTGCCGCAAAAAGAAACGATAATCCTTCTTGCATCAAACTAAATCCTGGACTGGACGTCCCGGTCATGACCCTTTCTCCCACTGCTCCTGCCCCATAGACCATATAAATGGCAGCTACTTCGCTCTCCGCTTGGAGATAGGTTCCGCCTACTGCCTTCATCTTCTTGGCCATATACTCCGGAATTTCCGTTGACGGAGTGATCGGGTACCCATAAAATAAACGACATCCTGCTTGAATCGCTGCTTCAGCGATTGCTTCATTTCCCTTCATTAACAGTGCCATTCCAGACTCACTCTCCCTTCTCCTCACGATATACTTCTAAGGCCAAATCTGGACAGATCAAAGCACAAAAGGCACACCCTATGCATTCACTTTGGTCTTTCACCTCAGCAGCATAATAACCTTTGCTATTTGCCACTTCCCCGATGCTTAAGATCTTTTTCGGGCAAGCGTGCACACAGAGCCCGCAGCTTTTGCAACGTTCCGTGTTAATCTTGACAAAATTTCTCATTCCTTTTCCCTCCTCTTTGCTATCCACGTAAGAGACTGCCCCTCCGATAAGTGGAAGTTCCGTGCTCTGCGAGTTCACTGGCCCTTGACTGAGCTCTTCCAACCCAAGTTTAAATACCGCTCAACTGGGATCCAATCTGGCTCCCACGCAAGTCCAACTTTTTTAGCCCATTGCGGGTTAACGCCACAAGCAACTATAGGTATTTTACTCTGCTCGACAAGGGTTTGCATTAATTTTTTAGCCGATTGCCAATCCGCAAGGGTCGTCCAATCGATTAGATTCGAATTATTGATCCAGCCCTGAACTTTAAGGTGAGATTTTCTTTCTATATCCATTCTAAGGCTCTCGATCTCTTCAAGCGTGTTACTGAACGGGCGAAAAACGTTCACAACTTGGAAAACCGCTACATCTGCCGCTTTAAGTAGAGTATGATATCTACCCACTACCGTTGCGCCGGTTTCATTTCCTCCCACATCGAGTACCACGTGCCTTGTAGTATCCCGTAAAGCGCCGTCAATTTGTGGCGGTAAGGATGGGTTCTCTGCGAAGGCCAAATCACCCTCTGGGCGAATCACTTCAATCCCTTCGTCTTCTAAAGGCTTTGTTATTTCCCGCAACCTGAAATAGGGATTAATGAGGTCAAGATCTACCAACGCCACACGTTGGCCTCCCCTTGCCCACTTTAACGCCAAACTAATAGATAATTGAGTTTTTCCGGCACCATACCCCCCCACCAAAACCAGTACCCGCCGCTCTAGCAAAGATGTTCTCGACATAATCACGACCCCCGACTCAGTGCAGCCATGCTCAAGGCCATAAATTTGCTCCTTGGGGTATCATTTCTTGACGTCATGACAATTGGAACCTGCGCCCCAAGCACGATCCCCGCCATCGTCGCTCCAGCAAAGTAAACCAAAGATTTTCCCAATACATTTCCCACTTCAATGGTGGGAACCAAGAATAAGTCAACATCTCCATTGATTTGACTGGTAATCCCTTTGTGCTTCAAGGCGGCCGCACTCACTGCTCCATCGAGTGCCAACGGCCCTTCCACGATTGCACCTGGAAATTCACCTGCTTGACTCATCTCGGCCAACGCCAAGGCATCCATCGTCGCTGGCATTTTTGTATTCGCCACTTCATTCGCGGCTAAAGCTATTACATTCACCGAATCCATTCCTATACCCTTGAGATATAACAAACCGTTATCGAGGATTTCTTTTTTCTGTGTCAAATTCGGGGCAATATTCATCCCTCCATCGGTCACGAAAAGTAAACGAGAAAACCCAGGCACTTGAAATGCAGCGAAATGACTGAGTAAGCGACCTGTCCGCAATCCTCGAACAGGTCGTAATACCGCTCTCAAAAAATCGGAACTATTAATTTGACCTTTCATTAAAAAATGGGCTTCTCCATTAACCACAGCATCAACGGCCTTATGAGCAGCTACATCAGGGAGGGATTCATCAATCAATTCAGCTCTTTCCAAACTTAAACCAATGTCATGAGCTAATCGCTTAATTTGTTCACCATCGCCGACAAGAATAGGAGTAATGAGCCCTTCCTTTTCCGCTATCTTAATGGCCTCCAACACTTCTTTATCTGCGGCTACAGCCACGGCAACCTTTGCCCTGCCCAAGCTCTTTGCCCTATCGAGTAACGACTCAAATCCGCTAAAACGCATTATTCTTTTACACCCCATTTTTTAAAACCCTACTATGACTTAATACATCAACGCTGCCTCTTCGCCGTGAAGAACTCTTAACGCACCCAGAGCCAAGGCTTCCATCTCCTCTTCACCAGGAACCACTACTACAGGAGAAATAAAAGAAACACGTTGAATGATTTCGCGGGTTATAAATTCAGAGTAAGCAAGGCCTCCTGTTAAAATGATCTGATCTACGTCTCCCTCTAATACAGTAGCCATCGCACCGATTTCCTTGGCCACCTGATAGCATAGGCCTTCTAAGACAAGTTTAGCATCCTGGTCCCCCTCATTCATCCATTGCTCAGCAACTCGTCCATCTTTTGTACCGAGATAAGCAAACAGGCCTCCTTCTTTATTGATTTTAGTGAGCACTTCTTTCTCCGAATACTTACCAGAATAGCAAAGTTTTACGAGTTGATAAGCAGGTAAGGTGCCACTCCGTTCTAGCGAATAAGGGCCTTCATTATTCGCATTATTCACATCAATCATTTTTCCTTTGCGGTGTGGGGCCACAGAAATCCCCCCGCCTAAGTGAGCGACAATCAAGTTTACAGCCTCATACGATTTTCCCATCTCACGGGCCACTTTACGGGCAACTGCCTTCATATTTAACGCGTGAGAGAAGCTAAAACGAGGTAGCTCCGGAAGTCCAGAAAGCCAAGCTACAGGCTCCATCTCATCAACTGAAACAGGGTCCACTATATAGACAGGAACTTTGATTCTCTGCCCCAAGTGAAACGCAATGATTCCTCCTAAGTTGGAAGCGTGTTCCCCCCCTGGCGCATCATATAAGACCTTAACAAGAGCATCATCAACCACGTAAGTTCCTCCGACTAATGGCTTGAGCATACCACCCCGTCCAACTACGGCATCAAAGTTGTCGAGCAAAGCCCCTTTTTCTTCCAAAACTTTTAAAATCAGTTCAATTCGATATTCAGATTGATCACCCACGCGGGCAAAGGCATTGATTTCACTGGTTGGGTGATCTATCCCTTGCTTCCAAAGACAAGTTTCATTCTCATAGGCCGCGACTTTCGTCGACGTTGAACCCGGATTAATGGCAAGTACTTTCAAAACCCATCCCCCTCATCGACAAGACAAAACATCTATTCTCCCATCAATGTCGAAATTCATCAAAATTAATTATTTGATTATATCATAAAACGGCAGAAAATTAATTCAACTTTAGAGCATGTATAGAGATTCCCCAAGACACCAAGACATTAGGGCGTAACCAAAAAGAAGGCGTTCTTCATCTATAGAAGGACGCCTTCTTTTTGATTCCTTAGTTAGGGAGCGATAACACGCCGAGCTCCTAAATACCTGGCCTTCCAATAAGAATTTGTCATGTCATCATATGATACGCCACCATTGGACGAATTAATCATCGTATTATTCCCCACATAGATACCAACATGGGAAGCGCCTGAAGAGTATGTGTGAAAAAACACTAAATCCCCTGCACGTAATTCTGACCTTGAAACGGAAACTCCATTGTTAAACTGCTGCTCTGATGTTCGATTCAACGAGATACCGGCCTGCCGATATACATATTGCACATATCCTGAACAATCAAATCCAGGCGATGGACTTGTGCCTCCCCAAACATAAGGCGTGCCGAGAAACTTAGCTGCAAAACTAAGTATTTGTTTCGCCCCACCTGAAACTTTAACAGTACCTGCGACTCCCCCTCCAGACCCTGCTGGACTGGAAGTCGCAGAATTGGCACTATTTTTAGCATAAGCTGCTTCAAGCGCTTCCTGTTCAATCAATTTCTTAATTCTGCTTACATTTGCTTGGGCAGACAAAGAAGCATTCACGGTCGCTTTTTCATTAGCGCTTAATTGCGCAAGAACAGCTTTTTGTTTGTCGAGAGCTTGTTGAACGGCTTGCTGAGTTTGTTCTTTATCTTGTAACGCGACTTGAATACTTGCCTTCTTTTGGTTTATGCTTTCTTTTTGGGTGTTCATAGTTTCGTTTAAAGCGATAATTTCTTTTTGAAGCTTACCATAGGTACCAACAATCATCTGAATTTTGTCCGCTCGTTCTATAAAATCAGGTAAACTTGTAGCGTCTAGCAATACGGCTAAATATGTTGACGCACCATCCTCATAGTTACTTTTTAAAAACTTCCCTAAGGCTTTAATATGTTCCTGGCGCTCAACCTCGAGCTTCTGTTGTTGATCTTCTAATTCTTGAAGATGATGTTGTTCATCTGTCAATAATACTTGATCCCGCGCTATGCTATTATTCAACGCCTGAACGGATTGCTTTAGTGTCAATACTTGTGTCGTTGCCGTAGACACTTTGTTCTTTTGGGCATTCAATGTGCCTTTTAATTGATTAACTTGTTGTTGTGATTGATGTAACTGTTGTTGCAGGTTATCCGCGCGTGCTGGAACTGCTGTAGCAGTAAAAAGCAAGACTCCTATGATACTGACGATCACTTTACTATGTATAAGGCGAATATTCTTCATTTATCGTTAAACTCCTCAATACTCTTTTCATTTGTTTCAACATACATTGATTCGCCATAAACTCAGAAAATCCTTGTCTGATTCTACACAAAATGAAAGTAAAAAAAACAACATGCTTAAGATAAACAAAAAGACTACCTCTATAGGGTAATCTCTTACGTCTAACATGTTACATTTTCTTGTAAAAGCCTTTAGAAAATGGCACCTTAAAATTTAGGCGCCATAAATCCAAGAAGTAAGATTAAGATAACGAGAATAGATTGGGAATTTGGTGGCGATACAATCCCGGATTCTCCCAAATAAACTGCTGTGCTCCAGTTTATAGGAATATTCCCGAGCCCATGCAAGTCCTAAGCAGCCCATTGGTTAGCGTTTTCTATTTATTAGCCATAGAGCTCCCATCCTGATGGAATATATTGTTAATACCTAATGACAATATATGTCCTAATAGAGTTATCTGTTACCAGTTCAGCTGAACAAACTTCAAAAACATAATTGTATCTTTTTCTACACTAGTTTTAAGATACGTTAAGTTAATCGCCCTAAAAATAGGATTGAGATTTGTTGTCTGAAGTAATTCTTAACAATTTCGAAATGAAAATTATTTAATTACAAATTCATTTTTCACTTGACTTAAAGTACCCTTTAAGGTTTATGCTAATTGAAAAGAGTAATAGAGCTAGCATTTAGGTCATCAAACTCCGTATTAGAATCACAAATATTTGGAGGTTATTTAAGTATGGAAAAATCAAAGGTATATTTTACAGACATGCACACGACCATGAAGGAAAATCTCCAACAGAAGTTAAGCCGTCTGATCAAAACAGCAGGTATTGGTGAAATTGATTTTGACAAAAAATACACCTCAATAAAAATTCATTTTGGCGAGCCAGGTAATTTAGCCTATCTTCGCCCCAATTTTGCCAAAACAGTGGTGGACATTGTCAAAGAACTGGGTGGAAAACCGTTTTTAACAGATTGCAATACGTTATATGTCGGCGGCAGAAAAAATGCTCTTGACCATCTTGATTCTGCTTATGTCAATGGCTACTCTCCCTTTTCCACCGGTTGTCACGTGCTGATTGGCGATGGTCTGAAAGGTACCGATGAGGTTTTAGTTCCTGTCGAGGGCGGTGAATATATCAAGGAAGCAAAAATCGGACATGCGATTATGGATGCCGACATTTTAATATCGCTGAATCATTTCAAGGGGCATGAGCTAACTGGTTTTGGCGGTGCGATAAAAAATATCGGTATGGGTTGTGGTTCACGCGCAGGTAAGATGGAAATGCACAGCAGCGGAAAACCCCGTGTTTCTCATGAGCAATGTATAGGCTGCGCCATGTGCACTAAAATATGTGCTCACAGTGCTATTACCGTCAGTGAGAGCAAAGCTTCCATAGATCACAGCAAATGTGTCGGCTGTGGACGCTGTATCGGCGTTTGCCCAACGAGTGCTATTATGGCCGCCTGGGATGAGTCTAATGACATCTTAAATAAAAAAATGGCCGAATACACTTGGGCGGTGTTGCATGAACGCCCTCACTTCCACATCAGTTTGGTAATTGATGTATCTCCATTCTGCGACTGTCATGCAGAAAACGATGTGCCCATTGTTCCGAACGTCGGTATGTTTGCGTCTTTTGATCCGGTTGCCCTGGATGTTGCCTGCGCAGATGCGGTAAACCGTCAGCCAGTCATGGCAGGCAGTCTTCTTGAGAAAAGCGCTCATACACATCATGATCACTTTACCGATATTGGCCCCAATACCGACTGGAAAGTGTGTATTGACCATGCAGTAAAGATGGGTCTGGGCAACAAAGAATATGAGTTGATTACAATTTAATGCGCCCACACCCAGTTTTGTTAATTATGCATTGAGGTATCTTCTTCGTTTCTCTTGAATTCTATTTGAAGTGTTAACAAATATCATCATTCAACTAAACCAAAAAGTAAAAATAGGTTAAGCTGGTTTATACCTGCTGAGCCTATTTTTTAGTTTAACTTTACTTTTACATGAGACACCTAATCTCAGGTTCCTGGACACTTGTCGAATATGTTTATTTAGATGTCAAGGTTTTTGCTTTATAACTCCTATGTATGACAACAGCTATCAATTGGGTCAAGAGTCCCAAAACGCAAACTCCATACCATTTGAAATGGGCATAGGAGAATGAGCCCAGATAAGAGCCAAGAGCTCCTCCGATAAAATACGAAACCATGTAGACCGTATTGATTCTATTACGTGCTTCATTGTTTAGGGCGTGTACTCTAGCCTGATTGGAAATCTGACATGACTGAACACCAAAATCAAGCAAAATAACACCGATAATCAACCCCCACAATTTAAACCCGAAAACAAAAAAACAGAGATAAGAGAGCATTACCGAAATCATAGCTATTCCGATTGTAAATCTTGGGCTGCGTTCGTCGGCTATCCTGCCGACAAAAGGGGCAGCCGTGGCTCCTGTGACACCAACCAACCCAAACAAACCGGCAGCATCTGACCCCATTTTATAGTGCGAGCTCTCCAGTAAAAATATAAGTGTTGTCCAAAATGCACTGAATGCTGCAAACATCAGTGCTCCGTTAAGGGATGCTTCTCTTAATACAGGAAGGCTTTTTGTTAAGTTCACCATAGATTTAAACAATTCTTTGTATTTTATACTTGAGGTGGGAGGGCATAAAGGCAGTATTCTGCTTAAGAATATGGCCAATATGATCATCAAAGCCGCTGCAATCAAATACACCATTCGCCATCCCCAATATTCACCCACAAAACCACTGAAGGTTCGTGAAACCAATATGCCTATCAGCAAACCACTCATAACAGTCCCGATAATCTTCCCGCGCTCTTTTGGATTGGCCAGCTGCGCTGCGAAAGGAACGATTAGTTGAGGCACCACAGAAGTGAAACCTACAGCAAACGATGCAATTGAAATCACTGTTATACTACCAGAAAAAAATACGAGCATTAGCGCACTTGCTGAGCAAAGCAACATCGTGATAATCAGAAATCTTTTTTCCTTAATATCCGCCAAAGGCAATATAAAAAGCATTCCAAGGGCATATCCGATCTGTGTAAGCATTGCTACAAAGCCCACACTAACTTGAGTCACATGAAAAGTGTCAGCTATATCTACAAGTAATGGCTGAATATAATATAAATTGGCCACAGTGACACCACTAGCTACCGCCATTACTAAGACTAAAAATTTACTTAATTTAAAATCGTTAGTTTGAACTTTGATTTGTTTCAACAATCTGATCTCAAGCCCCTTCTCAATAATTAGTAAAATAATTTACATTTATTCTATACCTATTAATCTTTGTTTATCTTGAACTATGTTGAGTAATACCAATTTGCTAGAGCATAATCAATAGTTCCTTCCATTTTATTTAAATGCTTGAAATTCAGAATTAAGACGCTTATACTTAAAGTTACCATTTAAAGTTAGCTCTAAGTCAAGTTCTTTTTGAACAAAGTTTTTTTATTCTAATTTTTATGGCATTTTATTTTAATTTTCCAATATAGAGGAGTTTTTATATGGGATATACGATTAGCCAAGTTGCTAAAAAATTTGATCTTACAGCTCACACAATACGATATTATGACAAAGAAGGTCTATTGCCATTTGTAGATCGAAGCAAAACAGGAAATAGAGAATTCTCAGACAGTGATCTAGATTGGCTGAAACTTATTTGTTGTCTGAAAAACACGGGTATGCCGATTAAACAAATCAAGCAATATATTGGATGGTGTCTGCAAGGGGATGATACCATAGAAATCCGACGGCAAATGTTTCTTGACCATCGTAAAGAGGTTCTTAAACAGATGGATAATTTGAAAGAAAACCTTAAAATAATTGATTATAAACTTGAATTCTATGCTACCAATTGTAATATAAACGATAACCGTAACAAAGATTGTAACCAATTATCTGCTGAAAAGTAAACGCGGAAACCGCTGGGGCATTTTCGTTTACTTATTGTCTTTCTTTCGTAACGCAAAGAGGCTACCTCATTAGAGATAGTCTCTTACATGTTTACCTAGTGATAACCTCTTTTTCCAAGGGCTTGCGCCTCACCATGGAGGACTATTTTTCTGAACTGCATGGTTGAGACGGAGACAAAAGACTGGCACTTTTTAGCTGACAGGCCTCACATACCTTTAAACCGTTAGCCTCATACAAATCCTCTGTTAAAACCTCAACTCCACAATTTTCACACTTAGTCATATAATAACCCCATCCTTTCTAAAATTATGCAACATTGACTCGCAGCGTTCACTTTTCACTTTACTATTAGCACCGGACATTTTGCTCTGTGGAGGACATGCTGACTAACACTACCTAATAAGGAACCAGCAATCGCTCCATAGCCATGGCTCCCCATCACGACTAAGTCAATGTTCTCATTTTCAACTTCTTTCAAAATAATGTTCGCTGGTTTTCCCTGTATTTTTTTCTTAATCAAGGTGACATCACTAATATCGATTCCTTCAAGTGTAGCTTTTAATACAAACTCACCTTGTTGTTCAATTTGTTCCGACGAAACTCTATAAGCATAAACACTAGAGTCATACACTACCGGCCCGGGCATAACGAACAGAAGCTCAACTTGCGCATTAAATTTATGAGCAAACTCTAATGCAGTTATCAACGCTCGTCGTGAAAACTCTGAAGCATCTGTGGCCACCAATATTTTTTTCAACAACATAAACCCCTCCCCATAATCATTATTTCTACAACTTGTTTTTTGCTAATCTCTTAAGTATTGGTCCATATTCACTCGTTTTACCCACTAAGACCTTCACTGCATCGCCATTAATAACCACGTCTATTTCCAGATGTTATACACCGATGTCAGTAATAAATTATTTTGATCACTACGCCAACTTTCACCTCCTTCATATGGAATACTAATTCAAGCAAATTTGGGTTTGGTGATCTTTAATGCTGGGATGGAGAAACGGAATTATTTAAGAAAACCATTGAGAATGGTATCCTCTGCTTCCTTCTCCGAGAACCCAATTGACATTAATTTAATTAACTGTTCGGATTCGATTCGGCCAATGGCCGCTTCGTGCACAAGTTGTGCTTCACTATGATAGGCAGAAATTCTCGGGGTTGAATGAACCTGGGCATTATGCATGATAATGGCATCGCATTGGATATGACCACGCCCTTTATTTTGTCCAGCTAAATCAAAATAGAATTCTTGCTTGGAATTGTCCTGAGCGACAGACCGTGAAATAATTTGGGCTGAAGAATCTGCTCCCAATAATTCAACAGTAATACTAGATTCCGCTTCTTGATCCATATAAGTCAAGAGCCGTTCAGTGACCACAAGCTTTGCGTTATCTAAAAGTCTGATTTCAGTCTCCCTTTTTGTGCGGTCAATCCCCTTTATTTGAATAAGTTCGAGTTCGACAACGGAACCTGCCTCGGCATCAATAATGGTCTTTGGATTCAAAACCCGCTGCCCTTGTCCTTCACCCTGTCCATAGTGTTTTTCTACGTACTTGAGTTTCGCCCCTTTTCTAACAAAAAAGTTATGTATTCCATCGTGTTGTGATGTGTGGTTTCCTGAATTATGGATTCCGCATCCCGCAACGACCAAAACGTCCGAGTACTCTCCAATTTCAAACGTATTATAGACAACATCTGTGATATTGTCTTGAGTTACAATAACAGGAATATGAACACTTTCTCCTTTTGTATAGGGCTTGACGATCACATCAATCCCTGACTTATCCTTTTTGGTGACGATATCGATATTAGCAGTTGTATTTCGCTGTACCCCTTCGCCGTTTTTCCGGATATTAAAAGCCCCCTCAGGTATTTCATGGAGATCAGCCACTTTTTCGAGCATCAGCTTATCCAGCGCATCCAGCATTTTGACCAACTCCTTTCTCACATTTAGTGCTACACATACAAGAACCGTTATTCAAAATTCCGGCAAGAATTATATCCCTTTCAGATTGCGCACTGATCATTCCATTAGACATTAAAATTATTTCATCTGCGAGTTCCATAATACGCTCTTGGTGGGAAATGATAATGATTGTTGTATCATATTTCATGTGAATGGTTTTAAATGTTTCCGCGAGCTTTTGAAAACTCCATAAATCAATCCCTGCTTCTGGCTCGTCAAAGACTGCAATCTTTAGATTTCGGGCAAGTACGGTCGCAATTTCAATCCTTTTCATTTCTCCCCCTGAGAGACTGGCATCCACATCCCTGTTTAGATAATCCTGAGCACATAATCCGACGTTATATAGTAGATTACAAATGTTTTCTTTTTCAGGATTAAATGAGGCAGCCATTTTTAGAAGTTCCTTAACTTTTATGCCTTTAAAGCGAGGTGGACTCTGAAAAGCATACCCAATACCCAGACGAGCTCTTTCTGTAATATTCATTTTTGTAATATCTTGATCATCAAGCAGAATTTTACCTGAGGTAGTGTTAAAGACACCCATAATGATTTTGGCCAGTGAGGATTTACCCCCGCCATTTGGACCGGTGACAACATAAATTTTTTTATCATAGAATTTTAGATTTATGTTTTTCAGAATCTCAACCCTTTCATCTCCTTCTGATACTAGAGATGCTCCCTGAATTTCAAGCATGACTACTCCTCCTTCGTGCTTATCCACGTTTTAAAAATAAGAGTGTACCAATGATCCTCAATCCGTAGGTTAATGAATGTTTAAATAATGTATTAAAATGCTCCCTGATGTAAGTTGATTTTTCAATCTGAGACATACTGATTAAATCTTCCTTTACAATTTCCCTTTGTAGATAAAGTGAATAATGTGGTAATTAAAATGTAACAAAAATAAATGCCATTATTATGACATTTATCTTGTATTTAAGATCTAATTTTTTTTAGCCTGACTCTTTAGCGAGACATCACTCCCCAGTTTCTGGTCTTGATTAAAGGTTGATCAGCAACGAAGACCATAGAAAAGACTACCTCGTCAGAGATAGTCTTTTTCGCTTGTTTACCTGGCGATACGAAAGGCACGATAGTCTT
>NZ_MASS01000024.1 GCF_001707885.1 Desulfosporosinus cupriresistens | reverse complement strand
TGTATGCCTGGATGGAGTTGACCGGACAGGAAAACCCTTTTTACGAGTATTTTGATGATCTCCTCGATATTTGTGCCAAATACGATGTAACCATAAGCCTAGGAGATGCCTGCCGACCGGGTAGCATTGCCGATGCTACAGACGGTGCCCAAATCTCCGAATTGATTGTCCTGGGAGAATTAACTCAAAGGGCTTGGCAACGCAATGTTCAAGTCATGATTGAAGGACCAGGCCATGTTCCCTTGAATGAGGTTGTGGCCAATGTCCAGTTAGCTAAAAAGCTTTGCCACGGTGCACCCTTTTACATTTTGGGGCCGTTGGTCACTGACATTGCTCCCGGTTACGATCACATCACCAGCGCAATCGGCGGAGCTTTAGCCGCCTCGGTGGGAGCAGATTTTCTTTGCTATGTGACACCGGCTGAGCACCTTCGATTACCGACTTTAGACGACGTGCGCGAAGGGATCATAGCAGTCAAGATCGCTGCTCATGCTGCGGATGTCGCCAAAGGGATACCTGGAGCTGCCGCTTGGGATAGGGAAATGAGCCAAGCTAGGCAGGATTTAGATTGGGAGAAAATGTTTGTCCTAGCTTTGGATCGAGAAAAACCAGAGCGCTATCGAAAAGAGTCCGCCCCAGAACATCAGGACAGCTGCACCATGTGCGGGGAAATGTGCTCGATGCGCCTCATGAACCGTATTATGGACAAATAGTCTAAGTAAATAAAGGAGCAAGTAGCTGGTTGGATGAGAACCTTGCTACTTGCTCCTTTGAAGTTAACCCTATGACATTACTAAACCGCACCACGTTGTCAAGGCACGATTTTACGAATTGTAAATACTCCCTTTATCACACCCATTAAAAACTGTACAAGCTTAAGATTGTGATTAGCCATGCAATAAATAAAAGAGAGTCCGCAATTTGCGTCTCTCATTTATCAGATTATCCTACGATCATTCTTTTACCCACTTGGCGACCATAAAACCAGGATTCGTATTTTTTTGCTTTTCCATTGTTAAAGCTTGTTCTACCGAAGACACCTCAGGCGGAAAATAAAGTGCTTTGCCGATTTCCAGCCGTCCGCCTACCTTCCATTGACGAATTTCAGATTCCGTGTAAAATCGTGCGTGGGCAAAAACGGATTCAGGTTTTGTATTAGCCTTCCTACTATAGAACTCGCTCCAGGGAGATTCCCCCGCTATAACTCCAATTACGAGACATCCTTGGGGCTCTAGATGTTCAAATAATCCAGCTAAAATTTCCTCTGGATTTGGAATAAACTCGAAAGCACTCATCGAAAGAATACCATGATATTGTTCAAGTTGATTGATAATTTGAGTGATATCCCCGTTCAGCCACTTAACCTGATAACCCAAGCGCGCAATCTTTTCTTGAGCTCGCGCCATCATTTTTTTTGATATATCAACAGCCGTGATTTGATACCTCTGTTCCGCTAACATAGTGGTGTATTGTCCGGTTCCACACCCGATTTCTAACATCTTGGGACCGGATGGCTGAAAAAGCTGAACAGCTAAGTCCCGCTCAACTTGATCGATGACTCGTCCTATTTCCGTGTCATACCAGTTGTCATAATCTCCAGCTATCGGATCAAATAGTTCAATCGGCATTATAATCACTCCCCACTTTAGTTCTTTCTACTTTTTCCCTACAGTCCACCACAGCACATCTCATTCATGATTGGTTCCAGCCCCCACGCTAAAGCAAAGTCTATAGTCTCATCCAGTGGAAAAGCCAAGGTATTGATTCCCGCCGCTATGAGCCCTCTCTCCAACCAAGCCTTTTGAGTATAAGGTCGAGCACAACCAAAACTAAGTTTTAGCGATGGATTCAAGAGACGAGTTTGAGCGGTAATCCTGACGATCTCAGCCGGATTTGGTCCACTGACTCCGCCCATCGGAGTACCCGGCACGGCTCGTAAAGCAACTAACACCAATGTTTCCAAAGGATAGTCACTTAACGTTTGAATGAGATTTTCTTCTCCCATGATTTTCCCGTAGTTTAAGCCGAGAACCACATGCGGGACAACATCTAAATTCTCGGCCAGCAGAATTTCTAAAGTCTCGATAAAGTCACTTGGCTTGCGGTCAAGATGATAAACCCTGCGAATTGTAGCGGCATCACCGATCATATCCAGAAAAACCTTATCAACCCCGGCCTGTTTCAACCCGACTGCTGTTTCCTTATCTGCTAAGCCGGTATGCACATGAATTGTAAAGCTCAGGGATTTTAAATAAGCTAAAGCCGACAAAAATGGCTTAAGGGGGACCTGGCCCTTATGATTACATCCTCCGGTTACAAGAAGCCCTGTAACTCCTTTTTTGAGCAGGTTGGTTCCCAGTTCCTGTAGCTTTTCCGGTGTTGGAGATGGGATCATTCCATTCAGCATTTTTCCCTGACAATGGTCACATTGAAGAGCGCAGGAGACTCCCGTGATACTCACATTGAGGAATTGGCCTGAATTACGAAAGTTCTTACCATCATAATGCCTCCCACCTGGAACTGCAAAGTGGATAAAATCAGGGAAGGCTTTTCGGCGCAGATTCCAGGCTTCTTTTAGCAGATCAGGTAAGTTTGAGATCTGATCAAATTCCGTCCAACCTTCTACAATAGTCTTCTCTACCATCTTTTCTTCATTCTTTCTTTTCGCGAAATTCGATAAGCCCTGCGTAGAGTTCATCCCTTATTTGCTTCACATCTCGCATATTGGGAATAAAAGGATAATTGGCTAGTGTAATACCTGGGCGTTCATTGCCATAGGGCCGATTACAGGCAGTCTCACCATCCTTCCCGGGACAGCCGGACGTGCGAAAAGGTTGGCCAGAAGCGACAAAAGGTTCGACATCCATGCCAAAATCATAAACTTGTTCATAACTATTATAGTGCATAGTCTTGGCGCTCGCCAAATCATTCATAATTAGATAACGGGCTAATTGCATGCGGCGGTATTGACCAATGGAGGGGGCTGCTTTCTCGGCCAGAGCACTTCCCGGTTCGGGATAGAACGAAAACAAATGAGCCACCGCGCCTAAATCGTGGACTTGCTGAAAAGTCCTGACCATCTCTTGTTCGCTTTCTCCTAGGCCGACAATGAGATGAACACTGACCTGGCCTTGTCCAAAAACAGCAACGCCCTTTCTCAGAATCTCCCAGTAATGATCCCAGCGATGAGGTCCCCGTACACCTTTTCCGCGGTATTTTTGGAAGATTTCTGCAGTGGCTGTGTCAATCGACACCCCAAGTTGATCGGCACCGGCCTCTTTGAGTTTTTGCAGGTCTTCTGTCTTGCGGATCAACGTTGGGGCACAAAGAATACTAACCGGCAAATTGACTTCCCTGTGTAAACGGGATACAAGATTTAACGAATCCTCAAAGGCTTTCTTATGAGTAATCATGGATAGACAAATACGTTTCAGTGAGTTTTGATATTGTTTTGTCCGTTCAAGAATGAGATCAAAGGAGTAGGTGGGCCAAGCAACCCGAATGAAGGTTGTTCCTTTGGTTTTTTCGGAACGTTTTTGCTCCAAACCACAATAACCACAGCGTCCCTGACAGCCCTCTTGATAAGTCAGGAGCAAGTTTAAGCAGGTGAGCTTGGCATCGCGATAAAAAATACCGCCTTTTAAACCGAGGGTCATCGCGGCCGCAAGACTCGTTTGGATAACCTCCGGACTTTCTAAACCCATTTCCTCGATCTCTTGGGCACGTTCACCTTGGGAACGATAAGGGTGAGTGTTAGACATCACAAGCCTTCTCCCTCTCTAACTCCCTGTCTAACCATACCTTGAGTTGCTCTACGGTCATAAGCATTTGCCCTTCAACGGAATAAGTCTTTATTTTAAAGAGCCAACCGTGCCCATAGGGATCTTGATTAATCGAGCGTGTGTTTTCCAAAACCTCCGCGTTCACGGCACAAATTTCCCCTGCCTGAGGAGCATAAAATCGCCCGACCCATTTTCCTGTTTCCAGAGAACCTACGGCCTCTCCTGCCTTCACCTGAGTACCGGCTTCTGGCAAACTCAAGTACAATATATCCCCCCGAGTGTATTGACCATAGTCAGTCAAGCCAACGGTGACCGTTTCTTCTTCTCGTTTGAGCCACTGATGATGTTCATCATAGAGTAATTCTTCCGGAAAATTCCACTCTCCGATCTTCAAATCTTCACCCACTCTATCATTATAGTATAGGTAGCCAAACGTTCTACATAGTTTAGGTAGTCAAATATTCTATATAGTTTAGGTAACCAAACATCCTACTCCTGTTTCAGAAGCGGGTAATCCTATTCTTCCAAGGACCGCCACAATAACTCAGTAACGTCTAAGACCTCAAGCGGTAATTTTTCCTGTCTTGCCGCCATTTGCAAAGTCTGGACACATTGCTGACACGCCGAGGTTAAAATAGTTGCCCCAGTTGCCACAGCCTCCCGTACCCGTTTCACAGCAATCGCTTGGCTTAACTCCTTATCTACGGCAGCTAGATTCCCTCCCCCACCGCAACAGTCAGCCATCTCCCGGCGATGAGGCATTTCTACAAAGTCAAGTCCCTCCATGGCCTGTAAAAGTTCGCGGGGCTCGTCATAGATTCCACTGTTACGACCCAAATCGCAGGGGTCATGATAAGTGACGGTCTCATCCATATTGCCAGCCTCTAATTGTTTTGTAAGGATTAATCTAGCCAGATACTGTGTTGCATGGAGCACCTCAAAGCCCAGACCTCCCCCGAGGATCGTCGGATATTCATGGGTCCAGGTATGAAAACAGGAGGCACAGCCCGTTATTAAAGTTTTGACACCAAGGGCGCGAACCTTTTCCACATTGTGTTGGGCTAATTCAGTGACTTGCTCAGAGTTTCCCGAAGCGAGGAGGGGAAAGCCACAACACCATTCCTCACTTCCAAGAACGGTGTAATTAACGTTTGCTCGGTCCAATAAGCTGACAATACTTTGAGAGATTCCAGCCGACATCGGATAGAAGGAAGACACACATCCTACAAAGTAGGCAACCTCACTTCCGGTTTTGGAGACTTCTACCTCAACCTCATCTAAATCGTCCACCCAGTCCAGGCGATTTTCATTGGGGAACGTACTGATATTGTGAGTTGTTTTAACTTGATGAGCCATCTGGGTTAAGTTCTGATGTTCCATTCCCCGAGCCCTTAAATCTTCCCGCAGATTCAACCAAAGCTCACGGGTTTTAATCCCAGATGCACATATTTCCGCACATTTACCACACAGCGTACACTCCTGTAAACGCTGAGCATATTGACCTGTGGCTTGTTTCTCCTTTTTCTTCAGGAATACCTCTTTGGCCAAAGCAATTTTCCTGCGGGGTGCCGAGGATTCCCAACCAATTTCTCGGTAAACGGGACAGACACTTCGACAACTACCGCAGCTGCCACAGATATAACTGGTTTTGGCTATTTGCTCCCGAAGTTCTTCAATCGTTTTCATTGTCCTTTGCCTCCTTTTAGGATTTTAAGGACCATAGGTCGAAAGAGACCAATCATAATCATCGCCAAACCAAAGACATGGCTGTTCAAAATAATATTCGGGGGATTGTAACCCTTTCCGGGATTGAGCAGAGCTTGGGGATCTGCCGCTTGTTTGCGCTGGCGGCGGCGTCCTCTTTCTCCCTTGTCATATATTTTTCCTAAATAGGGAGTATTCCAAAAGCCAATGACGTAGGGTTTACCACCCAAACTGTGTCCCAATTTGTAAAGGTTGCTGGTAAAACTAAGATCGACAATGTAACGGATCAGGTTCAGTTCATCTGAGGGATAAAGAACCATCACCAAGGCCATGTCAGGAGACACGAGATGGGCATACGTAACACACAGGGTATTGGTCTTTTGGCCCAATTTACTTAACCTCTCATAAAAGGCCGCAAAATTACGGACCGGGAGTGTCATTTCTGCCGCTAGGAGAGAAGGAAGTGTTTGTTCAAGCCGGAGAGATTTAAACCGATCGGCCCATTCCTCAGCTCCTACTCCATCAGGCAATAAAGTCCCGCCTAGAACTTTTACTTGCTTTCGGATATGAGCAACCGCTTGATCTACTTCGTCACGCTTGCCCTCCAGATCAATTTCCAGGCTATACTTTCCTGGGGGGATCTCCTGAGCGTAGCCAGCTTTCTGGAGCGACATAATGAATTCCGGGCTACTAAAATGAACATTGTACAGAGAAGTGAAATGCTCTCCACCCAGCCAAGACATCATCACCCCAGTATCCGTTGCATTATTAAAAACGGCTAGGAGATGTTCCTCTTTTTCGGGAACGTCACGTACCAACAGCTTAATCTCCGTAATAATTCCCCGGGTTCCTTCAGTACCCATCAAGTCCTTAAATTGTAAGCCTGATTGCTCAGATCCCTGGTTCCTGGCAGGGGCTTTGTCAGGTCGTGATAACTCCACGATTTCTCCAGTGGCCGTCACACCCCGTATAGCCATAATTTGATCGTGAACTGAGCCATAGGGAACAGAGCCGATACCTAAGCCTCCCATGGAAACCCATCCTCCGATCGTAGCGGAGGGTGCACTACTTGGGCTAGAGCACACAGCACAGCCCTGCTGTCGCAATCCGTCATCGAGGTCTTTCCAAGTCATTCCAGCTTTGACCCAGACCATTTTTTTCTGGCTCCCCTGGTCTAGCTCAATTTCCGAAAATCCTTGGAGGCGATTCATATCAATCACTAAACCACTCTTCATCGGAATGCAATTGAAATAGGCAGTAGAGCCCCCGCCCCGGACTGTGACTGGTATTTTGCCTTGCCTGGCCCACTTGATCAAACTAGAGATTTCTTCTGCCGAGATGGGCTGAACCACAGCGTTAGGTAGAGGATTTGTTAGTAAATTAACCAGAATAGCGGGGACATAGGCGACATCTTTAGCATATGGAGCAAGTTCAAAAGGGTCGGTTGTGGTCCTTTTTTCTCCACATATTTTTTGCAAAGCCTGTTCCATGACTATCCCTCCTTACCCGGAACATTCCGGGCAATTTCCCCCTTAAGCCACTCTGCGGCTTTAGCCCCATCCATTAGTTTAGCGGAGTCTTCCTGGAAATTGCTGGGCTCAATCAGCGCAATCCAACCATTTCCATAACAATCCTGGTTCATCTTTTGCGGTTCATGCAATAACTCCTTATTAACCTCCACGATCTTACCTGTTACAGGTACCTCGATACGTCCCGCCCACTTTCCCGACTGCATTGAGCTGAGAAGTTTACCTATTGGTACGTCTTTACCGACTTTGGGTAGTTTAACAAACGAGATATCTCCCGCCAATTTCTGGGCAAAATCATTCATTCCTACTCTGACTAAATTTCCCTCCACTTTCACCCAGGCATGGTCTTCCGTATAGTAGAGGTCATCGGGTAAATTGTACCCTTCAATAATTGCCATACTTTCCACCTCCAGATCTCAATGTTTCACTATGGTTGCGCATGATAGGAACTGCGGACTAAGGGGCCACTTTCCACTTTTTTAAAGCCACGTTCGAGGGCCTGCTCCCGATACCAAGCAAACATACTCGGAGGTATGAACCCTTTTATCGGCAGATGTTTAGGCGTGGGTTGCAGGTATTGGCCGATAGTAAGGTAATCACACCCTACCGCGCGCAAGTCCTCCATAACGCGACAAACTTGCTGTGTTTTCTCTCCAAAGCCGACCATCAAACCACTTTTAGTTTTGATTGCAGGATCAAGTCTTTTAACATCGGCCAGAACCTTCAACGAGCGCTCATAATTTGCCCCCGGCTGCACGTGAGGATAAAGATCTGGGACTGTTTCGATATTGTGACCAATGACCTCTGGCTTAGCGGCAACAATCGTTTCCAGCGCTTGTTCTGATCCCGCCAAATCTGGAATCAACAGTTCAATACTTGTTTGGGGAGTCTTTTGGCGCAAGGCTCTCACAACTCGGGCAAACTCCCCTGCTCCGCCGTCTGGTAAATCATCCCGAGTCACTGATGTGATGACTACGTGTTTAAGGTTAAGGGTTTTGACGGTCTCCGCCACTGCTTCAGCTTCTGCCTGATCAGGAGGACAGGGGATTCCTTTGCTTACTGCGCAGAAACGGCATCCCCTGGTGCAGACGTCGCCAAGAATCATAAACGAGGCGGTGCCTAAAGCAAAGCATTCACCCGCATTGGGACAACGTGCTCCCTCACAGACCGTATGCAAGCGACCCTTTGCTAAAACCCCTTCCATTTCTTCCATCACACCCGCCGTAGGAGCCTGAACCGTTAACCAACTTGGTCGAAAAACTTGTGCTTTCAGACCGTCAGCAAGCAACAAGCTCTCCATATCCTCGGATAGAGAGCGAATCTCCCATCGAAAAAGTGCACACATTTCTTCGATGACCCTATTTTTGACCTCGGAAATGCTAATCGAGCGGTTCAGCTCTTCGGCAAGTGAAGTCATTTGCACACCAGGTAAACCGCAAGGAACAATGGTCTTAAACTGAGACAAATCCGGGTTTACGTTAAGAGCAAAACCGTGAATTGTCACCCAATGATTGACCCCTAAGCCAATGCTGGCAATTTTCTTCTCCCCAACCCAGACTCCGGGAAATCCAACACGTCGCTCCGCTTGGATTCCAAAGGCAGAAAGCGTTCGTATCAGCATTTCTTCTAATTTATAAACCAACAAATGGACGTCCTTATTGTATTCATGGAGATCTAGGATGGGATAGCCTACAAGTTGGCCCGGACCATGAAGAGTAACATCCCCTCCCCTTTCGATCTGGAAAACCTGGAATTCATGAGCAGCGAGCCATTCTTCACCAGCTAAGATATGGTCAAGGCTACTGTCTTTTCCCAACGTGATTGTGGGAGGGTGTTCGACCAAGATCAAGCTATCCGCGACCTGACCCTCGATTCTGAGACTCTGTAACTTCTTTTGGAGTTGCCAAACCGGTTTATAATCCGCTTTCCCGAGGTCAAGAAGATACGTGGGGTGAAACGATTCAACCATCGGTTATCCCCGCTTTCTTTAACCGCCAAAAGCGTTGATACAGGCACGA
Source organism: Desulfosporosinus cupriresistens (assembly GCF_001707885.1). Taxonomy (GTDB): domain Bacteria; phylum Bacillota; class Desulfitobacteriia; order Desulfitobacteriales; family Desulfitobacteriaceae; genus Desulfosporosinus. The sequence continues at coordinate 51,919 of NZ_MASS01000024.1, read as the reverse complement.
ACTTTTGTTACGGTATAAGCCATAGCCGCGCCGCCTCCAAAAGCGACAGCCACTCCAGCTGCCTCCAGAACTTGTTCACCTGACGCTCCGGCATTCATGGCATTATAAACATGAGCAGCAATACAGAACTCACATTTGGCATAAATGGCAACAGCCACCGCCATTAACTCTTTTTCCATGATCCCCAATTCGCCTTCACAAAAGACCGGCGCCATGAGGCCTTCAAAGCCAATCGCCAATTCCGGATTTTCTTCTTTCAACGCTTCCAGTCCAGTGGTAAATGCTTCCAAGAGATCATGCGGTGTTTCTTTGCCCCCGGTCTTGATCACAAGATCGTCACTGGCTTGCGGTTGTAACTGGAACCAAGGATAGGGATTCTCCAACATTTCTATCAGACGGCCTAAAAAGTCAGCAGCGAGTGAACCGTCAATGATCCGATGGTCCAGAGAAAGACTGAGCGTCATAAAAAAGCGATTTTCTAAGCGACTTTCGACCATAATTGGTTTCTGTTTTATCGTTCCAACACCGAGAATGGCAGTTTCCGGCCGGTTAATAATGGGTGTGAACCCTTCTACTCCGTAGGCCCCCAAATTAGTAATCGTAAAGGTCCCTTGTTCTATCTCTGACGGGTCAAGTTCAGAATTACGAGCTCGCGCTGCCAAGTCTTTAATTTTTGCCGAAATTTGTTCAAGAGTAAGAATCGGCACATTTTTCACATTGGGAACGACGAGCCCCTCTTCCAAGGCGACAGCTACCCCTACATTGATCGATTTGGCTAATTCAATTTCCTTATCAGTGCTCCGCGAGTTCACAAGCGGAAATTCCGCTAAAGCCTGTCCTGTAAACTTAACAAGGAAATCTGTAAAGGAGAATTTGACTCGTTTGTCCGCGCCCAGAGCATTTAATTGCTCCCGAACATCTTTCAACGAGGTCATATCCACTTCTTTCATCAGGGTGACATGGGCAGCCTCTCTCCGACTCTTAATCATGCGATCCGCTATGACGCCCCGCATGCTCTGAGGATCAATGGGACGCAGCTCGGAAGTTGTTTCTCCCTTAACTTGAGCGATGTAATTTAAAACATCTTCTTCAACAACCTTGCCATTTGGGCCACTGCCACTAATTAATCCAAGCGCTACGCCTTCTTTATCGGCGAGTTTAGCCGCACGAGGAGATACCTTGCCGGCACCGGCAAAAACCCCAAAAGGCTTAACAGGTTTGGCTTCTTTCTTCTTCTCTGCGCCGTCACTCCCACCTGCCAGGGCTGCTTGTAAAACACTTTTCGCCTCATCCAGAGCGACTTCTAAGGCAGCGGCATCATCCCCTTCTTCCGCCAAAACAGCAAGCGGAACAGAGATCGGATAGTTCGAGCCTGGAGCACCGATAATCTTATAAAGTACTCCCTTATAAGGTGATTCAACTTTTATATTTACTTTTTCCGTCATCACCTCTAAAAGAGCTTCTCCCAGGGCAACCGTCTCCCCTTCGTTTTTTAGCCAGCTTACTATTTTTCCTTTTTTCATTGTTAAACCTAATTTAGGCATAAGCATGATTTGTGCCATTTTTCTTTTTCCTCCAAATTTATATTTTCATTATAGTTTGGGCCCCAACGGGGCATGAGAGTTTAGAAGAGTATGTGTTTAGAAAAATTTAACGATTTATGAATAGACCTTTTTGGGCAGCACGGTTTAAGGTGCTTTGGACATCGACCACAAACGGCCCTGTCTGCACTAGTTCTACTTCGGCACGGTCTTCTGGACCGACCAATATCTCCCTTTCCCCATCCACCGCTATAACACAAGGGACATGATTTACAACGACTTTCTGACCAGGGCTCATTAATTCGTAGGAACGAACAGGAACCGATCGAATCAGACCAGGTCCTACTGCTGCTTTTACCTGGATTGAGGAGCCTTGAGTTGAATCCAACGTTTGCTCGCCACTTTCCGAGTCTGCGATGATTAAGTTGATCCCTTTGGCTTCGCGCTTATTGATGGGATGCAGGGCACCGACGATTGCCGCAATACCAATATGAAAGGACTCGCCGCACGTAGCCACAATCTGCCGGATCTTACCAATGTCCCAAATCGCCCGGGAACCGACGAACTGCTCAGCTAGCACAACGGCATCTATTAAGGCTATATCTACCGCTTGACCATTAATATAGATAATCAGCTTTTTAGTCCGAATAAGAGAAAACTCTTCTTCTACCGCACCTGTTGCCACTAAACCAGCTGCCAAACCCGCGATTGTTCCTTCCACCATAACCGAGAAAACATTATTAGTTCCTGTCGAAACAGGCATGATCGGAACCTCCCCGGCTCCTTTAGCTACAACTCGGTTGGTTCCGTCACCTCCTAAGGTTACCAGGCAACCTACACCCATTTCCACCATTTGGGCTGCTGCCAACCGCGAATCCTCTTGATTCCCCTTCCAGTGCATGGGCAAGAGCTTTGTCTCCATGGTTAATTGATTCTCACCCCTGAAAACCTCTAAAGCCCGCTCGTAGAAGCCAAAATAATCCGGCATAAACCAGACCCTTTGAACCCCTGCTGCTTGCAGCCCCAGCAAGATTCTCCGGATCAAATTCACTTTTTCCTGATTATCAAAGACCGTGGCATGAGCCACCAAACGGCGGATATCTTTTCCTGAAGCGGGATTTGCAATAATTCCTGCAATCATAGTCTTCTCCTCCTACCCAAGAGCTAAGGGCAACCGAACGATCGGCCGCCCTTCTCGGAGAATGATTTTTCTATACGACATATCCTAGAAAAAGGATTTTACCGCTTCAATAATTTTTGCTTCATCCGGAATATAGGCTGCTTCCAGGTTAGATGCAAAAGGAATAGGAGCAAAGGGTGCCGCTACTCTTTTAATTGATGCATCGAGAGAATCAAAACACTCTTCAGCAACCATTGCGGCGATTTCCGCACCAAATCCTCCCTGTTTGACAGCTTCATGCACAATAACCAGTCGTCCGGTTTTTTCTATGGATTTATACAACGTTTCCTTATCAAACGGTACAAGCGTACGAGGATCAATCACTTCTGCTTCGATTCCCTCTAGAGCTAAGGTTTCCGCAGCCGCTAACGCTTTATGAAGCATCATAGAATAAGCTAAGATCGTGACATCTTTTCCTTCCCGTTTGATATCCGCCTTGCCAAGTGGAATAGTATACTCCCCTTCGGGAACTTCCCCGGTTACCCCAAGGAGGGCTTTATGCTCCAAGTAGATAACCGGATTATCATCACGGATGGCCGATTTCAACAAACCTTTAGCATCTGCTGCAGTCGCCGGCATAACTACTTTAAGCCCAGGAATATGGCACATAAAGGCTTCAAGGCTCTGAGAGTGTTGGGCTGCTGCACCCACTCCGGCACCGCAGGCCATCCTTAACGTCAGCGGAACTTTAGCCTTTCCACCAAACATATAATGCATCTTTGCTGCTTGGTTAAGCAGCTCATCGAGACAGACACCTACGAAGTCCACAAACATGATTTCTGGAACCGGGCGCAAACCAGCGACTGCGGCCCCTACCGCTGAGCCCATGATCGCGGTCTCAGAGATCGGTGCATCCAACACTCTTTCAGCACCAAATTTTTCAAGAAGACCCGTTGTTACTCCAAAACACCCACCGAAGGCTCCAACATCTTCTCCTAAGATATACACTTTCTCATCCCTAAGCATTTCTTCTTCGAGGGCCTCATTGATCGCTTGGGAATATGTCTTTTCTGCCATAATAATCTCACCCCTTCAAATTCCTTAGTCGCAGTAAACATCGGTCGTTAGTTCATCAAGAGACGGTACAGGACTATTCTGAGCAAACTCAACCGCATCAGCAATAATCTTTTTAACTTCAGTATCGATTTGATTGATTTCTGCCTCTGTAGCCATTTTCATTTCTTGCAAACGATTCACGAACCGTGGCAAAGGATCTTTCGCTTTCCAGGCGTTCACTTCTTCATCGCTCCGATATACGCAGGGATCCCCTTCAAAATGGCCGTGATGACGATATGTTTTACATTCAATCAAGACAGGGCCTCCACCAGCACGAGCACGCTTCACAGCTTCTTCTGCTGCTTCGTAGACAGCCATAACGTCATTGCCGTCAACGACCATACCAGGCATTCCGTAGGAGCCTGCGCGGTCTGCAATATCCGTAATATTTTGATGTCTTTCCTGGCTCATTGAAATACCGTACATATTATTCTCGTTGACAAAAATCACAGGTAATTTCTGAACACTCGCCATGTTCAAGGACTCGTGGAAAGTACCCCGGTTCGATGCTGCATCCCCGAAAAAGCAGATTGCAACTCCATTAGTTTTCATATATTTAGCGGCAAAACCTGCCCCGGTTGCTAAAGGTAAACCCGCACCAACAATTCCATTCGCGCCAAGAAAACCTAGTTCTACATCAGCAATATGCATAGAACCGCCTTTTCCTTTACATTCTCCGTCGGCCTTACCGAAAATCTCAGCCATCATTTTGTTAAGCGATGCTCCGCGGGCAATCCCATGCCCATGCCCCCGATGAGTACTAGCGATATAATCCTGTTTTTCTAAGTTCGCACAGACTCCGGTAGCCACAGCCTCTTCACCAATGTACAGGTGAACAAAACCAGGAATTTGACCTTGTGAAAAAAATTTAGCCACAGTCTCTTCAAATTCACGGATCATACGCATTTGACGATATAAATCAAGCATTTGTTCTTTATTAAGCGCCACTTATAATCACTCCTCATCCGAATAAGTTTTTTTCTTTACACACTTGCAAATATCCGCCCTGGTTCTATCAACATAGGAGTCCAAGTCTATCTAGACTGTCCTCAACGACATCACCTACGGCACTAACATACCCGCTACTTCCATCCCCCCCTTTGCTAACCACCCTGTCATTGCGCTAAATGTGATATGATTTTACATTTCTTACATAAATAACAAATTAAGGACAAGAGGCGAAGAATTAACTTTTACGCCCATTTCATTCAGATATTGCAAAATCTCCACAATTTCATTAAATATGCAAACGGTATGCCAACCTTAAAAATTTTCAAAAATTTGCATTAATAAGCAGACAGCTACTGGCTAACAAGGGTTGGCTAATATTGTTTAAAACTATTTAATTCTCTCTATTCAACAAGATTTGCCACGAATGATCGGTTCTGATAATGAACACTGTTCGGTTTTCGAACAATTTGTCAGTTTATTGCGAAATCTTAATCCAACCTTAGTACAAGAATCACAGCTATAATTTTGCCGAAATACCTTGCAGCACAGGTTGACTTACTGATTAAGCTGTTTTAAAATACAGACTCAAAAAATTTGCTTAGGAAACAAATCCTGTTCGTTCCCTAAGCAAATTTTCATAATACGTTTGGCGAGTTAGGGTGCTGTCAATCATCCTCAATGTAACAACACGCCTGAAAGGGTGTTAAAAGGTAGGAGCATAAAAGTGTTCGTACTACTGGTTAGTTACAAGCCACTATCCCTTTAGGGTAGGGGCAGTTGATCTACAATTACTTTATCTAACACTCTTCGAAGGAGATCAAGTTTTAATCGAGTCTGGCTTTGAAAAGTCCCCTGATGGGCTTCCCTATTTTTGCCCAGATGATAGCAGGTCGAATTATCAATGTCTATGAGTACACCTTGTAAGCCAATACGTTCAAAGTCGTGCCGGTGTTTGGCAATAAAGGTCTGACAACACGTTCCTATAAAAGCGCTGCACCCTTGTTCCTTCAAACTTTGTAAAACCCGCTCCAGCATTTCATAGTTCTGTATCGTAACCGGCTCCATCCCATACTCCTCTGCTAATTGATAAGCTTCCCCTATATCGCAGCGTCCACAACGTTCACACCCTTCCGTATAGCGAAACTTACAAGTTGGACTTTTGGCGCAGTAAGGAAGCAACAAAGGCAATGCGTTAAAACTTTTGGTAACCCCAATGTCTCTGGGATTTACACTCTTCCCTACAAAGAAAATCGAGTTCATTTCTTCAGAATGGGCTTCAACTTCGCTTAGCCAGTTCTTTCTTAAGATTTCAATGTCTAATTTACCCTTCAGTTTCATCGATAATTACCTTCCCAGTTCCTTGTAGTTTTCTAAAACTCTTGAATGGACAAACGTTGAACGAAAATAGGCTCATCTTCATTAGAGAATTCAACGGTCAACTCAAATTTTGTTTCAAGCAAATTTTTAACGCCTAGGTCTGAAATATTCCTAGGCGTTTTTTTAAGACTGGAAATTTCTAGAACGGCGAAACCAAAATTTTAATATTTTCTTCCTTATGGTTTACCAGCTCATCAAATCCCTTTTCAATAATATCTTCGAGTTTAATTTTTCCTGTAATCATAGGTTCTCCCTGGATCCGGCCATCATTCATCAACGCAATCGCCGTGCTAAACTCTCCATTATAGGCCAAGGACCCGATAATTTCTTTTTCATTAGCGGTAACCTCGAAAAAGTTAAACGCACTCTCACGTTCAAAGATACCTACCATGACAACTTTACCCATTTTTCGTGCCAATTGTATGGCCAGTGGTGCTGTCTTCTCATTCCCGATACATTCGAAGGAAATATCCGCTCCTAATCCGTCAGTAAGCTCCTTGATCTTGGCAACAACGTCTAATTCTCTCGGGTCGAAGACTGCCGTCGCCCCCATATTTAAAGCATATTCTTTTCTAGCCTTAGCCATTTCAATCACATAAACTTTACTGGCTCCAGCAGCCTTAGCGGCTTGTAATGTCGCGAGTCCAATTGTTCCTGCGCCTAAGACAACGACTATATCTCCTTCGATAACAGGTGCCTTTCGGACGGCATGGATCCCAACTGCTATCGGTTCGATGACAGCCGCTACTTCGTAGGACATATCATCCGGAATTTTATACAGCGTATAGGCTGGTACATTGACATATTCTGCAAAGGCGCCATCTGTCATCAACCCAGTAAACGCCAATTTTTCGCACATACTGTAATTCATGCGTTTACAGTGATAACATTCCCAGCACACTTGGCAAGCATCAGGGGCAACCCGATCTCCCAGCTGAACATTTTTTACTCCCGGCCCGATTTCCACTATTTCCCCGGAAAATTCATGTCCAAGAATAATGGGTGCTTTACTGCCTGTGAGCGCATCCGGAGCTGAAACGGGAATAAAAATCGGACCGGCTAAGTATTCGTGGAGATCGGAACCACAAATTCCACACCATTTAACCTTTACTTTAACCCAACCTTCACCTGGTGTCGGTGGCTCCGGTACATCCACAACTCGAACATCTTTTCTTCCATACCAAACTGCTGCTTTCATTAATCATCTCTCCTTTAAAATTCAAACTTTATTTGTCTTTTTGATTAAGCCATAAGAACCAAAATATACGGCATAAATCAACATGACTAAAATCATTAAATCCATCCACGTTAAAGGATCTCCACCGAATCCTTTGCTAATCTCAGCTTCATGCAGCACTGAAATCGCGAACCACCGGGTATAGACCCAAAACGTTATCAGCCCGAGACCGTAAGTAATTACTACTCTAACAACCTTTTTTGAGACTGTATTGAGAAGTTGATTGTCAAAGACTGTCGCCCAGGTTAAGACCCAAAACAAGATACACACCCCTAATTGAGCTGGCCACATTGTAATCGCAACTCCCAGAGATTTCTGCGCCTCAACGGGGATCAGAAAATTTTTAAGCAAAGCCAAAAACAAGAAATATATTCCTGTCCCGATGACAAAGTTGCCAAAGAGTGATCCCAGAGCCATTTTGGCTCTGGAACCCAATCGACTCCACGGCCAGTTATCTAAGGCATTCGCTGTCGTTAGCCAAGAGACAATAACTGAATAAAACCAACCGACCGCTGTGACCAAGGGAAGAATTACTTTTCCACTCTGGGACCAACTGGCTACACTCGGATAGATTAATACCAGATAACCCAAAAACGCCAAGAAGAACCCTTCGAAGAACTCTATAATGCCTACCCAGGGCTGCTTTAACCCTAAATCCACCCATGGCCAATGCCCCATATTTGTTGGTAAGATACCGAAAAAGTAAAAACCCATTAGGACAATCATACCGGTTGCTGTCCAACCTGCTCCGCTTGGATTAAAAGCTGGTTCAAAACTTCCGATGCCGTAGACGAGTATTCCCACTGTAAGAAAAGCTAAAGCTGTGCCTGTAACAAATGCAACTAATCCTGCTAGGGGTTGCTTTAGCCGCTGAAAAGGCCATAGCTCACCATTAAATGCCAGAAATACGACCTCTAGAACGAACCAGAACATGACAGCACCAAAGGGCTGTGGGTACAGTTTCCAGATCCCTTGCTTTGGATCGGCAAATACATTCCAAACCAGAAGACTAACTACCAGAATTATTGCTAGATGTGCCATTGCAAACGTGATCGAATTAACGGATAAACCAAATTGTTTCTTGGCGCTAATAGTCTTCTCACCGCCCTTCCCTGCCGCATTAGTTGAAGGATCCAAACCCATACACCTCCCAATTAAATTGCCTTTCGTTCTAACTCTCCATTTACAATCGTTCCAAAACAAAATCTTCAATGATTTAATTTCTCCTCTAAAAATACCTCCTTATTGTTAATTTGTTCAGCCAATTTTCTATAATATTGCAAATTTTATGCCAACATTTAATTCTATCAATCTCTTTTAAAAACTCTAAGTACTACTTAAATTAAGGTGTGTTCAGCTTTTTATATACTATCCCTAAAAACAAGTGCCCAGGAACTGAACAGTATGTTCGTTACCCGAGCACTTACTAACCCCTAACTTTTTTAGCTTGTCATATAAAGTATTGCTGACCTATGAAAACGTTAACCTCTCAACCGAGAAACTACATCGTAGCTAACTTAACCTATATATTAACTCATTATAATGCCACCACAAATATTAATGGCTTGACCTGTCATATAGTCGGCGTCAGCAGACGCTAAATAGGAAACCAAGCAAGCGACATCCTCTGGCGTTTCCACCCGTCCGAGAGTTATGAGTTCTGTGTATTTTTTTAACGTTTCCCCTTTAGGCAAGCCTGTTATAATACCCATCTTCTCGTCGATAAGATCCCACATATCGGTACCAACAATTCCCGGGCAATAGGCATTGACATTAATTCCGTAAGGCCCCAGTTCTTTAGCTAAAGCTTGGGTAAATCCGACTACCGCAAATTTGGTAGCGCTGTAGGAAGACAACAGGCTAAACCCGGAATGCCCGGCTATGCTGGCGCAATTAATTATTTTCCCATTCTTTTGCTTGATCATCTGCTTGGCAGCAGCCTGGTCGCATAAAAAGATTCCTTTAGTATTTACGGCGAAAATCCTGTCCCAGTCCTCTTCCGTGATCTCGATAGCCTGCTTAACTTGAGCAATGCCGGCGTTAGCTACCATTATGTCCAGTTTACCAAATTCCGCTACTGCCTGTTCCACCATTGCGTAAACCGCCGCCCCAATGCTGACATCAGCTACAATGGCTAACGCTTTTCTCCCCAATGCTTCAATTTCTTTTACTACCTTGTTCACCGTCTCACTATTGATATCGTTGACCACCACGTCAGCCCCGTCTTGCGCTAATCTTAAAGCAATTCCTCTCCCGATACCCCTTCCGGCTCCAGTAACAATGGCCACTTTACCCTTCAGCTTCATGTTCATTTCCTCCCTCATTTCTCGCAGTCTTCAGGACTGCTCCCTTACGTTTACCCACCCTTCACCCGGTGAAGGTGACTCCGGTACATCTACAACTCGAACATCTTTCTTCCATTAACACACTGCTGATTTCATAAGTACCCTCCCTTTTTAATTACTCACTATCCAAAAGATTGCAAATATTATACCAATTATTTTTCTCCTCTAAATAATACTTACTTTTGACTCACTGAAGCTCATATTTCGGAAAACTCATATATTCAAAATAGTCCAAAATTATTCAATACTAATTTATGAGAAAAGTATTCGGACGATGAAAAATGCCCGAAAAACGAACAGTGTTCGCTTTCCAGGCACTTCATTCACATCAATTATGTTAAAGCCCAGTTTAAGCTCTAACCCCCAACTTTCTCAACTTGTCATATAACGTGTTGCGTCCAATTCCCAATGCTCTTGCTGTTTGTGTGATATTACCATTGAATTTGTTGAACGTGGACTCAACGGTGATTCTCTCAATTTCTGTTAAGGAGATTACTTTTCCAACATTCTGCATGAACATAGGCTGACAGCGTATGTCATTTGGCAAATCGTGAACACTGAGGTATTCCCCTTCAGCCACATTCATCGCATATTCCACGGCATTTTGCAACTCCCTTATATTTCCTGGCCAAGAATAATTACAAATGACCTCAAGGAATTCCGGCTCAACGCCTTTAATCTCTTTATCTAAGTGTTCCGAGAAAACGTTGATCAAATGAAAGGTTATGAGTTCAATATCTCGCCCTCTCTCTCTTAAGGGTGGGATTTGAATGCTTAAGACATGTAAGCGGTAATACAAATCTTGACGGAAACGCCCTTCCTTAACTGCCTTAACAAGGTCTTTGTTGGTAGCAGCAATAATCCGGATGTTAATAGGAATTACCTTTTCTCCACCGACCCTCGTTACTTTCCGTTCCTGCAAAACCCGCAATAGGTTTACCTGCAATTCGATGGGCATATCACCGATCTCATCCAGAAAGATGGTCCCCTCATTGGCCATTTCAAACTTTCCTGGATTCCCTCCTCGTTTTGCTCCAGTAAAGGCTCCTTCATTATAGCCAAAGAGTTCACTCTGAATGAGTTCCCGTGGCAGGGCTGCACAATTAACTGCAACAAAAGGGCCCTCCGAGCGACTGCTGTGATTGTGAATTGCTTGGGCAAACAATTCCTTCCCTGTACCGCTTTCTCCTGTCAAAAGTACATTGGATCGAGAATTTGCAGCGACAGGTATTAATTTTAAGGCATTTTTCATAACCTCAGATTCTCCAATAATATCCTTACAATAAAAACGGGCTGTAGCTCCTACCATCCTGTTTACCAAACGGCGAACCTTATTCATTTCCCGCAAGGTAAACACTACACCAGCCATTGAGCCATCCTTCTTAGAGAATGGACGGGCTGAACATGTACAATGAATACGGTCCCGTCCTTGATCATGCACAATTTCCACATCCGTCTTCCAAAGAAGTTGGTCGGCCATTTCACTGAACTTCTCATTAGGGCCGAGGATTGATTTCAGAAGTTGGCCAGACTCTATTTTTTCACTCAAGCCAAATATTTTTTGGGCAGCGGGATTAAGATGAATAATTCGCCCTTCATTATCAATAGCCAGTAAGCCTTCAGTCACACTCTCAGTTGCTGCACTTAATAGTTCATACGCTCGGTTCTTTTCCTCTTGTATTTCTTCTTTCCGCATTTGATTTTCTATGGCTTCAGCCGCGGCTACAACCATACCAAATGTATGAGAATAGACACATTCAGCGGGGCCGGAGATATCAAAGCATCCGATAATTTCCCCGAGAGAGTTATGAATCGGTGCTCCAGAACATGTCCAGTAATGATGCGATTGACAAAAGTGTTCAGTCCCAGAAATTTGAATGGCCTTATTAATGACCAACGCTGTCCCGATCGCGTTAGTTCCCACTGCCTGTTCTGACCAGTCTGTACCCTTTATGAATCGAATTGTACTTGCAGCCTTATCCAAAATCCCAGAATCTCCGCAAGTGTGCAAAATCCTACCTTCCTTATCTGTAATCACGACCATGAATCCTGAACCCTTGACACTTTGGTAAACGGTATGCATGAAGGGTTTGGCAACCTCTACTAATCGCGAGTTATGATTAATCAGTTTTTGCAGTTTTTCTTGGTCCAATGGATTTTTACCAATGCCCTCATAGGGGTTTATACCATGTTTCTTACAGCGATGCCACGATTCAAGAATCTCTGAGCGTGTAACCGCGACATCGCCCATTCCGCCCTCGATAAAGTTTCTCCACGCCCCTAACGAATCTTCTACACATTTTACAGATTGCATAGACATCCTTGAGCACCTCCTAAAACTTTCTGCTTACGAAATCATCAATTACACATGCTACAAGTTCCTTCTCATTGAAAATTATTAACTGGCCATTGCATAATTACAAATCGAAATCCGTGATCTCCCTATTCTATGGCTACGAACAACCTGTAATAGTTCAGTTAAACCCATCATAAGCAAGCTAACTCCTAAAAATATCAAAGTTGAAACCGGTAGAATCTGTTATATGCAGCATACTCTGCATCTTTCCTTGGCATAGAATTTGCATCAAGGAGTTACAAAGCAAATTTATGTTAGGGGTACTCGTTATGGAATTATACGATCTTAACCTAGTTACCTGGTTTGAATCACAGGTAATTTATCACGCTCTCGCTCACCTAAACCGGGAAGCATTAATTCTCTGTACTCCGGCAACACCTTATGTCAGTGTGGGGTTCCATCAGGATGTGGGCAGCGAAATCGATTTACAGACCTGCAAAGAACAAAATATCCCGATTTTCCGGCGTGAAGTTGGAGGAGGGGTGGTATATTTAGACCACCGACAGGTTTTTTTTCAAATTGTCCTTAACCGAAATAATTCAAACGTCCCCATCAACCGGGAGCGTTTTTACAGAAAGTTCCTTGAACCTGTAGTCCAAACTCTTCGAGATGTCAACTTGGCGGCGGAGTTGCGCTCGCCTTGTGACTTAATTATTAACTTCAAAAAGATTTCCGGCAACGGTGCAGGTCAAATCGGAGAGTGTTATGTCTTGGTAGGAAACATTCTACTGGATTTCAATTATGAGGTTATGTCTTCTCTTATCCGTGTCCCCTCAGAGGGTTTCCGCCAGGAGTATTTACATCAAATGCAAGCAAACCTCACGACATTACAGTCAGAAATAGGGAGAGCCGTAAGTAGTGAGGAAGTTATCGAAAGGCTCAAAACTAACTTCTCAAGAACCTTCTCACTTACTTCAACTAAACTAGACAATCAGGTTCTTGAAAAAATCCACGAACTCACCCCTACGTTTCAATCAAAAGAATGGCTCATGGAAGCCGGGCGCCGCCTCCCCTATCGGGAGATTAAAGTAGCGGAAAACTGTTATATCAGAGAATATAAGGTCTCTCTTGATGGTGCTAAATTAACCTGCCGTTTAGTCCTTGCTGATCAACAAATTACCAAAATTATCTTGAGTGACTCCAACGGCTTAATTTCTCCTTTACTTTTGCGTCGGTTGGAATACTCCCTCCTCGGAAAAAGGATGGATTTTGATACATTAAATGAAGCCTGTAAAGGAGCACATGCCATAAGCCCCTCTAATGCAAAAAATCTAGCCCTTACCCTTAGCGGGAAAAATGTTGCTGGAACGACGTAATAATTCTTAAGTATGACAGTTAAACTATATTGCCTAAGATTTAAAGTACTCCGAAAATGCAAACCAAGTTTTTCGTACTAAGACGGGAAAATCCGTCTTTTCCCAATTTATATTATATTCGACTTTCCTTTTAATACCCCTTTCTATAAATTCTCCAAATCTTGTTAAATACTGCCGAGGATACTGCGCTAACACGATAAGATCACCCGTTCGAATACTGTCAACAGCTAAAGAACCCGCTATTTTTCCGGCCACTATTGCCGGAAAAATCCCCTCTCCACTGATTGGATGAGTATGTCCTGCTGCATCCCCAACTAACATTAGGTTTTTCTGTTGCATCCTTAACCGCGGCCCTCCGATAGGAATCGCTCCTCCAGTCGTTCTCATTACTTCTTTACTAATTACCCCTTCTTTAATTAAATATTGTTGAAATTCCGCTAAAGCTCTTGCTACATTCCCTCCTAAACTCAAATCAATGCTAACTCCGACATTTGCCAGATCATTTTTAGGAAAGAGCCAGGCATATCCTCCGGGGATGGACGGACTAAAGTAAATCTGAGCCCATGGCGACCTTTTCCTTAACTTGACCGTGATTTGCTTAGCATAGGCCAAAACCTGCGGTGGGCAAGGCATTGCCTGGGCTACTACAGATTTAGGGCCATCCGCCCCTATAACAATTCTCGCTTTTACCATGGATAAATTCCCCTGTTCATTGACTATAACACCCTGATCCGTAACCGCTACTGCCTGTGCTTTAGTGAATAACTTAACCCCAGATTTAACCGCTCTCTCAGCTAAATAACGATCAAAGACATCCCGGTTAAGTATGTAACCGGGTGCCCGTGTTTGAGCCACTTGCTCTCGATTAATATAGGTAATGAAACCTTCAACCCTTTGAGCAATGCAATCGGTTGGAACAGGTACTTCTGCAACTAAACTCAATGGTACATACTCTGCACATTGAACTGGTATACCTATCTGCTCTTTTTTTTCCAACATCAACACCGCGGCTCCACCGGCAGCCGCTGCAGCGGCTGCAGAGCTACCCGCTGGGCCAGCTCCGATTACTACAACATCACCTTTAGCTAAAATAGGAAGCTCGTCAATTTCAAACTCGGCGTTCATCTTAAGGCGCTGCGTAAACATGACTCCACATCCTGAGCACTCACACCGGGAATCTGATCCGGGTAAGCCTTAAAATAAGCTCTGATTATCTCTTCGAGTCTATCCCCTTCCATGGGACAATCCTTTAAACGGGCCTCTAGCTCGAAGACGACCGACGGATTATGTGTAAAGAAATCCCCGCTAATTAATACGCTTTTCAAAACTCGTGCCTTTAACTCCACCTTGGCAAGCATCCGGATTAATCCGCCTGGTGTTTTAAGGCAAGCTTCCTTTATTTCTCCCGCCTCGGTTGGTAAACAAACTTTATAAATCCATTCAGGCGAATGAAAATACATTCTTTTCTCTCGAAATAATGTCTCTTCCCATGGATTAAGTTCGTCCCTAATAAATTGCATATCCATAACAGATGCGAATGCCGCACAAATGGCTTCTTTGATCTTGGACATATCTGGAACCTGACCAAGCTCTCTTTTAAGCCACGTTACCCGATCCCCTACAGCACTAATTTTTTTATCGCTTATTTTTTCCAACGGAATTTTTAGTACCTTGACCATGCTCTCAACGTCAAAATCGACGAGTAAAGAACACTGGAAGACAAAGGCATTATCTAATTCTGCCCCCCCTGTACCACAAATCTTACGATTACCAACTTGAATATCGTTACGGGGACGGAACAATGCCTTGACTCCAAGATCGGCCAAAGCTTTAACCATAACGTTACACAACAGTTTATAAACCTCATCGAGATTTCTTCCCGCTAGCCAATCTTTACCTGCATAAATTTCCCATCCTAGTTCGGACGGTCCCCAAAAAATTGCTCCCCCTCCTGTGATACGACGGTTGATTTCAATACTTTCTCTTTGGCAATATTCCTCATCAATTTCTAACTCTACCGCTTGATGTAAACCCAATAGGGCACAACGGGGAGAAAATTGGAGAAATCGCAATGTATTAGGGCATTTTCCTGTGCTACGAGAAGCAAGCAGGACCTCGTCTAAAGCCATGTGATCAGCCGAATTCAATGGATTATTGTCAAGTAGCCGCCAATTCGTCACCACTAAGTCCTCCTTTAATTAAATTTTAAAGTTATTGATCATGTCCACTGTTCGATTCTCGAACAGTGGACGAAAATCGAACAGTGGATAGGACCTCTTTTCAATAAGAAACGTTAGTAATTTGGCCAATTTTAGTCTTCAGTTAGTACGAAGGATGGGTATTATCTTCTTTTTATATTTTTATTCTTAATCTTTCTTATATTTATAATGCAATTCACATGCCAAACCTAAGGAACTTCTTGGTTTTGGCATGTGAATTGCATGTTTATTGTAATCACATTGTTGCTTGTTCCCCTGTTCTACTCTGTGAATCTCAAATTAACTTTTACATGGAGAGGATGTGATTTAATTGTCCTTAAAAGCCGCCTTTATCTTCCTTGCACCTCAAGCCGACCCATCGCAACATCAGGCGGATATTCAAACTCCACAGGTAACCCTACTTATACGGGGAGTCCAAAACTATCAGGAAGCTGTTAATCTTGCACAGCAACTAGTTACTGAAGGAGTTCAGGCGTTGGAATTATGCGGAGGGTTTGGTAACATTGGAACGGCAAAAATCGTTGAAGCTGTAAAACATAAAATTCCAGTAGGTACAGTACGATTTGATAGCCACCCCGGTTTGAGCGGAAAAAGCGGGGATGATCTATTCCTAACTTAACTACCAAGAGCTGTGAGGATAAATCACTAATGACACAGGACAAGTATTAATGCCTGCTTAACTGAATATGTTTGTTTGCTAGGGGTGCCCTTCGGGGCTGAGATGAGGAAACTCGATCTCTTTGAACCTGATCTGGTTAATACCAGCGGAGGAAAGCAATCGTTTTACTTATGCTAGAAATAAAGTGAGAACTGCTTACCGCAGTTCTCACTTTTTTATGTTAAACCTCCCTGGTACCATGGCAGTGAGACAAGAAATAATAGCAAACGTGTGTGAACAAGCGAAAGGAGACGTTACCGATGCAGATTGTTATCAACGGCGAAGCACCGGATATTCTCTCAGAATGTACTGTATTCCAGTTTCTCGAAAACAAAGCGGTGACCCTTAAAGCGGCGGTCGTGGAGCTCAACGGCAAAATCCTAACTCGAGAACATTGGCAGAGTACTTTTTTACACGCTGACGACCGTTTAGAGATCTTAATTTTTATGGGAGGTGGCTAATAACGTGAACGCACTGCTGAAGAAGCCGTTCGAATTGCTCGCTTGGCTCAGGCTGCTGGCTTTGGGAAACTGGGTAAAGATCGAAGTAGTACAGGATCAGAGCGCTATCGAAAAGAGTCCGCCCCTGAACATCAGGACAGCTGCACCATGAGCGG
Source organism: Desulfosporosinus cupriresistens (assembly GCF_001707885.1). Classification (GTDB taxonomy): domain Bacteria; phylum Bacillota; class Desulfitobacteriia; order Desulfitobacteriales; family Desulfitobacteriaceae; genus Desulfosporosinus. Next base: position 35,067 of record NZ_MASS01000024.1, on the reverse strand, counting down.
GGAAATGTGCTCGATGCGCCTCATGAACCATATTATGGACAAATAGGTCTAATTTGAGTTTACTACCGGTTGAAAACGATTGAAATTAAACGACGTTCCGGTTTCCCAGAACATCCTCTAAAGCAGCCCTTAATTTAGGAAACCGGAATACAAAATCAGCACCAAGAATTTTCCTCGGCACAACCCGTTGACCATGTATTAACATTTCCGCCATTTGTCCTAGAACTATTTTCAATAGAACTTCGGGAACTGGTAACCAGGATGGTCTGTTTAGAACTTCCCCCAGAACTTTGCAGAAATCTCTCATTCTTACGGACTCTGGAGCAGACGCATTTACTGGACCATTTACCTCCTTATTTTCAACTATGAACCTTACCATACTCGCTAAATCTTGGATGTGTATCCAGGAAAGCCATTGCATTCCTGTACCCAGTGGACCACCAATATAGAATTTGAATGGCATCAGCATTCTATTCAGTGCGCCTTCATTCCCTAATACTACGCCAATCCGAATAGTTACGACTCTGGTTAAATTGCTTTGAACCTTGTTTGTTTCATTTTCCCACTCTCGGCAAACTTGAGCTAGGAAATCCTGCCCCGCTTCTTCAGATTCAGTTATCTCCTCATCCTGACGGGGGCCATAGTATCCAACTGCCGAAGCACTAATTAGAACGTTTGGCCGAATGGTATGATTATTTATCGCTGTAACAATTGCCCCAGTAGTTCTAATTCTACTTGCTAGAATCTCCTGCTTTACTGACTTGGACCATCGACGGTTGCCGATCGACTCACCCGCTAAATTAATCACTACGTCAATTTCTGGTAGCTTATAAATAGAAGATAGCGGGGAGATATTGTCCCATTCTATTAGCTGAACTTTATTTCCCAAACTGATGGCAGTTTTTCGAGAATTCCTCGTTACAACATATACCTGATATCCATAAGCAAGTAATTGCCCTGTCAGGCTTCTTCCAACAAAACCTGTTCCTCCGAAAATTAAAACATTCATCTTGCCCACCTCCGGAATGATGATTCTATCTCTATGTCATTCCTCATAGTCTCAAAACCATTTAACTCACTTATATTACTCTTAGCACCATTTCCAAGAATATGCGCAAAAAACTCCCTGTCTCTGGCATACGGTATTGTATGACGTATATGTATTCTTGACTCGCCATAGGCAACATTCTGCAAAGTGTCGGGAATCCGTGTTATACAATGCCGCCCCTACATTCATAGGCTGTCATGACCAAAGACTTTTTCAAATACTGTCCACTATTAGCACTTAGTAAATAGATTTCCTTATAGAAATTTTATTTCTCCACTTAAAACACCCCTGAATATAGAGAATTAATTCGTTTTTCCACCATTTGTCATACAATGTCACGAAGGTTTACGACGCCGGCAGAGAATATCATGCGAAACCCCTTATCCTATTACTTATCTACAATGTAATCATTTAGTATTTTCTGGACACTACCGGCAAGTTTTTCAGCTGCACCCCAGTCAAATTTAAAAAAAGCTCCTTGTGAACTACCCGTGGAAATTGATCGTACGTCAGTAGCACCATAAATATTGTCAATAATCACAACCAAGGCTACCCGACTTTCAACTCTCATAAAGTATTTTTCGAATACCAATGTACCAATATAAACATTATTGCCTAGGTTATGAATCTCTTCATGAACTAAGTCCGCATTTTCATTTTCCTTGACCAAATTCATTGCTTCTTCCGGAGAAATTCTTACTTTAAAGTTGTAGGTACTCATACCCTTTCATCCCCTTTAAGTATCCTTATTTAATGCACTCCTTTTCCACCCCTATGACAAATCCCCTGTTAAGCAACTTGCTATGCTCCCACGGGTGATGTTGCCTTAAATCCCGATGTCTAAAGATCCAACACGATTAAGTGGCCAATATCGAATGAATACCTTACCAATGATGTTTTGATTGGATAATTCACCCCAGTAGTGACTGTCCTTACTGTTGTTCCGGTTATCTCCCAAGACGAAATACGAACCTTCCGGAACCACAATAGGGCCATATGTATAGGCTGGTTTCTCTAGTTCATATGGTTCCGTGAGTTCTTTTTCATTGATAAAGACTTTGCCGTCTCTGATCTCAACTTTTTCACCCGGAAGTCCGATAACACGCTTAACCCAATCCGTTCCACTCTGGTCTACGTTTGATGGAGGGCGAAATACAACAACGTCCCCTCTCTTAACCGCTGCGAAGTCGTAGGATATTTTGTCAACGATCAATCTATCCTGTAGTTGGATTGTGGGAAGCATCGAAGGTGTTGGGACAACTCTAGCATCGGCTACTGTCGCTCGTATTCCCCAATAAAATACAAAGGAAAAAACTACGACTTGCAATACATCAAAAATGAGTTTAAATGTTTTATTTCTGTCAAACATGCTATTCCCTCCTGCATTCATTTGTCTTACCAGATGCAACCATTCACATTCTTCTATATCTAGTTGCGTCAAGAACCAGCTGTTGTACGTAGAAGTAGCGACCCTATATTTAGAAATCTGCTAGAACAGCGTGCCCTCTAACAAAACCTTCAAAATAATACTTACCTATGACTATAAATTATTTGAGTAGCTTTATGAACATCTTCTTTCCTGACAAAAATCTCATAATTCTCTCCTATGTTTGAACTAATTGCCATCATAGAGCGCCCTACGCTGCTAGAAGAATTACTGGTTATCTTAATTTTTGTTTTTACCCCATTGTCAATAAGCCTCCCTCGTATGCGTGTATATTCATCAATATTGCTTGTGAAGTAAACCGTTTCCCAGCCAAAAAATATACTAAGTATCCTCTTAATCATATATCCATCTCTTTCTATCTATTACGTCATGCCAATAATGAGTGCTCTCTGATCAAAGAATTACTTTTGTTTTCTTCCTACAGAACTGGACCCATTTTTTAACCCTTAGATGTTCAATAAATATCCCATGAATCACCATAAATGGGTACTACATCGTATCCTCTAGGAAGTCTGTTGGAACGTTTTTAACCCTGTGTTAGAAAAAGTCGCTCGTTTCCTGAAGTTCAAATACTAATATCATACTCCATTCTCTTAGCCGTTGTCCTTGCAATCTCTTCTCCAATGAGTTTTGTAATCAGAAAAAATGACATATTAATTCCGGCTGAGATCCCACCAGATGTTATTATTGAACCCTCATTAACGTACTTAACGCCTCGTTGTACTACAACATTTGCGAATTCCTTCTCTAGCCTATCAATATCCATCCAGTGGGTTGTGGCTCTCTTGCCGTCCAATAAACCCGCTTTAGCCAGCAAAAAAGCACCGGTGCATACAGATGTCATTATTGAAACCTTATTCATTTGATCTTTTATCCAACTGATAACTATATTGTTATGTATTTCAATCTCTTCTGCACCATATCCACCTGGGATAATCAAAATATCAAAGTTTGGATTATCTGCAAAGCTATAATCAGGTAAAACCTGAAGCCCATAGCGGGCCCGGACTGTTTCTTTTGTTTGAGCAACTGTCTTAACATCAAATGGTTTAACGTTGGACCTTGGGTAAGTGGTAATAGATAATACCTCAAATGGTCCAGCAAAGTCCATTACCTCAACTTCGTTAAAAAGTAAAATTCCTATCTTCCACTGTTGATCCATAGTTCTCCTCCTCCAAACAATACCTGACTGGACACTGATTCCATGTCTATGAAGTTTTTTCGTGAGGATAGAGAAGGCGATTTATATCTTCTCAGATTTTAGGAATACGCTATTTGTGCACGTCACTTAAACTCTAATTAATTTCCATTGTTCACCTCTAAGATCTGAAGAAACCTTTTCATCGCCAATAAATCATTATCGAGATCATCACAATCGATCCAGACATTATACGCCAACTCATGCCCTTTTATTGGTATTATTGCATAATATTCCGTCAATGTCCTTGGATCTTTAGGCATATCTCGTTCTAATATATATAATTTTCCATTTCCAAGACCTGATTTAATACCTTCAACGCTTACAATTGAACTATGATTTGGACGCCCAGACCCAGACGCATCTCCGTAATACCCCAAAATCTCTATTGAACCAACTTGTTTACCTCGTTTAAATATTTGTCCCTGGTTTTTCATTGTAAAAGATATTTTCCAACCTTCCGGCAATTCCCCTGTTAATTTGAATTCTACCCTATCATAATTAAACGCGGCTGTATTGGGATCCCTATCAACCTTTGCGACATAAACTTCATTCTTATTTATGTAATCTAGAGTGATTGTCAATTCATCCTTCCACACTTCGAAATACTCTTTGGGATATTTTTAATCTTTTCAAATCCAGACATGGGCTGTCCTCTCGCGTGAGCCTGAGCCTATCTGCAAGAAAATTAACTACTTTGCTGGAATAAGTTAATCACTTGCAAAATAATACCAAATAAAATAAAAACCTTCAAAATATTAAAACCCAAAATCACTATTGAACCTAAATATGATACTAAGGTATTTGAGCCTTCAGATTTGTCAACTTCTCGGGCCAACAGAATTGTAGCTAGATGAAATACTACGCCAATAAACAAAAGCCAGATGATTGTTACCATTCCCCACGCCCCCTTTTACAAACCCTATTATCTGGAGTCACAGTCCCCAAAGCCCATCCTCACTTCATGAGAAACGATATTTGTAAAATTATAATATGTACTATAATTATCAAAAACACTGTCTCCAGTTTGATTACTTGGTGTTGCCATAAAGAAATTATTGTTTTCCAATTTCGAAAAACGATCTTCATAGGGAGCAATAATTACCCCGTTTTTTTCTTGCCTGGATAAATCCACATAGTTCTATAACTGTTTGGAACTCTTTCCATAGTCGGTACTTGTTTATCTATTTCATTATCTCTTGCTAAGCCGACTAACAATCCGGAATTTACGCTTATATTCTTAGATTATTCTACTGAAACATCTGCATTGGGTTTAGTCAGTGTGGAATCAATCTTATCTTCGACTTTGCTGCTCCCACATCCTGTAAACAAAGCAAGGATAGTAAATATGAATATTGTCTAAACTATTTTATTCAAAATTCGTCTCCTCCATCTAGTACAAAAACTTTCATCCTGTATCTTAGACTACGTTCATATTCTCTCAGATGTCACAAACCCGCTGTTTATGTGAAGTCAACGCTCCTTCAGAATTACTTTCCCTAAACCTTTTAAAGACTCATATATTCTTATGTCAGCTCTTGGATCTTGTTGTTGATTTCCATATTTGATTGTATAGATATCATTTTTATTGTCCTTAAACCATATGGAATAGATAGTTGGAATTTCAGGAATGTATAACGAAGAAATCGGGGTCCAAAAGCTCCCTAGATATATTCTTTCACTATCAGCAACAACAACAAAAGGCTTACCACTTAATGGAACTCTCCCTTCTAACTTTTCCTCTAGACTGAAACCTTCCTTTAATGAAAAGGTGTGTTCTCTCCAATTGTACATCCTAATTTCCTTATCAGTAAGCGCTGGTACATTTTCTAATGGTAGTTCATCAAGATTTTTATTCATAGCTTCAGTTGTAGATAAATCTTTAACTAAGTATATTGAAAAATCATGGACAGCGCTAACTTTATTTTCCTTATTACACCCGCAAACTAAGGACAACGCAACAGAAAGTATTATGAGTAGCTTTGCTTTAGATGATGCCAAAAGAACTCCTCCTTCCAAACTTCATAGAATACTCCGATATGCTTATTTTGCATAACGCCTCACGTATTTCTGAAGTCTGATTACTATGGTCGACCTATCTATATCTGATATTTTTTCACAGATTTTGGGCATACGTGTTATACGATAAACCCCGCCCCCAAAGTCTAGATATTTTCCAATCCTAACGTACCGGGTGTTCCCATAGCGTCATATTACATTCATATTCTTACGGGAACACCCTTATAGGACGTCCTCAAATGTCTATTTGCACTAACTCCTTTGAACCTTCTCCACAGTTTTTCCGAACCATTGGATGTAACCACAATGTGTACAAATCAGCACAGTTGCCGATTTATTTAGCCAATCCAGGTTTAAGAATGTAGCTGTTGCAGTATTCAATTGTGCTTCACCCGCTTCGAACTCCTCGTTACGACAATGAGGGCAAACGACTTGGATACCAGAAGCTCTGTATGTACATGGGCCAAACGAATCCTTCATAGCCCTTACACCTTTCTTAACTCGATTAAATAACTCTGACACTTTCCCTTCCCCCCCATAAGAAATAACCGGTAGTCTATAATAACACTCCCACAACAATATCCGGGCAAGGATGCCCGTCTCCTGCATCATCTGTCGACGTTCCTCGTATTCACTTCTTCAAAGACTGAGTCATTAAATTTGATATCATTTTAATCGATCAATTTGTTATCTCATCCATTAGCTCTTCATGTTTGAACTAATGTCACCAAGACAATCTCGGGTCTATTGTAAAACCTTATTGGCAACACGCTTTCTCCTAAACCACCATTTATAATCATATTCGTAGAACCGGAAGTAAATTGGCCGTAATCAAGCTCAGGGAAAAGTCCTTGTCCAGGTACTACCACTGCGCCAACCACTGGAAGTCTGACTTGTCCACCATGCGTATGTCCCGCTAAAACTAAATCAATATTGCCATTAATCACTTTATAAAATATGTTAGGAGCATGTGCTAATAAAACCTTAGGTTTAGAATCTGTGGCACCTGCAAGTGCCACATCTAACTGATCTCTTCCTAGATAGGGATCATCGACACCTAATATCCAAATATGAGCATTGCCTATGTTATATTTGAAATGCTCGTTTTCCAGTATATGTACCCCCTGGTCTTCTAATGGAGATTTGATTTGGTAATTTGTCCACCACTCATGATTTCCAGGAACAAAAAATACAGGCTTAGATTGCAACCCTTTCACCAATGATATTGCTGGTAGCAAATTAGGATTACTCTTATCAACTAAATCGCCTGTTATTGCAACCGCGTCAAATTGCTGTTGGTTAATCAATTCAATTAAATGCCTTTGACCATTTCCGTATTCCTTGCTATGTAAATCAGTTAAATGGAGAATAGTGAATCCCTGAAATTCAATTGGCAATTGAGTAATAGCAATAGTATATCGTTTTACTGCGATCGAATGGAGATCAAAATATAGATAGGATAATGTTGCAATCCCACCTAGGATAAATGATCTGCGGGATAAGAGTTTAGCTCCCAAAATCAAACCTCCCTCAAATTCCACTCCGATAGAGTAATGAAAAATAACGTCCCTATGGTTTGCGACGTCGAGTTACTACATTCATATTTTCACCGATGTTGCAAACCCTCTGTTTGGCGGCGGACCCTACTCTTAGTATCGAAATCGAGAATTTGTGCATCTGGGTAAGCCAAAATAATTGGAGAATGGGTTGCGATGTCTTTGAATCCTTTCATTTAGAAAACTCACTCTTCGCAAAAACATTCTCAGTCTCTCCAATCTTTGCTTGCAAGGGTCTGTCGTCTAACCTTCCGCGTATTCTCGAAGTCTGGTTATTACATTCATATATTCTCCGATGTTGCAAAGCCTCTGTTATATGATGCCGTACACCCCGCGAAGCCACACTTGAACTCCCCAAATGAATTTCACATTATGGACTTTTTTATGAGGTAACATACTCAACTAACTCATTTATTTTAGCCCTTCTTGTATAATCTGCTGGCTTGTCAAAGACTTCGAGAATACCTATTTCATCAGAAATCAGTTCCTTTTTCATCATCTTCTTCCATTTTATAGATACCTTCAGTAATGTCATAAGTATCTTATCAAAAGGATTAAGTTTACGGTAATCAAAACCACCCCGCAAATAAAAGAACTGTATAATTTTTTGCTGTTCTAAAGTAAAGTTCCGACTGATCACTTCACTTACTGCCTCTTCTCTTGCGGGCGACATCCCCGTTGCAAAGACAATAACTTTTTTACCTTTAAGTTTGTCAACGTTTTGCGTTATTAACTTGACTCCATTGATACCCACTACATACAAACCGCCACCATAAATTACGCAGTCATAGACTGACAGCATATTAGTAGTGACTCTTGAAGCACAATAAATATCGGCTGACAACTCCGCCGAAATCCATTCTGCGTATTTCTTTGTAAAACCTGTTTTCGACTTGTAGATTACCACTGTTTTCATTACTTGCTCCTCAATGTATAATAATTAGTCGCTTACTTCGATTCCTTTTTTGAGTTTATAAAAAATGTAAATCCAAATTGTAAATAAGATAGTTAAAATAATAAATGGTATTTCGATAAGATAGTAAGTAATCGCTACTTCACCGATAGAAGTAAAGTTATAATGATAAATTAAGTCTAAACCTATTATCACTATAGGTACTTTCCATAGTTTTAAAATTTTGTGAAGAATAAACACAAGAGCAAATGATAAGATGATGCCCACTAACCAAAACCGGGTCAAGTTAATAAAGAATCTAAAGCTCAGCCAATAGTATGTTCCTGTTAAAATAGCAAACAAAATGATCATCCAAAATACTGCTCTTAATTTATTTTTCTTAAAAGCCATAATCAATAAGAAATATCCCCTCCATTCCCTCTATATTTCTGCCCAAAGAAAAAACTTCAAAGATATTCTTTAATTGATTGGGTTCAGTATAACGGTTCGCAGGTTCCCGAAGTCTTCATATTTCATTTATATCCTCTCAGATTTGGGAACACGCTGTTATCAGAAGTTGACAAATGATTCATTCAAAACCGTTTACTGTTTAGAAATCATCAAGTAAATCAACTAATCTATTCTTCTTTTTGGCCTTCACCCCATGATCCGATTTCAATCAAGTTACCTTCAGGATCTAATACAAAAGACGTTCGCATTCCCCATGGCTCATTTCTTGGATAAACCACTGGGGTAACCCCTAGATCTATAACTCGATTGAACTCTACATCTACATCAGAGAAGTTTGGCAGGTCTATTGCTAACTCAAAAGTTCCATTAATACCTTTGGGAAAGGAAACTTCCGTGCTTAAATAACCCGGCAACTCTTTCCTTTCGTACATCATAAATCGAATCCCTTCATGTCTGAACTCAGCATGTGGGCCATTACCATCCCAGTCAATCTCAATACCAAGTACATCTCGATAAAACTCTATCATCAACTTAAGATCGTTAACAAAAATCGCGAAGGCATTAAACTTTACTCCCATTAATCGAAACCCTACCTTTTCTTTGAAATTTCATCCTCAGAGGAATCGTATGATCCACAAATTAGATTATCTTTTAAGACCCTCCATGCACTTGAGTAAGATCGGAAATCCCATTCTCCTTCAAATTTCCCATGGAGTTTTGGACTTCACCTAGAACTTCAAATTATTGCAAGCTTACCTTGAGAATCTGGATAAAAATATCTTAAGCTTATTACTTCATGAGACATCTTCCAATTTATTTAGATCGGGTCCAAAGCAGTGTTTCTCCAGGATATCTTCCTTTAACAGCCAAATTCTTTAAAGATAAACTTCGTTCTCAAAAGTCAAATACCTTCCAGTGACTGCAATTAATTAACACTATTTACTGGATTTTCTTATTCGATGCCAAAATCGGTAGTCAGAACAAACTTTAAGGAACCCCTAGTTTTCGAATCGCCTCTAGGTATTTAGAGACCAACGTCAGACTAACGCAATCGCTATGATGCCAATCGAAATCTGATGATAAAGAGACAGAAAAAGAGCTCGTCCTAGAACTAGAACGAGCTCTTTTTTCTGTCTCTATAATTCTGTAGGACGTTCTAGCAGAGCTACTAGTAAATCAACGGCTGCTTCAACATCATGTTTATCAATCATTTCGGCTGGGCTATGAACATATCGCGTGGGGATCGAGAGAACGCCTGAGGGCACCCCTCCTCTTGCCAAATGAATAGCTCCTGAATCCGTTCCCCCATACTCTAAAACCTCCCACTGGAAAGGAATGTTTAGTTCTGCGGCCATATCAGCCATCCAACGTTTAATTTGAGGAGAGGTAATCATAGAACGGTCGAGTACCTTTATCCCTACACCGCTTCCTAGTTCTACGGACATTGGGTGCGCTTTAGGGGTATCCCCGGTTGCTGTCACATCGACAGCGATTGCCAAATCGGGTTCGAGAGCATAGGCAGCCGTTCGGGCACCGCGGGTCCCGATTTCTTCTTGTACGGTAAAGACAAATGCCAATTCATGTGGGGACTGGGTTCGTTTAAGAGCTTCAATCGCCACAAAACAACCTATTCGATCATCAAGGGCCTTGGATATAATCCTAGATCCTGATTCTATAAAATCCCCCACAAAAACCCCAGTTTCCCCTATCCGGACAAACTGCTCAGCCTCTTCCCGAGTCGATGCACCAATATCGAGGTAGAGTTTATCAAGTTTAAAATCACTGGGCTTATCTAATCTTTCCACCCCAATCGTTCCGATTCTACCCTTGCTAAACTTTACTCTTTGCCCAATAAGGTTGGGAATACGCACTCCGCCAAGAGGGGCGAAACGCAAGAACCCTTCTTTATCAATATGGGTTACCATCAAGCTAATTTCGTCCATATGAGCAGCTATCATGATTTTCTTACCAGTTCCATGGCGCCGGACAATGAGATTCCCTAAGGTATCTATTGTTTGTTCATCACAGTAAGAACTCAGTTGTCCAGCTATAAATTCCGCGACTCGCTCTTCAGAACCGGACGGACCCGATATTTGGGTTAAATATTCAAGCATTGCATAGTTCAAATCCATTACAAATTAACCTCCTATCATAAAGCTGCTAAAGCATACGAGGAAAGTCCTTTAAAAGTTCATCCACGAGCTTAAGACATGCTGTAAAATCGTTTTCTGAGATAATCGAGGCAAAAGAATGGATATAACGACATGGTACATTTAAAACAATTATCGGGATTCCAGCTTTGCTCACATGTATTGGACCAGCGTCATTTCCGCCGCTGGTTCCGCGTCGAAACTGGAGGGGAATTCCTTTTTGACGAGCTAAGTCCGTCACCCAATGGATAAGTTTTGGACTGTAGAGGGTTGTTCTATCCAGCAGCGAACAAGCAGGACCTTTGCCTAACTCCGTAACCCAGCCCTCTTCTTTACACTCTGACACGTCTGCAGCGACAGTTCCCTCGATGACAATGGCAAAATCCGGAGCAAGATGATAAGCAGCGACCTTGGCACCCCGAAGACCTACCTCCTCTTGTACTGTAAAAGCGGCTACTAAGGGATAATCATAGTCCCGCTTAAGAAGCTCTACTAAGATGGCACAACCTACTCGATCATCAAATGCCTTTCCTTTGTAAAGCCCCTCTCCGAATGGCTCACATTTCGTTATGAAATAAGCATAATCGCCGAGTTTCACCTTACTGGAGGCATCTTCTTTAGATTTAGCTCCGATATCAATATATAGTTGGTCAAAGGACAAAGCCCTTTGGCGTTCTGAACGTTTTTGTAAATGGATGGCTTTGGCCCCGATTACTCCGACCAAGGATTGGTTAATTTGTACTGGTTTAGAGACGAGGATTCGGGCATCAATTCCACCGACTGGTCGGAACTTGAGAAAACCGTCGCTAGTAATCTCCATGATCATCAACGCCACTTCATCCATATGAGCTGTAAGCATAACTTTAGGACCCTTTAAATGTCCGTTTTTGGTCGCAATCAAATTTCCTATTTTATCAACGCTTATCGTGTCGACATAGGGTTCTATTTGTTGGCGCAAAAAATCACGCACGAGGGCTTCAGCCCCTGAGGTACCGTTTAATTCGCTCAGGCTCTTTAATAACATAAAAATCCCTCCAAATCATCCGGTAAAGAGGCAATAAAATGAGCGAGTAGTTTTCCAGAATTAAGTACGTCTTGCATATCGAGCGTTTCCACAGAGGTATGCATATAGCGCAAGGGAATTGAGACCAGCCCCGTAGGAATACCTGCTCGAGTTACTTGAATAACCCAAGCATCCGTTCCAGAATGTCCTGGGATTGGTTCGATTTGTATGGGTAGACGGTGCTCTTGCGCGGTTTCTGTGAGCTGACGATAGATGGCGGGGTGAATGTTAGGACCGAGAGCCACTGCCGGCCCCTTTCCCAATTCAATCGTAACTTGACCCTTAGTATCTGGCGTACTCGCGTGGGTAACATCAATAGCCACGGCTAAATCTGGATTCAGCGTATAAGCACTGGTAAGCGCTCCCCGAATCCCCTCTTCTTCTTGAGTCGTAGCCACCGCAATGACATCGTGAAAATGCTGTAGGCGGGAGAGCTCTTCAAGGCAAACCATCATCACCACGACCCCGGCGCGGTCATCCAACGATTTTCCTGCCATCACGTTATTTAGCAAAGGGTATGTCCGTCTCTCTAGCGTAATAGTATCCCCCACTTGAATAAGTTCCTTGATTTTAGAGAGAGAAAGCCCTACATCAATGTTCATGTCCTCCATCTTAACGGCTTGATCTGAATCCTCATTTGCTAAAAGGTGGGGAGGCACGGAGCCAATAATTCCCGGAATCACCTGGCGTCCATGAATGAGCACTTCTTGAGACAAGAGAGTTCGCTGGTCTATTCCTCCAATGGAGGTGAAACGCAGAAAACCTCGAGGATCGATTCCTTTCACGATAAGACCGATTTCATCCATATGAGCTGCTAACATGATTTTTTGGTGACTTTTGCTGTTGCCCTTTTTCAGAGCATATACATTGCCAAATGTATCGCAGCGCACCTCATCAGTTAATTTCTTAAATCGTTCCATAACTAAAGAAGCGATAGCCATTTCATAGCCGGATACCCCTGAGCTAATCGATAAAAGACTCAGGAATTCTTTCGCGCTCTCCCTTTGCGCGTTAAGCAAACGATCACCTTCTTTCAGAAAAACTGTTTCAATTTCATAATTTTTATATATTACTTCTCCTTGCAATTCAGAATACCTTCTATACATATCTCCCTGTTTAATCTTCGATTATAGTCCTCCAAAAAGACCAAAAAATAAAGGCCACTCATTGAGTGACCTTTAAATCTAATTTGAATCCCGCAAAGTTCCTCCAGAATTAATGGATGCACGACTCGAGATTAATCTTAAACCAAACTTTCCGAACTGTCATTAACCGGAGTAAAATAGGTTAGAGCTAATATACCCTACAACTAAGCAACCGAACAAGAAATCGTTCCGAAAAACCGAATTGGTAATGGTAATTGCTTTTAACTAAACTAAGACTTAAACCAGTCAAAAACAACTTAAGGTAAGGAAACTAATCTGGACAAATCCTCCACTAGTTCCGTCGACAAAAAACCAACTGGGGTCAATCTGAAATCAGCCCATTCAAATCTGAACTCAATTTCCCAGCTTACTAAAATAGACTACCGATAAGGAAGACTTAACTCAGACTGACTGGGAGGAACTCTGCGGGAAAGCTTTCTTTTTCTAAAGACAAAAACCACCCTACTAGGTGGCTCCAATTCTCAAGATCCAGCATTTGCTAAATTAGTTCAACGGATTGCAATGCTTAAATCTTCGAAGAATCGAAATTTCACCTAGCACGCGACCACTAAATTAGTAATATAGACTGAATTACTGATAATTTAGTTGATTATGGTCTAATTATAACAAAATTGGGTTCATTGTCAAGGTCTAATTATGCTAATTCGATAAAGAAAACTCGGCTGGCGCCCACGAAGACATTGTCTTAGCACGTATTAACCCTTCTTGCAGACACTGTCTTCGCACGGGTTAGACTTCTTGTTAGCCTTAGCGAAGGTGGCTGCCCTAATTGCACTGATGCGCTGGCCATGGATGGGCCGAGTGTCCCTGTGGCCAAGACTCGAACAGGATGTTCGAGGTTAGAGCGCCGTGATGGCGAGAAGGGACCTTCCAGAAAGTATGAAACAAAAAGTTATACTTTCTGACTAGCAAAAGTAAGGGCCACTCATTGAGTGGCCCTTAAAACTTAATTTAAATCCCGCAAAGTTCCTCCAGAATTAATGGATACACGGCTCGAGATTAATCTAACTTTACTCTTTACTAAATCATTATTAACCGGAATAACATAAGTTTTTGTAACGAACACACCTTACAACTAAGCCAAATTACTAGATAAAGAATGATCTTAAAAACCAAACTCGTAAGGATTAAATACTTTGACCTAAACGAAAGCAAACCAGTCAAAAACTAAGTTTAAGGTAAGGAAACTAATCTGGACAAATCCTCCACTATTTCATCTGTTAACTTTAAGGTCTAACTGGGGTCAATCTGACAACAACCCTTTATAATCGGGAAACGTTAAGGTTACAATCACCTGAATTCTGAACTTAATTTCCTTGATTTACAGACTGCCGGAAAGAAACGCTTAACTCATACAGACTGACTGGAGGAGGAACTTTGCGGGAAACCTTTCTTTTAAACAACAAAAACCACCCTTCTAGGTGGCTCCAACTCCCCGAAATCCAGCATTGGCTTAACTGATTGCAATGCTGAAACCTTCGATGAATCGAAACTTTACCTAGCACGCTACCACAAGTTAATAAATAGACTGAATCTTTTTTTGGTTCAAGTATCTTGATTGGCTATGTCTACATTATAGCTGAATTCTGGGTTTTGTCAAGTGAAAGTTGAGGTAGTTCTGCCCCAACTTTCAACTTAAACTTGCGGCAAACTCAGTTTCCTTGTTCGTGAACAAAATCTCACCTAAGAGGTAGCGAATTCTTTTGTGAACGTTGGTAAAAAACAAATTACTACATTAAAGCTAATTCACAATGGGAAAGGTGTTTCCGCCGTGAGGCATTAAATAAACGGAATCCGGTTGGTGCCCAAGGATTTGCGCGGCTAACTGCAAAGCTTCGTCAGCAGAATGGGCTGGGATCATCTTCACCCGTTTAACCACGTCTTCAGGTAGTGAACTGATCAAAATGACTGGTGTCTTTCGACAGATGCTGGCCGTTCTTAAACTTACAAACCCTGGCATAGTAAAGTTGGCATGAAGCTGTGCATTCATGTTTTCAACCTCACCGTGCTTAAAGAACTCCTCAAATGGTCGAGAACCAATTCCATCTGAGCATTCACTCACTAGGATAATGACTCCACCTTCTCGAACCGCATAAGTGGAATTATCCAAGGCTTTGATCGCTTGGTAAAGTTGAATATCCTTAGGATACCCCCCACTTGAAACAATGGCTAGCTCTGCTTTTTCATCTATTTCAATACCAAAGATTTCTTCAGTAACCCTGCAGCCCGCTAAATGTGCTTGCTCCAACTCACCAGCTGCAATATAGACAAATTCCTTTTTCTCGTTGACTACCACGTTTAGAATGAAATCCACTCCAACTCTAAGGGCGATTTCTAACATGTCCTCGGCAACCGGATTGCCGTCCATTTTTCCGGTCTCGATGTTTGGATTAATTCCCGAGGGGCCAGCATCTTTAAGTGCCAAAGCATGATTTTTCTGGATCATTTCGTAGCCACAAACTCCGGGAGCAATTGACTTGCGACCACCACCGAATCCTGCGAGGAGATGATAGGCAATGCCTCCGGTCAGAATTACTTTATCCGCTTCCCATACGCGACGATTGACAAGAATAGGTGTTCCCTGTGATGATTTGCCCAAATCCACCAAATCATCCGCCTTACACTCATGATCGTAAATAGGAACCCTTGCTAAAACCTTTGTACCACAAATAGCCGTGTGTTCTTCTAACGTTTGTACGCGGTGATCTCCCGTTGCTGTGACAATAGATATATCCTTATCTGGTACCCCTGCCTCATTCAAGACGTCCAATAAAACCGGCAAGAGAACGTCCGTTCTTATCCAAAGCCGGGTAACATCACTAACGACAATAACCACTTGGTCCCCTGCTTTGACCACCTTTGCCAATGGAGCTGTTCCAAGAGGATGAGCCACTGCTTGGCGAATCGCCTGTTCAATATCTGGAATTGGCTGGCTGGCCTTCGCCTTAATCTCCTGAACTTTTACAGAGGCCGGAAGCTCAAAAGCCAACATTTCTTTGCCATAAGCAAGTTCAAAACGAGTCATGCTTTACACTCCTCTCATTTTTCTTAGGTTATCTAAATCCACTTCAAAAAGCAATATCTGGCCATGATGCAGAATTAACTATTGTTCTTTGCTGCGTAAGCCATTTCCAAAAGTTGGGCTGTATGGATCACCTTCACCGCGACGTTCTGACGATGCAGACCGTCCGCGATATGCATTCGACAGGCAGAGCACCCAGTAACCAACACCTCTGCACCTGTTTGCTTAATATCATCAACTTTATGGTCATTTATTTTGGTCGAAAGTTCATAATGAGCTAAACTGAAAGAACCTCCACTTCCACAACAGGTATCTGATTTTTGCATTTCATTAAAAATTACTCCCGGAATACTTTTAATGATCTGCCTAGGTTGCTCTTTTACCTTTAATCCTCTGACGAGGTGACAAGGATCATGGTAGGTCACCTTCATTGGCAAATGACCTATTCTGTCCGCAAATCCCTCCAAGGAGACCACCAGTTCTGTGAAATCTTTAACTAAGGCTCCTAACTTCTTGGCCTTTTCAGCATAAATTGGGTCATCTTCGAGTAACTCAGCATACTCTTCCTTAAGCGCCAAGCCACAGGTACCACAGGCCACGACGATCAAATCAACCTCCTCATTCCAGAAAACATCGATGTTTGCTTTGGCCATCTCTTTAGCAGATTCATAATCTCCGTTAATCCGAACAGGGGTACCGCAACAGTTTTGGAGAGAGGGAATAACGACCTCAACCCCATTGTGTTTAAGTACGTTGAGGACTGCGTTACCAATATCTGTATAAATGTAGTTAATCATACACCCCGTAAAAAAGGCAACCCGCAGTTTAGCACCTGGAACTTTAATTACTTGAGGGCATCCCGACCTGAACGATTTGGGTGCCAGTGGTGAAAGAAGTCTTCTTTTGTCCAGTCCCAGCGACATTCTTGGCAACATTCCTTTACCTTGAGGCCCTTTGCGGAAGACCAAACCTTGGAATGCACTGCCCGCCTTCATTCCTGTGTTGAAAACCCAACGGTTTTTGAGAACCAAACGAAAGATTAGTTTTTTAAGCAGAGAGAGACCTTTCTGCTCTGCGATTTCCTTACGCGCCGCTTCCACTAACTTATCTACTTTCACACCACTGGGACAGTTTACTACGCAAGCTTTACACATCAAGCACAACGACATTTTGTCGCTAAAACCTTCAGTAAGATCTAATTCTTTAGTGATCACTCCGCTTATTAGCTTAACTCTTCCTCTCGCTACCGTGGATTCAGCCTGAAGCTCTTTAAATACCGGACAGACATTCTGGCAGGCGCCACAACGAATACAGCGAATGACTTCTTTTTCCCAAGACTCAAATGAACGTTCCATCCCATCACGCTCCAAACATTACGCCGGGGTTTAAGATATTGTTAGGATCAAGCGCTTGTTTAATCCGGTGTTGTACTTCAAGTCCAACCTCCCCGGTCTGTCGTGTAATGAACTTGGATTTTGCCCGACCAATTCCATGTTCACCACTTAAGGATCCACCCATTTCCACGGTCGCTACAAAGATTTCGTCGATGGCCTTTTCTACCCGCGCCGCCTCCTCCAGGTCCGTGGCATCGGTAAGGATCGTGGCGTGCAAGTTTCCGTCCCCGGCATGTCCGAGGATGGCAATGATAATATTATACTTAGCCGCAATTTCTTGAATCCGTCTTACAGCAACAGGAATACTACTTCGAGGAACAGTCGCATCTTCACCGATAATGGTTGGTTTCACTCTAGATACTGCAGCAAAGGCTGAACGACGCGCACGCCATAATTCGTTGGCTTCTTCTTTCGTCTTGGCAATCCGGATCTGTACTGCCCCTAGCCGTCGACAAGTTTGCTCTATCTTCCCAATCTGCTTAGCTAAAATTTCCGAATCCCCATCGACCTCTATCAAAAGAACTGCACCGGCGTCTGTTGGCAACCCAACTTTAGCATACTCCTCGATGTTTTTAATATAAATATTATCTAACAATTCAAGCGAGCAGGGAACCAATCCGCCAGCAATAATTTCTGATACGGTCTCACAGGCTTGCTCGATCTCAGAGAAAACTGCCATCATAGTGCTCTTACCTTCGGGTAAAGGGATAAGTTTGACGATGATTTTAGTTATGACACACAACGTTCCTTCTGAACCCGTAAAGAGGTTTGTCATGTCATAACCCGTTACGTTCTTGATTGTTCTTCCACCAGTATTAATAACCTCTCCGGTCGGTAGCACGACTTCAAGCCCGATTACATAATCCCGAGTCACTCCATATTTAACACCACGCGGTCCTCCTGCACATTCCGCCACGTTCCCACCCATAGTGGAAAAAGCTTGGCTAGCAGGATCTGGTGGATAAAACAAGCCTACACTCTCAACTTCACTTTGCAATTGGCCCGTGATGACCCCAGTTTCTACAACGGCAATCAAATTTTTCCGGTCAATCTCCAGAATTTTGTTCATTCTCTTCAAAACCAAAACAATGCAGTCCCCAATAGAAATCGTCCCTCCACTGACATTTGACCCTGCTCCTCGCGGAACGACTGGGATTTTTTCGAGATTTGCTAGCTTTAGAATTTGGGAAACTTCTTCGGTGTTTCCTGGATACACAGCAACTCCTGCTAAATCTTTTTTAATATCTGCTTTAACAAAGGAAGCGTCATAGGTATAACAATATAGATCCTCTAAAGCTGTATATATATTATCTCTCCCAACAATTTCTGTAAGCCTCTGGATAATCTCTGATTTCAAAATCGTTGCCTCCTTCCATTCATTTTCATTCCACCGTGAAATCCATTCTTACGCTTCTATCTAATTTCCGACTAGATTCAGAAAGTAATCCATCCTTTATCAGAAGGCTATAACGACCCGAGGCATAGCCATTAGGAGGAGGAAACACGCTGAGGGAATCGGACCCTACTCCTCCGAGTTTAACAGTGACATTCACCGGGAGGCCAGTTGCAGTATAGACTTGAATGAATTTTCCAGCTGAGTCGGCCAAGGTCATGTTAAATTTAATAGTCCATGTCTTGTTTGTCACAACCCCTACTTTGCTTTCCCAAGGAGAAGCATCAGCCAGATTGAATAGGGTCGTCAGTATTTGGGAAATCATCTTGTGACCTTGTTGAGTAGGATGTGGGTCGATTTGGTCCTGGAACAAATCAAAGTTCAACGGCTTTTGCGCGCTTTCTTCCAGAAAACAGGTATAAATATCCGCTGTAGTGTAACCATCTCCGGCCTTGATCGTTGAATTAATTTGCTGGACATAAGGATCAAATAGAGAAAATAAGAGATCATCCTGAGGAAATGGGTTATAAACGGTCAAAACGTAAATTTGACTCTTGGGGGCCTGAGTTTTAAGTAATTCGGCCACTTTCGGCCAATTCTCCTTAAACTTGGTCACTCCCGCGTTCAACTCTGTTTCCAGGGTCTCAGAAAGTGCTACTCTGAGAAGAGTGTTGTTCTGATTTTTATCAGTTTCAATAGCTTTCTCAAGTTTATCATCCAATTTTGGGTCTGCTGGATCCAGATGGTATGCAGTTGCTACGCACCAAATCACTGGTTCAAGAAGATTGTTTCCTCCAATACTTACGGTTACAACACGTGCGTTTCCTAGATGACCTTTCAGAATACCATCGCTTTTTAATTGATCTAAGAGATCGCAACTCTGAGCACCTGGTTGGGATAGATTGTATAATCTTATACCTGCTAATTCAGGTCTGCTTTGTAAATAGGAATAGAAGAGTTCAGAATATCCTTGCCCAGCAGACGCTCCTAAACCATAACCGATTGAATCCCCTAAAGAAACCATATCCAGGGTCCCATTTAGGCTGGCTACTGCGGACTTGGGCATAAACATACTAACGGGTAATATAATGATGAGACATAGGATAAGTGCATATGTAATTGTTTTGCGAAATATCAAGGACTTTCCTCCTTTAGCCAGTTTCGAATGAACATAAATTAGTCAGAGATATCTAATATCAGACAAATAATTATATCATACGTCAAGCTTCGAGTAACCTTGTTTATTCTGTATTGCTTCCCCACTTCCATCTTCTTCAACACTTCTACTGCAAGCTTTTAAAGGAAAACTGGGCAGGAGTCCGAAGACACTGTCTTCGCACGTGTTAACTTTCTTTCTTATTAGCCTTGGCGAAGGTAGCCGCCATAGTTACACCAGATACGCTGACCATGAATGGCGAGAAGGGACCTTCTTAACTAGTTCAAAAAGACAGAGGCTAATTGTAAATCATTACAATTAGCCTCCGTGTTGATTGATCAATTCTTGGTATTTATTTAAGACTTGATCCAATCTTTGACTTGCTGTTACTACTTCCTTATCGGTATAAGATCTTCCCTCTTTAATCTTAATAAGACTTAGTCGTAGTTCTTCAATTTGCTGAATTATTTGATCAATTGTTTCAGACACTCTTTCCCTCCATGTTAAGTCGATAATCTACAAACATTTATATAGTTTACACTATTTTTCCGCAATATGAAAGCACTAACAACAAATAGCAACTTCTATCCTTAGATGTTGCTATTTGTTGCAGATTCAAGAAATACAGCCATAAAATAATGCGCTCGTCTAAGGAAGAGCGCATTATTTATGACCTAATCAGTTCTTGCAACTTATTTGCGGCAGTTAAAATGTCCTTCTTCGCCAAAATAGCAGATACGACTGAAACACCGTCAATACCAGTAGCCAGAACCTGTTTTATGTTCATCTCATTGATTCCGCCGATTGCAACCACGGGAATTGTAACCGATTTCTTAATGATTTCTAATTGCTCAAGACTGACCTCAGGGGCATCAGTTTTAGTTGATGTGCTAAAAATGGCTCCGACTCCTAAATAGTCAGCACCCTGTTGTTGGGCAAGTATGGCTTCTGCCAAAGTGCTGGCCGAAACCCCAATAATTTTACGGGGTCCTAAGAGCTCTCTTGCTTTGGGCAAGGGGAGATCATCTTGTCCAACATGTAATCCGTCAGCATCAACAGCAAGGGCAATGTCAAGACGGTCGTTAATAATTAGAGGTATTCGATGATGGGATGTTATCTCTTTTACCCTGATAGCCAACTGTAAAAACTCGCGGGTAGAAACTGACTTTTCTCGAAGTTGCACCAAGGTAACCCCGCCCTGAATAGCTAGTTCAATACTCTGACCCAGATCTCTTTCACGAAGCATGCTCCGATCCGTAACAAGGTACAGGCTATAGTCCACCAAGACATCACTCATAGCTGATTTTACCTTCTCTGGCCAAAGTTTCGGGGGTTAGATTATAGATACTATCCAATAACCGGGCTCGAAATGTTCCTATTCCCTCACCATGGTGCAACAAAGCCTGAGCATTCTCACCTGCTAGGCCCATGCTGATTATGCCAGCCACGGCCGCCGTGAAATAATCAGGGGTTGCACCACAAAAGGTACCTACAAGGGAGCTCGTCATACACCCTGTACCTGTGACATCAGCCAAAATTTGGTGTCCATTGTCCAGCAGACAAACTTGACGGCCATCGGAAACGACATCTGTTTTTCCTGTAATGGCAATCACGCAGTTTAATTCTGAGGCCAGCTTTTTGGCAATTTTTGAACTGTTTTGTTCGTCCGCAAGCGAATCGACCCCCTTGATGGCTACGTCTAGGCCTGCTAAAACTTTGATTTCGGACATATTACCCCGGATTACCTCAGGCTTTAGTTCTCTAATGAGTTTCTCAGCGGTATTGGTTCGTAGCCTAGTAGCTCCTACTCCAACTGGATCTAGAATCACCGGCACACTCAATTCCTTCGCCTGTTGGCCAGCAACCAGCATACTTTCAATTGTTCTGGAGTTTAGAGTGCCAATATTAAGAACTAGTGCTGAGGCAAAGCCAACCATCTCGGTTACTTCCTCGAGATCATCCGCCATCACCGGGGAACCTCCAATGGCCAGGACGATATTAGCGCAGTCATTGACCGTAACATAATTAGTTATGTGGTGAATTAACGGTTTTTTTTCTTTTACTGCGCTTAGGTTGGCAAGGATTTTTTCACGTATATCCATTTATCAGTCAACCTCCAAGTTATTAAACGTATTAAGCTTATAATCAGCATAACCGGAATGGTGTAACCCAGACAAGGTTCAACTTAACAAACCAGTAATATAATCCCGTTCCTATTACACAGAGACCTAGGGTAGCCCAATTTACTAACAGTTCTGTTTGTATCTTTTTATTTTTTAATAGAAAGTAGTCCGTCAAAAGGATGGCAAACAGAGGTGCAAACACCGAACCAATGGCATAGAGGAAGTCTTGTTATTGTTCAATATTGACGACGATTGCCAGGATGGTTCCCAGAGACTAGGGCTGGAATTCTTTCCGTGGTTCCGATGATTCCTCCTAAAACCAGAAGAGTTGTTCCCACTAAATGTCCAAGAAGGATCGCCAAAAGCCCCATTTTAAAACCTAGAGGAGCCAGTAACCCGCCAGCTGAAATTTCGGCCACCGAAATCGCTGCACCAAACCAGAGGGTCGTAAAGTTAAACATGCTCAAGTTATTTTTTTCAGAGACGCTCACTCGATTAATCCCGCCTTTTTGTAAAGAGTATAAAAGTGATGTATTGGCCCTACACCTTTACCGATCGATAAAGAATGCTGAATGGCAATGGTAATGTACTCCTTAGCTAAAGAGACGGCCTCGTTTAAACTATATCCCAAGGCTAGATTTGAGGTGATAGCAGAAGATAATGTACAACCGGTTCCATGGGTGTTTTTTGTAGCAATCCGCGAAGAGAAAAAGTAGCTAAATTCCTGTCCATCATAGAGGATATCGATAGCATCATCCTCTAAGTGCCCCCCCTTAAGTAGAACATTCTTAACTCCCATCTGGTAAATGATTCTGGAAGCCTCCTCCATTTGCTCCAATGTCTGAATGGACGTTTGGGTCATGACCTCTGCCTCAGGGATATTAGGTGTAACGAGCGTAGCCAAAGGCAGCAATTCCTTAATCAGAGTTACTTCCGCCTCCGGGTTTAACAAGTGGTAGCCGCTTTTAGATACCATGACTGGATCAACAACAATCGTTTGGGGCTCGTAGTGTCTCAGCAGCTCCGCAATCACTTCGATAGTTTGTACTTGAGAAACCATGCCCACTTTCACTCCATCGACCTCAATATCATCAAAGATGGCCTCGATTTGTTTCTCAATGACGTCTCTAGAAATATCCTGTACCGCAGTGACTCCTTGAGTATTCTGGGCCGTGACCGCAGTTATAACACTCATCCCATAGACTCCATGAGCAGAAAACGTTTTTAAATCGGCTTGAATCCCAGCTCCCCCGCTACAATCTGAACCAGCTATGGTCAGTACCTTTTTCATTGAACGTCCTCCTAAATTCATGTAAATTCTTTTCAACAAAAAGAGCACAAATCCCAGAATAGGGTTTGTGCTCTTTCATCTTCTAAAAGAGTAAAATGCTTACCTACGCTGGCATTATCCAGATCAGGTTATAAGGGTCCTAGACCTTATCGTGTCTAAATCTCAGCTGGCCTTTCCAGCCCCCCGCCCATTATGATATTTACTTTCGTTAAATCTAACATGGAAGTAGCTTTAAGTCAACGCAATAAAATGTATTCCCTTTACCATTGGTGAGCAATCACTTTAGTGAATATCGGTACTAATTGGGGATCACTCCAAAGGGATAGCATCCGCCTTAAATCGCAAAATCGTTTATAAAATCTACATCATCATATTATCTTTTCTATTTACTTTTTTCGACAATATAAAGAGGCGGTTTTTCTTATGGAAAAATCACGGTTTCTTACTCGTACATTCAATAACTCCAAGACTTGTTTGTCAACGATTTATTTTTTTAATAAGACCCGGTATGTCCCCAGTATGATAAAGTATTAATTAAAAGCACACTAAATAACAGGAGGCTCTAATATAATGACAGAATCATTGCTGTTCGGATTAATTGCTCTAGTCGTAATAAACATCATCTTACTAATTATCCTATTAATACAATCATCACACACCTCCGTTGTCCAGTTCGAGAGCAAATTTGCTTCTTTAGAGAAATCCCTCGAACGCAACGAGCGACTTGTCAATGGAGAAATTTCCAGGAACCGAGAGGAATCATCTAGTAACGCCAGACAAGTCCGCGAAGAACTAAATCAGTCCGTCCATTCATTTAATGAATCTGTACTGACGCGTATGACGGAAATTGCAACTCTTCAACGCAATCAATTGGACATTTTCGCCAATCAATTAGCTGCCTTGACCAAAACAAATGATCAGAAATTAGAACAACTACGCAAAACGGTGGAAGAACGGCTTATTCTTATCCAACAAGATAACGGTCAGAAATTAGACCAGATGCGAGCAACAGTGGACGAAAAACTAAAGGCCACCCTTGAACAACGCTTAGGAGAATCCTTTAAATTAGTCAGTGAGCGCTTAGAAGCGGTGCATAAAGGGCTTGGAGAAATGCAAAGCCTGGCTTCCGGCGTCGGGGACTTAAAGAAAGTCCTCACCAATGTAAAAACTCGCGGAATATGGGGAGAAATTCAACTCGGGAATTTATTAGAACAAATCCTAACTCCTGAACAATATGCCAAGAATGTCCCGACCAAAGTTGGCAGCAACGACCGCGTCGAATTTGCCATCAAACTTCCTGCTCGAGACGGCCATGACAGCTTCATTTGGCTTCCGATAGATGCGAAATTCCCGCTGGAAGATTATGAACGCTTAATTGAAGCTCAAGATCATGCCAACCTTCCACGCATTGAGGAACTCGGAAAATCCCTGGAAAACCGCATCAAGCTTGAGGGGAAAACCATTCGTGATAAATATATTGATCCCCCTAATACCACGGATTTTGGCATCTTATTCTTACCTGTTGAAGGATTGTATGCAGAAGTGTTGCGTCGTCCCGGCCTTTGTGAACTCCTCCAACGGGACTATAAAGTCATCATTACCGGCCCAACCACACTTGCTGCTCTCCTCAATAGCTTACAAATGGGTTTTAGAACCTTGGCCATTGAAAAGCGTTCTAGCGAAGTATGGAACTTACTCGGCGCTGTAAAAACCGAATTTGGCAAATTTGTGGAAATCCTTGAAAAAACACAAAAAAAGCTCCAAGAAGCGAGCAACACCATTGAAACCGCGACTAGAAAATCCCGAACCATTGCCCGAAAGCTTAAAAATGTGCAGACACTTCCCAACGACGAAGTCGAATCACTTTTGGGGCAAGGAACGGAGAACGATGACTGTTAAAAACATCCCTTCCATTTATTAATACATTCCTTTCTGATAGTATCTACCCTTTAAGTGCATACTATCTTTTTGTCATAAATATCATATATAATTAAAAGCGTAGAGAAAGACTAATAAACAAAAGCTAGAATCGAGGTAACAAAAGGTATAGAAGTTGTTATTAAGTAAAAAGGAGGAAATTATTATGGAAATAAAAGATTGGCATAAGGAAACAATTGGTCGAAAAGCGGTTGAAGCTTTTAAAAAAAATGAGTTTGATGCGGTGTACTTCTCTACTGCCGAGGAGGCCGCGGCTTTTATTATGAGTCACGTCAAGCCTGAAATGACAGTGGGTTTTGGTGGATCAATGACAATAAAGAAAATGGGAATTCAAGATAAGGTTAAAGGTGTTGGTGGCAAGGTTTTGGACCACGGCACACCAGGTATTACGCGCGAAGAAATGTTAGCTATTGCCAGAGAAGAAATGCTAAGTGATTTATACTTATGTAGCAGTAATGCAATTACTATGGATGGTATGCTTGTAAATATAGATGGGATTGGAAATAGAGTAGGTGCCATGAGTTTTGGTCCTAAAAAAGTTATCATAGTAGCAAGTGTTGACAAAGTATGCAAAAATGAAAGTGCTGCTTTCGAAAGATTAGAAGGCATTGCAGCTCCAATGAATAATAAAAGACTGGAAACTCCAAATCCATGTACAAAAACCGGTGTATGTGTTAATTGTCAGGCCCCAACTAGAATATGTAGGGTATATTCTGTAATGAGAAAAAAGCCAGTGGCAACCGACATAACTGTAGTAATTATACCTGAGAGCTACGGATTCTAATCTTCGATTCTTTCATATAATGAGATGAGCAAATCCCGCTGTAAACATTCAGCGGGATTTTTATTATCTTGTGGAATTTACCGATCATGGTGTTTCGAGTATTCTCGGCCTCTTCGATATTCGGCTTGGCCCCTTCGGTATGCTTCGCGACCCCTTTTATATTCTTCCTGGCCTCTCTGATATTCATTTCCCCTCCATGGATTGAGAGCGCTCCATTGATTACCAACTTCTATTCTTTGACCAACATGAATTTTATTAGGATTGCTTATTCGAGGATTTAAATTCATCAAACGCCTAACCGTTGTATGATACTGCATAGCAATATTGTGCAGAGAATCTCCCGGTTGAACTATATAGTACATCAATAGACATCCCTTCTCTTGGAAATTTATCCATATTCATTTTATGGTAGGACAAATCTTTTCTGTGCACGTATTTTCGCAAGAGAATTCAATAATTTCCAGAAAAGTAATATTTTTAATCGAATACCGACTCTGTCTCCCACAACATATGGTAGAGCCTTTGTTGTTGAAGGAGCTCTCCATGTTTACCACGTTCCACGATCCGCCCGTGGTCAAGCACTAATATCTCATCCATTTTCTCTAATCCGAGAAGGCGATGCGTTATCACTAAAGTTGTCCGCCCTTCCATAAGTCGATAGATTTCATCCATGACCTCTCGTTCAGTCAAAGGATCGAGTCCTGCCATGGCTTCGTCAAGGATTAAGATCGGAGCGTTTTTCAAAAAGACTCGAGCAACTGCCAAGCGTTGTCTCTGTCCCCCCGATAGTTTAAATCCACCTTCCCCAACGCGACTATCATACCCTAGAGGCGTTGACAGGATGAAATCATGAAGCTTTGCCTGCTGAGCCGCTTGAATCAGTTCATCTTCCGTTGCCTTAGGCTTGGCCAAAAGGAGATTTTCCCTAATTGTTGCATTAAATAAATGTGTTCGCTGGGTCACAACCCCAATAAAACCTCGAACATCGTCCGGAGTGTACTCCCTGATTGAATGCCCACCCAAGTCAATCTGCCCCGCATCATAATCCCAAAAACGAAGCAGAAGGTTCACCACGCTGGTTTTGCCTGCTCCGCTTGGTCCAACAATCGCCATCTTACCGTGTTGTGGAATCCGAAAGGTGAGCTGGTTCAAAGCCCATGGGGCGTCTGGCTCATACCTAAAGCTCACTTCATTAAACGCCAAATCCATTCCCTTAGGCCTTGGAGACAGTCCCCCACTACTTTTAAATGCGGGTTCACTTTCGATCAACTCTAGCAAGCGCTCCGCTGCGGCACGGTTTTGCTCTAAATAATGCGGAACAAGCGCTAAGGGAAACAACGCTTCAAAGCTACTGAAGGTCCCCAGAGCTAACATCCCTAAGTTCACTCCGCTTAAATTCCCATTTTCAACGAGAAGAATCCCCAGAACAAGAACAGCCCACAGGCCCAGGTTCGCGATCATTCCCGTCAGAGCGCTGGACAGCGCGGAAAGTCCGGCGATTCTACTTTGTTGCGCTTGCAATTTCTGGTCAGTTCGTTGGATTTTTGCCAAGTGCTTTTGGATTTGACCATAAACCACTAATTCGGTCATTCCCAAGAGGGTATCCGCGACTTGTGTACTCAGCTCGGCCTTCAAGGCAACCATCCGGCGTCCGACACCTCGACTCAAACCTTTTATACCCAACGGAATTCCAAGCCCTGCTACCAGAAAGCAGGCAGCAAGAATAAAAGAGAATCGTACATCATAATGAGCTAAAAAAAGCCCATAGCCAAAGAGAACCAGTACGGCGACGAACGGAGGAGCAAAAACACGCAAAAAAAGATTCTGCTGTATTTCCACATCCGCCACAATCCTGCTCAGCAAATCTCCACTGCGAACGTTTAACAACCGGGCAGGGGCTAGTGGTTCTAAGCCTTGATAAAACTTCACTCGAATTTGACTTAAGACCCGAAACGTCACATCATGCGAAACATAGCGCTCTAAATAGCGAAAAACCGCGCGCGAAAGCCCAAAAACACGTACTCCAACAATCGTTACCATTAAATCCAGAATCGGCGGATGAAGAGCAGCCCTGGCAAGCAAATAGGCAGACGCCGCCATCAAGCCGATGTGACTGGTAATTGCAAGCGTACTTAAGATCAAAGCCAATAAGATTCGCCGCCAATAAGGTAATATCAAGCGGATTAACCATCGCATGCTCTTCATATTGATCCACCTCGGTATTCTGAAACCATTCGATAATAGAGCCCCTGCATCTTCATCAATTCTTCGTGCTTACCCTGTTCTAAGATTCGCCCCTGCTCCATCACTACGATAAGATCAGCTTGACGAACTGTGCTCAGCCGATGGGCGATAATTAAAGCGGTCTTTTCCTGCATCAGTCGTTTCAAGGCCTGCTGAACATAATGCTCACTCTCCGAGTCCAATCCAGACGTCGCTTCATCCAAGATGAGCAGCGGGGCATCTTTCAAGATAGCCCTAGCAATAGCAATCCTCTGGGCCTGTCCGCCACTTAAGAGAGTACCCCCTTCTCCAAGCTGGGTTTGATAACCGTCTGGAAGTTGTGATATAAACTCGTGGGCCGCGGCTCCTCGGGCCGCAGACATGACCTCTTCGATCGTAGCAGAGGGACCTCCAAAGCGAATATTCTCCTCAACACTTCCCGCAAATAGATAAGGACTCTGGGATACATAAGCAATCTGTTCCCGCCAACTCTCAAGTGAGATGGTCCTAAGTAAACCTCCGTTAACATAAACTTCTCCCGCAGAAGGCTCAATAAAGCGAAGAATTAACTGAGCAAGCGAAGTTTTTCCAGCTCCACTAGGCCCGACAAGAGCAATTTTCTCACCATAATGCAGGGATAAATTGATTCCATTTAGAGCCGGTGTAGAACCTGATTGGTACGTCAGCTTAGTGTTTTGAAACGAAAGATGAAAATCGGAGGATATTACATGTTCCCGGCGTATTTTTAGAGTATCCCCCTCCTTGTTAACAGCTTCCTTATCGCTATCCATTAAAGGCAGATCCATAATTTCAAAGATTCGCTCTGCAGCGTTTACCCCAGATAAACCTGCGTGAAAATTTAATCCGAGAGTTCTGAGGGGGTTGTAAAATTCAGGAGCAAGTAGCA
Source organism: Desulfosporosinus cupriresistens (assembly GCF_001707885.1). Lineage (GTDB taxonomy): Bacteria > Bacillota > Desulfitobacteriia > Desulfitobacteriales > Desulfitobacteriaceae > Desulfosporosinus. The sequence continues at coordinate 5,826 of NZ_MASS01000024.1, read as the reverse complement.
ACAGAAACAATCCCGCAGAGAAAGATAGTGTTCCATACACTAGCCTTAACCCTATAGTTACAGCGACTAAGGCTGTACTCATCGTGGCAAGGAGCTCTAAGACTAGTGCCGATAAAAAAGCAATCTGCAACACACTTAGTGTAGCTTCCCTATATGACTCACTAACCCTCGAAATCACCCGTATTTGATCTTTAGCACGGCCAAAAACTTTTAACGTCGTCATTCCTTGCAAAATATCTAAGAAATGAGCACTCATCCAACTTAAATTTTGGAACTGGTGCAGGGATTTTTTCTCGGCCAGCTTTCCAATCAATATCATAAATACAGGGATAAGCGGTCCTGTCAATAGAAGAATTAAGCCAGATTTCCAATCTAGAGGAAACACAAACCCTAAAATAAGCAGAGGTATTCCTACGGCCAGCACAAGTTGCGGCAGATACTTCGAAAAATATTCCTCTAGAGATTCTATGCCATCCACTACTGTGGTGATTAACTCTCCTGCCCTTTCCCCTCGAGCATACACCGGCCCTAATGAGACAATATGGTTCATTAAACGGTTGCGCAAACTCAGCTTGATGTGCGAAGATGCTTCATGAGCACTTATTTCACTGACACATTGCAGGACCGCTCGCAACACAATAATCCCAAGAATTGTGCAAAGTGCATTCCAAACAGTTCTAAGGGTAGCCCCCTCCAGGAACACTCCGGCCACAACCCGGGAGACAAACCAAGCTTGAGCAACGGCCAGAAAAGCAATCCCCATACTCAACCCAACAGTGAGCAACAGGTAGCTCCAGACAGGCCTCCCCTCTTGAACTAATCGCTTATCAAACATTTAAGGTCATCTCCCGTTCGTTCCCGTACATCATGAGCCTTTGCTATAGAGTATCCCAAAAGGTCTAAGGATGCAAAATGAAAGGGCAAGACGTCACTTGCCCCTTCATTCTTGAGGGGTACCAACTTAGTAGCGAAGGTCTCTTTCTGTAACGCGTTTGCGAAAAACCCAATAGGTCCATCCCTGATACAAAAGAATAATCGGGACCATAGTCAGGGCAATGATCGTCATAATCTTCAAAGTGTACGGACTGGATGAGGCATTATAGATAGTTAGGCTCCACTCTGGATTCAGACTGGAAATCATCACGCGAGGGAACAGTCCCCAAAATAAAGCTCCTGTGAACAAGAGAATCGTTACACTATTGCTAACAAAAGCCCAACCCCCTTTGTGAGAACGGATTAAAACATTGGTCAAGACTAAGGCTACTCCTGCGGCTAGCAAAGTGATACCAGCCCCAAGATTAGCGAACAAATCTGTTTGGAAATAAGTTAAACCCGCAAACAGCAGAACAACCAGAATTCCGACCAAGGCTATTTTCTTGGCGATCTTTGATGCTCGTTCAGCCATCTCACCCGTAGTCTTCAAGTTGAGATACAAGGCCCCATGAAGCATGAAAACCAGCAACGTCGTTAGACCGCCAACTATTGCATAAGGATTGAGTAGGGTGAAAAAGGTACCAACGTATTGCATATGAGCATCAATCGGCACTCCTTTAACTATATTCGTCATAGCAACACCCCACAGGAGTGCTGACAGAAAACTGCCAGTGAATATCATCCAATCCCAAGTGGCCCGCCAACGGGGACTGCTGTCACTACTGCGAAATTCAAAGGCGACACCACGGATAATTAAGGCAAACAACACCAGAAACAACGCAAGATAGAAGCCACTAAACAAAGTTGCGTACCAATTAGGAAAAGCAGCAAACATTGCCCCACCGGCCGTAATCATCCAGACCTCATTCCCATCCCAGATAGGCCCGATTGTATTAATAATCACACGACGTTCTAAATCGTTTTTCCCTAGAAAAGGAAGCAGAATTCCTACTCCGAAATCAAATCCTTCCAGAAAAAAGAATCCGACAAACAAGACGGTAATGAGTATGAACCAGAGGATGTTTAAGTCCACAATGACGCCCCCTTTATTCCACTTTTCAGCGTTTCTTCCGTGTTAGTATCTTCTGGACCCTTCTTAATAAACTTTAACAAGAGATAGACGTCTGCTACCGCCAAAATTCCATAAATCAGGGTAAAACCCACTAAAGTAATAAGGATGGAGGTTGCCGAAACCGAGGTGGATAGACCTGCTTCTGATTTTTGTAATCCATAAACGATCCAAGGTTGACGTCCAACTTCTGCCATGAACCAACCTGAGGTATTGGCGATATAGGGTACAGGAATAGTCCATAGTAATACTTTTAAGAACCACGACTTTTTGTCTAAACTTCTTTTCTTATAAAAGTAAAGCCCCAGAAGAGGGATCAAGACTAACCATAAACCTGCAATTAACATAATTCGAAAACTCCAGAACAGAGAGGTTACTGGTGGTATATAGTTGCCTGGTCCAAATTTCTCAACTGCAGAAGCCTGAAGTTCATTAATTCCTTTAACCTCACCTGTAAAACGGTTGTAGGACAGAAAGCTTAATAAACCAGGTATTTTAAGCTCAGCGTTGTTTTCATGTCCCTGCTGATCAATAGATGCGTATAACAATAACCCAGCTGGATTTTCCGTCTCCCAATGCGCTTCAGCTGCTGACATCTTCATAGGCTGCGTTTGCACAAGATGCATTGCCTGTAAATGCCCTATACCGGCGACTCCAACAGCACTAATTAACCCGAAAATCACAGCCATATGAAATGATCGACGAAAAACGTCCAGATGGTTCTTTTTCAACATATGATAAGCACTAATTCCCATAACAAAGAATGCTGCGGTCACAAATCCACTGAGAACCACATGCGGAAACTGATAATAAACATGAGGATTCGTAATTAAGGCCCAAAAATCAGTCATCTCGGCCCGACCATTGCGTAAGACATACCCGACCGGTTCTTGCATAAAGGAGTTGGCAATCAAAATCCAAAGTGCGGATACATTGGAGGCAATAGCCACAAGCCAAATACTAAGTGCATGTACCTTTTGGGGTAATTTATCCCATCCAAAAACCCACAAACCTAAAAATGTTGATTCTATAAAGAAAGCCACTAAGGCCTCAACGGCCAATGGTGCTCCGAAGATATCTCCGACAAACCGGGAATACTCGGACCAATTCATTCCAAATAAAAATTCTTGCACTAATCCTGTCACGACCCCCATGGCAAAGTTAATAAGAAATAACTTTCCCCAAAACTTAGTCATCTTTTTGTACGTTTCATTTCCGGTACGTACATACCAGGTCTCCATCATCGCAACTAAAACAGATAACCCCAGTGTCAATGGCACGAATAAAAAATGATAAGATGAGACCACGGCAAATTGTAATCTGGACAAGATGAGTTCAGTCATCGTTGCACCCCCATTTTTTTAGTATAATACCCTAATATGTCTTTCCCTGTTCAAAGGATAACGTTCGTTTTATGATCGTCCACCTCTCTTCCCTCACCTTGTTTGTATCTCTTTCAATATGATACGTGTAAACTTAATATTATATTGTTTGTTATTATACTAATTATTAATTAAGTAGTCAACTAAAATATTCTGAATTCTAAATAGTTTAGAGTTTAACTCAATGAAAAAAGACCATCTGTCTGAGACGGATTGGCCTTGAGCAAAGCTATATAATTACTACGTGAGCGCGCCAAAATTTAAGGGCACTAAATTGGTGGTAGATAAACATTCCAGCTATTCCCCCATGAATGGCCGGAGTTGTCAAGGATATAAGTTCACAAATAAACGAATCTTAACCTCTGACTATGGCTAACCGCAGTCTCAAGAATCTGCTCGCCTTTCACCTGACAAACTGTCCCGTCTGGACCAATGCGATAAATTTTCAGCTCACTACTGTCCTTTGTCCATTCAAGACAACACTCGTGACAATAATAACGTTTACGGCCGATCCGGCCCGTGTCGTGCGCTCCGCACAAGGGACAAGTCAATACCATCAACTCCCTATTACTACTTGTGTTTGTGTCCGGATAGCCATGTTCACAGACTAGCACGGGACAATGATCAAATATGATAGCTAGTGGTTTATAGCAGCCTTCACTGCCCTCTCAATAATGCGTTAAGAGTCCCGCGTTGAACTAGACGCAGGACCCTTTACATCAGATTTTTTCTCTCTTGGAAGCGCTTACGAAGTTAGCTGGCGGATTCGGGCTAAAGAGACAGCCCTACCAGCAAAAGGCGGATTCACCCCAAAAAGCTGGATCCCCCGTTTCCACTTGTGTGGAACTTAGTGCGTCTTTAACTATTTTGTTGAAACAACTGACAACCGATATCACTATTATAAGTTGTCAGTCGAGAATATGTCAACCCTTTGGAGTCAGGAATATACTTCCTGTACTAACTAGGCGTTAAAAATTGATAGATTGTTATTCTGGTGATTCGATTAATGGGTAAACTTCCTTTCCAAGAAGAGTTTTTTAAGGCTTTGGCTTTAATTTTTACATACTAAAAAATCTCTATATTAATTCAATACCCCACAGAACAGCTTGATTCATCCTGCCTAAGCTTCCTTTAATACATCTATGCCCAACCACAATGGGCTCAGTCAACGTATCTTGTAGTCCTAACAATGCCTGCCCATAAGTCGAAGCTCCAACTGCTTGAATAGGAAAAGATCTAGCCATCTCTATTTTTTCCAGTGCAGTTGAAGTCTTTCCGCAGAGATGGAGAAGCACTTTCCCACCTGCTTGTTTAATACCCTTAATAATTCGCCAACTTGAGGGGCCGCTATACTCCCGATATACTTTTGGTCCCAAAATACCTATTGCTCCAACTGGGTCCCCGTAAGAAATAATTGAGGCTCCCCGCTTGATACCTTCAAGGCTATATCGAATGATACCCTCTTCAACGACCGTCAGAATTTCCTGAATCCGCTGTGGCTCTTTCCGTAAGCCTTTATAAAAATTCATGGGATCTATAAGTGACGATAGAATCGTAAAAGGACCCTCCACACTCAGAGCCACCTTTTCTCCCGCCTTTGCTAGAATTTCCACGGCGTTTAGGACTTCTCTGATGCGGCCTTCATTTAAGTTCAAACTCTGAATATTGGACATTTCTTCAATCGAAGTATACCGGTAACTTTCTACCCTGGGCCCATTCATAGCATCGCCCAGCTTGATAAGCGCGCCGTATGCCTCTCCTTCCACCGTAACACAGAAAGGAACCCTAGCTATAACATCCCCTCTGTGTTTCCTTAGCTCTTTGGCAAGGGTTGCCATATTATTTTTGTCCGAATGAGCGCCAGGAAAGGTAATACCCGTTTTTTCAATCACCTCTTCCGGAATCTGCTCCAGATCATCTCCCGTACACTTGAAGTCCATTACTCATTCCCCTTTTCGATGTTCGATATTCGAGATTCGAAGTTCTCTCCAATGATAGAAGTCAGGGACTTTCAGCTACGCTATCACAAAATAAAATAACTCCCCCACCAGGATACTAATAGCTTGTAAGAGCAGGATAATCCCGAAGGTTTTTTTCAAGGAAAGTTCCCTGAAAAGAACTAGGATCCCAAATCCCGTATTGGCTAATAACCCAGAGATAAGGGATCCGAAACCTAAGGCCCCTTTGATGAAACCCTCCGCGATGAGCACAGAAGAAAAACAACTTGGAATCATACCGATCAATGCAGCGAAAACCGGTTGAAGAAAGGAATTTCGTCCAAGCAGAGCATAGATTCCCTCTTCTCCGAACTGATCCGCTAAGATCCCGATGATAAAAACAGTAACGTACAAAAAGAGAGCAATTTTCAAGGTATGAACCAGACTATTTATCAGGATATTCTTATGTTTGCCACATTTTGGACAATCACAATCAATGCCACAT
>NZ_MASS01000023.1 GCF_001707885.1 Desulfosporosinus cupriresistens | reverse complement strand
GGGACTCTAAAATGCTGACAGACTTAGCGATATAGCGCAATAAACAAGGAGAAGTGCCATAACGATATTGAGCCCCTTTTTATGTTGCGTAAATAGTTTTTGAAATGCTGCACCAAACATCGCCCAACAGCAACATCCGGAAAAACCGATTACGGACAACACCAGAATGAATGCCGAAAGCTCGGGTAAAGTGTGGTAATAAGGGAGTATAAACGTAGAAAACGCTGTAATTCCATACAAAATAACTTTAGGATTAACAAGTTGGAGAACAGCACCCGTGAAAATACTGTTAAGTTTTAATTTAATGTTTTTCTCCTCATGTGGCCTATCTTTCACAATCGTCCATGCTAACCAAAGGATGTAGAGGGCGCCTAAGTTGAACATATAAGGTTCTGCGGTCGGAATATAGCGGTAGAGCATTGAGCTAAATATCACACTCAATGTCATGACAACGATGAAACCGATCAAAATGCCAAAATTAAGACGGAAGCCTTTCTTAAACCCGTTTTGACTTGCATTGGTCATTGCCATAATGTTGTTTGGCCCAGGAGTGTAAGCAGTCAAGAATACAAACGATAAAAATGCCATTAAATTAGTCATCAATTTTCCTCCCCAACATTTGTATGATATACTGTGCATAGAGATTAATATTTCGCACGTTTTATTATATTGTACATATTGTGCATCATAACGTCAAGAGTCGGAGGGATTTTTTTGGAGAATATTAATACCATTTTTTCGGATAACTTAAAGCATTTACGAGAACAAAAAAAGTTAAGTCTTGATGCCGTCGCCAAACTGTCCGGCGTCAGTAAAAGTATGCTGGGACAAATTGAGCGTGGCGATGTAAACCCCACCATTTCTATTGTTTGGAAGATTGCTAACGGCTTAAAAATATCCTTTACTGAGTTAATGATGCGTCCTGAAAATGATTATGAAGTAGTTGAGAAAACCTCTGTCCAGCCGCTCATCGAAAACGATGGGAAGTTTCGAAATTATCCTATGTTTTCCTTTGATAGCAAGCGGCGTTTTGAAACATATTATATCGAATTAGATACCGGAGGGTACTTAGAGGCTGAGGCTCACCCACTGGGAACACAGGAGTTTATTACTGCTTTTTCCGGCAAGCTGGTTGTCATCGTCGATGAACAGGAACTAACCATTGATTGTGGTTCATCTGTTCGATTCAAGGCTGACCGTCCTCATATCTATAAAAATATCGGTGATGATATTTGCCTTTTGAGCATGGTCATCTACTATCCTGAATGAAATAAAACTTATTGCCACTTAAAAAGGGCGAGCTGCTTACAAAGAAGACAACAACCTCGCCCTTTTTAATAAAGGCTAAATAGAGTAAGAAACTAACAAATTTCAAAAAAAACAAACCCTCAAAGACTCAAGGAATTGGTTCAAAGGAACGACATGCTGTTACTGACGCCGTTTAACATCCGAAGAATGACACAGTAAGGTGTCCGGTGATAGACAGATAAACTGTCCAAAAATGTAAATGAATATCCGTCCATCAGTCAGTCCGTCGTTACCGGAACGGTTAAAAAGGATGTGCAATTATGGCTTCGGCCATACGAGTATATTTTTAAACCGAGAGAGAACCTATTTTAATTGATGTGGGTTCTCTCTCGATTTATCTGTCAGAAAGGACTACTTATGTTTTGCTGGTAGAGAGATTAAATCAAAAAATATTCTTGTCCCTTCAGCTTCATATTTTACAACCATCGTGGCGACAGCAAGACTAATAAAAAGACGTCTACGAGTACAGGGAAATTTACACATCTTACTTTTCCCTCCTAAATTATTACTTTTATTCAGGGACTCCCACATCACTAAACATGTTCAGTTGATGATAAGTACACTGTAATAACGGCACCATGTCCGGGTTCGCTTTCCGCCGCTACTTTTCCGCCATGCATTTCAACGATCTTTTTAACAATGGAAAGCCCTAAGCCTGTTCCGGTTCCACGCCTGGATCTGGATTTGTCAACCTTATAAAATCTTTCCCGAATATTTTCAAGTTCTTCCCTGGGAATACCGGGACCGGAATTTCTCACAGCTATAAAATTGTATTTGTTCTTCCTACCCAACACTACACAACGACTTCATCTTGTGAGGTAACCTCAATTTGCCGACCGAACTCACCTTCTGCTATCTGACGTACTCAACTCAACATTAATAATGGTTGCCCTTATAATAAAGGACAACCTCAATTTCCATAAATACGCACCACTCAAATAAGTTCCAGAGAAGAAGGTATATTATTGTGGTACATCACCGGGTTCGAATTTGAATCAATAATCCATGTGCTTACCTGCAGATTCGACGTCTTAATACTCTCTTAATATGATTAATGCTCATTTCTTTGCCTCCGTTGGCCAAGAATGACAACTCCAACATGTCGGTTTTACTGCAGCATAATTATGGCATGAAACACAGAATTGATCAGACGTATTTAATGCGGGGTCGGAATGACAATTCAAACACGTTTGAAGACTAATTTCGAATGACTTACCTTGACTATTGGTATACACTGTCTGACCATTGCGTACAGCTGCATCTCTCCATTTTAGCAGCAATTGCATGTGATTGGCTCTCATCCATTCCGGCGGCTCGACACATTGCTTATCAGCTAGTTTTAGGATAGCCGAAGTATTCAAGTTTATTTCTGGCCCTTTGTTGACTTTCCCTCTATTATAAAAGAAAGGTAATGTAAGGATAGCAACAAAGATAATAAGTGCAACGGTAATTTTACTACCTTTATGCATTATTCTTTACCCCCTCTTTACTGTAGATCATAACAGCATGTTTTTAATGCTTACTCTTTATCACTATTAATTATAATTAGCATGATAATATAAACTTTTTATATTATTTCTAATATCACAACTATGTATGTAAAATAAGTTTTTGCCAAATATTATGGTACCCTTCCTAAATATTACCGCTATTGCAATGTACCTTGTAAAATATCTTTAGATGGAATGAGTAGGTTTCAAGCCTACTCATTTTTCGTACATCTACCCTTACAGAACTAACGGTACCCTGTAGAAATTTGCAATCTCCATGACGAATGGAATAACCATAAATATCATTCCATTCAGAAATCCGTTGCGGTTCCTACAATTGCTATGATTTTTTTATTGAGAGTTGGTTCAAGGGAATTACATCTTGTTGATAGTAGTTTTCAGCCAATAATCCTGGTCAATGGCCTTTTCACTGCCACATACCGCACCATATGACTAATAACATGTCTTAATCGGGAGGCGGGATTATGACAACGGTTCTGTATAATATAGAAAACAACAAATGTCTGTACTGTAGAGTTAATCTTACATGCTTAAAATGAGAGGGACAGGGGCTCGTTAACGGAGACCCTGACCCTTTCTTGTTTCAGCGGATATTGCTTTACTTTACTTCAACGGTATTTAGAATTGGTACAACAACGTCCTGGTTCAGTTTTTGTGTATAAGCTTTCGCAATAGCTATGGCCTGATCTGATGTGGCAACTTCACCATTAGTGAGACCTACCCCCCAAGTTTTGTGCATTATAACCCCCACCCATCATGCCATAACTTGCAGCGTTTCCATTAGCGCCGTACCCTCCCATCATGCCATAACCTCCGCCGTTTTCATTAGCACCGTAGCTCCCCATCATGCCGTAGCCTCCACCGTTTCCATTAGCACCTGGAGAAGTAGTAATATTCGAATTATTATTTGGGGAATGCGGTGTTGTAGTTGCTGGTTGAGGAGTCCCAGGTTGATTATTCTGTTGCGTCGACTGACTTGTTGAAGGAGAACTGGAATTAACTGTGCCTGTTCCAGTGGTATCAACAGAACCTTGATTTTGAGTTGTCGCAGCGATCGGTGCTAATCCGGCAACGGATCCAGATGTTAGTGCAAAAGCCGTACCTGAAAGCGCCATTATACCTGCAATTGAGAGTCCTACAATCCATTTTATCTTATTCATCATTTTTCCTCCTTAAATTCGCTCAATAACATTTTCAAATCTACCTTGTCTTTATGTCTCAAAGTATATCGAATCAATTCGATTTTGCTGTGAATGAGTTGTGAATTTCTCATGAATTTGATACTCTGATTGATCATCGTTTTAACTATTTGAGGAGCACTAGTTTTATCCTTGTCGTATGATAAAACCACCTTACTAGACAACAGATTAACATTGACCTCATTCACGCCTGAAATGCTCCGCAGGGATCTTTCCACTTTAGCCCCACAAGCGGCACAGGTCATACCTTGCACGGGCAAGCTTATCTGAACAAGATTCTTATCTTCCATCTTTGCAACCATAATTCTTCACCGCCCATTATAAATAAAAAACCTTTGCCCCTAGTCGAGAAACAATGAACCGCAGCTTTTGATCCCTTCTATGATCTTTGCATACCTTGTTAGGTGTCTCTCACACAAGCCATAATTATTAAAGAGCAGTGTCTCCTGTGGAGCCACTGCCCTTATCTTCTAATCATTTACCCTCTAAATCCTGTTTTCGACTTTGATATTCAGCGGAATCTATCTCGCCACGCGCATAACGTTCCCGTAAGATGTCTAAACCACTATTTTGTCTGCCAAACCCTCCTGTATGAACTCTCAAATTGTTGTGACGAAAGACATAGATTGCTAGTAGAATTATCCCTATCCCGAAGATAAGCGGCATGATTAACCCCATGATTCCCATCCAACCATAGCCGCCTCCATATCCACCGTATCCATAACCGTTTCCCCAGCCGCCCATCATGTTTCCCCAACCACTCATCATATGAATTCCTCCTTGAAAAAAATATTTAAATCTAAGACCGTGGATTTTGACTTCTACACCACAACATGAACCTATACTACCTCTTTTTAATTGATATTGTCTGTTTTTGCTCCGTCAGTTCACGTTTCCGCTCAAGGTATTCCTCACTATTAATCTCACCACGTGCATATCGTTCATTCAATATATCTAGGGCAGAATCAGAATGAGATTGATGATTTATACAACATGACCCTCTAGTTTTTGAAGAATCAAACATATAATAAATAAGGATGGCTATTAGGATTAACCCAATCATCATAATTAAATCTCCCCTTTAATAATTCGATTTTAAGGACAATGTGCTACCAGCACCCATCATGTTTCTATTCATATTCGTGTTTGAGTTCATTAACGTTTGATGTTGACCTGGTTGAAAAGTTTGCCGCATGAAGTTTTGCATTTGACCCATCCATCCGCCACCTTGTCGATGGGTCTTCCGGCTAGGGTTGGTAAAGTCATAAGCCCTACAACTAAAGTTGCGGTTCCTACGATTGCTATTTATTGAATTTTTTTATTAAATATTCCTCCCACATTTGAATCATTATAGTTCTGCTACATTTGATTTACTGATTTTATGTCCTTAGTGTAACCTAAGGATACGATCTTCTCATGAAAAAGTTGTGAATTTCTCATGAATAATAAGGAAGTAAATTGAAATTAGCCTTTTTCCTACGCTCAACTCCCCTTCATCCTTTTCAACAGCATCTTGTCTGGGTTTGTACATCTCAAAACCAATAACCAATTTGCGCCCCATCACTATAGTGGACATGACAGCACCACTAGCACCACTATGGAACAATGAGTCTTACCTTTGGTGTTTTTCAAGCATTCTGAACAGCTTTTCCTATTGCTCCCGAAGAATTTGTGCCATCTATAGCGACCACCATATATCCGTCAATAGTTCCGTTTTCAAATGTCTTATTCTCAACTGCCATTTTTACTCAGCAGGAACTGAACCATCAAGTGGTCTAACAAATATACACAGTTTCCATTTTTAACTGCCACATCGGCACCTGCCCAATAGTCTTCCTTAGTAAACAATAAAACAGCTACTTTTAGCACATTGTCTCCTCCTTGCAAATCCTTGAATAGTCCATCCCATGGGAATCCTGTACCTGGACAATTTGCTTTGTTCACACTGTCAATCCGATAATGGCCGATGATATTATCCTCATCCAGAAGCTCACAGGATTAGATTTATCTAAATGCCCTAATTGCGGATCAGAAAAACCCAAACGGTTTTTGAGCTTGGGTAAATCTCCCCCTATCGCTGTCCAAACTGCATGTATTTAATAAAGTGCCCTGTTATGGGGGGAAATATTTGATCATTATGCCAATGAAATACCTTGGTGCTAGACCAAAATATTTAGAAGGTACAATTACCATATTGTTCCATTTAACCCGCACTAAACATATTATGGATTGTCTCTTAATAAAGGAGGAAAAGTCAATGGCATTTGGTGGAGCTGGCGTTGATGGTGCTTGTACCCCTAATTTTTTGCCCGGTATATGAGTATATGCTAAAAACTGGTCGTCTTTTGCCTAAGTTCAATTAGTTATAAAGCAAGAATAGTTGACTAAATTAAGGACAGCGCGTTAATGTATTTATAGTTTATTAATATGACTCATATAAAAGGCTACCACCTTAACAAGATGATAGCCTGCCTTGTCAAATCCGTTTTTAGAAAATTACACCTAAAGCAATAAGAATTAAAATAGCAATTGCGATAATTCCTGCACCAACGCAACTACCACCGCTAACTCCCCCCCCATAACCGTACATTGATATTTCCTCCTTTCAAATTAGAATACTAATCCCATTGCGATAAGCAGAAGAATAATTACGACGACTATTGCGATTCCTGCGACAAGGCCATGACCTGTTACGCGAGCCGCTCCATCAACACCACCGAAAGCCATTAGCATTTCCTCCTTTATTCAGAGATAGTACATGATATGCAATAGCTCGGCTATATGGTACAATTTGGGAGAGGCAACTTGACTTTCCTCGGGGAAATAGTTGACTAAACTCATGATTCTTGATCATCAAACTTAGTTCATTAAAGCTTTTTATCCGAAGCAAAAAACCAAAAAGCACAGGTATTATAACTTGACCTGTGCTGTAAGTTGGGTTAACTCTTCAAACGTTTTATAAAAATCATGCTCAACTTCAATAATACTTGTATACCTTGGATTGACACCCATAAGCTTTTTTAAAAATACTAGTTCCTTTGGAAGCAATTGCAATTCGTCATACCAGGGGCGCTTCTTGAATCCTTTGAGTTCAAAAGAAGAGTAATATAGGTGCAGAAGGAAGTCTCCCAAAAATGCGAAATCCATATCTGCCCGGTATTTCTCGTTATTAATCCAACGAGCAAGCCCAAAATCAACAAGGTTAACTTTTTGTCCATCATATAATGTATTTGGTACCCTTATGTCTCTATGGACTATGCTCTTTGAATGCAAGTACTTTAGAATTTCGACAAGCTGGCATCCTATTCTGTATATCTCTTCTCTTTCAAACACGTACTTGTCAAGATATATAATGTCCTCAAACGTTCTACCTTCCTTAAATTCAAGAACATAACCGTAGAAGTCCTCACGCTCAATCTTCTTAATAAACCGGGGAACGCTCTCATGCTGAATGCTCTTTAAGATTTCTTCCTCATACCGGGCCTTTGCACCAGCTTTCTTAAGCATTCCCCTTTTTAGTTGCTTGAGTATATACGATTTCTGACCATCAGAAACCAGATAGCAGATACCAAACCGGCCTTCTCCTATTGTTTTCTCGATAGTATAGTCTTCTGCAATCTGCTCTGACGGCTGATATTGTTTGTTCCCACTCCTATTAACATAATGAATTCCACAATTCCTTGCTAAACTTTTACTGTGATTAAATCTAATTACTAAAATACACTTCTGAGATTCCACTTTAAATAGTTGCGCACAATGGATTGATGTCATCAAACGCTAGCCATTAATGCAAAAAAATCAGAGTGCTTTGTACAATGCTTGTATTTACTCCCTGGAAGTAGCTACATAAGAAATAAAATAAGTCAAGAATGAATACTTTTAAAAAATGCATATTTAATAAACTCAAGGGAATTATGGTGCTGATATGTCTCAACGGGTCCATGAGGCATAGACAATGACAGCAAAGAAAATATTAAAAGCACTATTATAACAAGCAATTTATTTTTATGTATGATACTCAAGCAACATAAATTCATAAAATAACATCTCCAATTTATAAAGAAAACTTGGCTAACGCCAAGCCTCAGCGAAGGCGGTCGCCTTAGTTGCCCTGATATGATCGAGGCTGTCAAGTAGCCCCTGTCTATTTGAAATTTGATGGTTCAGAAGTTCGATCTACCTTCGCCAGCCTTAGTAGTAGTAGTATGGACAAAATCATAATTCATCAGTGGTGCCGCGTAGCGGCATGGGGTTTCTGACTAGTACAAAAATACCTGTGGGACTATAATTTAAAAGAATTAGTCCCACAGGTATTTTATCCTGCTGCCAGCTCTTTTGCCAGCCCAGCCCCACACACTTCAAGAAAGTGTATCGCTTGCTCTATTTATAATATATATAATTGCTGTAATTTTTAAGACTATATGTTAAAAAAATCAGTTTGTCAATATTCCTTTGACTTCACAAATTCAAAGGAATGACGTCTTTTTTTGAAAAGTGTCATACTTTTGCCATAATTTCATGACATGCTATAGCCATCTGGCTAACATACTAAAGTAAAAGGACCTCGGCCATAATCAATGGAATAATAGCAGTAGTAGGTATAGCCGGTGCATCTTACGCTAAAATTTGAACTCTACGGTGGAGAAATTATCAGTTCTCAAGGAGAGATATGCCAGTGGAAAATTGAGTTCGATTGAGTCTACAAAATTTGAGGCGGAGTGTTTATTTTGAAAAATGCAAAAACAGGTGTGATTCTATCATTTCTTGCTACAGTTACTCTAATTCTTGTCTTATCTTTTTTTGTTACGCAGATTTTCGGTGGTCATTCTGAAAAAGCGCCCGTTCCAAAGTCTGTTTCGGTGGGTTTAACTATGACTATTTCGGAAATATCAGCAATCAATAACCTGAATCCTGAAACTGTGATGGATGCCCTTAAAGTTAAAGATCCTTCTAATTCCTCAAAAACACTGAAGGAACTCAGTATAAGTGAAAAAGATGCTAATGATCTGATTATTAAAGAACTAAATTTTGAGGGTGAAGAAGCCTCAAAAAATGCGGTACTTATTGGTACGAAGTTTATTTTTTGGGCTGTGTTTATGGCAGTTGCTTTCGTGCTTCTAAGGCGTGGTAAGATAACGCCTACCGTCAGGAAATATATGTTATTTGCATCCTTTATTATTTTCGGAGTAATTTTAGGTCCAGAACCTAATTCAATGTCAACGGTAAAGGATATAGTCTCTGCTTATGCAATCAAAGGGATCTTCTTTCCGCCTAGGTTAATTGCCCTTTTAGTCTTCCTGCTTGTTGTTTTTTTAGCAAACAAATTCATTTGTGCTTGGGCATGCCAGTTTGGTACCCTCCAGGATTTCATTTTCCGATTAAATAGGAATTCAAATGATAAGACTGGTGTATTTAAGCAATATAAAATTCCCTTCGCAGTTTCAAATACGATTAGAGTGGTCTTCTTTTCTGTATTTATAGTCATCGCTTTTATCTGGCCTCTAGACATTATTGAACTAATCAATCCCTTTAATATATTTAATCCTGCTGTCCTTACAATAATTGGAATAGTATTTATCGCCGTTATTTTAATAGGAAGTCTCTTCATTTATAGACCCTGGTGCCACTTCTTCTGTCCCTTCGGACTCGTTGGGTGGATGGTTGAAAAATTTAGCTTCTATAAGATTAGGGTTAATTATAAGACCTGTATAGCCTGTGGAGAATGTTCAAAAGCTTGTCCCTCAGAAGTTATGGAAGCGATCCTGAAGCAGAATAAAATAACTCCAGACTGTTTCTCCTGTGGGAGTTGCATAACTGCTTGCCCGACAAAATCAATAGAATTTAACAAGGGTCATAGAATACCAATACCGAACGGGAAGTTTAAGGCCACTAACCATTGAGGACATTGATTATTTAGAGACTAAGATGGTTGAATAAAACTAAAGGAGTTGCTTTTTGTGAAGAGAAATAAAATGATCAAGTTTTTGAGATGGGGTTTAATGGCCATATTTGTTGTGCTTATAAGCATTGCGGCCTATCTTCATCAAGTATTAGGAGGAGCAAAGGCACCCTCAATCCATGCATTATGTCCCTTCGGAGGTCTTGAGAGCCTCTATCAGGTCTTCACAACCGGAAGCTTCATCAGCAAAATATTTGCAGGAACCCTGACGTTGTTCATCATCACGCTAATTGTTGCAGTTCTCTTCAGACGAAGTTTTTGCGGCTTAATTTGTCCCTTTGGTGCAATTCAGGAATTCTTCGCAAAACTGGGCCATAAACTCTTCAAGAGAAAATTGATCATGCCTGCTTCTATCGATAAGCCTTTAAGATATCTCAAATACATAGTGCTTGTGGTTACTGTTTTTTATGCGTGGAAGACAGCAGGCTTATGGATGGCACCCTATGATCCATGGTCCGCTTATGCGCATCTTCCTGAAGGATTGGAAAGTGTGTGGAAGGAATCGGCAGTAGGGTTAATAATTCTGGTTATTACTGTCCTTGGTTCCTTGATTTATGACCGTTTTTTTTGCAAATATCTTTGTCCCATGGGGGCATTTTACGGAATTATAGGTAAAATAAGCCCCATTAAAGTAGTAAGGAACGAAAGTCTGTGTATTGACTGTGGACAATGCACTAAGAGTTGTCCGATGAATATTGATGTCCAGCACAGTTTGAAGGTTACGACGGCAGAGTGTCTGAATTGTCAGACCTGTGTTCTAAATTGCCCCAAGGCAGGCGCTCTAGCTCACCAGATTGGTAATAAGACACTAAAGCCATTGACGGTAATCATTCTTGTGGTGGTGCTGTTCTTCGGTTCAATAGTTGCTTCACAAGCTTTAGGCATATATCAACTCACTCCAGCATCACTAAAAACGGGTGAGTCCATTAATTATGACGAAATCAAAGGGTTTATGAGTATCAAGGAAGCTGCCGAGTCAACCAAAACAGATCTAAAAGAATTTTATGTGAAATTCAAAATTCCTGAGAACGTTCCCGCAGAAACTAAGATGAAAGAAATATCCAAAGTCTCTGAAGGGTATGATTTCGATCAAGTTAAAGCATCTCTAAACACTCAATAACCCACATTTCCTATAAAAGCCCTTCCATTGTAACTAATTTATTTTAGTATGGGAGGGTTTTTCTCAGTTATTCCGTAATTATTAGATTAGGCTTAATAAATCGATTATAAAGTATTAATTATTAATGACCAGCTAAGAGTTCTTTCAATAAAACGATTTAATGAGCGCTTTATTGAAAGAAATTAAGCCCAGCGAAAACATCAGTTCAAGTACGCCTCGAAATGCTGATAATCATGCTATGGCTAAAACTACGGATAATTCAAGTAATGCTGAAAGGAGTAGAGTTAGTGGAAAAAGGCAAAATTCTAATTGTGGATGATGATCAGAACATTTGTAAATTAATGAACCTATATTTAAAAAAAGTTGGATATGAAACTTCCATCTGTCATGATGGTAGCACTGCGATGGACCTGATCCAAAAAATTAAGGTGGATTTAGTTTTACTGGATTTAATGATTCCTGTGATTAATGGATGGGAAGTTTGTAAGCTTATTAAGCTTGAACAAAATATTCCTGTGATTATGGTCAGTGCCAAAGATATGGTGAAGGATAAGCTTACCGGATTTGACGCTGGAGCGGATGATTATATTGTTAAGCCCTTTGATCCGGAGGAATTGGTGGCTAGAGTGAAGGTTAGGTTAAAGTCACGGTCTCCTGAAGAAAGAGACATAATGGAACGTATTATTACGATTCACAATCTGGTGATTGACATGAATCAGTATCAAGTCAGTATCGATGGGCAGTTGGTTGACTTTAAACCTAAAGAGATTCAATTACTTTGCTTTTTGGCTAAAAATAAGAATATCGTCTTTACAAGAGAACAACTTCTGGAAAAAATATGGGACTATATGTATGCGGGAGATACCAGAACTGTGGACGTCCACATCAAATGCCTCAGAGAAAAGCTCAAGAATGCCTCAGGCGGCTGGGAAATCAAAACTGTCTGGGGGGTTGGCTATAAACTGGAGGTCAAATCGGATGTTTAAAAGTATATTTAGACGTCTGTTGTTTACATATCTCCTGATTACTATTTTCGTGATAACCTCAATGACGTTAATAGTTGCTTCCATCTATAAAACCACCGTTTTCGAACAAAAGAGAGATAACCTCGAGTCGGTAGCGCAAAGAGCCAACCGTTTAACCCAGGATTTATATGCCCAAAATATTTCTGAGAAAGAACTCGATTCTGCTATTAATGCTATGGGATACAGCACAGAATCTGTCATATATATCCTGAAAATTGATAAGCAACTATTTGAAAAGCAGGAAGAACTTTTACTGAGTGGTTTAAATGAGGAATTTATTGTACAGGACCTGATGTTGGTGCTGGAGGGCCAGAGAGTTTATAGAGAAAAACTGTATTCAGAGGGATTTGGCACCTATGTTTTGTTAATAGGGTATCCGTTGATAATCAACAGAACGATAGAAGGAGCGATCCTCTTACTTTGTCCTATCAGCAACATCAATCAAAATATTGCCCATATGAACCTGATCATCTGGAGTGTAGCTGTCGCTATGATCCTTGTGAGTGTACCGTTTATCTATTTAAACTCTATGAGAATCTCTAATCCGATCAAAGAAATGGAAGCGGCAGCTCGAAAAATGGCAACCGGAGAATTAGTCGATCACACGTTGATTGCATCCAACGATGAAATTGGCAGGCTCTCCATCTCATTTAATGATATGAAAGATCAGCTTGAAAAGACTGAGATAATGAGGCGTGAGTTGGTTGCCGATGTTTCCCATGAACTCAGAACGCCCTTGACCTCGATTAATGGATTTGTTCAGGGAATTATCGACGGCATTATTGAACCGGAAGACCATCGTGAGTATATGCTCCTGGTTCAGGAAGAAACAAAGCGTCTAATTCGTTTAACATCTGATCTTTTGGATTTGGCCAAGCTTCAATCCGGTGGAATAGAACTACATAAAGAACACTTACACTTATTCACGCTAGTCGAAGGTGTTTTGACTGAGTTCGGTAATCAAGCTACGAATAAGAAGCTACAAATGACAAATCAAGTTTCCTCACAGCTTTATGTAACGGCTGATCCCTCCGCTTTAAAACAGGTGTTGATCAATATCATTAGTAATGCTATCAAATATTCATCAGAAGAGGGACAAATTTCCATTGACTCTGAGCACGATATCAACAATGTCCGATTAGTTGTTTCTGATAATGGCATCGGTATTTCAGAGCAAGATTTACCTTATATCTTTGAAAAGTTTTATCGTTCCGACAGAGTTCGGAACACAGACGATAAAAGTACAGGACTGGGATTATCCATTGCTAAAAATTTAGTTGAATTGAACGGAGGAACCATATGGACTGAAAGCATAGAAGGAAAAGGAACTTCAATCATATTCACTCTGCCAGTGTAAATTAAAGTGCTTGGAAAACTGAAGTTTTACAGTTCGTTTACAATTGATCCATTGGGATTTTACAACTTGCTAATAGACTACAATTAATGAATTGATCAACCAACCTGCAGAGAGTCTGCTAAAAAATTATGAATCTGGGGGTGGATTATGAAGAGATGGATTACCCTACCGAGTGTTATCCTGGCGTTAGTCCTTTTCGGCTGTGTGGCTTGCGCTAAAACTACAGCCCTTCCCTTATCAAAAGTAGTGTCAGAAGACCAGTCGAAGATTTCTGAACGTGAGAAGGCAACCGGAGATAGTTTAGCTGAGGACATTAACCATTCTGAAGATTCGCGGCCACTTGCCGTTGTTGAGCAGCAAGCGAATGAAATGAACGAAAGTTCCGCCATTATCCCAAAGTCTAACAATATTAATACAGATACTCCTAAACAGCAGACATTAAATGAATCAAACGGAGGCATCACCATCATTACAAAGTCAGACAATGTTTATACAGATGCACAAAAAATCCAGACGCTAAATGAATTGACGGGAGAAATTGATAAATTAATTGAGAGTCTTAAATCTTTAGAGGATGTGCAGTATTTAGAATTAACGTTTGACTGACAAAGGAGAGATTAGAATGTTTAAACTAAAAAATATCTTAATAATTTTAATATCATGTATGCTCATGTTAGGGGCAGGTAGAATAACCTTCGCAGTCGGACAGTCAGGCAGTGGATCTCAGAGTGATTCCTTACAGAATAAAAGTAGTAGCAGCGGACAGTCAACTGAAAAGGTAAGCGGGCAGACAAATGATCAGGGTAACGGACAGACAACACAAAAAGGCAGCGAGACTGAACAGGTGAAAGGCAATTCAGAAGCATTGCAGGCTGGAAAACAGGAATTCAATCGCAACAGAGAACTGATTAGATTGACTACGGAGGAAACCACAAGGGTTAAAGCACAAATCGAAGATTGTTCGGAAGATTTGAAACTGCACATTCAAAACAGGCTACTCGATCGAGGTAATATAAGTGCGGGGGAAATGACAAGGTATAAAGCGATGATTCAAATTCTCAGTCAAGAACGAGAAATCTTGAGTGTGCATCAAGGTAAGATTCAGGAACAGTTAGCTTTACTGTGTCAGGCAAGGCTTCAGGGGGATATTGAGGCAGCAAATACATCGATGAATAACATTCGGGCAGAGCAACAACTCAGACTACTCGAACTGGCAAAGATCTTGCAGAATTTGAAAAACTTTTCGGTAAGTAATTGATGAGTTCGTCTGAAGCTTTCTTGAAAATCAATGTTTAGAGTTAGTTTCAGTACTTGTATCTCCAACTTGTTCATGGGTTAGTAAATTAGTAGGAATTTCTTTAGTCATGTGTTGGTTATTGAGCTGTGCTTTGCGTTTGAGTCTTAGCACTCTCCATAAGGCTAATAACAACATAATTAAAGCCCCTATAAAAGCAGAACCTAAAATAATAAGAACCAGAGGAACGTCTTTAGTAAGCCAAAAAAGTTGAATTGCCACTGGAGATGCATTTTGCAGGGCGAAAATTGCGATAAGTAAGGCAAATATAAGGGCTAAGATGAGTATGAACATATTTGGTAATCCCCTTTTCTTTTTTTGGACAATTTCGACAGCTGTGTAATAAATTCCTGCTTTTACTTAACGGAAGTGCAGAGGGGTTGTAAAGAATCATGCTCCACGCTAAACTCATCCCGCTCCTCTTCCGGGATCCCATGAAGGATGAGCGCCTGGGTGTAAGTCAAATTCGTCACCAGTGACGAATTTGGATTGCCGAAGAGCTGCATCAGCCTGTCGGCCGTTCGCTGGGAGTAACTGACCGATTCCCGCAACCACTTGCCCCATTGTCCATGGGGAAGCAGGTCCTTGGCCTTCTTTACAGCTAGAGAAACTCCTTCCACAGTTATTGCTAGCAGAGTGCGTGGTGCACAAGAAAATGACCCGGCGGCTTAATGGACCACCGTGCCTTTGCACTTTATACTATACCTTGCATGTAGAAACAGGTGTTCAGGCCAGCCTGGGTGACCTTCATGTCCTGACCAGCGCCGGTCCAGTGTACCGATTGGGTAGGTATTCCCTCTACATTGATGCTTAGGTCGTACTTTAAGCTATCGGCGATGCTATCGGAGATGGCGGCTACCACGATTTGGGTGACTGCTTCTCCGATGGGGGTTAAAAACCAGAAATACCAAGGAATGTCGGCATCGTGTTCGCCGTGTGGGGACGGATCAGGATTGAAGCGAACGTTTTGGGTGTTGGGATCAAAGCTCATTGTGTTTTTAATGTCCAGGGTAAAGGTCATGGAAATACCTGCATAGAGATCACAGTCTCCCTGGATGGCCGTTCTCAGTTCTCCTCCTTCGATGGATACCTTTAGATGTTTAATCTTAGGATAATACCAGATAGCCCCTGATTTAACCTTCTCGGTAGGAAACTTGGCGGTGTTTTGAATTTGATGATCAGTGTCCGAGAATGCGAAGATGTCGGGCGAGGTTCCGGGATACATCTGCGGCATCAGAGGGAGGATAACGTTTTGCAGGAAAAGGTCCCCTGAGATCAGATAACCTGCGTTTAACTGAGTAGAAACGGGGAGGATAGCCGGGTCGATCTTTCTTTCCAGCTTACTGATGTCACGGTTGTTATTCACCGCAAGAATGCCCAGGTAACCGGGTTTGGTCTTGTCTTCACGGTCTGCGTAGACAAAAGTACATTGCGCCGGGGTCAACCAACTGTTCGAATCGGGTTTGGCAAAGTTGATCTCGGCAAATACGTACGTGATCTGGTTAGCATTGGCGACCATCCAGCGAGCCATCCCCTCCAAAAAAAGACTGCTGTAGGTTTGACCCAGCTTACCTTGCGGGTCGACTACAGTAATGGGTACGACCAGCCCCTCTCCCCCCGGAGTGCCTGATTTGACCGCTTGCTTGAGGTTCATTCTAAGTTCTTGGGTCGTTGTTTTAGTGGTAGAGGGTAAAAGGTGCATATCTACCTCCACCACCACCGCTACCCCGGCCAAATCTGCCGGTTTGGAGGATTCCAGGGCAATTGCGCCACTAGTCACGGGCAGTTTGAGGTGCAAAAGGCTGCCCGTCCCCCCATTCACCACCATCCAGGGGCTGAATTGACCGCTCATATGGCAACCATCCTCACTGTAGTCAAAGTTCTGAGGCAGTTGGTTCCAGGAATTGCTGAGCGTCTTGTTGACCTGGTCGCTATTCAGCGCAAAAGCGGTATCCCACCCGAAGTTATTCATATCTTAACCCGCTTTTTGCATTATGGCTTGCAGTTGGGCAGGACTGTCAGCAAAATTGGGGTCACCCAATAGTTGGAAAGTCCCGTTTATCCGCGCGTCGGTTAGTGTAAAGTCAGCCGAGGTAGGCCATTTAATAGGATTGGTGGCCGCGGAGACGAGCGGATCGATAGGCGGCATAGACTCAGCCGCACCTTTGGCAATGACCTGTTCAATGATAACCGATATGGAGGAAATCACCCCGGCTACAATAATGACAATGATGGCGGTGATAATGCGGGGAAGCAGGTCGTCTAAGACGGCACCGACCGCGACACCGATAACCGCTACAATAATTGCGGCGATGGCCTCGGTAATAATGACCCAGTCATCAGTATGGGTATAACTGCTCACTTCCGGATCTTTGACCTGTTTGTAATCCAGGTATTGTTTTGTGACACCATTAGCCGTTGTGGTATGCAGCTGAATGGTGTCATGGGTAATTGTATCCACATAAGCATTGATACCGGGGGATATATTGATGGTGGTTTTCATAGTGGTCTTGATTTCTGACGCTTCCAGAATGAGTTCAAAGCTGGTTACATAAGGAGTATAGGTGATGGCTCCTTCTTTAACCCCCTCCATCTCCAGCTTAACGCCTGATTTATTTACGATACTGGTATTGTTATTAGCCATTTCAAAGTCGCTGGCCTGAGCGTTTACGAAGGCGCCAGGCAGGCCGGGCAGGACGATGTATTGCATAAACATCGGAGTGCTGATCATAAAGGAGGAACGTTGATCAGTGGGTATGGCCGCTGATGACAGTTGATGGGCCAAACCCGAGGGATCATGGTTATCGATCATGCATAGTACACCGAAGAAGCTGCTTTCCTCGTCCGGGCCACTGCTGCAAGCATAGCTGCTCCAGGTGGGCTGCAGCCATTGGAAAGAGCCGTCAGATCCGTCGGCCAGGAGGTTTAAATTAGCAACCGCAAAGACCTGGTTAAAACTGGACAGATTGAGATTAAACCATATTTCGAGAACACCTTTCATAATAGATTCGATGACCATGCCGGGATTCTTACTGGCGAAGTTCAGACCGGTCACTGATACCGGGGGAGTTAGGAGATCGTCGCTGGTAGTTCTCAATTTCAGATCATGTAAGGTTCCGTCTTTGCTGGGCGTTATGCCTTTGACTGGGGGAGGTACAAAATCACAGTTTACTTCAATGGTCGCCACATCTCCGGCCATATCATAAGGCTTGCCATTGCGAGTCATGGTCCCTGTTTTGATGGGAACAGACATGTGTAGGTTTTTTCCGTCGCCACTGGTGGTAAGCTGCCAATCACCGAATACGCCAGTAATCGTAATATCATCATCGGTTTCCGGATCGAGATAATGCTGGCTGAAGTCGGCAGGCGATGATTTCTGCAGTCGGATAGCGCTATTTACATCCTTGATGCGGATGGCAAATACTGTGTCCCAGCCGTTGGTATCGGCGGGAATCACCGCAGTGGCGTTGGCGGCCAGAAGACCATCATTTTTGGAATACTTTCTGATTAGTCTTTCATCTAGCTCAGGAAAGCGAATAATCGCTCTTTTGTGCAGGTTTATATTTGTATCTATCATGTTCGACCTCCTGTTATCATAAAAAATCATTTAAGAAAAAGATAAGGTATCTTGATAACGCTTAAGTCAAGCCCTGGGATTAACTAGCCTTTGAATGGGTGACGGCTAGTTGCTCGAGCTGATCAGCAAAGTGCGGGTCGCCGGTGAGCACAAAAACCCCGTTAATGTGCGCATCGGTTAGTGTAAAGTCAGAGGTCTGGGTGGGCCACTGAATGGGATGGGTGGCCGCATAGATCAGCGGATCCACCGGGGGCATGGCTTCAGCCGCACCTTCGGCGATGACCTTATCGATAATCACCTGGATAGCTGCTACGACCGCTACCACCAGAGCGACGATAATGCCGATAATGACCCGGGCAACTACTTTATCGATGAGTTCTCCCACCACGATGCCTACCACGGCTGCGATTAGCCCGGCAAGGGCTTCGGTAATATAAATCCAGGCCGCAGTTTCGCAATAGGTGGTGATTTCAGTTTCTTTGCCGGGCGCGTCAGCATAATCGAGGTACTGCTTGGTGATGGTTTGTCCCGGGTGATCAGGGTCATCGACCGTTACATTGTTTAATACAATAATCTGATGGGTGATCATATTTGAATGAAGCACTTGCAGAGGAATATTTTGAAAAAGCCCTCTCCGTAGGATTTGACGAAGGGTATATCAGAAGTTTTGTTGATGAGCTTGATCCGATGGTCCTGCTATTGAAATTATATATCGAGGGGCATAATGAAGAGGATAGGTTGGCAGCCTATGCCCAAGAACTGCTTAGCCAGACAGAAGACGCTGTCAAGCATTCGACGTTTATAGTCAGCCCAAATACATTTGATAAACTTCTAACTTCCACGGAACTAAAGGTTTTTAATTGTATCCTCAAGGCCTATGATAACACTGAGATTGCGGCAGAATTAGGAATAACGATAAGGACAGTCAAAGCTCACACTGGTAGTATTTATCACAAGCTGGGCGTAAATAATCGTTTACAATGTCTAAAAAAATTTAGGAACATCTGAAATTCTGCCACATCTTGCCTCCCTGAGTAATTGCCTAAAAAAGTATTGATAACTTCCGTTGGAGTGAGACCTGCAAGATCACTAAGGCGTCTGCAACAGAAACACGGGTGTAGGAAAATGCTCTTCCTACACCCGTGTTTCTATGCCTATTTTGCTTTTTCAGCCACATATTCATTGAATTATCAGACTTTTGTCCTTTTTATGTGGTAATATTGACTTAATTCCTATAAAAAAATCGCCGAGGTGCCCCATGACTCAA
Organism: Desulfosporosinus cupriresistens; assembly: GCF_001707885.1. Classification (GTDB taxonomy): domain Bacteria; phylum Bacillota; class Desulfitobacteriia; order Desulfitobacteriales; family Desulfitobacteriaceae; genus Desulfosporosinus. The sequence goes on along the minus strand of NZ_MASS01000023.1, from coordinate 41,627 downwards.
ACTAACTTCAATTTGGATTTCGAAAGCTTTCAGCTCTTGCTTCTGGAGATGGCGCAGCAGCGTTCGGTCGATGAATTGCTGCAATTGGTTACATCATCTCTGGCATCGACCTGTAACGTGGCCCTGGCTAGGGTCTGGATGATCACCCCAGGGGATATTTGCAACACCTGCAATGAGTACGCAGCCTGCCAGGATAGAAGCCGCTGCCTCCACTTGATGGCTAGCCGTGGGCTCTCCATAGACAACACAACCAACTGGAACACAATCGAACACGGTGCCTTTAGGCGCTTCCCCATCGGAGTACGCAAGGTTGGCCGGATTGCATCATCGGGCCAGCCCGGCAACGTCTCAGCCATTTGCGGTAACTCTGACTGGATTGCCGATAGGGCCTGGGTGAAAAAAGAGCATATCGCTAGCTTCGTCGGTCAGCCGTTGATCTTCAAAGGTGAAGTCCTGGGTGTTCTGGCAATGTTTACGCGCATTGCTTTAGATCAGGGAGCGCTCGGGCTGATGCGTATGATCGCTGATCATTTAGCTTATGCGGTTTCCAATGCGCGAGCCTTTGCCGAGATCAAACGTCTCAAAAGGCAAATCGAGAATGAAAACGCTTACCTGCGTGAAGAAGTCAATATCGCCCAGTCCTTCAACGGTATCATCGGCAAAAGCAACGCCCTCCATGAAATTCTACGGCAGATCGTTCTTGTTGCGCCCCTCGACACCAGTGTGCTTATCACCGGGGAATCGGGCACGGGTAAGGAGCTCATCGCCAGGGAGATCCACGCTAGAAGCAAGCGGGTCGGGCATCCGATGATCAAAATTAATTGTGCCGCTATCCCCAAGAATTTGTTCGAGAGCGAATTCTTCGGGCATGTTCGGGGTGCTTTCACCGGAGCGCACAAGGATCGGGAGGGATTTTTTCAGATCGCCGACCGAGGAACGCTATTCTTAGACGAGGTCAGCGAGATCCCCCTCGAACTGCAGGGTAAGCTTCTGCGCGTCCTGCAAGAAGGTGAATACCAGCGCGTAGGCGAGGAAAAAGTCCGAAAAGTCGACGTGCGCATCATTTCCGCTACAAACCGCGATCTCGGGCGAGAGGTCACAGCGGGACGCTTCCGTGAAGATCTTTACTACCGCGTTAATGTCTTCCCTTTCCTTCTGCCTCCACTTCGTGACCGCAAGGAAGACATATCGCTTTTGGTCAACCACTTTTTGGCTCTTACCTCTCGAAGAATCAACCGCCCAAAGCCTCCCCTCACCCCATCGGATATTGAGTCCCTGACCCAATACGACTGGCCCGGCAATATCCGTGAACTCCAAAACGTCATTGAGCGGGCGGTCATTACGTCTCATTTGGGGAAGCTGGACTCCGGTATTTCCTCTATAACCCACTTGGGAGTCAGCCCCACTGCCCCCAGCGTCCACACCAAGGGTCATATCGACAAGCGCAGTATCCTAACTGATGCCGAAATACGTCAATTGGAGAGAGAAAATATGATTAAGGCGCTTAGGGTCTGTAACGGTAAGATCTACGGGCCGAGAAGCGCAAGCGAGAAACTTGGGATTAAGCCGACCACTCTGATTTCGCGCTTGAAAAAGATGGGGATCACTCTTGACGATTGGCAGGGCCGCAATTAGTCTCGCCCGCGCCCAAGCAAATCGGTTTTTGACATTCCCAGGCACCATCTCGTCTAAGTGAAGTGATTTAGGCGCTCCCTCGCTTACAACTAAAACACAATGACAGCAATGAAATTTCGTTGACAGCAACGGACTATCGTTGCTGTCATTGTGTTTTTCTTTTCAAGAAACTTCGTGTCCACCTCTCATTGTTGATTATTTTCACAATAAATGACTCTGGCATATCAATTGCATTGTTGTAAACACAAGGGGGGATCATGATGCCGCTGATAAAAGTAGTGGCATAGCAATTGCACAGGGCACCTGTTTAAATTGCTACCTTTAATTAAGAGAGGAGTAACGCTATGGGAGACAAGAAACATTCACAAACGCATGGTGCTGACCAACACCATCACGATCACGATGACCACCACGCTGACCACCATCATCATCACTACGATAACGATTTCACCGATTATATGGCCGCAGTTACGGAATATCGCAGGTCCTTCGCCAGCAAAGTTGACGTTATGTCCCAGGCTCCTGATCCCGCAGTGAGGGAAATGGTTGCCTATATGGATAGTAAGGGCATTGAAAACTGTTTTGACCGTTTCGACAAACAGAAACCCCACTGCGCTTTTGGATTAGCCGGTGTCTGTTGCAAAAACTGCTCGCTCGGTCCTTGCAAGATAACTGAGAAGTCTCCACGGGGTACCTGCGGAGCGACTGCGGATCTCATCGTAGCGCGTAACATGGCCCGCGCGGCAGCTGGAGGTGTGGCAGCGCATGGGGCGCGCGCCCGTGAAGTCATGCTAACTCTGAAAAAGGCTGCCTCTGGAGAGATCGATCTCCCTATCTTGGGTAAAAACAAAGTGCTTGGCGTTGCCAATATTTACGGCCTTGAGACCGAAGGTAAAACCGTTGAAGCTTTGGCCGGTGAAATTGCGGATATTTTGCTCGAAGATATGAGCCGTACGGTGCCTGGCACGCACCGAACCCTCACTGCAGTAGCCCCGCCCGAAAGGCAGAAGGTCTGGAACGATCTCGGGATAACTCCGATCAGCTCGTATCACGAGGTTTTTGAGACCTTGCACGCGACCACGGTTGCAACCCAAGGAGACTGGCGTAAAGCGATGGATCAGTTTATGCGCTTAGGTATCACCTTTTCCATGAACAGCGTGGTGGGCGGTTCCATTGCCAGCGACTGTCTCTTTGGCATTCCCACGCGAAGCACCATCAAGGCGAACGTTGGTGCGCTGAAAAAAGACTTTGTTAATATAGCCATTCATGGTCATGCTCCCATGCTGGCCACGGAAGTCATCAAAACGGCCCGAACCGATAAATTCGTCACAATGGCCAAGGAGGCTGGAGCCCAGGGTATCCAGTTTTACGGAATCTGTTGTTCCGGCCTGTCAACCATGTACCGCCTTGGCGGAGTCATTCCGCTCTCCAACGCTAACGGCGCTGAGCTGGTAGTGGGCACAGGCGCGCTGGATCTTTGGCTGGCTGACATCCAAGAAGTTTTTCCGGGTATCATGGACGTCGCGAACTGCTTTAAAACAGTGGTTGTCACCACGAACGAATCCAACCGCCTGCCGGGGGCGGAACATATCGGCTACAAGCGAGATCTCTCCGATCTGAATCGACTTCCGGAATTAGCCGACAAAATTGTAACACGCGCGATCGAAAGCTTCAAAAACCGCCTGGACGTGAAGAGGCATATCCCTCCCTACGAAGTGCAAGCAGAAGTGGGATTTGGTCTTGAGTACCTCAGCGAATACTATGGTGGAAGCGTCAAACCCATCGCCGACGCTCTTAAGGAGGGCAAGATTCTCGGCATCATCAACTTGGCTGGATGCACAAATACCCGCATCGTGTTTGAGAAGGCCATAGTGGATGTTGCAGACATCTTGCTGAAGAATAACATCCTTATCTTTGCCAACGGTTGTGCCTCCTTTCCAATGGCCAAGCTTGGTTACTGCTCGGTCAAGGGACAGGATAAATGCGGCAATAGTTTGCAGGAATTTCTCGGTTCGGATATGCCCCCGGTCTGGCATTTCGGCGAATGCATCGATAACGCCCATGCCGTGGGCACGTTCGCTACCATAGCTGGCCTGCTCGGCCATCCGATCAAAGATTTGCCCTTTGCTGAAGTGACGCCCGAATGGTCCAACGAGAAGGGCGTAGGCGCCGCCCTTGCTTTCCGTATGCTGGGGTTCGATTCCTACCATTGTGTCCATGCTCCGGTGCAAGGTTCTAAAAAGGTGATGGATTTCCTTTACGGAGGCACAAGAGAACTGCTCGGTTCCTGCATGAACGTTGACCCGGACCCAGAAAAACTTGCCCAGATGATCATCTCAGACTTTAAGGCTGCAAGAAAGAAGCTTGCTTGGGACGTTTAGCCCTCTCATTTCAAAGCCCAGGGAAGCCGTTGCTCAGGACATGTCGGTCGAAACACGCTAACTTGCCTCATACAGGCGGCAAGAGTCATTAACCCAGGTGGGCACAGTGCTTTGTCGTGCCCACCACGAACTTGCAGTCGAGCCAAAGCTTTGCATGGAGGGGAGGGTGCATAAGTGCCTAAGAAATTGAATTCGGTGCAGATAAGAGTTAGGTCCATTTGCCGAAGAGAATTTGAGAGGGACGTTTACCGACCGGGAGTCATTTCGTTGTCGCGCATCGTCTGGGGCTCGCTTGGCGGCAGCATATTGCTTGCCATCATCGGTATTCTGTCCAAAGTCGCAGGGATAGCAGTGCTCTTTCCGCCTCTGGCCGCAACCTGTTTTATCAATTCCAGTTGCGTGTACTTGCGTGTGGCTCGGCCTAAACCGGTCATTGTCGGACATTTTGTCTCATCCTTCGGCGGGCTGGCGGGAGTTTGGACCGGAGAATTGTTGGCAGGGGGAACTGACTTTGTTATTCCGGTTAAACTCAGTCTAACGATGCTTTACGCTGCATTGCTGATGCAGGTTTTTGACGCCGATCATCCTCCGGCGGCAGCCACCGCTGTCTTTCCAGCTATTTTACCGTTGCCCATGCCCGCGCAGCTTTTTCCCCTATACATGGCTTGGGGAGCAACCATCACCGTACTTTTCACCCTCGTCTGGAACCGGGTTTGGTTCGAATTTCCGGCTAAAGATGACGACCATTGCGTTAAATATGCAGGGCTGTATATGGAAAAACCGCAGGTATGGGGCACGGCTTTATGCATGGTTAGCATGGTCTTGATGAGTTGCAAGCAAGTTGCGTCGTCGCTCTATTCGATCGGGCTTTGGGGCATGACACTGGGCGTCTTGCTTCTAGGGATGCACCATATTGTGGTTGCCCTGGTAACTTCGAAAACTGAGAATCACTAGAGGATCGGTCCTTCTAGGCGCGCGACTTTTAACATCTTCGGGTGTGGCATTATGAACCATGTTCCGATAAATAGCGAGAAGCAATAATGGACATCTCCGAGATGGTGGAATGCTTGTTGAGTTGGTTAAAGGTTGAGGTTGTCTTCACTATTGTTAATTGGACCACAACATTTCTTATATTTTTTTCCGCTGCCGCAAGTGCATAATTCGTTTCTTCCTACTTTAAAGTTCTTGTTTATTTTATCATTGGGTGAATTAGTAGAGGGAGTTAGATGCTTATATAACTGTGCAACTATAGTTTCGGCTGTTATTGGTCCCTGTTGGCCTTCTAAAGTTAATGTTATTATTATGGTAATGATAAAAAGAATAATTTGAATGAGTTGATAGATATTTTGACGGGTTTCAGGCAATAGATCGGCTATAGAAGTTAATTCGGGAACTTCTTGTTTAATCTGTTGCCTAATCTCATTAATACCAGATTCTTTATCCTGGTAAGTACGCAAAATTAGTGATAATTTGTTAAGTTCATCGATCGTTTTATTTGGGCCAGTTAAAAGTTCAATTGTGTGACCGATAAAATTGTAAATACCTGATGGAACTTGACCGAATTCTCCACAAAGTGGACAACTACCGCTAATATCATTGATTTTATCCGTTAAATTCTCCACAACGTTACCTGAAGGGAAGATTGTTCCACAAGAATTACAGAATATTGGTAGATTGATCATTTTGGCACACCTCTTCAAAAAATGATTTAAAAGAATGGTAGGATAATTTTGGTGACCTTGCAAAAACGAAGGACAGCCGGATAAAAACATGCATACATATGCATACATGAAGTGTTTTTCACTTTCTTTTTCAACAATTATACTATTAGTATAGGACAAATACACCATTACTCTGACAAAATTTCGAATCTTCATTATTATCGATGTCATCCCCAGCGAGAAATACTCAATGCTTCGCGAACAACATCGAGAAAATAACGGTCATTGTATCGGAGCATAAATATGGAACCTGTCCTCTATGGGGCTGCCAATTGACCAGAGAATGCCAAGGACGTATAAGTCCATCAATTTTTCATGGCTTTCGATAAATATTTAAACCGATTTTTATATCCTCTTTGTCTGGTATTGACACATTTCCTTCAGTCGAACTAATAATAATACTTTTTCCCGAAGCAGATTTCCCAAATTCCTTTGAAATATCAACTGTTATAGTCAATATATTGCCAGCTAATTTCATTTCACAATTCTTCATGTGATATCCCTCCCCATTCAACCAAATTCATTTCTCGCTTTGCTCGCAACTTCTTATCAATAAAACTTAGATTTTCACTAATATAGCACTGAGCCAGTATTCGCCGTCTTTACCGGCCCTACAATCTTTTGTTTTATATAACTCTAAAATCCTTAATTCCGGCAATGTCTCGATCATTCTCGAAAAGGCATTTTCATCATAGCAATTGAAACTTCGGCCATCCTTCTTGTAAACCATGTTACCATACTTGAAAGACATATAAAATACGCCGTCTTTGCAAAGCATATCCACAAGTCTCTGGAGAACGCCTCTTATTGCTTCTCTACCAATATGTAAAAGGGAAGCACAAGCCCAAATACCATTAAACTTATCTTCGAACATAACATCCTCAAATCGAGCATGATGAACGGATAATCCAGTTAATTGAGAGCTTAGATTGACCATAGCATCGGAGGCATCAAATGCGTCCACTTTGTAGCCTTTAGTGTGAAAATAAAGGCTGTCCCGACCCGAACCACAACCAGCATCAAGAATGCGACTGCCTAGTATTAGGTGCTTTTCAAATCGCTTGTAGTGTTCGCTCATATCCGCATTGACGGTATTATTGTAAAAGTCATGAGCATTTTTGTTATAATAATCAATCACTGAGTTTACCATTTTCTTATACTTCTTATGAATGATTTATAGAAAGCATCCGTTTCCGGATTGTATCTCCATTTCCCTTCACTTATTGACAATCCCCATATTAACGACTTACTAAATTTGGCAAGCTCTTTTGGAGGGATGGATGTCTTTTCTTGGGTTTTCATTTATCAATCACTCCTTGTTTCTTAGTAGCTGTCGTTCAGTCCCCTTACTTTAGTTCGCTGTGATTAACCTTGTATTGATAAAGACTAAATTCATATACAAAGACACAAACGAAAGCCCATAAACCAGTGACAGTTAAAGCGGTGACCATAGTGCTAGGGGCGTGAATCCGAAGATAAACAGGGCTAATTGCCAATAGAAACATCAGAACAGCCTCGCAGATTATTATCAATATTTGACGAAACCTTGTTTGGTTTCGCCCAATTAAATATCCTAAGAAAACATAAAAAGAAAGGGCCGCTACTAAAAATCCTGAACTTGGGGCTTGAAGGGGTATAAGATTTGTAAAAATGTCAACACTTTCGCCACGAAAGAGAAACCTGAATAAATAGTCAATAACTGCGCCTCCTCCCCATGCCATTGCCAGAGGCAGCACATGCGTCCAGAGTTTAGTCCTGATCCTTACAAGAAACACTGCTAATGAGAACCAAAGCATCAATATCATATGAATTCCGAGACTATTAACCCCTCGCATCACATTAATAACCAAAGGCCATGAAGTTGCTTCCAACAAAGATACCACGAAGTTATCAAACTCCCCAACTTCATGGAAAACAAGATCCTGAATCAAACCCATCAATATGATAAAAAGTGTCGTAAAGGACAAAACTCCAACCAGCACAATGAAACGTTGTTTACCTAGGGACTGGTAATGGCTTAGTAGAATTGACAGTTTGTTTTGTAGCCATGAAATTACACAATCATGATTCTTATAGAAAAAGAAGAAAATCAGAATGAACGCTACGGTAGTTATCCCCAAAATACGAGAATAACGATGAATGATTGGCATTAGCGTTTCCCATTGACTACCTAGGAGTCTGCCAAGCGTTATAAACAGGGTCGTCCATAAAATAGCTCCCAGATAGGCAAAGAATGCAAAGTTGCGGTAACTCATTCTACTCATACCTGCAACATATCCAGAGATATGACGCATACCAGGTATAAAGTAACCAACGGTTAGGAGTTTCCTTCCATGACGCTGATACCAGCTTAATACTTTTTCTATCTTTGAGCTTCCAGCATGTTTTTTGAGAAGCACTAAGACTTTACGTTGAAAGAACGATCCTAACAAATACTCAATGGTGACTGCGGTACAACAACCCAAAGCTGCAAATAAAATTGCTAACACAGGGTTTAACTGACCTGAATAAGTTAGAAAACCAACAAACGTCATAAGTAATTCATCAGGAATCGGAAGCCCTAAAATAGAAATACAAACAATTAGATATAATCCAGCGTAGCCGTATTGCGTAATATAGTGGAAAAGAAGCTGAGATGTCATGATGACTCCTTTCACCCAGAGGTAACGTCAAGTTTAAGACGCTTTCGACGTTTATAATGTCTCCAACCCATAGTTAATGCTAGCCCTAGGCCAGTTAGCCCCATAACAATGAGAAATACTAAACCTATGAGTGGAAGGCTAACCAAGGCGACAAATAATGTGGATTGAGCTAAACACCTGGTAATAGCAGGGTACTCCAATATCCTTGATGACAATACCTTGGTTCCAATAAATTGCATAACAGGAATCAGCCCAAGAACCGCTAAAACGATACCCAAGATGATAAGGAGAGCTGCCAACGGAATACCAAACACCGTCAGGGTAAGCAAAACTGCCAAAGATACGAGTAACATTAAAAACGCTGTGCCTATCCCAAATAAACGAAGAAAAGCTGCAGAAAGTAAGTTTTCAGATGAGCTTAAACGGTTTCTCATGCAGTAACCCAATCCAGTAAGGAAAACGATACCTAAAAGACTAACCACTACTCTTAGAGCCCAGATTCCCAAGAGAATGACTCCCCCAAGCAAGGATTCATTAAGTAGCTTTTCCGAAAAGTTGACCTCAAAGACTCCCGTCTTGGGATTTTTTAAGGCTGAATTGTAAACATGTCCACCAAGGTCAATGACCAAATCCACTTGGGCTGTTGGTTCCAAATACACATTGCCGTTAATCACAAGAACAGCATCGGTCACATTTCCGGCAATTCGTGCGTCCGTCCCAACGCTAAGAACCGTTTCAACAGAATGACCGTTGAGGACTGTAATGGGATACCCCCCCACCTGCGTTATTATCTCATCGGCTAAAGTATGCTTAGGTAAAAAGAACAGTAATACTGTGATTATAATTATTCCTAGGCCATATCTACGCCTGAATTTCATAAAGACACCTCTTTAAAACGGCTACCCCGAAATAATACTCGCATTGTATAAATACCCATAATACTTAAAAAGAAAAATGTAACCCCAATTCCCCAACTGGTTGCCGTTGGCAACTGCATCAATAGAACCGTTTTTACCCGCCAAAAAGCATAACCGGTTGTGTAGAACAAATGAACGATTCTAAGAATGAATGGTGACAAAAGAAGAAGCGGACTCCCCATCAGAACTAGAGTAATGATCGTAAAAACTCTCTGCTTGCTGATTCTTGCCTGTTCTCGCTTGATGGAGATAAGAATACGTTGTTCTAAGTCAATCGGTATAGGAGTGATCTCAAGTGATTGCTGAACCCTTTCTTGAAGCATCTGAAACTCCCTCGCCATGTTCTGGCAATTCTGACAGGAAAGTAGATGAACCCTAATTTCTTCATACTCAGTCTCACCCAATTCTCCGTCAATGTATTCTGAAATCCGTTCCAAAGATTCTTGACATTCCAACGTTACCACTCCTTTATAGTTCTCCTGGAGAGAGGGTTTTTCTTAATTGAAGCCTAGCGGTGTGAATTCTTGACTTTACTGTCCCAACTGGAACCCCCAAAATATTGGCGATTTCTTCATAACTATACCCTTCCCATTCTCGGAGCACTAGTGTTTCCCGATACTCAATATTGAGATTTTTTAAGGCTCCCAAAATGTCTAGGTGCTGATCCCAGTGTAGGGAAGTATCGTGGAACCCCAAATCAAGTTCTAGGAATGGGGTAGGTGTCGGCTCCTGTTTTTTTATGTGGTCTAAACAACTATGAGTGATTATTTTCTTAAGCCAGGAATTAAAGGCATGTAGATCATTCAGCTGCGATATGGAACGGTGAATCTTTAGGAAAATCTCTTGGGATACATCTTCCGCCTCAACTGGGTCGTGTAGAAAGGCAAACGCTGTGCGATAAACGTAAGGTGTATAAGACTTTACGAATATCTCAAATGATTCTTTATCCCCAGCACGAACTTTAGCAATTAATTCATGGTTAAACTCTGCCACAACATGATACTTTCCTCTCGTAAAATAAAATAGCGGTACAAGGGTTTCCTATTACCAATTTCAAGCACCTCATAGCCTATCTTAAACCCCTTCCACAGCTCAATTACCGTCTAGCTTTAAATTACTGTCTGTAACCACACAATATCACGTTTTCCTCAATGCCCAAAACACTTTGACCTTCTTTGCTTCTTGATACCTTGTTTTAGCGGGAGCGACGTCGCCACAACCAATAAGTCAAAGCCAAAAATGCGACTCCTATTATCAAACGATCAAACGATGAAATAATGGTTTAAGCGAATTCCAGTTCTTCTAATTTTGCCCCAATAAGATCAAGATAAAACACCACGGCAAAGCACCCAAAACTGTATAGGTTGCCATTCTTATAGGAAAGGTTCCTTAGAGTTGCGACGAGCGTAGCGGATACGAGATTAAAATGTCCCAGATAAACCATGATTTAGGGCCTTAACATAAAAGACGAAACAAGAGGTTAAAAAGTTCGCGAACTTTTTAACCTCTTGTTTCGTCTTTTAGAATGTAAGGAGGTATAAAACATGAACTCGTTTGATCTATTCGGTTACCATTTACTCAATCAGTTTGCAGGACATCTCCATAGTTTTGACATCATCATGTCATTTTTCGCTCAATATGCCTTGGAACTCTATGCATTGTTATTTGTAATTGCTTGGTTCACTTTACCTAAAGCAGATACAGATTACCGTCATGCCCTACTCGTCATGGGGTTATCTGGTATTCTGGCGCTAGTGTTCAATCTCATTATTTCCAACATTTGGTTTAGGCCACGTCCTTTTGTTACCCTTCCCAAAGGCACATTTACACAGCTTATCCCTCATTCGGTAGATGCCTCATTTCCCAGTGACCATGCTTCGGGCAGTTTCGGCTTTGCCGCAGGGTCTTGGAATAAAGCACCTTTTTGGGTGAGAGGTAGTTTTACACTTCTAGCTATTCTAGTGGCAATTGCCCGTGTTTACACAGGTGTGCATTGGCCGACAGATGTGCTCGCAAGTGTTATAATAGGTGTTGTAAGCGCTAAAATCGCATGGCTAGTTAACCCGATATTTAGACCCTTTTCTAATCTAGCGGATAGAATATTCTGTTATGGGAAATACGCTAAAGGGAATTCAAATTAAGCATCAAATAACGCTCTCATGCACGAGAATCTGTTGATGTGACCGACATAACGGATAATAGGAACCAGTTCAAATCAATATAAGATTTGGAGTATTTATCATGGAAAATAAGAACCTATCAACAATAATTAGTGAAAATGGTACGATAGAAAAAAAGATTTTGGGACTTGAACGGAACATTTTCTTTGTTGGAATTACTAGTTTTTTAACAGATACTACAACGAAAATGATTTATGCAATCATGCCGTTGTTTTTAATGACCTTAGGAGCAACAAAGACTGAACTTTCATTAATAGAGGGAATCGCAGAAAGCACTGCCTCCGTTCTTAAAGCTTTTTCTGGCTGGTGGAGTGACAAAATCGGAAAGAATAAGCCTTTTATGATCATAGGCTATGCATTGACAGCGATACTATCACCATTTTTCTCGATGGTTACTTCCCCACTGCAAGTTCTTTTTGTTCGATTTACTGAAAGGGTTGGTAAAGGGATTAGAACTGCCCCGCGAGATAGTTTGATCGCTGGTTCTGCTGTTGATAACACGAAGGGGAAGAGTTTTGGCTTTCATAAAGCTATGGATAATAGTGGAGCAATACTTGGCCCCCTTTTGGCTTTTGGAATCTTGTCATTTTTTCCAGGTAACTACCGTAAGGTATTCCTATTTGCCGCAATACCGGGTTTATTAGGATTGATTTCAATTATCTATTTTGTGAAAGAAGCAAGTAAAGATAAGCTGGAACGCTTAGGTAGGATTACTTTAAAGGATTTTTCACCGAAATATTATGCTTTTCTTGGGATCATATTTATATTTACCCTTGGCAATTCGACAGATGCTTTGCTACTTATTAAAGCTAGTGATATTGGAGTCCAGGATGCTTTTATTCCAATTATGTATCTAATCTTTAACTCCGTTTCAGTGATCTTTTCTATTCCTGCGGGTATATTATCGGACAAAATAGGCCGGGAAAGACTAATAATATTTGGGTATTTACTCTATTCGTTCATATATTTTAGTTTTGGAAAAACACACAGTCAAACTGTACTTGTTATGCTCTTTGCTTTATATGGTCTTTATAGTGCGGCAACCGATGGCATTCAGAAGGCCTTGGTTTCTGATCTGATTGATAAGAAAAAAAGAGGCACAGGCCTTGGACTGTATAATTGTCTAGCAGGAATAACATTACTACCTGCTAGCGTTATTGCAGGTCTGCTTTATGATCATGTCAATAATAGTGCACCGTTTTACTATGGGGCAATTATGGCTTTCATTGCTGCTATGTTAATGCTGATATTCTATCGGAAAGGTAACAATATTGTCCAATAGAACTATGAATCGAATATCTGTTATTCTTTCAGATTTCTATTAAAGTTAAAACTGACTCGCTTTCAAGCAAGAAAAATCAATGTACTCCCCTTCATCCTTTGAAACGGCATCTTGTGGTCTTATGTATTACGCATAGTTAAGCCTTTGGCAATCACCGATTGCACTACTGTAGCACATCAGGTACCGGCAGGATTCTTTGTTATACATTTACATCCAGTGTTAGCTCCTGTATGGCTTTTAATATCATTTAAAGTAGAGCAACATTTTAGCTCAGCGACATGGTAAAGAATTTCTTCTTTCGTAACATTTGCACAATAACAAATAGGAATAGGGGAAGAAATATTATCTTTAAACCAAATCTTGTTTATTAATTGCTCTTGGCTAATTACCTTTCCGTCTTCGGTATAATAACCAACCTCGCATTCTGGGGTTCGACATAGAAAAAACTGCTCATCATGTACTGAAATATTATTTTTCACCTGATGCTCTACTGTAATTTTCGTTACCTTTTGACCCGGATCTCCACATATAGGGCAAGGATTATCTGCTTTTGTATTTACGCTAAGTTCTAACAATATTCATCCCCCCACAGTCACTAACGACATCGACACCTTAAAAACCAGCGAAATCTAACCCTAGGTCACTTAAGTCCTCATTTCGTTTAAGTTCATATTCTATTTCAAATTCGAAGCGATATATTCCTGATCCGCAACGGGTTCCATCCATTCAACTATGCCCTTTTGAGGATTCGTGCTAATGCAAGATGCGTAAGCCAGCTTTCACGTAAATTATTTATTTATTCATTCATATTTTTCTAATCCTTCTTTCTTTTTAGCTCTTTTTCTTTTTCAACAACTACATTTTCATAGACTGAAATCTTATAATTTAGGCGTTTCAGTGTTTTCTGCATGTTCCCCATTCTTGCTACTAACTGTTTACGCTGCTAATTTAAGAGTTCTTTTCTAGCCTCTATGGTTTCATCACCCTGTTGAAACAGCCCAACATACTCAATCAATGCTTCAATCGGAAGACCTGCATTTCGCATACATTTGATAAATTCGACCCACTTACAGTCTTCTTCCGTATAATCTCTGATTCCGCCTTTATTGCGGTTCACACTCGGAAGCAGTCCGATGCGTTCATAATAGCGGAGTGTATCCTGCGAAAGTTCGAACTTTTTACTAACTTCTGTAATTGTCATACGCGATTTTACCTCCTGACATTCGATATACTAACAGTTAGAGTTGGCTCCAAGTCAAGTGCTTTTTTTGCAACTAGGTGGCCACCTTAACGCTGTTATTCCTACCTGCTGCAACACTACAGAAAAAAGCGGTTAAAGCTATGATGCTTTATAAATAGTTTTGCATATGAATTTCAAAATGCTCGTTTTGAAATTGAAAATTACATTCCTTATTATAAGAAAGGGAGATGAACCACCAAAAGTAAAAGCGACAAAACGATAATATTAAGATTATCAAATCCAAAGTCATTATTTAACTTTTGTTTAATTGAAAATGCAACTATCTGCAACTATCGTGTATCGGTAGTTAGAGAAATCTTAATTTGCCGTTTTTGTTGAATTTATATGATTTGTAATCTCTTGATTGATCAATTCCGGATGCCACCAATGAATGGCATGCGTTGAATCTTTTACAATAATTTGTTTACTTTCAGAAGACCAATTTTTTAATCTTGCTTGATTTTCACTCTCTGATTTATAACTGTTGTATTCCCCAGATGTAAATATTACAAGAGGAATATTATTGATATAACCATTTTCCTCCACTTTTAAAGCGTTTGCCTCTTTATTCTTGGCTTCATTATCTTGGTCTCTATCAAAACAATTTTTGAGAAACATAGCTTCATCAATTTTCATAAAATAATATCTTAGCTTTCCTGGAACTAAGGCCAAGTTATTTCTCGCAGATGCCAGTGGCGTTGAATAATAAAAATTTGGCACGACAGTAAATAAGAGTCTTGATATTCCGCTTTTATTTAGCAGGATAAGTGAATTATGGTAAACTGAAGCTTCTATTTTGGCTAATAATGACGGTTTTACCATATGTGTATACATGTCAGGGTTTGAGCCATCCAGTAAAACGACCCCGTTAACTTCATTTTGATACAATTGAGCAAATCTTAACACTTCAAGTGAGCCTATCGAATGTCCGACAAGGATATAAGGAGGCTTTTCTCCTGATTTTATCAATAATTCATGTAATTCTTTTGTTATAGTATCAATATCTCTTGGAGTATTAGAGGCATCACTCCATCCATATCCCGGTCTATCATAAACAACTACTCTTGTATGTTTTGCAATCTCACTATAGAGTGGATAGAAATCTATATAGGGACTCGGTATTGCCCACCCAGAAGCAAATACGACTGTTGGACTGTCGTGTCCTTCTGCGAAAATATGCATATTATGTCCATCGATATTGATTAATTGACCTGGTGCTTTAAACTCTCTGCTGTCAAGATGTTCTCCGAGTTGTTCGTAAATTATTCCTAATATTATTAATATTACTAAAATCCCAAAGATGTATTTTACCCTCCGGTGGATTATTCTCTTATTTCCTATTTTATTTACTTTTACTGGTAGTTTCATTCGGATATCCTCCTTAAAGATATTAAATAATTACTTCGGTAACTACTATCGAATTTAACCTAATATCAGAGGTATACACTTTTCATTATAGGTTGGTTTATCCCCTGTCTACATTTGAATACCTCATTCCTGAATATATTTAGAATTAATCCAATAGCCATTAATTGAATGATAAATTGGGTTCCCCCGTAGCTTAGAAACGGAAAACCCAAACCGTCAATTGGAGCCAACCCCATTGTCATTTTACATGTACAAGCTATCCCAGAAGATAATTAAATACATGCTGTCACAATGTAAATTAAACTATCTAACGGTTCCCGCGATGGATTCCATGTAATCACGTAAAAATTCAACGCCGTTTCGGATTTCTTCCGGCTCCAGATGCCCGTATCCGATGATAAGCTTGCTCTGAAGCCTTCCTTTTTCGATACAATGGATTTCCGCAGGGGTTATATAGATACCGTTTTGCAGGCAGCGTTTACGGAACGTCTCATCAAAACACCCTCCCGGAAAATCTATTGCAATGTGTAGTCCGGCGTCATCGCCGTAGGCCATCCATGCACTGCCAAAGGCATCTTTCAGCGATTCCATCAGAACCTGCCGCCGCTGCCCATAAATCCTGCGCATTTTTTGGACATGCCTGTCCAGTTTGCGCGTTCGTAGAAATTCAGCAAGTGCCGCCTGCTCAAAGGGTGGGTTTTGCACATCGGTATGGGTGCGTATTTCGCCCCATTGCCTATGCAGTTGTTCGGGCAGAATGACATAACCAATTCGGAGTGCCGGAAACAGCGATTTGCTGAAGGTTCCAACGTAAATAACATGCTGTGGATCCATCGCATACAGCGGGGCGATGGGTTCTCCGCAATACCGGAACTCGCTGTCGTAGTCGTCTTCCAAAATGTACAGACCGTTTTCTCTGGCAAAACGAATCAGCGCTGCGCGCCGGGCGGCGGGCAGGATTCCGCCCAAGGGGAATTGGTGTGACGGCGTAACATAAATTGCGCAGGCATCCCTACCGTCGGGTAGGTATTGCATCTGCATTCCCTGAGAATCCACGGGGACGGGAACAATCGGGCATCCTTTATATAAGAACGTCTGAAGCATGCCGCTGTGGCAGGGGTCTTCCATCAGAACTTTTTTGCCGTTTCCGCATAGCAGGTCGCACAGCAGATGCAGAGCATGGGTTGCGCCCGCTGTGATAAAGATATCGTCTGAGTTCACCGTAAGGCCGCGGCTTCTGAAAAGCCAGGCGGTTATTTCCGAGCGCAATGCGGGAAGACCTTGCGGACCAGTATATCCGTACATCTCAATCGGCATTTCCACAGAAGCTTTATGAAGCAACTGTTGCCATAAAAAATGCGGAAATTGCCGCAAATCTGGTCTTCCAGTCCGAAAGTCCGCTTTTAACGTCTGCTTGATCAAACGATTCTCGCGAGGCACAAAAGGATCAGATTTGTCCATATATAAGCCCGCCGCAACCCGCGTGGCGGCCCCTTGACGGTTTATGACAAAGCCTTCTGCAATCAGCATTTCATAAGCCTCTCCGACGGTGTTTCGGGATACGTTTAGTGCCTTGGACAACTCCCGCGTGGATGGCAGAGCGTCGTTTGATTTCAGCTGTCCGTTCATGATTCGCGTTTTCAGTTCCTGATAAATCTGTCGTTTTAACGGCTGTTCACTTTTCCGGTTTAATTCGATTCCCCACATACTGCCTCCAACTGGTCTAATATAATCCGCGTTGAACTGGCACTTCACCTATACCAGTCTGCTTGGTAAAATTATACCATTCATCCAAGACAAAGCAAGGCATTATGAAGGGAAGATTGAAGTTGAAGAAATGGAAAGGGCCGGTTTATTTATTTTTTGCATTTTCGCTGGCGGGAACAAGCGTTATATCCGCAAGATTTGTTTCCGAAAAGCTCGGAACATTTACAATTGCATCCGCAAGCCTTTTCTTTGCGCTTCTTTTTTTGTTGCCTGTCTGCGGAAAAGAGCTGATGGAGAACCTGCGCAAGATATCCGCAAAAGACTATGTCCTAATTTTGTTTCAGGCCATATTTGGTATTTTTTTGTTTCGCATGTTTCTGCTGTACGGCCTGTATTTTACCAGTTCCGTGGAAGCAGGTGTTTTGACAGGAGCGACGCCCGCAGTGACGGCGCTTCTGGCGATGGCATTATTGAAGGAACCGGTAAACGGAAAAAAGCTCGTGGGGATCATCGGCACGGTGGGTGGCATTCTGATGATACAGGGGCTGTTGAGTGCCGGAAACGGTTTTTCTTTGAAGCATTTTGGTGGGAATATGCTGGTGCTCTGCGCGGCGGCAAGCGAATCCACTTTCAATATTTTCTCGCGTATTTTAGTCGTCAAGACCGCATCCAGTCAAAAGGGACCGATCAATCCGCTGGATCAGACTGCGCTAGTATCGACAATCGCATTCATTCTCTGCCTGATCCCGGCGTTTTTTGAAGATCCCGTTCAGAGACTTTGCGAAATTGGGCTTCTGGAATGGCTGGCGCTTTTGTGGTATGGCTTATTTGTGACGGCGCTGGCTTTTGTTTTCTGGTACGCTGGAATCAAGCGCTGCAGAGCCTTTACCGCCGCAGCTTTCTCGGGTATGATGCCTTTTACATCCCTGCTTTTGTCGGTAATCATATTGGGTGAACACGCCGGAAGGCAGCAATGGTTGGGTGGAATTCTTGTCATATTCGGCATGGTTTTGATCGGAACCGGCGACATTTCTATCAGAATGACAAAAGCGCAGGAATTGAAAAATGGAGAGGAGATGGCGAAATGATGTCTATGATACAGAACGAATTAGGAGTTAACGCAACGGATTGCTCTCTGGGTATCCTGATTATGGAGGGTGTACAAAATACGGCCTGCGGCAACAGACTGGCTGCAATAAAACACGATCTTGAACATTCGCTCAGAGAAAAATACGGTCATGCAACACGGGGTGAGTTGAAGGCGCTGCATCCCATAGATACTTATGTTTTATACTATAAAAAGTTCGGCCACACCTATCATGTGCTGCCGCAGTTGGAGTCGGTCATCAAGGGGAAAGCGATTCAGGATGGTTTGCCTTTGGTCGAAGCGATGTTCTTGGCGGAGCTTAAAAATATGCTCCTGACAGCCGGACACGACTTTGATCAAATAAAGTCCCCTCTGAGATTCATTGTTTCGACCGGACAGGAAAGCTATGCTTCTCTAAATGGCAGGGATGTAACAACTATAGACGGCGACATCATGATTTCAGATCAGCTGGGTATTATCTCCAGCATCCTTCGAGGCCCCGATCTGCGAACTGCCATAACGGAGCAAACAAGCCGTGTGATTTATACGGTATATGCGCCGTCAGGGGTGGAGGAACAGGTGATATATCAGCACTTAAACGATATTGAGTCTTATGTTCTAGAATGTTCCGTGAAAGCGGTTACCTGCTTTAAGCATGTCTTTCAGGAATGAGATTTGTTCTGACGATAAAATATTAAAAAAGGCAATAACAAACCTTGAAAACAAGTTTGTTGTTGCCTCTCTGTGTAAAAAGCCCTATTTTTTTTAAGTTTCTTTTGAAATCAATTTATTGTCATTATGTGATCTTAATAGATATCTTTAATATGGTCGTGAAGTTCAGCTGAAACTGGAAGCATATTCGTGTTCATAGCATTTTGACATTGGCTTACCTTTACAGTGGCGGGCCCGCCCGGGACTTACACCCGGTTCCCTATTCTCCCTTTGACAGGGCACCTAAAACAAACCATTCTTAATAATTAAATTATATTCATAAATGGATTGTGTCAAGGATATCAATCCTCGATAGGACTGCCTATGGACCAGAGGATGTTAGATAACAGTTGTTTTTTATGTATAAAAACATTAATTTTTGGAGGTTACCCAAATGAAACTTCACTCTTATAGGTCGTATCTTAAAACAATAATTTACTTTGAGTTTTTTACTCTCCATAACGGGTAGCATTCGCCCTAAGCAGTGAAAAGCTTGACTATGTTGCGTTCGGACTGTCTATTAATATTCTAAAATTTTAAAATACTTCCTTCAAAAAAACATAAAACTAAAATCGCAATTACCGTAATTATAAGTAATATAAACTGAATGAAACCTACATGAATTGTAATTGTATCATTATAACTAGAATAGTTTTCATTTTGCATCCTGTTTGTAGTGGTTTTAATAGAATTTGAATTTGCCAAATATTTATTTGCATAATAAATTTCATATTGATCTTCAATTTCTTCATCCGGGGAGTGTCTTGTTGGAAAGATTAAAATTTTAGCTGCCATTTAAACAACCTCATTCAACTTAAACTTTTGTATTTATCAAGTAATTTCTGAATTTATTTCAAGGAGAATCCCCCTTTTATGGAGGACTTTCTGTATTTTTTATTATATTTAATTCGGCTTGGTTTGTAAAGATAATGTATCGATTAATTTTAAATATAGCTATAATAAATTAAGTAATAATATGAATACTTGTCTGCGTTAATGCTTATTACTTATCCAAACTTGATTTTATTATATTTTACAGTTAATCTGTTTAATTTAAAGTGAGGTAATTAAGTTAAACCTACCAATATGCATTCGATAAAACATACAAAAAGCCACCTTCAACGCCGAAGAGCGACGATAGCTGACTAATGTATGTGATTTTAAGGTTTGTGCGACCCCTTATCACATCCTTGGAACGGTAATATTGATTAATCTCTACTATTTAAGGAACTTATGGATAGTTCCTTCACCTTCAGGCTTGACGCAGTACTTGCATAACCCTAGGCAACGACACTTAAAATCAGATATGCTAGCGAGGTACTTTTGCATATCTGTCATAATATATTGCGGTAACCTATCTACCCCTGATCTACCGACTTATCGTTAGTGTATGTTACGGTGGCACATTAATAAATGTTAGCCACTTACGCGATTCAAAATTGGCCGATGCCAGATTTTGGCGATTCAGTGCCATTAGCTCCCTGAGCCTGAGCCGCAGTGTTTTGACGTATCCAAGGCATTTGGCATTGTGTTTCCACAACCCTAAGGCGAGTGTGAAAATTAATGCTGCAAATAAATATTTTGCCTCCTCTAATGTCCATTCTCTTTAATAATTAATTCTCTTTTTAAAATACTTTTCCTTTAGGAAAATCGTGGTTAGATGCTTACCAGAATTCTACTTTACCGGAATATTGATGACCTCATTATACGTCTTGACATAAGTCATACGCTGGACATCAAGCTCAAGCTTTTGCCCTGTTCCCGGAAAATGCAGGGTTCGCGTATGAACAATCTTGCCTGATTTTCCCTCTGCAATTTTGTCATAATGATCATCCTGAGTATTATTCAGGCTCACTCGTCTCCCATCTATAAGAAGGTAGACTTTTGTTAGCACCACTCCATCCTCACTGCTCAGGGTAATACAGGTATCACCCTCGGAGGGATAGACTTTCTTGATTTCGATGGTTTGCCCAAGAATGCTGAGAGCAGGAGTATCCGAACCGCGCTTAAGGGTAAAACTCTGGTTTACCTGGTGATCCGTACCCAAGCTGACAAGCTTGATCTCCAGCTTCTGAAGATCCGTAGGTAGAGCATCATAATCTTCGTTAAAGATTATCCCTTGAAGGCTTGTGCTCATTCCTCCCCCTTGTTTAGCGAGCTCCTTGCCGTTAGCATAGAGTCGTGAATCAAAAGAATCCGGAGAGATATGCGCAAGCCGATCTTCACCGCTTAACTTCGCTTCCGCAAGCTCCAGAATATTCATCACTGACCCGTCAATAACTGTTTTCGTGGGTGAAGCGAGAATGGAATTAATATGAATCTTACTTCCATCTACATCAAACGTTTGATTAATGTCCTTTTTCAGGGTATATCCCATGGCCGTGTTTCGATCGAGCGTAAAAGGAATATTGCCGTTATCCATCGTCCCCTTCTCCATTATGCTTACCGTTAATGTCAGGTTTTTTTCGAAGAACTTTGGGGGGGCAAAACTTGTTACGGATTTGATTTCAGTCTTATCCGCACTGATTTGTCCGGTACTGTTATTTTCCATGTACTCTCCAATCAAACCTTTGATGGTCATCCTCGGCATCATATCCCCCTGATCCACGTTTCCTGCCGGATCTTTCAGGGTGCTAAAGAGCAGAAGTTGATTGCTGTCCAGCATTACACCGTCCAGAGTCAGGATAAAACCGTTCTTAAAGGTATAACTCTTACCAATGAGTTGTCCCTTTCCCAATTCATTCAGTTGCTTCAAAGTCCCGTTCATAATCTGGTCATAGCCCAACAATTGCTTGCCGTAATATGCCAGGGCATCATAATTATAGGCAATCAGGGAAAAGGCCACGAGAACCGCAGCAATACTCAACTTCCATCTCTGCAGCGGGCGCCGGGGAACCCTCCGGTTAGCCAGAGCACTTCTCAGCCTTGTTTCTAAATCATCGGGAGCAGACAAACGATCGATTTCTGCTTTTCCTTCTTCAAACATATCCTCAAATTTGTTCAACCCACTCACCTCCAATACTTCGCTGCAAGAGCCTGAGTCCTGTATGAATCCGTGATTTCACCGTTCCCAAAGGGATATTCAGGATCCGGGCAATGGATTCGTAATCTAGGTC
Organism: Desulfosporosinus cupriresistens; assembly: GCF_001707885.1. GTDB lineage: Bacteria > Bacillota > Desulfitobacteriia > Desulfitobacteriales > Desulfitobacteriaceae > Desulfosporosinus. Next base: position 19,640 of record NZ_MASS01000023.1, on the reverse strand, counting down.
CAAATAAAAGCGCAGTTTAAGTACCTCCTGCTGCCTTTCGCTTAATTTAGCCCAATGCTCCTTCAGCGCGCTTTGTTCCTCCTTTTCGGTAAACACATCCTGATAACTTCCTTCCGGAACCTTTTCCATAGCAATAACCTTTTTCTGCTTGCGTAAAGTGCTGTGGCAGCAGTTAACCAAAATGGTCTTGCTCCAACTGTAAAAGGAGGCTTCGTTTTTTAGACGCCTAATGTTCTCAAATAGAAGCACGATCATATCTTCCATTGCGTCCAGCACATCCTCTTTGTTCCCCATATAAACATAAGCCAGCCTGTAGAATTCTTCACTTTTTGCCATCACCAGTTGGACTAAAGCCTCTTGGTCGCCTGCTTTTGCCCGTTTTACCAGTTCTTCCAGATCCACTTTGTCACCTCACTTCAGTCGGTTCTAAAAGTAAGAGTATAAACAACGGTGAAAAGTTCATAAAGAAAACTTGTCTGGCGCCCGAAGACACTGTCTTCGCACGTATTAGTCATTCTGTCAGCCATAGCGAAGGCGGCAGCCTAGTTGCCCTTATGCTTAGAAAGTAAATACGAAAGGTTATACTTTCTGATAGTATAAAAAAGCCAGTGTGAATTCAAATTCTAGTCCTTCAAACAAATTTCAAGTTGGCAAGTACTTCTTCCGTCACTATTCCCACGGCATGGTGACCGTCATTCATGTCCATCACAACAAAAAGAAGAGCCTCAGACTCTTCTCATTGAAGATCATTTATCCCCCTTTTTCCCTTTACCCTTAGGTTTAGGATTCAGCTTCTGACCGGGGTTTAGAGGTTGATCTCTTAAGCTTGGGACATTTGGATTACTGCCAGGGTCTCTTTTATTACCAAAGATGCCAAATGCACTAGGATCCCAAGGTTCCTGGTAACCCTGAGGTATCATAAATTCTTGCACAGGGGTATCTTTTAAGGCCCTGGAGAGGACTTCGTAGAATACAACAGCTGGTCCGGAACCTCCAGAAATCGTTAAATAGTGGTTCTGGTCAGTTTTATCATAGCCCATCCAAATTGCGGCAGTAAGCTCTGGAGTGTAGCCAACGAACCACACGTCTTTTGCTCCTTTGGCGATACCCGAAAACTCTTGCGTATGGGGGAGTTCAACAGAACCAGTTTTGCCTGCCGTTGGACGTCCTAAAAAAGCATTTTTCCCAGTCCCATTATTCACGACATTTTCAAGCAGTTTGGTCATTGTATAAGCATTTTGAGGGTCTGTCACTTGAACTGACTCTGATTTAGCCTGGGCAAAAACGTATCCGTTTGCCGAGGCTATTTTGTCAATTGCATAAGCCTTATTCATAGTTCCAAGATTGGCAAATGCGCCGTACGCTTGAGCCATTTGGAGCGGGGAAACACCAGTAGTAAGTCCCCCGAGGGCAAGACTTAAAGTACGATCATTCGTCGTTAATGGAAGGCCGGCCCGCTGGGCAAAGGACATTCCCGAGTCTAGGCCGACTTCATTAAGGAGCCAAACTGCCGGGATATTCCAAGAGTTTTGGAGAGCGTTTTCCATGGTAACCTGTCCCCGATACTGATAGTCATAGTCCTTGGGAGAGTAACCATTAATATTGAGAGGGCCATCATAGAGTAGAGAGTTTGGCGTATAACCTTTTTCCAGAGCAGGACCATAGACTGCTAAGGGTTTAATGGAAGAACCGGGTTGCCGCTTTAGCTGAGTCGCATGGTCAAAAGCTCGGAAGACGCTCTGTTCACGATTGCCAACGAGTCCACGAATCCCGCCATTATGCTGGTCGATAATCGCCATACCGCTTTGAACAATCTGATCGGGTTTCCCTTGAGGAAAATATTGATTGTCATTATAGACATCTTCAGCTGCTTGTTGAACCTTGGGGTCCATTTCTGTGTAAATTTGGAGGCCGCCAGTCAGGAGCTGATCCTCGGTAAACCCGTATAATGAAATTGCCTCATCTAAGACATAATTGACGTAAGGTTCGAATTTCCCGCTAAGAGTATCAAGTACTCCTTTACGAAGGGTAATAGGTGAAGAATGTGCTCTTTCATAGTCTGCTTCCGAAATATAGTTTTGCTCTTTCATTAAGGAAAGAACTACGTTGCGGCGTTCAAGGGCTTTCTCTTTGTCTTTGACCGGATTAAAGAGGCTTGGGGCTTTAGGAAGACCGGCAAGCATTGCTGATTCTGCCAAATCTAAATCTTGAACGTTCTTCCCAAAATAATACTGGGCTGCATTCTGGATTCCCCAACGGCCCTCGCCAAAATAGATTTGATTGAGGTACTCTTCTAGGATCTGATCTTTGCTTAACGTCAACTCGATCTTAAAAGCGTAAGCTGCTTCCTTCAATTTTCGGTTCAGTGTTTTATCCGTAGGCAAGAACATATTTTTGGCTAACTGCTGGGTAATGGTACTTCCGCCTTCAGAAAAGTTCCCGGAACGCAAGTCGTGCACTAAAGCTCGAAAGATAGACCAAATATCAACACCTTGGTGTTCATAAAAACGACGATCCTCGGTGGCAACAATCGCCTGCTGCATTGTCTTAGGTACCTTTTCAATGGGTACTGGGTCGATTTTCGAAGAAGAAAGTTCGGAAACTTTATTTTCATACCTGTCATAAATATAAGTGGGTTGTGCGAGGGGGCTTTGGAGTTTACTCACATCTAAGGTTGAAACATAGATAGAGAACCCGCTTATAAAGAGGATAAGAAGGGCTGTAAGGCTGATGAAAACCCTTTTCCAAAACTTTGACTTCTTCCAAAAATGTGTCGAACGGATTCGGGCAGTTCTCTTTTTGACTAAAGCAAAACTTGTTTTCCCCAGAGGCTTGATGACTTTTATATTGAGGGCTTTAGCGTACTTGAATAAGGTACTTCCGATCTGAAACAGAAGAGCTTTCATTTGTTTGTTCATTAAGATAAGATCCTCCCCTTTTGACAGACACGAAAAGAGCCACCACATCAGATGGCTTTTCAGTCCATTTTATGATACGGGGTAAGAACTTATTTTTAGGGGGTAGAAGTTCTCTATAAACGGCCTTTTTTTATTTACACCGAATAAATCATATGTACCTTCCGTTGCCCTTTTCGTTATGAAAGATTACAAGAGAATACAAAAAAACCAGACCTTCCAATGGTACGCTCCCCTTTGTTTCTTTTGCCTTTAGCCCAATTATACTGATATAATTTTGCTATATTAAAAAATATTTAAATGGAGGGTCATATCATGAGTAAAATTATCGCATTTATTGGTAGTCCAAGAAAAAACGGGTATACCTCTAAACTAATTCAGGAAGTAATCAAAGGAGCTCAATCAAAAGGTGCTGAAGTAAAAATCTACGACCTTAACGACGATGGTATCAAGGGCTGCCAAGGCTGTTTCTATTGTAGGAGTCATGAGGGCTGCGCAACAAAAGATTATTTACAACCAATGTACGAGGATATTAAAAATGCTGACGGTGTAATTTTTGGCTCACCCATTTATTTCATGCAAATCTCAGGGCAATCAAAGCAATGGCTTGATAGAATGTACCCTATGCTTGTAGGCACTGGATTCCCATTCCAAGCTCGTTATCCTGGAAAAAAAGCAGTTACTATTTTCTCACAAGGAAACGAGAACAAAGATGCGTTTCAAGCCACAATCCAGTTCGTCAATGGCACATTCTCTATGTTCGGTTGGGAGCTTACAGATAGCTTGCTTTGTTCACATACAGGTTCGCCTAATTTCAAGTTATCGGGTGAATTATTAAAACAAGCATTTACCGCTGGAGAGTTACTCTCAAAGTAAAATATAATTCCTATAGCATTTTCATTTTTGCTGAACAGCTGGAGCTTCTCTTCAATTTGCGCAAAATTAACAGGAGAGTTCTCCTGCTAATTTTGCTGCATCTTACAAGCTCTGTAATTGCTTGCTTATGATATCAAGCTTGCTTTCAAGGAACGCTTTTTGCTCTTGCAGCAATTCCTTTTGTGTTTTGGATACGGTTAAGTCTGCTGCAAAATTTCTATGGCCTCTTCTGGAACCTAATCCTTGTCCTAATCCAGTAGTGCTACGAACAGCCTTTGTTCCCTGGCAATAGGCTAAACCTCTTCCGCTCGCCACTCCACGTTCTGTTGGCCCTGTTCCATCTCTTCCTGGCAAATTTATCGTCTCCTTTATAATTTTTTGGCATATGCCCTTTATAAGGCTATTATTGCATGGTTTTGAACATATGTCAATAACCATAATGTCTTTATAGATTTCACATCAAGCTTATATTAAAATAAAAAACCGCCGACTAAGATGCATGGGCACCTCAATCGTCGGTTGGGTTTCATTATTACCTCGCCATATTTCGATTAATATCATTTTTCATTGATTATAACCCATAATCTCTTGGCAATGGGCCTGGATCACTTGATGAAGATACTTTTCTAATGTCCATCCCACAGTATTTTCAGTTTCTCTTTCATAAACCTGTTTCATAAGTTTAAGTACTGGTTTTTCAATTTCGAGAAATTGCCGTTTATTAACTCCCTCTACAGAAGGTTCAATGGATCGTACTGCTTCTATGACACCTTTAGATTTTTCTACGGTAGAGATGTCTAGAGTATCCTGACGATGACCATTGGTCAACTCGCTTAGCTCTTCTGTAAGTCTGGTGATTTCAAGTATGTTCTCTACAAAAAATATAAGTTTTTCGGAATATTTCATATTACCATTTATTACGTATAAAACATTCAATGCATTTGAGCATGACGTAGAACTTAACTTAATAATATTATAATGAAAATCTAGACGACTAACCGTAGTTCCAATATAATAGATGTTTTCTAATTCATCAAAGGTGACTTTAGAGCTTATCTCAAAATCTTGATCCTTTTGACGTATGAAAGTGTAACCATCGGATGGTAATATATTAAGGAATCGACATAATTTTAGAACGAATTTCTTAAATTCACCTTTATCAAAGAGTTTGTTTTCGTATTGACGTGTAACTTCTATACTCACTATGCGTTACCCTCTTTCTCTGAACTTATAGAGAATTAGCTTTCTGAGTAGAGTACTAGTTGTAATTTTTTGCACCAAGTATTTTAACCATCTATACGCTCTTGGCAACGCAACTTGATCACTTGGTTAAAATACTTGTCAAATGATCCAACCGAATTTTCAGTTGCCCTTTCATAAACCTGTTTCATAAGGTTAAATAATGATTCTTCAATTTCAAAGAATTCCCGTTTATTAGTTACCTCATCACTATCTAAGGTCAACTCGCCAGTCCCTTGTTCACTGAGCCTTGTAAGCTCCAAAGTGTTTTCTGTCAAGAATACGATGTGCTTAGCATTTTCTATATCACCCTTAATATTGTACGTAATATTCAAAGCATTCGAGTACAACTGAAGTCTAAACTTTATAATACTAAAACTAGAATGGAATGCAAGACTACTAATTGTCTTGCCGATCTCCCAGATATTCATTAGGTCGTCGACTGTAGATCTTGTCTCAAAATTATTATCTTTTCGGTGTATTAAGATAAAAAGGTCGGTTATCGATAAGTTACAAAACCGAGCTATTTTTTGAGCAAATTGCTTAAATTGACCTTTGGGAAAGACTTTATTCTCATATTGACGTTCGACATATGTAACCTTCACACATATAGCCTCCAAGATCTTAGTAAGTTAATGTTAGTTTCCCATTTTAATAAAAATGTTACTTATAATATGTCCTTAAATCGTTCCATCCACCATTCCCAGTAGGATTTATCATCATAAGATGGCTCATTTGCATTATCCGTATTAGTCTTCAAAATACCATATCTCCCTGCATTCTTTTCCCCGCAAAGAATTTCGTAAGCCTCTGTAATTAATTTGAATTTCTCCTCTATGCTTTTATCATCTCGATTACGATCAGGGTGGTATTGTTTAGCTAATTTCCGGTATGCACTTCGGATCATGTTCATATCCGCTGCATCCGTTACTCCGAGTATACTTCTGGCTTTTTTTATGAGTTCAACTGTTATCATACAGCACCCCGATCATTCAACTTCAATGACAGGCTTCTCATTGTTATAATCAGTTTCCTCTGAGCTCTTTAATTACTTTGTATGAATAGCAAGCAGACTATATGTTTGTAATATGTAGTAACTCCTCCCACATTTAATTCAATTGTCTTTTGGCCGTAGTATTAGGCTTTACTTACATCAAATTCCGTTTTATATCCTAAGCCCAAAACCAAAAGCACAGGCAAAATCACTTGACCCGTGCTCTAAATTCGGTCCCTGTACGAATGCTGATGGCACTGTCGGGGGTTTTATCCTTTTTCTGATAAGTAAAAGTAAAAACTTAATGCTATGCCACTATTCCACTGTACCGCGTGAAATAAAATAAATCAATGAAAAAATTGCTTATCCTCATCTACTAAACCCAAGGCAACTTCTATTAAGGCAGTGAGATGCATCATTTTCATACCAAGTTTGTAATGCTTATTCATGTCAACAAACTGATCCATGCAGTTATGGCAAGGGATGCATCCAATTGTCGCACCAGTAGCCACTAGTTGATCAACTTTAGGTTTGGCTTTAACCATACGCATTGCTTTAGTTTCAGCGACGGCTCCCGCTCCCCCACCAGCTCCACAACAAAAGTTATACTCCCTGTTAGGGAACATTTCACGAAAATCCATTACAGTATTACTCAACACATAGCGTTGAGGCTCAACAATCCCCTCTTTACGAACCGTATTACAGGGATCATGTAGGGTTACTGGGATTGTATTTCTGGTCTTATCTAGTTTTAATGTGCCATCTCTAATCCAATCTTCATACAACTCCATTATATGGCGAACAGGGAGCTGTTTGCCTTTCCAGTAATCACGAGCAAATACTCTGGTCGATCGGAAAGCATGTCCACATTCTGTGACGATAATTTCCTTAGAGTTTAACCTCTCAGCTTCTTCAAACATCGGGCGTGATATTTCAGCGAATTCATCGTTTTTGCCTGTGAACAAACAAATATTAGTAGCATCCCAGCGCTTAGAGCTAATTGTAAAGTTTGCTTTGGCGGCGTGGAAAACATTTAGTATACTTTGCAGATCAGCTGGATAATGTTTAATCTCCCGAGCATTGAATCCAAAAAAGAAGTCTGCATTAGGAACATCTAACGGAATCTTATAAGTCGGATCCTTCAAATCTTCCTGCATCATTTCTTCAATCCATTCTAATGTCTCCTCATACTCAATTTGTTCGACACCCATCTGATTACCTGTTCGTATATGATCATCCGCAATAACTTGCAAATAACCGGGTGCCCTTTCCACTTTTCCTCGGAAGGCTCTTGTGAGTGCGTTCATATTTACTCCCATTGGGCATTCCACCGTACATCGATTACACATAGTACAATTCCAGATAAAGGGATCATTTTCTGCTTCTTCTCGCATACCTAGAGCTACTTTCCGTATGAACTTACGAGGGTCTTGATCATTATGAAGATCACTATAAATACAGCCAGCCGTACACATACCACAAGTAAGGCAATTAGAAAAATCATAGCCATTCAATAATTCTGCTATTTCATCACGTAAGCTCGAATCTAAACGTTTAATTCGTATTGGTTCCTCCATCTTACGATCCCCTCCGACATTAAATTAAAATTCACTCAGCAATTCTCTTAACTGGGCCATTAAAAATACTAGGCCAGATTGTAGCGAAACGTAATTGCCATTATGTGAATAGGCTAATCGAGTTGTTTTGCTAACACTGTGCTAAGAAGAATTATGATCGGATAGTTTCTGAAAACAGTATAAAAAGCGCTATTCCTTAACTGCTTTGTAGGACACAATCTGGCCAGGAGAGCATTCTTCATTCAACTCCACTCGAAATATGTACTGAAGCGAAAAAAAACATCCTCCTTTACCTAGTTAGAACTTGCTATTTAATGGTAATACAGTGTGCTGGGCAGCCCTCAGCAGCCTCTTTGGCGGCTGCCTCATATTCACTCGGAATGGGGTTTGTGTAAGCTACTGCTAACCCATCGGCCCCCATCTTAAAGACCTCAGGACAAAATTCGGGGCAGGATTCACATCCGATACACTGGTCTTGGTCTACTTCAGCAATCATATTGTATCCTCCTTAAAATTATTTTCTCTTTGAACAAAACTTCTACAGGATCCGTGCCTAATTTGAGCCGTTACAACTATTACCATTATCTGAAAATACTTCCTCGTCTTTATTGGCATATGCCCTTTATTGACTTGAATTATACTAACCATTTGAACATATGTCAATAATCTTTTGTCTCGAGGAATTGAGTCTTTCTGACCGGAAATCCTAAGCAAAAAACCAAAAGCACAGGTATTATAAACAGATTAGAAAAATTGAAACCCCTGCACCAAAGATTGCTCTTTGAATACGGGGGCATTAGTAAAAAGTGACACCGATTATCACCCGACATCATATAGTGGAGCAAAAAGTGAAAGACGGTGAACGAGGTGAAACTAGCAGTAGAAATTTATGCTCACAAACCACTCTCAATTAATCCGGATACATATTTCCAAACTGCTCTATGGACTGACGGAAAGATTATTCCTGAATCATTAGGACTGGACGTCTATCGCTTTGCAGCTATTGTTACCAGTGACAAGCGACTATCCGGAATAGGCCGTCGGCTAAACTACAATCTCAATTCTTTTCCGGCGGGAATGGGTCCTATCGAAGCCCGTCCTGCCCAGTACTTATCCCTAACGAACATACCGGATGACCTATCTTTGTCAATCCATACAAATTCAGTCCTCAATGCCGATGTATTGGTGGATAATTTAGGACTGCGTCTTCTAAATGAATACGGGAACCACTTTAATATACCTTTATACCAGACTGGTTTAATCATGTTCGGGGATGAAGATAATTGTTGTCACATCCCTCTTTCTTCCTTTGTTCAACGTAAGTTATTTAAGGAAGTCTCCCAAAAACTCTAAAGTAATCAGGAAACATGTTGTCATTTGTCATTAGAAAAATAACTGACCGAGTAATCCTGCGATTAAGCCCGTACTAATAAGTTTCATAACAGCTCCTATTATTGCAGCCATCATAGCCTCTCGCTCGCTCAGATCAGTACAGCCGGCCCACACCGCTGGAATTTGCCCGAATATGACGGAAAAAGGGAATCCTGAACATGCCAGAACAAAAGAGCCAATTACGAGCCGCGGAGCTACTGCAGCAGGATTTGCGGCCAAAGTAGCCTTTAATGTTCCCATAGCTAAAGTAGGCGAAACAAGGACAGATATTATGCCTGTAGTTGGGTCAATCGAGAGAAAAGACAGCATGCTCGTCAAAGCTGACTTTATAGGCGCCCAAATTCCCGCAAAGTCTAGCCCGCCGATGATCGCATATATAACAACTCCCGCCGGGATAATCAGCAAGAACAGTACTTCAGCCCCTTCCCGGGCAGCGCCAAAAATCATCGGTAAAAACGCTGTTTTTGGGGTAAACCTCGGCAACTCTTGGAGCGAAACTGCTTTGGCATCACGGTATATCGTAAGACGGAGTAACGGCGGTACGATAATGAGGGGGAGGAAAACAGTAATGAAAACGACAGGAAAAACCTTGATCCCCACGGTGGTCATCGCCAACAGCCCAAGCATAAGAGTGGAAAACGATTGCTGGGATTGAACCATCGTTGCGACGGCTATCTTCTGCTCGTCTTTGGTAGCACCAGCTTTAACCAGGATCGGTCCAGCAATTCGACCTGCAGCATTGATATCGCCTAAAATGTTATACACAGCAGGAATAACCACGGCGGAGTTTACCCGGAAATATTTCATAATTGGCACAAAAATCCGGATTAGGGCATCGGTAAAACCAAGCCGCTCTAAAATCCGGCCAGTCATCACGCTCACTATGATTGCAACCCCGACCGTAGAAGGTGACCAAACTCCATTATTCCAATTGCCAAAGATAAATGCTTTAAAAATAGAATAGGCATTATTGACCATTGCATCAAAAACTCCGGCAATCGTATTTGGTTTAAAGAACAGACCAAGCATGAACATGGCTACTAGAACCAGTCCAACATATTCGATGGCTGTCATCACTCGTTTTGGGGGAGCGCCCTGTCCTGGCGACCTTTTATTTTCTTCCAGATTAACCATAATTCTTTCCTCCTTACTTATTAATCAGATATTTCTCCACAATCATATCCGCATAATTTTGGATAGCTGTTGAACCAAACTGTCTCAGAGGCGTTGATGTACAACGTTCCCTAAACATTACCACTTCAACTTGGGGTAATAATTTATGGAGAGCAATAGCCAGCGGCAACCCATTTTCATAAATTTCTAAAGAGTGCGAGTTGCCCACGATAACATTAAGTCCAAATTCTTTGGCCTTGTCGATTAAAGGATGTTGGTCCGGCACCCGACTAATAGAGGCCAGCAAAGTGTCAATTTCCGGATGTTCTCTCATGGCCTGGGCAAGATGTTCCGGGCTGAAACCGGTATGAGGAAAAATATGTAGGATAGTTTCCACCTCACTGTCGGATTGACCACAGATTATCTTTGCTCCAGCCAAAACATTAGTTTCTGAGATTGCGGAGCAGTGGCGAACATCTTTCTCTAACTCCAGCATTTTTCGATCTTCGTCCATTCCCATTAGTGTTTCTAAGCGTAATAAAATGTCTTCCAGACATCTTACTTCTGGCAATGCTTGCCCGACATACATAATGTTGCCAGGAATCCCACCATAAGCGATCTCTGTCTTAAATGCTGTATGTCCATGCAGGATAGCTAAACCTGGATGTAAACCATGAAATGCTTCATGTAATTCAAAGGCGCTAATACGATATAGCCCTAAATAATTCTTGAGAGTCACTCCTCCGCTGTTTGCAGCATCGGCAATAGGATGATGGGCAACTATGGCATCGACTCCAGTGGCTGCGGCAAGTTCAATTGCGGACTCGGTCAAAGTCATAAGCACGGCTAATTTTCTGACCGGTTGGTCGATTTGTCCAAATACCAAGCCCGGTGTCTCCATCACGGCCTTTCCGGGAATGTTTGAGGATTTGATGACTACAAAAGGATTTTCACCGGAAAACATTTCAGCTAGACTTAAGGGAACCCGTCCGCCGGAGATAGTGTTTAATGCTGTTAGCAAATCCCTGTTTGTAATATTGTCACTGTTCACATTTGTCCCTCCAAGATTCAAGATATGTTGAGTTCAAGAATTCTATAAAGACTCTATAAAGACTCTATAAAGACTCTATACAGCCACCTCCTGTCTTTTATGTTCTTCCCCGGGAATATAAAAAACCGTCAGCTTAAGCTAGAGTGATGCTAAATTAAACATCACTTAGTTCTTAAACCGACGGTTTTGCGGGCTCCAATAAGGTTCCCTCATCCGAACGATTTGTAGCTTCCCGACCGGCCTGAAAACGAATTCTCACGTAATTGGGCCAATGTTTCAAGAAACATATTTTATATTTTTCTCACGCTAGGTATCAGATAATTGTTCATGCAATACGATCACGGTTGCAGCAATTTCTTGCTCCGGATCATAATCTTTAAGTACAGAAATAACCTTTAAGTTAAGCTCAGATTCCACCATTGTTTTAAGGCGTAATTTATTTAAGTCTAACAAAGCGACATCAGCCATTCTTGTCACTGAGCGGTTAATCTGATCCAATGCCCGCAAACCTGGCAGACGACGATGTTCGGCCAAAATAACAATCTTTTTGCCAACTATATCAACCCGTAACCGTTTAACACCAATCTCATACATTTCCTGATTTACAGAATTATAAATTCGCATTACAGCTTGTTTCAACTCTGTGAGGGTTTCAGCCATGATATAGTCCCCCCCATAAAATATCTGTAATAATTATATCAATTCATTCGACATAATTTATCTGTTTCCTGCATGACATAAGTAATTTGACCAATATTTTCAAATATTGCTAACATTTTATTTTTATTATGCTTATGTTGTTCGCCCTACCTTAATCATCGCTATCATTCTTGTCGTTTACTCTCTTTATTATGGCTATAATCAGCGAAATGAGTAAACCAACGGCCGATATAATAAAGAGAATTAACGCGGAATTGTCGTTTGTATCTTCAACAGCGGATTGTACTGATAAATTTCCGAAGAGGTTAAAGGAGGCTATTGCAACAATAACAGAAAAGGCTATCGCTATGATCAGAGATATTACAGCTTTTCTGTTTTGAGCTTTTGGTGGTAGATATGCGTTTGCTGCTATTGTTCTAATAAGATATATACCCATGCAAACCATAATGATTACCATAATGTTTGCAGGATAATTAAGCCAGCGAATTCCTACCCCGTAAAGGCCGAAATCAAGAAAAAGGGCATAAAACATCAGCAGGAACATTTGATTGCCAATGCTGTTACGTTTTTCTCTTTGCATTTCGTCCAGACCATTTTTATTGATTCGCATACTCATCATCCTCCCAAAAAAGTTGGTCAAGGGTTTTACCAAGAACCTTGCAAATAAAGGTTACGAGAAGATAAGCTTAGAGGCGTTAGGAGGGACAAATCTAATCCAAACACTGTCTCCAATTGGTCAGTTTTATGTAGTTGTTAGCGAGATAATTATTTTAACGGTAAATTCTGAATAGGAATTGCTAAGGCCCGGACTTCTGATTTACCATTTATTCCGATATTCGTGCTGGCAAAGATAATCCCTACCGCTTTAGCTTGATTATCTAAGACCGGGCTACCGCTATTACCAGGATTAATGGGAATATTGATATCAAATACCGGGGTTGAGCTATTTGTTAGATAATGAAATTGTTCTACTTTTCCTCTTTGCGATATCTGTTCGAACCCTAATGGATTGCCAATAATGGTCACGGTTTCGCCACTTTGTATCTTGTCTTTGAGGTTAAGTGCTATGGTAGGAAGATCATTCCCGGCAAACTTAATGATCGCTATGTCTACATTTGGGATGACCTCATATTGTGTGGAGTAATACACTCTTCCGTCACCAAAGCGGATAGTAATCGTACTAGCGTCGGCTACGACATGTTGATTAGTTATTATCATACCTGTCGGGGAAATATTAAAGCCTGTGCCCTGTTTGACCTCTGTATTCAAAAGACTCTTTGTAACCGACGCCTCGATACTTACTATGGCAGGTTTACATTGCTGAACGATTGCGTCTTCCTTTAAAGCCCTATTCTGATCTAAAAAATCTAGTTTATGTGAGAAGAGATAAGGAAAATTGGGTACAGAAAAAGCTATGAATGCTAAGATAATCAAAATGGTTATTGATTTTCTAAAATAGCCGGGTTTCTTGGTGCTCACTATTTCATCGTCTTCAAATTGTTCTTCGTCAGTTTGATGATTGATTAATTCGTCATCGTTCATTATTGCCGCTTCTCTCCTTCACCCTACGGCGGATGTTATAAAGCTTTATACCGCCGAGCGGAGTTGTTCAGCTCATCATGCCCATCGGTTGCCTCATAGATGCTGAAACCTTCATTTTTAAATAATGTGCTTACAAGTTCTCGAATGTGATTATGTCATCAACAATCATTATCCTGTTCATTGATACATCACCTCCAGTATATATCTTTCAGTTTATACCAGCAATGTAAACGGAGTATAAATGTATAAGCCACTTCATTAATGTCTGCTGCATTGGTTAAAGAAAGAACCATTATCCTTCAAGTAAAAATTAAGGGCCTTCACGTAAACTCGTGAAGGCCCTTAATTTTTAAGCAGTAGGGAAAGCACTATTTTATAAACTTATAAATTGTGATTTTTAAGTGTAAACGCAACATGGATAAATCCTTTAATGGCCACACTCATCATGGTGCATATGATCATTGCATACAGAGCCATTGGATTTGAGCATACCTTGCAGATACTGTTCTGAAGCAGCTTTTGCACTGCCTTTGGCACCTGTAATAACCTGAATACCTTTCCCTTTGAAGATTTCGATCGCGCTGCCACCCATGCCGCCTGATATAATAACATTTACTCCCATGTCATTTAAGTAATTAGGTAAAAATCCAGGCTTATGTCCGGGATTGGGTATAGACTCACTTTTGACAATTTTGTTGTTTTCAGCTTCGAAAATATTGAAATTCTCACAATAACCAAAGTGCTCTGTAACCATTCCATTCTTACTTGCAACTGCAATTTTCATTTAGTTCACTCCTTTAAAATTTTACAAGTTGATGGGTTATTTCCCCATCAAAATCTTTAGGTTTTTATCACAAGCTGCTAAAATTGTTTCGTTTTTCATTGAGGATTCTCCATTATATCCGTTCTTGTTTTTTCGTTGTAATTGGTGATTGCATTTCGCAAAGCACTTACTCCTAGATTAGAGCAATGAGCTTTAGTTTCCGGAAGTCCATCAAGTGCCTTGATAATATCCTCTTCAGTAATGCTTAAGGCTTCATCTAAGCTTTTTCCCTTAGCTAATACAGACGTCATACTAGATGTAGCTATCGCTGCACAGCAACCAAACACAAGATAACTGACCTCTTGAATGATATTGTTTTGTACTTTTAAAAATATGATTAGTGCATCTCCGCAGGAAGGATCTCCATAGATTCCCTGGGCATTGGCATCAGGCATACTATAGGCATTTTGGGGACTTTTAAAGTGTTCCATCACTTTCTCAGAGTAAATAGTCATTCACCTCCATTAGCGTCTTCCATAAACCTTCTGTCACATCTATGTCTGAGGCAACCACCACAACCGCATGATTTTTCGAGACCATCACAAAGCTTGTAATCTCCGCCCTCGATCCTTAATACTTTCCCCCTTACTAACGATTCAGCAAGTTTTTTCCTTGCGTCATTATAAGTGCGTTGAACGGTTGTGCGGGCGACCTTCATTTGATCAGCACACTCTTCTTGCGTAAACCCTTCTAAGTCAATCAATCGTATCGTTTCATACTCATCAACAGTCATATTAATAAAATGCTCTTGATTAATCGGAGCGTTGAGTGGTCCAAATTGGTTGCTTTCCGGTAAGCAACACACTTTTCTCCATTTTCTTGGCCTTGGCAGAATTCTTCACCTCAGTTTGCGGCTAAAGTAGCAGGATCTCTCACCTGTCACGTTAGCTTTATTTATAAGTTCTCTAGTTGCTTGCTTATAGCGTTAAGCTTACTTTCAAGCTCTTGCAGCAATTTATTTGGGTTTTTTGATTCATTTTGGTATGTTGTCATATGCTCCCAGCAAAGCCTAGGCATCTTCCGTTCATTGTTGAACGTCTCATTGATCCGTTCTATCGCTTCTTGGCATACTAATACCTCCTCGTAGTTATTGACCTATGCTATTTTAAATACATTATACTCAGTTTTGAACATATGTCAATTATTATCCTCGTATTATTTTTTCCTTTCGTATTTCCCTTTCTTCTAACAAAGAAAATTACTGTTCCCATTGTCGTTGGCTGAGCTCAAGCTACTATGTTGGAAAGAATCGAAAACAAAGTAGTATATGAATAAACCATTCATGGAGTCTTTGGAAGATAATTCAATATACTATAACAAAGTTTGTCGTGAATTTATTTAGTAATTTGTTAAATTTACTACTAAGGTTACAACAATTAAAAAGACCCTTCGAGCCCATGATACAAACGGACTCGAGGGGTCTTTCTACGATATGCTAATTGAAAGCGCATCTCAAATTACATCAATCTGTGGCAACACTGGAAAATAACTTGACCTGTGCTATAAGTTTGACTAACACCAACCAAACGCTAAGTTAAGTTAGGAATCCCCCTCTACCCTGGGGTTTTGCTACCTGACCGCTACAAACGTTCATGAACTAGCAGTGCCAAATGCCTTCCAACAGATTCTAGGATAAACCAAATCCCAAGCAATTACTTTGATGTTTTCAATCGAGTTTTAGCATAAACTGCTGCCTGGGTACGACACTTTAATCCCAGCTTACCGAGAATTTGGCTAACATGTTTTTTAACAGTATATTCGGTAATGAATAGTTCCTTGGCAATAGCTTTATTATTAAGTCCTTTGCTTAACTCTACCAGAACTTCCAGCTCTCTAGACGTCAATTGTTCGATATTATCCATTTTTTCTTTTTTCATTACAATTTCCATGATAGACGGATCATAATATCTTCTCCCTTTACTGACCAACCGCACAGCATTGACTATTTCTTCTGGCATTGCATCTTTAAAAATATAACCATCGACGTTCATGTCAGAAGCGCGCTTAAAGTCATTGGGGTCTAATGAAGACGTTAAAATAACTACCTTGCAATTTTGATTAGAACGTCTTATTTCCGAGATAACGTCAAAACCGCACTCATCCTTAAGTTTTAAGTCAACAATAATAATTTCTGGCTTACATCGGGAAATAACATCACGCGCCTCATTAACGCAGGAAGCTTGTCCTACAAACTCAAACCCCTCTTCTAAACCCATAACGGCCATAAGGCCCTGTCTCGCTAACGGATAATCATCAATCGATACAAACGTCATGATGCTACCTCCTCAAAAGTTTTTTTGTGATCTTGAAGTCGTCATCCCACATATACTCTTAGGTGAAAAAGAAATGTCGGAGAGCTTATTTAGTTATCAGAGTGAGACGTCGCATGATCTCTTAATGGAACAGCTACTTCCATTTATTGAAATATTTGAGAAACTTAGAAGGACAAATCTCCCTGTCCTTTTCAAAGATTAAAATTACTTATCATTTTCTACTATCCATTGTTCATTTCGATTAACTAATATTAAACATCTATTTTTTTCATATATTGTTACTTACTATTATGTATGTTAAAATTACCTTATAAGTAAAATGATATAGGAAGATGAGTAAGTTTACAATGCATCTGTCCTGAATGGCCTATAAAACGGTCTGAATAAGTTGGTGATTTCAAAATGACAAATATTCTACTACTAGAAGACGATCTTATTTATTCTGGTTATTTAATAAATTTGTTATGCCAACGTCTACCCTACATTATTGTGCGGCATGCCCAAACCGTTCAAGAAGCAAAAAATCTTGTCCAAACCGAATCCTTTGATTTGCTCGTACTTGATGTAGATTTAAGTAATTCAAAAAACAGATTTATCGGGCACATTGAAAATGGTATTGATTTTGCTGAATATTTTAGAAAACTTCCAGGTAATGCGTTTACTTGGATTGTTTTTGTTAGCGCCCATACTTCTTTTCTTTCAGAGTCATTTTCACGCTCACATTGTTACGATTACATTATTAAACCAATTGAACCAAACAGTTTTATCGGATTAATTGAAAACCTCTTAACGTATAAGGTCTTCCCAATCTCTGAAAAAAAATATCTTTCGATAAATCGTCGGAATTATTTATTGCGAATTAAAGCTAGTGATATTGACTTCATTGAGATATATGGTAAACAAAGTACAGTCTATACTAAAGATATTCAGCATGTTATTTCACGTTTTCCTCTTAAAGAAATTTTTAAACAACTACCAACAGAGAATTTTATCCAATGCCATAGGTCTTACATCGTAAATAAAGATAAAATATCAAATATTTTTCTTGAAGGAACATGTTGGTTTTTACGTCTACACAACCGTTCGGAAGTCATTCCTGTTGGCAAGTCATACACTAATGTAATTTTAAATAGACAATACGATTTAATCGGAGGAGACAATGAATTTTGATATATTTATTTTCGACTCTATTATTTGGTTACTATCGCTTCTGATTGTTATACAACCATTTAATAATGATAAATCAACAAAAACCTTTTTGAGATTTTTGTTGATTTCATTAATAATCATCTCGTATGATATTCTTATTTTTCTTATCGACCCATTAGCCTGGCAAAGTACATTTTTCACGCTATTAGCATTCTTATTAACAATTCTTTGCTTAGCATTTGCGTTAAAAATTGATTTTAGTACGGCTATAATCTTATCTGGTATTCATTTTATAATATTTATTATAACGGAGACTATTTCTTATTCGGTACTTAAGTTAATTATCCCTCATCAAACACTATATGATAGCATGCTAGTTATCAGTACATATATAGTCATAATTGTAATTATAATTTTAATCAGAATTACAGTTCTTAGAAAATTTTATAAGATACTTAAAGAAAAAATTAAAAACCTTAAAAATTATGCAATAGTTGTTCTAAATTGCTATGTGATATTTTCCTTTTTAAAAGAACTAGCTCATAAAAATAATTCATTTTCATTATACGCAGTTTCTATTTTAATGGTTATTATCAGCAGCATTTATCTTGTTAAAGAGCTTATGGACAACCGCAGTTTACAAGGCCTGATCCTTTCTCATCAAAAACTGATTGAAGCTGTGCAGCCAATTATACAGGACATTAAGAGCAACCAGCATGATTTTAGGAATCAGCTCAATGTAATACGATTACGGTTGTGTTCCGAGGTTGATTTCGCAAAGACTTCGGAACAATTAGACGAGCTTTTAGAGGAAATGACTCTTGTCGATTCTTTTACTTCTTTTGGTGGAAGCAGTGTTAGCTCACTTCTTTACTTGAAAAATAAAGAAGCTATATGTAAGAATATACAATTTGTAATTAACCGACCTCCCTTTTCAGGCTTAAGTCACCAATTAACCGAATATGAACTGATCAGCGTCCTTTCTAATCTAATAGACAATGCTATCGAAGCCACCTCCCAATTTAGCGGAGAGAAAAAGGTTATCGTGTCATTTAAACCTGATGAAAACGGAACTCTTATTTCAGTAGCTAATACGGGGAATAGTATATCTCCCCACACGTTATCGAAGCTTTTCAAACGAGGCTTTTCCACTAAATGCTCCGAAGAAAGTGAGAAACACGGTTATGGTTTATATAACGTAAAGAAAATTCTTGATCCGTATGGTGGAAGGATGGAGGTTCTTTGTGAAGCGAATGTTACTACGTTCCAATTCCACCTTAAGCTCGCTGCTTCTAATGCCTCTTGAAAAAATTTTGATCAGTTTCTTTTAATGAGCAAACCTCGGGTTCGACAGTCTGTAGGCACGAGAAGTGCCTCAAACCCATGTGGTGCAAGGGTTAGAGGCACTTGTGGATAATTTGCCGTGTGTCTACGTTTTTGACCCCTGAAAAAGTGAAATATCCTGTATTTTAGCGGGTTCCGGGATTTTCAACAAAAAAAGAATTCTCTTTTGACCTTCGGTTATCTCTGTTCTTTGATAGACCTTTCCGTCCGTCGATTCATACTCAATCAGATGCATATCTTCCAGTTCCGAGCGCAATTGGGGCCAGGTCTGATGGGTGTTAACCTCTGCAATTCTAACGAGGAGAAGAGATAACCAACACAGGAGGACATGAGCTCGTATCCGTTCTTCTTTGCGGTGATAGACAGGCCTTAGTTCCAGCGTGGTTTTAAGAGTTCGAAACGCTCGTTCAACTTCAAGGAGTTGCTTGTAGCCTAAGGCAACATCTTCCACGGAAAGGGTATCATCCGATGTGCGGATCAGATATCTCCCATCGAGATGCTCCATCTCTTTAACCGCTTGGTTATTGATCTTGAAATTTCCTTTAGAGTCCATCTTGAGATACTTTTTGTACGTGATGTGACTGTTAAGGCGGCAATGGGCTTTGGAGTGAGCGCTTCCATCCAGTTCTTTAAGCTTAGCAAGCTCCGCTTTGAGTTTCTCCAGATGCTTTTCACGCCTTGCAGCATCCCGT
>NZ_MASS01000022.1 GCF_001707885.1 Desulfosporosinus cupriresistens | reverse complement strand
TTAACTCACTATACTTCTCTCGGAGGTCCATGACAACTATTCTAACTCAGGGGGAAGGTCAGGAAATATAAAAAGAGAATATCGCCAAAAGCAGTATTCTCACTATTACACTAATTGCGCCTCAATAAGAAACCATAAATGTTAAACATCTAAACAAAGATCATTCTAAATAGACAATTGAAGGCAATCTTAGGAGGTTAGCAAATGGATATGGATCTATATAATGAAGCAATACAGTATGAACAACTAACCAAGTCGATATACCATTTGCAAAATGAAGCAAGCCATAATATTCAGGTTGAACACAACGTTGACGTTTCGGTCTGGTGTTGTCATCAAGCCCAATGTTTTATGGCGTTTTAACAGGCTGGTGTAGAGCACACCGTGTTGATCGAATGCAAGAGCTACGCTTCAAATTTACCTTGGAAAAAGTCAGAATCGAACGGCTTACTTCATTTATTACAGATAGTCATTTCACCTATCATAAGAAGCAAGCAAAGCAGTAGCCAATCAATAGGGAGGAGGAAATTAGTGAAATGATAACAGTTAAGACGTAATTACTAGCGAAGATGTCGTCGCCATTGTCCTTAAAGGAAAATCCTAAAAGCACGAAGCGCGAATTGGAGAAGAGAAAGTTATTAAGAAGAACAATGGTAGATTAGATTGTTATTAAATACACATATACAAGTACTAAGATATCGATGATATTCAAAGGAGAGTGAAGAAGATGCGTAAAATTCGTAAAGCAATCATTCCAGCAGCAGGATTAGGAACCCGTTTTTTGCCAGCAACTAAGGCTCAACCCAAAGAGATGTTGCCTATCGTGGATAAACCAACGATTCAATATATTGTGGAAGAGGCTATTAAAGCCGGAATCGAAGATATTATTATTGTGACGGGGCGGAATAAGCGGGCCATAGAAGACCACTTTGATCGTTCCATGGAGCTTGAGGTGTTTTTGGAGAAAAATTCCAAAGACGAACTGTTGGATTTGGTGCAGGATGTCGCGCAGATGGCCGATATTTATTACGTTCGGCAAAAAGAGGCGTTAGGCTTGGGGCATGCAATCTATTGCGCTCGTAAGTTTATTGGTAACGAACCATTTGCGGTTCTTTTAGGGGATGACATTATTTATTCTGAAGTGCCTGCTTTACGTCAAATGATCAATCAATACGAGCGCTATGGTGCAAGCATAGTTGGAGTTCAAGAAGTTCCTCTAGCGGATACGTCGAAATACGGGATCGTGGATGGTGAAAAGTTTGAAGATCGGCTTTATCGTGCCAAGAATATGGTAGAGAAACCTCGTCCGGAAGATGCCCCAGAAACTCATTTAGCCATAATGGGACGGTATATTTTAAATCCGGAAATTTTCGATATCTTGAGTGTCCTTCCAGCGGGTAAAGGTGGGGAGATTCAGCTCACGGATGGGATTAAGGAACTTGGGCGGTCTCAGGAAATCCTTGCTTATGAATTCGAAGGTCGGAGGTATGACGTTGGAGACAAGTTAGGCTTTGTGGAAGCAACGATCGAATACGCCTTGCGTCGGGGAGATCTTTCGGAGGATCTTATTACTTACTTACGTAATTTTGTTCAGAAAACAGAACTACTCGGCTGAAGAGCCTCCTGATTCCAGAGCTCGACTCGCTCCGCTCGGTAGGAGACGGGTACTTCCTGAATATTGCCGAACCGACCATTAAAATCCAACTAAAGAGAGGACTAAAATTGTTGTGCTGTTGCCTTTTAAAATCGCGTGGCGGTTTCTGCTTGATAAGAAATTACAAACGCTCTTAGTCATTTTCGGCATAGCCATAGGAGTCTCTGTTCAGATTTTTATCGGTCTGGTCAGTCAAGGACTTGAAAAGACATTAGTCAATAAAGTTTTAGCTTATAGTCCCCATATTACCGTGTACTCCAAAAGTGGAGGATTTAGTGACTGGCAGAAGGAAGCGGACAGGATCAGACGCGATTTTCCGGAAGTTAAAGCGGTATCACCAAATGTCAATAGCCAAGCGTGGATAAAACTTGGGAAAATGACGATCCCTATACTTGTACGGGGGTTTAATATCTTAGACACCGAGCGTCTATATAACATTACAGCGGCAATTTACGAAGGAAGTTCACCAGTTAACAATAATGAGGTTTTACTCGGCAAAGAATTAGCTGAGCGATTAGGTGTCAAGGTCGGGGATGAGGTCAGTATCTTAACCCTTGGTAGACAAACGGCGACCATGAAAATTGTTGGCTTGTATGATTTTGATGTTGCTAAGATTAATAATGCGTGGGTGATTTCGAATTTAACTACCGCACAAAACTTCATCGGTTTTGGTGATAAAGTGACTGGGATTGAGTTAGAGATTGACGACCCATTTCAAGCAGATGTTGTCAGTGACCAAATTAGCAGGGCCCTGTCAGGGGAAGAGTTAGCACTTTCTAATTGGAAAGATCAGAATCAGTTAATAGTCAGTGCTATCGCAGGTCAAAAACTAGTAACCCTTGTCATCGAATTTTTTATTATGTTGGCGACCATTATAAGTATTATCAATATATTGACAATTAACGTTTTCCAAAAATCGAAACAAGTTGGTATTTTAAAGGCGATGGGTCTTACGGACTTTTCGTCGAGCCTTGTTTTCTTCTATCAAGCGTTATTATTTAGTCTTATAGGAATCGCCCTTAGTCTTGGCTTCCTTGTCGTCTTTCTTAGAGGATTTAATAAATACATTGTGACTGCTCAAGGACTGCCCGTGGTTAATGTTACAGTGGATTATAGGTTTATTGGGCTGTCTATGCTTATTTTCTTTGTGGTTTCAATGTCAACTGCCGTTTTCCCTGCGCTCAGGTGTATTAAATTAAACCCAATTGAGGTAATTAAAAATGCCTAATGTCATTGAATTGATCGATGTTAACAAAACTTATGGGACTCGGGTAAAGTCGCAAATTCTTTACGATATTAATTTAGAAATTGAGGAACACAGTATTAACTCGGTTGTAGGTGCTTCTGGAAGCGGTAAAACGACGCTTTTAAATATCATGGGCACTCTCGATAGGCCCACTAGTGGAGAAGTCATCATCGATGGATCAAATATTAAAAATATGGCCCAGCGCAAGTTAGCTAAACTGCGGAATCAGGCTATGGGGTTTATTTTTCAGTTTCATTTTTTATTACAAGAGTTCAATGTTTTTGACAATGTTCTGATGCCTAGTGAAATACATAGAAACAACCGATCTGAGGTGAAGGAAAGAGCGAACCGCTTATTAGATATGTTAGGGCTATATAAGTATCGCCGCTACAATGTCCTTGATCTATCTGGAGGTCAACAGCAACGTGTAGCGATTGCCAGGTCGCTGATCAATAACCCTAAGATTATCTTGGCTGATGAGCCAACGGGAAATTTAGATTTACATAGTTCAGAAGATGTTTATAACATCTTTAAACAAGTGAATAAAGAGTATGGTGTTGCTTTTGTCATTGTAACCCACGATAAACACTTAGCCGGCCGCATCATTGAAATTCAGGATGGGAAAATCTTACTCCCCCACAAGGGGAGCAAGATGCAAAAGAGTCACACGTGATGTGTGGCTCTTTTGCATTCTGATATCAATTATGATATCAACCTGTAGGAAATACCTAGGAATTTATTTATTTATCCTGTAGCGTATACGGATGTACAAATATTGAAAGCATCTTATAATAGCTAGAATATAGGGGTCGTAGGCTCAGACCATACACCGTGAACTCGTTCAACTAAGGTTGAACATCGAGTCTTCGGTGGGGGAGACTATCGTCACCGAAGCAGAGTACGGGTACCACTCCCACTTGTAGAAGTGAGAGTCTCACGATTGGATAAAATTTAGAGTTAACATGTAAAAGGAATTTTGTGTGAGGCAATGGCTTCAGAAGGGGTCTGGAACACATGGAAAAAATTCGATGCCTGACTGTATTTGGCACAAGACTTGAGGCTATTAAAATGGCTCCGTTAGTTAAAGAACTTCAGAGATTCCCAGACAAAATTGATAATAAGGTATGTGTAACTGCTCAGCATAGAGACATGCTAGATCAAGTGCTTAGTATTTTCCAGATTGAGCCGGAATATGATTTAAACATAATGCAGCCTGGACAGACTCTGACACAAATTACAAGTCGTGCGTTAGAAAAATCGGAGAAGGTGATTGTGGAAACCAAGCCTCATATTGTATTGGTGCATGGAGATACTTCAACCACTTTTATGGCGGCACTGGCTGCTTTTTACCAACGAATAACAATAGGACATGTAGAAGCAGGCTTAAGAACGTATGATAAATATTCCCCTTTTCCTGAGGAGATAAACCGTCAATTAACAGGTAATATAGCAGACCTGCATTTTGCTCCTACCTGGATATCTGCAAATAACTTATTAAAGGAAGGTAAAAAACAACAAAACATTTTCATGACGGGCAACACAGTACTTGATGCTATGAAAACTACTGTACGCAGCAATTTTAATCATCCTATCTTTGATAACTTTGGTAAGAATTTTAGGCTGATTTTCATGACAGTAAATAGTAGAGAAAATATGGGTCAACCAATGGAGAATATTTTTCGCGCTGTACTTCGGATTGTTGATGATCATAATGATGTTGTTGTTGTCTATCCAATGCACAGAAATCCGGCAGTAAGAGAACTGGCAGTAAGAATTCTTGGGAATCATTTACGAATACATCTCATTGAGCCATTAGATGTCATAGAAGCTCATAATTTTATGGCTCGTTCGTATCTAATACTTACTGATTCTGGGAGAGCTCAGGAAGAAGCCCTGTCGCTCGGAGTACCCGTTCTTGATTTGAGGAATACTACCGAACGGCCAGAAGAAATCAAGACAAGAACTTTAAGACTTGTTGGGACAAATGAAGAGGACATCTATAACTTGAGTTATGGTTTACTGAACCACTCGTTCGTTTACCGTACAATGACTTCAGTGAATAATCCATACGGAGATGGTCATGCATCCGAGAGGATAAGAGAAGCCGTTTTGTACTACTTTGGATTAGGAGAGCGACCAGGCAATTTTGAGGGTTAAAGCTTAAAGTTGCCTGTTACAAAGTTCTATTTCTTCATTCCGGTTAATGCGGTGTAAATATTGGCCTCGCCCGCGCCAAAGAGCTCATCGGTTCCAGGTTTACCTAAATCGATCGCTGTTTTTTGAATCAAAGCGGTTACTTGGGCTGGGGTCAATCCTGGATTATGGGCTTTAATGACTCCGGCAATCCCTGCAACTTTCGGTGAAGCCATTGAGGTACCTTGCATCAGAGCATAGCCCCGAAGATTTGATGTGATATAGGGTTCCATGTTCGTCGGATAGGTGCTAAATGTAAGGTAGTGGAGGTCCCGTAGGTTGAGATCACCGGTTTGGTCAAAGATTGGTCCAAAGTCACCACCGGGGGCGGCTACATCGATTGAGCGAGATCCGTAATTAGAGTAGAAAGCAATTTTATCTTTAGACCATTCATTAGAAGATGATACGGTGATAACTCCCGGGGTTTGTCCCGGTACTTCGCGAGATGCGCCTTTAAACTGAAGGCCTAAGTCTCCGTATGTTTGGTTCATGTAACTTGTGATTGTAGTCGGATTATTTAAGTTAAGAGATTCATTCCCCGCAGCAGTGACGACTGTGACATTATGATCTACAGCGTATTGAATGGCCCGTCTGTATAAAAGTGCATCGGCAACGTCACTATAAGCATTTTTCTCATCCAGATATGTATAACGAGAGATAGCATCGAATCCACCGATGGACATATTTATGACGTCCACTTTGTCTTTTGCTGCTTGTATAATAGCTGGTATAATCCAGGTCGTCAGCGTACTGCCCTTGGCCGAGAAGATACGATAAGCACGGATTCCTAAATTGGGGCCAATCCCTTGCATTTTGCCATTTGCCGCAATTGAACCCGCAACGTGCGTACCGTGCCCGAGGCGATCCTCATAGTCATTAGGATCACCAGTTTCGGTTGTGTTTCCGTCTGCATTTGCTGGTACAAAGTTTTGCCCGCCAACAATGTTAGATTTGAGATCTGGATGGTGAAAATCAATCCCAGTGTCAATGATACCGACAATCGCCTTGTGGATTACTGTTCCATTAGAGCTTACCTCACCGCCAGTCTCCATCGCATAAGAATCTCCATTATGGGTAATCCGTTGGATATCCCATTGATAGTTCCAGTAACTAGTGGTTTGATTAGCTTGAGGAATATCTGTAACAGGTTGACCGTTAGCAGCCACCGGGTTAACTTCTTTATTTTCTAATTTTGAAACCAACTCGACGTTTGCGGCTTGGATTCCTTTAACTACTTTGAGATTATTTAAAAAAGACGGGTTATCGGATTGTACCTCCAGTCCTGACACCTCAGGCAATACTTGAAGTATCGTGCCTCCAGCTTGAGAAATAACTAGATCATAGTCCGCTGGAATTTGCTGCTGGAAAGCAATCGTGTAATTGGTTTTTGTCGGAGCCGCCTCGGCTGGAGTATTAAACGTAGCCAAGATAAGGCTCATAACTACTACCAACCCAAAAATCCTATTCTTATTCATTTTTTGCCACCCTCTTTCTTAAATATGAGTTATTCTTGTTGTATCTGCCTAAGACAGCTATTGCTGTTTCCTTTCAGACATATTTACAGCATCTTCTCCAGAAACGTTTTGATCCTGGAATGACGAGGATTTTCAAAGAACTCTTTTGGACTACTGTCTTCTAAAATTTTACCATCATCCATAAAAATTACCCGATCGGCTATTTCCTTCGCAAACCCCATTTCATGGGTTACAATTAACATGGTCATATGTTCTTGAGCAAGTTTTTTTATGACACTGAGTACTTCGCCAACTAGCTCAGGATCTAAAGCAGATGTTGGTTCATCAAAAAGCATAATATCGGGATTCATGGCTAGGGCTCGAGCAATAGCCACCCGCTGTTTTTGTCCCCCAGATAATTTTGAGGGAAAGGTGTCCTTTTTTTCCAGCAGACCCACCTTAGCTAATTGTTTCTCGGCAATTTGGACAGCAATGGTTTTCGTCACTTTATTAACAGATATAGGTGCTTCCATCACATTGCCCAACGCTGTCATATGGGGGAAAAGATTGAAGTTTTGAAATACCATACCCATTCTTCGATAGGTAGCTCTGACATCTTGAGGCGTTGCAGTCACCTTAATGCCTACATCTCCAGCTGCCTCGATCACGATACCTTCTATCTCGAGTAGGCCATGGTCGATTCTTTCCAATTGATTCATGCAGCGGAGCAAGGTACTTTTACCCGACCCACTGGGACCGATTACGGCAACAATTTCCCCTTTAGCTACTTCTAAGGAAACTCCTTGCAAAACATGGAGACTACCAAAATATTTGTGAATATTGTTCATGCGTATCATCGTCACTGATTCACTCTCCTACTCATAAATGGAATACATCTTTTCTAACTTTCCAAATAGTTTGACAAGAACAGACGAAATAATTAAGTAAAGAATAAATGCTACAATAAATGGAGTGATATCAAAATCCCTAGTGAAAATCTGAGTGGCAATACGCAATAAATCAGGTAGACCAAGTACAGCTAGAAGGGCTGTATCTTTCACTAAATTGACAGCTTCACTGCAGGTAGTCGGTAAAACTCGTCTCACGGTTTGGGGGATAATAATCCGGCGCATAGTCTGCGGATAGGTCATACCTAAGGTTTTAGCTGCTTCATATTGACCTTTGTCTATGGATTCAATTCCACCTCGGAAAATTTCCGTCAAATAAGCCCCATAATTCAAAGCATAGGTAATAGTCGCTGCGGCAAAGGGAGAAAGCCTGATACCAATGACAGGTAAGCCATAGAACATAAAGAACAATTGGAGTAGTAGTGGTGTGGCCCGCCAAACCCAGGTATATAAGAATAAAACCTGCTTTATAAGTTTGGGGCCCTTTACTTTGCCGATAGCTGCTATTAGTCCTAAAGGTAAAGCAATTACCAAAGTAGCTACATAAATCTTTGCGGTGAGCTTTAAACCCGATAAAATGAACGGAAGAATATTTAGAACGTATTCTATATGATCCATAATCTTTTCTTGTCCCCTTACGTTTGTCCATAATTAACCGTTGTTTTAGTTGTCTTCTGTAGAGCGGCAGCGATCCTTGCTCGTCTTCCTTATTCGTAGAGAGAGTATTTCTTCTCCAAGCGGGAAAACGTTAGTACTAAAATGGAGGAAATAATTAGATAGATGATAAAGGCTATAAAAAAGGCAGTAATTCTGAAATCCCTTGTAACTACTTCCTTGGCTGAACGCAGTAAATCGCCCATACCAATAGCTGCAACCAATGCAGTGTCCTTAAAAGTTAGTAAGGCTTCGCTGCAGGTAGCAGGCAGCACACGTCGGATTGTTTGCGGAATGATGATCCGACGTATCGTTTGTACATAAGTCATTCCTAAAGCTTTAGCTGCTTCGTACTGTCCTTTGTCTATGGATTCAATCCCTGCTCGAATAATTTCAGTTTCATAAGCCCCTACATTCAAAACAAAGGCAATGATTATGGAGACTAAGGGGGATAAATTGATGCCAAAGTATGGTAATCCGAAGTAAATAAAGAACAATTGGAGTAGTAGTGGTGTGCCCCGCCAAATCCAAGTATATAAGAATAAAATTCTTTTCAGAATTTGTGGACCGGACACTTTGCCTATAGCTACCAAAATGGCCAAAGGAGGCACTAAAATTATGACAATCGCATAAACTGTGAGCGATAGCTTTAGGCCTTTCATAAGAACAGGTAATATTGTCAAAACATACTCCATTGTTTTCTCCCATCCCTTAATGATTGTCTATGTTTTCTTTATACTATCAGCAAGTATAAACACGTTATATACTTGCTAAGCATAAGGGCAACTAAGGCGGCCGCTGGCCAAGGACGGCGAGAGGGGACCACCTTCGCCAAGGCTCAGTGCCAGCCAAGTTTTCTTTAAAAACAAGGAATAGGAAGTTTCGTTCCTATTCCTTGTTCCATATATTTGTTATTCAATTACTTGATGATATCGGTCCCAAACCATTGGTTGCTGATTTTGGCAGCAGTGCCGTCGGATTTCATATCTTTGAGAACTCGATTAAGCTCAGTTAGGAAGGTTTTGTCTTCCTTGCGGACACCGACACCAAATGGTTCCTTACCAAAATCACCCTCTTTTTCTGTCAAAATGTAGTACTTATCCGTAGTCTTCTCTGTGGAGATCAAGAACCGGGCGTTCATTTCATTGGTTACAACAGCATCAATGCGGCCAGCCTCCAAATCCATTAAGGCAACTGTCGGGCTTTCAAACTTTCGAATTTCTTTAATTTGAGATGATATCGAATCTTTCGTGACAGCTGGTTCAGCGGTGCTGCCTAATTGGAGTCCAATCACTTTACCCGCTAAATCAGCCTTTGTCTTGATCGGTGAACCGGGTTTTACGACGATTATATTTCTATCCGCCATATAACTGTCGGTAAAATTAATTTCTTGTTGTCTTTCGGGGGTAATACCTAAAGCGTTCCAGATGAGGTCAATATCTCCATTTTTTAAATTCAAGAGGACTCCATCCCATTGGACAGGCTTAAATACGGCTTTAACGCCCAATCGCTTGGCGGCTTCTTTAGCTAAATCTATGTCAAAGCCAACTAACTCTCCATTTTTATCACGGAAGCCTGCGGGTGGGTAATTATCATCCAGCCCAACGACAAATTCTCCTTTGGCCTTAATTTTATTCCATGATTGGTCGCCTGTTTGTTGGGTTTCTGCGGTTTTCTGAGCACATCCTGCTCCTAAAAGAACAACTGCCCAAATTGTAACAAATAATACTAACCATCTTTTCATCTATTATCCTTCCTTCCTATAAATGTACTTTCTAATCTAAATCGGTATTATATTGGTTCTCAATTTTGAAAAATTAGGGTGTTCAATTAAACGCTTCATATTAACAAAGGCATCCCTCCAGACTTGAGATATCACACAAACTATCGTCTAAGCATAAGGGTAACTAGACAGCCGCCTTCGCCAGCCATGTTTTCTTAATCTGTCAGGAAATCAATGGTTCAAGGTAAGGCATAGATATGCTTACTTTATTCTGGATGATTGCCATATTTCCTTTTTTATTACGGCTCAAACAGCGAAAAAATGACAGATTTTGAAGTAAAATCAGGCAGAAGCCGTGCATGAATTGCGCGTGCGCTCAGACAAAATTATAATGATATAGAATTACTAGAGTAATAATATTATAATTGAGACGGCGAACAATTTAATTTTAGTTTTAGAAAGATGTACTGTGCAGAGGAGATATTGTTACTTATGAAATTAATATCATGGAACGTTAATGGAATTCGAGCTTGTGTAAAAAATGGTTTTCTTGATTTTTTTACAAAGGAGAATGCAGATATCTTTTGCATTCAAGAAACAAAAGTACAGGAGGAACAGATTCCATTTAGGGTAGAGGGTTATTATCAGTATTGGAATTTTGCTCAGAAAAAAGGTTACTCTGGGACAGCAATCTTTTCTAAAATAGAGCCTAGCAAGATTGTCTATGGAATGGGTAAAGAGGAGCATGATCAAGAAGGCAGAGTTATAACAGTGGAGTTTGAAGAGTACTATGTCGTGACGGTCTATACGCCAAATTCCCAGAGAGGACTCGCTAGATTGGAATATAGAATGAAATGGGAAGAAGATTTTTTAAACTATCTCAAGAACTTGGAGAATTCAAAACCAGTTATAGTTTGCGGAGATCTTAATGTTGCCCATACAGAAATTGACCTTAAAAATCCCAGCACAAACCGAAAAAATGCTGGCTTTTCATCGGAGGAAAGAAATAAATTTGAAGAACTGATCAACAATGGTTTTATAGATACGTTTCGTTTTTTCTATCCGAATAAGACAGAAGCTTATACATGGTGGTCGTATATGTTTAATGCCAGAGTTAATAATGCGGGATGGCGGATCGATTATTTTTGTGTTTCTGCAGGATTAAAAGATCAACTAAAAGAAGCCGTTATATATAAGGATGTGTTAGGATCAGATCATTGCCCCGTTGGGTTAGAGATATTTTAAAGCGGACATTGTTGATTGTATACTTGGCTTACGGAGTTGCAAAATGTTTAACTAATAAATATAATTTGTAACATATGAAGTAGTATTAATAAAGGAGTTTGAATACATATGGCATTAGTGAATGAAAACTACCTGAAATTGCCTGGAAGTTATCTTTTTTCTGAAATAGCCCGTAGAGTAAATGAATTTAAAGCAAATAATCCGGAGGCTGATATTATCCGTTTAGGAATCGGAGATGTCACGCGTCCGCTGCCAACCGCAGTCATCAAGGGGATGCAAGAGGGTGTCGAAGAGATGGGACGTTCGGAAACCTTTCGAGGATATGGTCCAGAGCAAGGCTACCAGTTCCTTATTGAAAAGATTATCGAAAATGATTTTACCCCTCGTGGAGTAGAACTCTCTGTTGATGAAGTTTTTGTTAGCGATGGGGCAAAAAGTGATACGGCAAATTTCCAGGAGCTTTTCGGAATTGAGAATATAATGGCGGTAACTGATCCTGTCTATCCAGTTTATGTTGATAGCAATGTCATGGCTGGGCGGACCGGAAAATTTAATAGTGAAAAAGGACAGTATGAAACTATTGTGTATCTTCCGTGCACGGAAGAAAATGGCATGAAGCCTTCTCTGCCTGAGACTCACGTAGATATGATCTATCTCTGTTTCCCAAATAACCCAACTGGGATGACTCTTTCTAAAGAGGAACTGAAACAATGGGTGGACTATGCTCGCGAAAACCGCTCTATTCTTTTGTTTGATGCGGCTTATGAAGCGTTCATCAGGGAAGAGGGTGTACCGCACAGTATTTTTGAAGTTGAAGGTGCCCGAGAGGTCGCAGTAGAATTCCGAAGTTTCTCTAAGACCGCAGGTTTTACTGGAACTCGCTGTGCGTATACGATTGTTCCGAAAGAAGTCAAGGTATATGACTCTAAGGGTGAAGCACATAGTCTCAACCAACTCTGGCTAAGAAGACAAACCACTAAGTTTAATGGAGTGTCTTATCCGGTACAAGCGGGAGCCGCTGCTGTATTCTCGGACGAAGGAAAGAAACAGATTAAAGAAACGATTGATTACTACATGGAAAATGCCCGGATTATCCGAGAAGGGTTACATGACGCTGGCTATACAGTGTTCGGTGGAGTCAATGCACCCTATATCTGGATGAAGACCCCGAATAATATGGACTCCTGGAAGTTTTTCGATAAACTGATGGAGGATGCCCATGTCGTAGGAACACCGGGAGCCGGTTTTGGGGCGAACGGAGAAGGATATTTCCGGTTAACCGCTTTCGGCACCCGAGAAAATACACTTCGAGCAATCGAAAGGATTAAGACCAGAATGTAGTCTTAAAGTGAGCTTTGAGTCATTAGTCTGTGGTCAATAATTACAGTTGAAACCCGCTTGAGTATTATACTTAAGCGGGTTTCTTAATTCTAGAGTAACCTAGATACCTAATTTATGGTCTACGAATACAATCACCAACGCTTCTTTTCCATAGTTTGATGCCATGATTCAAAAGTCGCGGAGTATCTTCACAATGAATCAAGTCTACACGCTCAGAAATCACTTGATACCGAATGGGTTAATTATGAGACTAGACCGCTCATGCGGTACTTAAATTGGCCAAAGACCTTGGAGTTAACAGACTCTATGTCGTGCTCAATAAAGTATATCCTGGTCAGATTGAAGACATTAAACGGGAAATGAGTTTTATGCCAATCTTGGGATTTCTACCTTATGATCCTATAGTAGTGCAGGCAGATCTTACAGGTCAAAGCACTTTGATTTAAGTCCGAAATTTGTGGAGCTGGCTGAGTTTAATGAAAGGGGCTGTGCTAAAACTTGTTACTATATTTTTCACATCCCCACTTTTGCTTCTATATCATCAAAACACAAGCGTCCTCACTCCACTTTAATAGTGAAATGAGGACGCTTATTGATTGTTGTAACCACTTGAAATTTTGGAGACTGAGTTTTCACACATCCCCTTTTGGCGTGGGATAATTGACCATCTTTTGGCAAAGAATAAGCAGAATGAACTCGTGGTTAAGGGAATGACCTAAGAGGGGAGAGGGTTAAGATTGTCTGAATCCGAGAGTTATTATCAGTTGGCTCGTCGCAGAGGAGTGTCGCGCAGAGACTTTCTTAAATTCTGTGCTTTAACAGGTGCCATGCTTGGACTCGATGCTGCTGAGTTCCCTAAAATTGTCCAGGCCTTACAAACGAAACCGCGTTTGCCTGTGATTTATCTAAATTTACAGGAGTGTACCTGTTGTACGGAATCGTTCTTACGTTCGGCACATCCTCTTATTTCAGATCTGATTTTAAATATGATTTCCTTAGACTATATGGAACCGTTACAAGCCGCTGCTGGAAAACAAGCTGAAGCGGCTCGTTTAAAGACGATGAAGGATCATCCAGGAGCCTACTTACTGGTGGTCGAGGGTAGCGCAACTCTGGGTAATGGTGGAGTTTATTGTACAATTGGCGGCCAGTCGTCTACAGAACTTTTAAAGGAGGTTGCCAGTGGAGCAGCCGCGGTCATTGCTTATGGATCGTGCGCTACAAATGCTTGTGTCCAAGGTGCTTATCCTAATCCCACGCAAGCAGTTCCGATTCGGAAGGTTGTCAAAAACAAGCCGATCATTGACGTTCCGGGCTGTCCTCCTATTGCCGAAGTTATAACGGGGACGATTGTCCACTATCTTACCTATGGAGAAATACCGGAACTGACCAACTTAGGGAGGCCGAAGGCATTTTATCAACATCGAGTCCACGATAATTGTGTACGACGAGCTTTCTTTGATGCAGGCCAATTTGTGGAGTCGTTTGATGACGCTGGGGCAAAACAGGGCTGGTGTCTCTATAAAGTTGGGTGTAAGGGTCCAACGACCTACAACGCCTGTGCAATTACAGAATGGAATGACGGGGTGAGTTACCCAATTAAATCGGGTCATCCTTGTATTGGCTGCTCGGAAGATAATTATTTCGATAATACGCCACTCTATACACGCTTGGCAAAGATCCCGAACAATGCCATCGGAAAAGATGCGGATACTATAGGGGCAGGGGTTCTTGGTCTAACAGGGATCGCAGTGGCGGCCCACGCGGGAATGACCGCTGTTGTAAAAAACCATGAAAAGAGTGGAAAGGAATCGAAGCATGACAAGAATCGTAATTGATCCTATTACTCGAATCGAAGGACATCTGCGCATTGAGGCAGTGGTCGAGGGAGATCGCATTGTTGAGGCCATTAGCTCAGGCACTCTATTTAGGGGAATCGAAAAGATTGTGGAAAATAGGGATCCTCGTGACGTCTGGGCCTTTGTCCAAAGGATCTGCGGGGTGTGTACGCATATTCATGCCCTGGCCTCGATTCGGGCGGTTGAAGATGCCTTGGCTATACGTATCCCTAAAAATGCTAATCATATTCGTAATATCATGACCGCCACGCAATTTGTCCAAGATCACGTGATCCATTTTTATCACTTGCATGGTTTTGACTGGATCGATGTCCTCAGTGCCCTGAAAGCTGACCCTGTTCAAACGAGTGCGCTGGCCAGATCTATCTCGAATTGGCCGAACTCCTCGGAGGGGTATTTTCGGGATGTGCAGACCAAAGTTAAAACGTTAGTGGAAAGTGGTCAATTAGGAATTTTTGCTAATGCTTATTGGGGGCATCCAGCCTATCGCCTACCGCCCGAGGCCAATTTAATGGGGGTAGCGCATTACATAGAGGCCTTAACCTGGCAAAAAGAAGTGGCTAAGATTCATACCATTTTCGGTGGGAAAAATCCACATCCAAACTATCTCGTGGGGGGAATGGCCTGTACCCTGAATATGAATGACAATGATGTGATTAATATGGAACGTTTGAATTTGGTGAAGGCCAAGATCGATGAGGCTCAAGTCTTTGTGGATCAGGTGCTTATACCAGATATTTTTGCCATCGCCAGTTTCTATAAGAAAGATTTATTTGGCGGGGGCGGCGGAAATTACCTGGCTTATGGAGGGGTACCAACCGGTGATATACGGGAATCGGAAAGCTTCCTGTTTCCTAGTGGAGTCGTTTTAGACCGGGATCTCAGTAAGGTACACGAGATCGATCTCAAGGACCCTAAGCAGATTCAAGAGTTTGTATCCCATTCTTGGTATCGTTATGATGATCCTGCAGCGGGATTACATCCTTGGCAGGGAAAAACAGACCCTTCCTATGATGGACCGCAACCACCCTATCAGAATGTCGATGAGAAAAAAGGGTACAGCTGGATAAAAGCCCCCCGTTGGCAAGGAAACGCGATGGAGGTGGGTCCCCTAGCGCGCTTTGTCGTTGCGTATGCCCGAGGCAACAAAGAGATCAAGTCGCTTGTCGATGAGGCACTTCAGCGGTTAGATCTTCCGGTGACAGCAGTTTTCTCAACCTTGGGCAGAACCTTGGCTAGGGCTCTAGAGGCTAAATATTTAGTTAATCATTTGGCGGGTTTTTATGCGGATATGGTAGCCAATATTAAGGCGGGAGATAGTCAGACGTTTAACGGAGAAAAATGGGATCCGCAGACCTGGCCTGCTCAAGCTCAGGGCGTGGGTTTCGCAGAAGCACCCCGGGGTGCCTTAGGACATTGGGTTAAGATTAACAATGGGAAGGTCAGCGCATATCAAGCCGTCGTTCCGACGACCTGGAACGCCTCCCCAAGGGACGAATCCGGTCAGAAAGGGCCGTATGAATCGTCTTTACTGGACACACCGATTGTGAACGAAGACCAGCCTTTGGAACTCCTGCGCACCATTCATTCGTTTGATCCTTGCCTGGCCTGTGCTACGCATTTGTTGACACCTAAAGGCGATGAAATATTAAAGGTTAGAGTGCTTTAGAGAGGAGGAAGCTGGAGATGAGTGTTCTTCGTCGTCAAGTCTATGTCTGGCAATTTCCAATCCGTTTTTTTCATTGGGTCAACGCCGTGGCCATCGTAGGATTGTTTGTGACCGGAATGTATATTGGACATCCTATATTTGTTTCGCCAGGCGAGGCCGTTGCACATTTTTTCATTGGCCATTTGCGATATTGGCATGGTGTATTCGCCTTTGTGTTTATAGCTATTATGTTATTTCGGTTATATTGGTATTGGGCAGGTAATGAATACTCTAAATTTCGCTTTTGGGAGAAGGGTTTCGGGAAAGATCTTGTGGCAACGTTTAAGTATTATACATTTATGACCCCGGAGCACACGGTGAGAGTTGGTCATAACGCCCTTGCTCAACTTATGTATTTTATCTTCATTTGGATTGCTGGCATCTTTATGGTTCTCACAGGCTTAGCAATGCGTGGAGGGAGTGACCCTAATGGAATCGTGCAGGGTCTCTTTGGTTGGATTGTTCCTACTTTTCGAGGCGAGTATCAGGTTCGTAACCTTCACCACCTTGTCGCCTGGGGATACGCTATTTTCTTATTGAGTCATCTCTATATGGTCATCCGCCAAGATCTCTTAGATGATGATGGGACGATCTCAGCCATGGTCAATGGATATAAGTTTGTGATCTTACGCCCGAGTATTGCAGCTGAAGAGCAAGATCCAATAGAAAACCTAACCGCAACTGAGGTTGATCATTAGGAATCTGTAGATGGAGATTTAGTTCGCAACGAGTAAATAAGAGGTGAGAGAATGCCTGAAGCTCCCGAAATGGAACTGTACAAGAACTATTTGAACAAATGGGTTAAGGGAAAACGAATTATCGAGATTAATGTCTTAAGAACTAAAAGTCTCAACCTGGAGAGTACGGATTTTTGTAACCAATTGAGAGGAAAACTGATTCAAGAGATTACCCGTAGGGGCAAATTTCTGATTTTTCAGCTTGATGACGGTTATTATCTGCTGACTCACATGATGTTGGATGGCAGGCTTTATTTCTTAGGAGCGGAAAACGTTAAAAAACTTTCGCTATCTGAGGTTGTCCTTAATGATTCAGAGGAATTAAAGCAAAGAATTAAGGAATTACCAGGCAAAGCAAGTGTCATTTTTAGCTTGTCGGACGGTTCAGTGCTTTTCTTTTGCTCGCTTACGCTGGGTTATCTCCACTATCTGGGGAAGGAGCTCCTTGATAAAAAATTGCAGGAGCTGGGGAAGGACCCTTTAGATCCAAACTTCCGAGTGGAAGACTTTACGCGGCTACTTGAGGGAAAAAAGGGCATGATCAAGCCTTGGTTAATGAATCCCAAAAACGTTGCTGGTGTGGGTAATGCTTATTCTAATGAGGCTTTATTTAAAGCAGGTATTTTGCCTACTCGCTTAATTTCTTCGCTCAGTAAGGCTGAAAAAGAGAGTTTGTATCACTCCTTAGTCTCTATTCTCCAGGATTCTATTCGTCTAGGTGGAGACATGGAAGAAAAATTTGCTCCGGGAGATGATTTTACGGGGGGCTATAATCCTTATTTCCAAGCGTATGACCGGGCAGGAAAATTGTGCTTGTCCTGTCACGAAGTTATTCAAAAGTCAGAGGTCGGGGGTAGGCAGGCATTTTTCTGCCGCAATTGCCAAAAATAGGATTATAAATAAGTCAAACTTAGTTCTTTTCTGGGCGCGCGACGATGACTCCTGGAACATAAATTAACAGGAGAGATTTGTGTGCTAAGAGGAGGATTTCTATGCAAATTCATGTGGTAAGGCCGGGAGATACTCTCAACAAGATTGCTCAAGCTTATGGGATCTCCGCCCAAGAGATTGCTGATGCCAACCAGGTTCCGGATCTAAGCAGATTAGTCGTGGGGCAAACATTCGTGATACCTATCAGCGGACAGTTTCACTGGGTGCAACCTGGAGAAAGTCTTTGGTTGATAAGTCAAAACTATAAAGTGTCAGTCGAGGAAATAGTTCGAATTAATAAAATCCCAAACCCTGATGATATTCCAATTGATTTACGTTTATATTTACCTCAGAAACCAAAGCAGATAGTAGAGACAAACGCTTACATTGATCCCAGGATGACTCGTGGTCGGTCAGTTGAGGCTGTCGATAAAGTGGGAGAGTACCTAACCTATCTGGCCATTTTTAGCTATGCCGTTAATAGGGATGGAAATCTTACCCCGGTTGAGGATCAGCCTGCCTTAAATGCTACGCTTAAGGACAGGGTCTTACCACTATTAGTTTTAACTAACTTTGAGAACGGGCAATTTAGTACAGAAATTGCCTCCGCGATTCTGACAAACGAGGCTTTGCAGGAACACGTGCTTAACCAAGCTCTTCAGGTTATGACAGAGAAAGGGTATC
Source organism: Desulfosporosinus cupriresistens (assembly GCF_001707885.1). Taxonomy (GTDB): domain Bacteria; phylum Bacillota; class Desulfitobacteriia; order Desulfitobacteriales; family Desulfitobacteriaceae; genus Desulfosporosinus. The sequence goes on along the minus strand of NZ_MASS01000022.1, from coordinate 52,191 downwards.
AGGGTCTTGACTTTGACTTTGAGTATTTAGGTGCAGAGAATCGGGAACGATATGTTCGCTTTTTACAGAAGGCCAGACAATTATTGAAACCTCGAGGGTACTATCTTTCCGCTGCGCTGGCGCCGAAGTTTAGGACAGAACAGCCTGGGGTTCTATATGAGGGTCATGATTATCAGGCAATTGGTCAAGTTGTTGATTTTATTTTTTTTATGACTTACGAATGGGGCTGGTCCGGAGGGGAACCCATGGCAGTGTCCCCAATCCATCAGATGAGAAAAGTCATGCAGTATGCGGTATCTGTTGTACCTAGAGATAAGATTATGATGGGGATGCCGTTATATGGTTATGACTGGACCCTTCCTTATGTACCCGGGGGAAAATTTGCTAAGTCGATTAGCCCTCAAAAAGCTTTGGGGCTCGCTCTCCGTTACGGTGTGAATATTGAATATGACAAGGCTTCCCAAGCTCCGTGGTTTAGATATACGGATGAGCAGGGAGCGCAGCACGAAGTCTGGTTTGAAGATGCCCGAAGCATGCAGGCTAAGTTTAATTTGGTCAAGGAACTAGGGATTCGGGGGTTCTACTACTGGGTATTGGGCAATGACTTTCCTCAGAATTGGCTGCTGATTGCCGACAACTTTGTGGTGCGTAAACGAGTGTAAATAAATTGGAGCAGAAATCACTTGCGGATTTCTGCTCCAATTTTATTCTGACAGCTCTTCACTGGCCAGCAACTTCTCTAAAATTTCTGGTTGGGGTGTGAGATATAAAGTCCAGTTCTGTTCATAAATCACCATTCCGGGCTTGGCTGAGTTAGGTTTCTTTAGCTGTTTGACATGCGTGTAATCTACGGCGACCTGTGAAGAACCGCGAGCTTGACTGTAATAGATTGCTAGGGCAGCTGCTTCTTCAAGGGTGGCGTCATCCGGGAACTCTTCCCCCTCTTCGAGAGGAATAAGGACGTGTGAGCCAGGAATGACTTTAACATGGAGCCAAAGGTCGGTTGGTTTACCCTTACGTAAGGACAACCAATCGTTTTGGGCATTGTTTTTTCCAACATAGATTATTCTACCTTGGCTAGAACGATAGACTCTTGGCTGAGGAACATCCTTAGGAGACTTTGTAGTCGACTTCGCCTTGGAGCGGCCTTTTTTTTGTTTAGGATTATCCTTTTTCATATGTTTTCCTGCCACATATCCTTGACCGATTAGCTCGAGATGGATATCATCAAGCTCTGCCAGTGTGGATGCTTGATCCAAGCTGACCTTTAAGGAAGCGAGGTATTTCACTTCTTCCAGGGCAGCCTCTTTGAGGGGTATAGTTTTAAGCAGTGTGGCCTTTGCTTTGTTGTAGAGCTTGTAATAGCGCTGAGAGTTGTCAATGGCACTGATATGAGGATTTAGGGGAATGACCACGGAGGAAAGTGCTGGGTCATAATAATCTTCCACCGTCACTTCAGTCGAACCAGGAGGAATATGGTAGAGGTTGGCGGTGAGGAGTTCTCCCCATTTTTGATAGTTTAGATTGGACTTGGCGCTGGACATGGCTTCATCATATAGTTTGAGTTTTTTGCTGAAATGCGAGTGCTGTTCTTGAACAACTTTGCGAAGAGAGCCCCGTTTCGATTCAACCGTGTTGGCGATGAATTTTGACTGGTAAAAGCCAATAATCGCGTCATTCAACGTAGGGACGCTAACTGTTTTTAACTCTTGGTATTGTTGAAAGGGAATAAATGTGAACGCCACAGGAAGGGACTGGTTCCCAGAATTATAGTAAAGACATGGTTGGATTTCCAGAATCTCTGCGGGATTGCTTAAGCGGCGATAGGCCTGAAAAAGCCGAGCCAAATCGATATCACCGCATTGGTGAAGGCGGATTTCTGTAGTCAAGCCGGCTTGAATCACGATTTCACGGGCCAATTCCGGGCTGATCCCGGCAAAACGGGCGAGAAGAATGCTCGTTATGGGGTGATCTAGTTCTTCCTTATAAAGAGCCTGTCGCCAAAGTTCTTCGTCCTCTTGGGGAGGTAGCTTTCCCTGAGAGGGAGGAGCGAGGTAAGCTCGACCCGGTAATACTTCTCGGTAGCGGCTTACAGCATGTGAATACCGCTTAAGGCCGTCGAGAATCGTATTCGTCGTCGGGTCGACGAGGATGAGATTGCTGTGTTTCCCCATGATTTCTAAGTGTAATTGCAAGGTGACTAGATCGCCGCGGTCGTTGTAATTTTGAATGTCTAAGGTTATAACTCGTTCTAGCTCACTTTGGTGGAGCTTGACGATCTTGCCGCCCTCGAGGTGTTTGCGTAAGATCATACAAAACATGGGCGGGGAAGTTGGATTCTTTTTGTTTTCTTGGGTGAGGTGGAAGCGAGGTGAGGTCGCGCTGGTACTGAGCAGGAGGCGCCTAGCTCCTTGATGCCGTATCTGAAAATGGATTTCTTCTTTTTCTGGCTGATGAATTTTATCAATACGTGCTCCGATGAGTTGGGGAGCAAGCTCTTTTACTAGATAGGCAAGGGTCACGCCGTCTAAGGCCATGTGAGAACTCCTTTCATCACAGAACTGAATCATTGTAGCGAAGTAAGTCCGCCACTTTTTAGTATAACACACTTGTTCTAGCGAGGCATTTTTCTCAGCCTTTGAGAATAAGCATGTACTACAAAAGGGACAAAGCCTTTTAAAACTGTTGATAAAGCAAAAGGAGGAGAAGGGCATGCGGCAACAGGCATGGCATGTGTTGCCTTGGCTTGACGTGGCCAAGGCCTTGGATGTGCATCCGGGTAAAGGGTTAAGCGTTAAAGAAGTTCATCGTCGGTTAGTTGAGGTTGGAAAAAACGTTTTGGCAGTAAAAAAAGGAGTTCATCCTGTTTTTCTGTTCCTGGGGCAATTCAAGGATTTTATGGTTTTGGTTTTACTAGTAGCCACGGTTGTATCTGGGCTTTTAGGCGAAATAGCGGATGCAATCACGATTTTGGCGATTCTAATTATTAATGCCATTCTCGGTTTTGTTCAGGAGTATCGCGCGGAGCGTTCGATGGAATCGCTTCGTTCTCTTACCGCCCCTGAAGCGCGGGTGTTGCGAGAAGGCATGGAGCAACGGATTCCGGCTGCGGACGTAGTGCCTGGGGATATCGTGCTCCTTGAGGCTGGAGATCGCATTCCGGCTGATGTGCGTTGGATTCAGGCCGTCAATCTGCAAGTGGAAGAATCTGCACTGACAGGTGAGTCTCATCCTGTGAGTAAGAGCATATCACCGCTCAGGGAAGAACTAACCCCAATGGCCGATCGCCAAAATATGGGCTATATGGGGACCTCGGTTGTTAATGGCCGAGGGGCTGGTGTTGTAGTGGCTACTGGTATGGAAACAGAGATGGGTGTTATTGCAGGTATGATTCAAAGTGTGGAAGAGGAAGAAACCCCCTTGCAAAAGCGCCTGGCGGAACTTGGTAAATGGTTAGTTCTAATCAGCTTTCTCGTTTGTGCTGCTGTGGTGGTGACGGGAGTTTTAAGGGGAGAGGACTTTTATAAAATGTTCTTCACCGGAGTGTCGTTAGCAGTGGCTGCTATTCCAGAAGGTTTACCTGCCATTGTCACGGTTGCTTTGGCTGTGGGAGTTCAGCGCATGGTGAAGAGGCAAGCGATCATTAGAAAACTTCCTGCCGTTGAAACTTTGGGTTGTGCGACGGTAATTTGTTCAGACAAGACAGGAACGCTGACCCAGAACGAAATGACCGTGCGTCAGATTTACTCGGATGGACGACGAATCAGCGTTTCTGGAGAAGGATATGATCCTAAAGGGGAGTTCAAGGGTGCCGATCCAGAGAAAGATCGTGATCCCCTTCGGGAAGGGTTAAAGATTGCGGCTCTTTGCAACAATTCTATGTTGACTAAGAAAGGGGTCCAAGTTGCCGGACTGTTTCGTTCGAAGGGAAATGATTCTCCCTGGGGTATTGAGGGAGATCCTACAGAGGGCGCCATTCTAGTAGCCGCGGCTAAAGCGGGAATTTGGCGCGAAGTTCTAGAACGTAAACAAGAACGCATCGGGGAGCTGCCCTTTGATTCCGACCGGAAACGAATGAGTGTTGTTTATCAGACCAAACAGGGTAAAATGGCCTATGTAAAAGGGGCACCGGACATGGTTCTGCGGCTGTGCAGGCAAGAGTTGACTGCGCAAGGGGTCAAGGAGCTGTCGAATGAACGTGTACGAAGTATTATGCGAGCTAATGATGAAATGGCACGGCATGCTCTCCGGGTTCTGGCTGTCGCAGAGAAACCTTTGTCAGATTCAGAGCCCCTCGATGAGCGTATTGAACAAGGCCTTACGTTTGTTGGATTGCTCGGAATGATTGATCCTCCTCGAGGGAGTGCCGTCAAAGCGATAAAAGTTTGCCGGCAAGCTGGGATTAAACCTGTCATGATTACAGGCGATCATCGCTTAACGGCAGAAGCCGTCGCCCATGAGCTGGGAATTTTACGGGGGACGGACGGAGGAGTTATCACTGGAGAAGAACTTGAAAGAATGTCTGATCGGGAGCTAAGTGAGCAGGTCATGGATGTTTCTGTTTATGCTCGCGTGACGCCGAAGGATAAACTTAGAATAGTGCGGGCCTTTAAAAAACATGACCAGGTGGTTGCTATGACAGGTGACGGGGTAAATGATGCCCCGGCGGTTAAAGAAGCGGATATCGGGGTGGCTATGGGTTTAACTGGAACAGATGTAACTAAAGAAGCTTCATCGATGGTTTTAGGTGATGATAACTTTGCGACAATCGTGGCTGCAGTGGAAGAAGGCCGGGGGATTTATGACAACATTCGGAAGTTTATACGTTACTTACTATCCTGTAATCTAGGTGAGGTTCTAACAATGTTTTTAGCAACGCTCGTGGGCTTGCCTCTTCCACTGTTACCAATTCAAATCCTGTGGGTTAATCTTGTTACCGATGGTTTGCCAGCAATGGCTCTAGGAGTAGATGGAGCTGAACCAGGCATTATGAATCGTCCGCCCAGGGCCCCGGGAGAGAGTATTTTTGCACGTGGCTTAGCCAGCAAGATAGGGATACGGGGGACCATGATCGGATTAGGAACGCTGTTCGTGTTTGTAGTTGGGCTCTTTATGGGAGTGAATATGTTGGGTGCTCGAACCATGGCCTTCACTACCTTAGTCTTTTCTCAATTGTTCCATGTCTTCGATTGTCGTTCTGAAGAAAGAGGAATCTTCGAAGTGGGTCTGCTTACGAATCCCTATCTTGTTGGAGCGGTGCTGGTTTCTACGTTCATGCAGCTCAGTGTCATTTACCTGCCTCCTCTACAAGCGATCTTTAAGACCACACCATTACACAGTTGGCAATGGATTTTAATCTTGTGCGTGGCGGGTGGGCCATCTGTTCTGATTGGATTTGCGCGGCTCCTAAAGCACAGTTGGCAAGGAAAACCGTCTATGGTAAAGGGATAAATGCGAAGAACGAGGTTCCAAGTTCGAGGTGCGAATTTCGTGCCTCGAACTTTGATTTAGTGGTAGTTCGCAAATGTATAATGTATAACTCTCCTTCTTCTCGTGTATACTTGCGTCAAATGGTTGACCTATCTTACCCCGCAGAGTATTCTTTTAATAAGATAATGGGGGTAAATAATTTTACTTTGCTAAGGATAAGGAATTTATCATTAGTATTGGGTGAACTTATCTAGAGTCTAAACGTGCGATATTCGATAGTCGATAGTCGAATCTCGAACCTCGAACCTCGAACATCGATTATGAGGGAGTGAACGCGATGGAATTCGTTAAAATGCATGGTCTGGGGAATGACTTCGTTTTCCTAGACCATTTTTCTGTTGTAGTAGATGTTGATTATTCGGAGTTGGCCAGAAAGCTTTGTCACCGCCAATTTGGTATTGGTGGGGACGGATTAATCGTAATTCTGCCTTCGGAAGTCGCTGATGCTCGGATGCGAATCATTAATTCAGATGGATCTGAACCTGAGATGTGTGGTAATGGTATTCGTTGTTTCGCAAGATATGTATACGATCAAGGAATTGTTAAACATAACCCAATGCGTGTGGAAACCCTGGCAGGTGTTCTGACTCTTAAGCTTAATATACAAGACGACCAGGTTCATGGAGTACAAGTGGATATGGGTGAGCCTATTTTGCGAGCAGACCTCATACCAGTTTTGAGCCATGGGGAGCCTGTGGTGGGACAGTCTTTGGAAGTGTTAGGAGAAACGTTTCAATATACAGCTGTTTCCATGGGGAATCCGCACTGTCTAATCTTTGTGGATGATTTTTCTACATTGGATTTTGAGCGTGTTGGTCCAGCAATTGAGAAACATTCGTTGTTTCCCCGTAAAACCAATGTCGAATTTATTCAGATCAACTCTTCAAAGGAGATGATCATGAAAGTTTGGGAGAGGGGTGCCGGTCCAACACTTGCCTGTGGTACAGGTGCCTGCGCTTCTGTAGTTGCTGCGGTGCTTAATAATAAAACAGAACGTGCAGTAACTGTTCACTTGCCGGGTGGAGACTTATTTATCGAATGGGGAGCAGACAATCATGTTTATATGACTGGTCCTGCAACTTATGTGTTTAAGGGCGAATGGTTAGAACGTTGATTTACGATGTCTGTAAATCCTAAGGCATAAAGGAGGATTTCTTTATATGGAAGAAGCGCGGCGTATTCAAGCGTTGCCCCCGTATTTATTTGCCCGTATTGACGAAAAGATAGCAGAGGCCAAGGCAAAAGGCGTGGATGTTATTAGTCTGGGAATAGGGGATCCTGATCTCCCGACTCCTGAACATATTATTGACAAGTTGGTAAAAGCCGCTCGTAATCCGGTAAATCATCGCTATCCTTCTTACGTAGGAATGCTGGAGTTTCGCCAAGCGGTGGCGGAATGGTATAAACGGCGTTCGAATATTATGCTCGATCCCAAAAAAGAAGTGGTTTCTCTTATCGGATCAAAAGAAGGTATTGCCCATATAGCGTTTTGTTATCTTAATCCCGGAGATATTGCTTTGATTCCGGACCCTGGTTATCCAGTCTATGGTGTCGGGATCTCACTTGCAGGAGGGGTTCCTTATGCTATGCCGCTCAAAGAAGAAAACGGTTTCTTGCCGGAGCTAGACAGGATACCAGAAGAGATTGCGCACAAGGCTAAACTCATGTTCTTGAATTACCCGAATAACCCTACGGGCGCTATAGCAGATGAAAGCTTCTATTCAAAGGTTGTTGCCTTTGCTAAAAAATATGATATCATTGTTTGTCATGATGGACCTTACTCGGAAATTGCATTTAAGGGTTATAAGCCCTTAAGTTTTCTAGAGGTGCCGGGCGCTAAGGATGTTGGAATTGAATTCCATTCTATGTCCAAAACCTATAATATGACGGGTTGGAGAATCGGGTGGGCCGCAGGAAATGCTCGGGTTATCGAGGCGCTGGGACGTATTAAATCGAACATTGACACTGGGATTTTTCAGGCTATACAAGAGGCTGCTATTGAGGGGCTTTTAGGAAACCAAGATATTATCGGTGAAAATCGTAAGATCTATCTGGAACGACAAGACATTGTTATTGAAGGATTGACTGAATTGGGGTGGACGGTGGAAAGGCCAAAGGCCACGATCTATGTTTGGCCTAAAGTACCCAAAGGCTTTACCTCGGCTTCCTTCTGTGAATTAGTTTTAGATAAGACAGGTGTAGTGCTTACTCCGGGTAACAGCTATGGGGAATCCGGTGAGGGTTACTTCCGCATTTCTTTAACGACTAATACGGAACGATTGCGCGAAGCTTTACAGCGTTTGCAGGATAATTTCGGGAAGTTTGAATTCTAGCAAAAGATATCTTGATTGGTTCAAAAAAGCTGAAAAGAGATATAAAATCAGCAAAGGTATTAAAACAAAATGAATGCTATAATTGTGCTTTAAGTTAGTGTCAGATGAAGAAGCTGAAGAATGTATAATGAGATTGCAGAAAGAATCAATAAATTGGTTACTCGTAATTTAAATATGAAATGATGCACCTGTATAAAACAGGTGCTTTATTGTGTCTTTTTCGAGCTGATCAGCCTATTTCTAAAAGTATAGGGGGCGGGCTAATAGGAAATATTGAAAGCAATCTGTTATACTAAAGTAGTAAGGAATAGGCTGGGAACATTAGTTAGACAAGATTGCTCTGTACCTTCAGAATAAATCATAAAGGGGTGAATAAACCCAGTTGATAGGTGGCTAAACTGGGTGGAATGTGGCGAATAGTATGACGGGATTCGGGCGGGGAGAGTCGAGTGGAGTTGGTTATCAGTTCTCTGTAGAGCTTAAATCCGTTAATCATCGGTTTTTAGAAATACTAGTACGATCACCGCGAAATTTCATAGGTTTTGAGGAGCGAATACGTAAAACTTTACAAGAGAAGTTCCAGCGCGGTCGGATCGAAGTGCATGTTAATGTGGTGGAAACTGAAGCAAGAAAGAGATTGGTGAAGGTTGACAAAGATTTAGCACTGACGTATGATAAGACATTGAAGGATCTCGCCTTAGCTCTACATACACCCTATGAGACGGATATTTACCGTCTCGTTAATTTACCGGAGGTTCTCTCGGTTGTAGAGCCTGAAATCGATCTTGACACTTTGTGGAGTATGTGCGCTGAGTCACTTTTGAAGGCCTCCGATGGTTTCGGGCATATGCGTCGTACTGAAGGAGAAAAGTTAACGATCGATTTATTGCAAAGGCTTGAGCTAATTGCCGAGTATTTGCAAACAATTGCTGAGCGTGCACCTTATGTCGTGACAGCCTATCAAGAACGACTGCAGGAACGTATTCAAACGCTTCTAGGAGAGGTTGAATTGGATGCGGCTCGACTGGCAAATGAAGTGGTTTATTTTGCGGACCGAGCATCAATCACGGAAGAGTTAGTTCGCTTTGACAGTCATCTAACTCAGAGCCGGGAGGCTTTGCGAAGTTCCGAGCCGGTAGGGCGCAAACTAGATTTCCTAGTTCAGGAAATGAACAGAGAAATCAATACCATAGGATCAAAAGCCAATGATTTAAGGATTGGACAACAGGTAGTTAATGTAAAAAGCGAACTGGAGAAGATTCGCGAACAAATTCAAAATCTAGAGTAATTGGAGGATTCAACTTGGACATTAAGCTCATTAACATTGGGTTTGGCAATATCGTATCTGCCAACCGAATTATTTCGATTGTAAGTCCGGAATCCGCACCGATCAAACGTATTATTCAAGAAGCGCGGGATGCGGGCATGCTCATTGATGCCACTTATGGTCGGCGTACACGGGCTGTGATTATCTGTGACAGCCATCATGTGATTCTTTCAGCAGTTCAGCCGGAAACAGTGGCCCATCGTCTTTCAACAAAAGAGTCTAGCACCCACGCAGAAGACCCGGCAGATTAGAGGTGTAGCGTGGAAAAAAGTCATGGATTGCTAATTGTCCTTTCAGGCCCTTCAGGCGCCGGCAAAGGAACGCTTTGTCAAGAATTGCTTCGTCAAATGCCCAACTTAAAATATTCTGTCTCGATGACGACGCGGTCGCCTCGCCCCGGTGAAGTGGAGGGGGTTCATTATTATTTTCGTCAGCGGAAGGAATTTGAATCCATGATCGTCAGGGATGAATTATTAGAATCGGCTATGTTCTGTGATAATTATTATGGAACACCTAGATTTGCAGTTGAACAGGCATTACTGGACGGGCAGGATGTTATTTTAGAAATCGAAATTCAAGGGGCGTTACAAGTTAAAAAATGTTTTCCGCAAGGAGTTTTTACCTTTATCGTTCCACCTTCTCTGGATGTTCTCGCAGAACGCATTCACAAACGGGGAACTGAGACTGAGGAAGTTATTCAGAAACGGTTAGCCACTGCAATTCAGGAACTGGGATATGTGAGTGAGTACGATTATGTAGTTATTAACGACGAAGTTCCTGCGGCTGTTGATAAACTAAAGAGTATCCTCGTAGCAGAAAAATGTCGGGTTAAACGAAAGCCGTTTGTTTTTAAGGGGGAGTCTAGATGAAACAACCTTCACTTGACCTTCTAATGGATAAGGTCGATAGCAAGTATACGTTGGTTATAGTGGTTGCCAAACGGGCGCGTATGATAATGGAAGAAGCCAAACATGAAGATTTAGCTAAGGGCATTAAGCCAGTAAGCATTTCACTCGAGGAGATTTCACGTTCTGAATATAGCTATGAATGTACCCCTGAGGAGAGCCAGTAATGTTTTCAGGGAGAAAAATTCTCGTCGGGGTCACTGGCGGAATTGCGGCTTACAAAGCCGCGGAAGTGGTTAGCCGATTGCGTAAGCTGAACGCCGAGGTGCGTGTAGCTATGACAAAATCTGCGACAGAATTTATTGCCCCGCTGACGTTGCAGAGTCTTTCGACAAATCCAGTGTATGTAGAAATGTTCAACGAGCCTAAGCTGTGGAATGTCGAGCATATTGCCTTGGCTGAGCACATCGATGCTGTCGTTGTTGCCCCGGCTACAGCTAATATAATGACCAAGATGGCGATAGGTTTGGCTGATGATTTCCTTTCAACAGTTCTATTGGCTACCCATGCTCAGATCTTTGTGGCACCTGCCATGAATCATGCGATGTATCATCATCCAGCGATTCAAGCTAATTTGGCAATTCTCAAGGACCGAGGGGTCCAAATCATTGGACCTGCCACAGGTTTTCAAGCATGTGGTACCGAAGGGGACGGACGAATGAGCGAACCAGTGGAAATCGTGGAATCCTTAGCTCGATTTTTCGTCGGTTCGGATTGGCTAAAAGGTAAGAAAGCCCTTGTGACCGCGGGAGGAACTCAAGAACCGCTTGATCCTGTTCGCTATCTGGGTAATCGGAGTTCAGGTCGGATGGGGTATGCCATCGCTCAAGCCTTACAGGAAGCAGGTGCGGAGACTATACTTGTTAGTGCGCCTGCCAATTTAGCAACCCCGCCTGGAGTGAGTAGAGTTTCTGTGCAGACGGCTCTGGAGATGTATGAAGCGGTCTTGGCACGTTTCTCTGAGGTGGATGTTGTCGTTAAGGCTGCAGCGGTTGCGGATTACCGTCCGGCATTTCAGGCGGAGCAAAAGATAAAGAAGGATGGGAGCAACCTTACTTTAGAGTTGATTCCGAACCCCGATATATTAGCTGAGCTGGGGCGCAAGAAAACTTCGCAGATCTTGATTGGGTTTGCAGCTGAAACCGAGAACCTCTTGACTAACGCTCAGAATAAAATGATTAGAAAAAATGTTAATCTTTTGGTAGCTAATGATGTTACTAAACCAGGTGCCGGCTTTGGCAGCTCGACTAACATTGTCAGTTTTCTCTTCCCTGACGGAAGAAGAATAGATTTCCCTCAGATGAGTAAACTTGAGGTTGGACGACATCTCGTTCGCGAGATTGCCGGTCTCCTCGGCGTCGAAACAAAGGAGTGAAATAATTGGTAAAAAAATTATTTACATCTGAGTCTGTGACAGAAGGGCATCCCGACAAAATCTGTGACCAAATTTCAGATGCTATTTTGGATGCAATTTTTGCGCAAGACCCTAATGCTCGAGTGGCCTGTGAAACGACCGTGACAACAGGTTTGGTTCTGGTCAGCGGTGAGATAACCACCTCGTGTTATGTAGATATTCCCCATGTTGTAAGAGAGACAGTTCGAGAAGTCGGTTATACTCGAGCCAAATATGGCTTTGATGCCGATACCTGTGCTGTCTTAACTTCAATTGGAGAACAATCGGCGGATATTGCGTTGGGTGTGGATCAGGCCTTAGAATCAAAAACTGGCGAAATGACTGATAGTGATATTGAGTCCATCGGAGCTGGTGACCAAGGAATGATGTTCGGTTATGCAACGAATGAAAGCGAAAGCTATATGCCCTTGCCTATCGATTTAGCTCATCGTTTGGCGCGTAAACTTAGTGAAATGCGAAAATCTGGTCTTTTAAGTTATTTGCGTCCGGACGGTAAAACGCAGGTAACAGTGGAATATGAGGACAACAAACCGGTTCGAGTGGATACCATTGTAATCTCCACTCAGCATCATCCGGATGTTACTCAAGAGCAAATTCGGCGGGATTTACTGCAATATGTTGTGTATCCGACCGTTCCTAAAGAGCTTTTAAATGAAGATACAAAGTATTTCATTAACCCAACGGGACGTTTCGTGATTGGCGGACCACAAGGGGACTGTGGCCTCACAGGACGTAAAATTATTGTTGACACTTATGGAGGCATGGCTCGCCATGGTGGCGGTGCATTCTCTGGCAAGGATCCCACAAAGGTTGACCGGTCAGCAGCTTATGCAGCTCGTTATGTGGCAAAAAATGTAGTTGCTGCAGGGTTGGCGGACCGTTGTGAAATTCAAATTGCTTATGCCATCGGTGTGGCGCGTCCAGTATCCGTTTCTGTTGAGACGTTTGGAACAGGGAAGATTGATGATGAGAAGATCGTTGACTTTATACTGCAGACGTTTGACCTTCGACCGGCAGGCATCATTAAAGCTCTCGATCTACGACGCCCAATTTACCGGCAAACGGCCGCTTATGGACATTTCGGTAGAACTGACCTGGATCTCCCCTGGGAAAGAACGGACAAGGCTGGGGCCTTGAAAAAGCTTGCTGGCTTGTAAGTTATTTGCTTGTTAGTTCTTGGTTATAGATAAAAGGAGTTCCTTCGATCAAAGAAGAGGAGGAGCTCCTTTTTATTTAATTTTTTTAAAAGAGGCTAGTTCAGGAAGTGAAAATGGGTTAAAATGGTCTCAAGGGGTGGATGACAGAATCATCATCGAGAGGTTTAACAAGATTTTAAAAGATGATAAAAAATCAACTGACGAAATCCTTGGCCGTCACGAAGTGGCCATTAACAGTCTTAGACGTAGGTAGATTTAAAGTCTTTGTCAGCCGACAGAGATATAAAATTTATGGTAGAGAGGATCGCGGTAATGGAGAAACAATGGCTTGAGGGTCTTCGTAATACGGTAGAGCGTGTGTTGACAATTCCCTACTATCAAGAACGCTTTGGAGCGATAGGAATAAACCAAGCTGAGGATATTAAGTCCCTTCGAGATTTTCAACGAATTCCTTTGACGACAAAAGAAGATTTACGGAAAAATTATCCGTTTGGACTTTTTGCCGAACCTATGGAAAATATTGTCCGACTTCATGCCTCTTCAGGAACAACGGGCAAGCCTACGGTTGTGGGGTATACTCTCAATGACATAAAACTATGGGCAAAGATCGTGGCAAGTGAACTTGAGAGAGCAGGCGTAACTAAGCAGGATGTTGTTCAAATCGCCTACGGATATGGCTTGTTTACTGGAGGAATGGGACTACACTATGGTTGTGAAGAACTGGGTGCTGTCGTTGTTCCTATATCTGGTGGCAATACAGCTCGTCAACTGATGCTTATGCGGGATTTTGGGACAACTGTGTTGGCATGCACTCCATCTTATGCCTTATATCTAGCGGAAAGTCTTGAAGAATCAGGGATTTCTCGAGACGAATTGAAGTTGAAAATTGGGATCTTCGGTGCAGAGCCTTGGACAGAAGGAATGAGAGAACAAATCGAAGCGCGTTTAGGTATAAAAGCGTTTGATATCTATGGGCTCAGTGAGACTATGGGACCGGGTGTTGCTCTGGAATGTCCGGCTCATCAGGGATTACATATTGACGAACATTTTTATCCGGAAATTTTAGATGCTGAGGGAAATCCACTCCCTGTTGGAGAACAAGGAGAGTTAGTTCTTACTAGTCTGGATAAAGAGGCCTTTCCGGTGTTACGCTATCGGACCAAAGACTTGACAACCTTACATCATGGTACGTGTTCCTGCGGAAATGTCGGTTGGACAATGGAACGCGTCACGGCTCGGGTGGATGATATGTTAATCATTCGTGGGGTCAATGTCTTTCCTAGTCAGGTTGAAGAGGCAATTCTTTCTTTGGGAGAATTTGAACCGCATTATCTGCTTGTTGTTTACCGTGTTGGGAGCTTGGATCAACTAGAAGTCCAGGTGGAAGTTGACGAAACCAGTTTTTTTGACGAAGTACGAGAGTTGGAGGGACGTCAAGATCGTTTGCAGAGGAGAATTGAAGAAATTCTGGGAATTTCGGTCCGTATACGTTTAGTCGAACCAAAAAGCATACCACGGAGTGAGGGAAAAGCCGTAAGAGTTATTGATAAACGCTAAAAGGGAGGGTTTCAGTATGTTGCAATTATCTATTTTCCTGGAGAATGCAAAAGGACGGTTGGCTGAGGTGATAAGTCTTCTTGCCGAACTAAAGGTAAATTTGCGAGCCCTGTCATTGGCGGATACCAAGGATTATGGAGTCTTACGTATTATTGTGGATGATCCTGAGGCGACCACGGAGAAGTTACGTGAACGAAAAGTCGTTGTTTCCTTAACGAAAGTCTGGGTACTTAAGGTTCCTGATCGTGCAGGTGGACTCGCCGAAATGCTCAACCAACTCGTTCAACATGATGTGGTAGTGGAGTACATGTATGCTTTTGTAGAAAAGGAGCATGAACAAGCCCAAGTGGTCATCCGAGTACAAGATCAGGATATTATGGAGAAGGCGATGCAGAAGATTAATTTACCGATAAGGTAGAGAGGAAGTGTCTCTGCACGTTCGCACTCGCTGCATTGCTATTCGCTTGAAGATGTTGCTAAACCGCAAAACCTCCTGCGCTCATTGACGCAATTCCACTAAAGTGCTCTCTAAGCAGAGAAACTTCCTCTGGGCTTGAGGGTCGACGGGGAGGGACGGTGGTGGGCGATAATAAGTAAGAGGCTCTTGACGAACAAGAGCCTCTTACTTATTCCTTTGTTATTTCCGCTTGCCTTTTGGTTTGCTCTGCGTTGCTGGGGCTGAGGTTTTGATGTCTTTGGTTTGTTCCTTTAGTAAGAGGTTTAAGGTTATGCCGACGATGGTTGCCCAGGCTACGCCGTGGTCAGGTAACCCAATACCGAGAGCGAATATTACGGAGGCGATGATGAGGTTTTTTGTTTCGGAGAAATCTACTTTAGCTTCAATAAGAGTGCGTATACCTGTCGTGCCGATCATTCCGAAGAGGAGGATGGTAACACCGCCCATGACGGCTGAAGGAATGGACATAATTGCGGCTTGTAAAGGGTTAAATAGACTTAAGATGATCGCGATAATCGCTGCCATCCAGATGTTGAAGTTACTGTAGACTTTTGTTACGGCAAGCACGCCAATGTTTTCACCGTAGGTTGTTACCGGAGGTCCGCCGAAGAAACTAGCTACGACGGTAGCGAGGCCATTACCGAGGAGAACTCGATGGAATCCGGGGTTTTCGATCGGATCGGAATGGGTTATATTTCCAAGCACAATCATGTGGCCTAAATCTTCGATGATTGTTACGAGAGCGAGAGGAGCCATAGCTAAAATTGCGACTTTATCAAAGCTAGGCAGTTGGAAATCGCTTCCTAGTTTGACCGGGAAAACAATAAGATTGTTTAGGGAGGAGAAGGACTCATAGATTGGTTTGAAATCAACAAGGCCCATAATTGAGGCGACGATATATCCAGAGATGATAGCTAGGAGAATTGGGATGATTTTAAAGAACCCCTTGGCATATACCGAGATTAAAGCAGCGACGGCTAATGTGAAGGCGGCAATCGGCCAATTTTGAGATGCCATACCTACGGCAGTTGAGGTCAAGCTTAAACCAATGATAGCGACGACTGGCCCGGCGACGACTGGGGGAACAATTTTATGAATCCAGCGGGTACCAAAGGCAGCCATAAGTAGATAAATGACGATATACACAACACCGACGGCTAATGCGCCGCCCATGGCTGCGGAAGGATTATGATTGGTTTTGACAAAGGTTGTTAAAGCTGCAATGTAAGCGAATGATGAACCCAGATAAGCAGGAATTCGACTTTTTGTTAATAGTAGAAAAATAATAGTGCCGATTCCTGAAGAAAGGAGAGCCACTGATGGGCTGAGACCGGTTAAAAAAGGGACAAGGACAGTAGCGCCAAACATTGCAAAGACATGTTGCAAGCCAAGCGGGATCGCTTGGACAAGAGGGAGCTTTTCGTTAATCTGAACTTCGGTTGACATGGTATTCCTCCTCTTTTAAACCAAAAACCTCTTCCCTGCCCGCGAGCAAGAAAGAGGTATCCATGTTTAACCCATGGTTCGCCATTCCCTTCTTAGTCTCACGGGACTAATTTAAAGGTACAAGAATTTATGTGAATAGATCATATCATAATTAATTGTATTTTGACAAGAGGTTATTAATTTCCCGCTTTCAACTAGGGGTTAGAATGTCAGATGATTGTATAAATGAGATGGGACTTGTTTAGGTCTAATATCTTTCTGTACTTATATAGTGGACAGAATGTGATAAAATATTAAGATGAGGAAAAATTTGATATAATGTTTCTGACCAAACTTTACTATCCGGCTAGGTTACTTTTGCCAGTAAGGAGGCGTCATTATGTTTCGCTATGCTGAGGTGTTAGTTGATATAGCAAATAGGCGCCTTGACCAAAGCTATCATTATCTTATTCCTGAACATCTCACCTTAAAGATAGGTATGCGAGTACTCGTTTTTCTTCAAAATCGTAAGGTTCAGGGGCTTGTTGTGAATGTCACAGATGATCTGCCAGATGACCTGGGTATGGTAAATCTTAAGTCTATTTTAGAAATTGTGGACGAGAATAGTCTTGTTCCACCGGATCTGATTGAACTCGCCCATTGGTTAGCCCAAACGACGATCTGTTCAGTGGCTCAAAGTCTACATACGGTTTGGCCACTTCTTAAAGGAACGGTCGAAGAGTGGATTAGTCTCAAGGCTGCTATTTCGGATACAGATGTTCAGACTCTGCAGTGGCTAGATTTGGATGCCTTCCGAGCGATCACGGTACTTAACCGCGCAAGGAGTAAGGCTATTCAGCATAAGACCTTCTTGAAACGAGCAAATATCTCTGAGGCGACGCTTGACAAACTCCTGCAACAAGGGTGGGCGAAAAGAGAAACTCGCTTTATTTCAAAGGGTGAAGGAGCATTAAAGAGAGGTTCTGTTAATGAAGGCACTTCAGGTGAGGCACCTCTAAGCCAAGCAGAAGTGGTTGTTGACCGCGACCTTTATTCGGGGCGGACTTACCAACTTACCGGGGAGCAAACTACGGCAGTAAGAGGCGTTTTAGCTGCTTTAGAGGAAGGGTCGCCTCTAACCATTTTATTACATGGTGTGACAGGCAGTGGCAAAACGGCGGTTTATCGTGAGCTGATTACCCAGATATTGGCCCAAGGCGGAGATGCAATTCTGCTTGTGCCGGAAATTTCTTTAACATCTCAAGTTGCCCGTTACTTTGAAACCCAATTCGGCGATCAAGTGATAGTCCTGCACTCGGGTTTACGATCAAAGGAAAGAATGAAGGCTTGGGCGGGCATTTTGAACGGTCAGAAGAGGATTGTCATTGGAGCCCGTTCGGCCGTGTTCGCACCTTTATTGAATTTGAGGCTCATTATTTTAGATGAGGAACATGATGGAGCGTATAAACAAGATGAGAACCCCAAATATCATGCGCGGGATGTCGCCCGCAAACGGATGGAACAACTCAAGGGTGTCGTTTTGCTGGGGAGTGCAACACCTTCTTTAGAAGCCTATGCCGCTGCACAATCAGGTAAAATACGCTTGCTAACGATGACTCAGAGGATCGGAGAAAGTGTTCTGCCGCCGGTTGAGGTCGTAGATATGCGCGAGGAACTTATGCAGGGAAACCGCAGTATGTTTTCCCTTCTGCTGCAACAAAAGTTGCGGGAAAGGTTGGAGCGGGGCGAGCAAACAATGCTTTTCCTGAACCGCAGAGGGTATTCTACTTTTGTGGTGTGCAGGGAATGTGGTTACGTGGTCAATTGTCCCAATTGTGATATAGCTCTAACGTATCATACCCAAGGTCAGGCGATGCGCTGTCATTATTGTAATCACAAAGAGCCTCCTCCTCTAACGTGTCCGGATTGTGGTAGTCGATATATTCGGTTCTTTGGGCAGGGCACACAGCGTGTGGAAGAGGAGCTGCAAGGCCTGTTTCCGAACGCCTCCATATTACGTTTGGACTTTGATACGACACGGTCAGGCGAAGCCCATCATACGATTTTGGAAAGTTTTCGCCGCCAAGAAGCTTCAATTTTAGTTGGTACTCAGATGATGGCTAAAGGACTGGACTTCCCAAATGTTACCTTGGTCGGAGTGATAGCCGCAGATCAAATGCTCAATATGCCCGATTTTCGAGCTAGAGAACGGACGTTTCAACTATTAACTCAGGTTGCCGGTCGAGCGGGCCGGAGTATCAAA
Organism: Desulfosporosinus cupriresistens; assembly: GCF_001707885.1. Classification (GTDB taxonomy): domain Bacteria; phylum Bacillota; class Desulfitobacteriia; order Desulfitobacteriales; family Desulfitobacteriaceae; genus Desulfosporosinus. The sequence continues at coordinate 33,863 of NZ_MASS01000022.1, read as the reverse complement.
CCGGGTGAGGTTGTGATTCAAACGTACTCTCCAAGCGATGGCGCCCTTGTGCGAGCTGCACATCATGATTTCCAGGGGTTTTTCTGGGAAGAGATTCGTTATCGCAAAGAACGAAAGTATCCGCCGTACACTCATATAATTCGTGTTCTTCTCCTCCATGAAAAAGAGGATCGGGTCATAAAAGGGGCTAATGATTTGGGGGTATGTTTGCAGCAAGGAATGCATGACCCTAAATTTGGAAATACTGAATTGGATATTCTGGGGCCTGCACCAGCCGTTTTATCGAGACTAAAGAACCAATGGAGATGGCAAATATCTGTCAAAGGCATACGTCTGGATCTGCTCAGGTCATTTATGCATCAAGGGGTACAACAGTTTTTTAAAAGTCCGGCCAGCAGTGGCATTATTTTAAATATTGAAGTGGATCCACTTTAGAGTTAAAAATTAATTCTTCAAAAGCAAAGTTTAATGATTAAAGACATATAATTCGACATGCGAAGTTCAATGCACAATATTGCTGAACCTTTGGTTATGGACTCTCGCCTAGGGAGTTGGTCATGGAATATAATCGGGTAGGCAACAAAGACACAAGGTTCGGGCGTTATTGAAAGGAGTAAATGAAGATGGCTGTTTATCAGATCGTAGAAATAGGCGCAGATGTACTGCGTGAAAAAGCAAAAGAGGTTAAGGAAATTAATCCGTCCATTATAAAACTACTGGATAACATGGTTGATACTATGTTTGCCGCCGATGGTGTAGGATTAGCTGCTCCTCAAATCGGGGTATCCAAGCGGGTTATTGTCGTAAAAGTTGATGACGTGCTGGTTGAACTCATTAATCCAGTAATATTGGAAAAAAATGGATCAAACAGTGCTGAGGAAGGGTGTCTCAGCATACCAAATATTACGGGGGATGTGGTTCGGGCTGCTAGAATTCGTGTTCAGGGGCTAAATCGTCAAGGACAAATGTTGGACTTTCAGGCGGATCGTTTGTTAGCTCGTGCTTTGCAACACGAGATTGATCATTTGGAGGGAATATTGTTTGTCGATGTTGCGAAGAAAACTTATCGGAGTTAAGCCCGGAGCGTTTTCTGCACGCGTCTGCACGTTACGCCGCTGACGAGCTGGACGGTTCGCGAGCGCGTCCGAACCTCTGGGTGGGATGCATGTGAACCTCCGGCGCGCTGACGGGGGAGCGAACCATCAGCGCTCGTCTGGACCGCGGCTCCACTGACGCATCCGCTTAGCAGAAAACGCTCCTCTGGGGAGGAGCTGTGGAGAGTTAATGTAGTCGCTTTGTAGAAAAGGGCTCCTCGGGCTTGGCTACAGGATGCAAACCACGAACCTCGAATATCGAACCACGATTAGGGGGAATAAGTATGCGATTAGTTTTTATGGGGACACCTGATTTTGCCGTACCCTCTTTACAGGCCTTGGTTAAGGGAGGACATGATGTTGTTGGTGTCTTTACTCAACCTGATCGGCCGGCCGGACGAGGAAAAAAACTAAAACCTAGTCCCATAAAAGTGGTGGCAGAAGAACTAGGTTTACCTGTTTATCAACCGGATAAGATCAAAACACCTGAAGGAATCCAACTGCTTAGGACCTTAGCGCCGGAGAGCATTATTGTTGTTGCCTACGGACAAATCCTATCAAGAGAAATTTTGCAGTTGCCCTCAAAAGGGTGTATAAATGTACATGCTTCGTTGCTCCCGGCATACCGTGGGGCAGCACCGATTCACTGGGCAGTTATGCAAGGGGAAACCCATACTGGAGTGACTACCATGCTTATGGACGAAGGTTTGGATACGGGAGATATGTTGCTAAAAGGAGAAATCCTAATTTCTAATGAAGCAACGACGGGTGAGATTCATGATGAGTTAGCTTCTTTGGGAGGAAAACTCCTAATAGACACGTTAAGTGAGTTGGAATTGGGGAGACTATTTGCTACACCACAAACGGGTAAGTCAAATTATGCCCCCCTTCTGAAACGTGACCATGAACATTTAGATTGGTCACGTAAAGCGGCTGAACTACATCATCAGATTCGGGGATTAAACCCTTGGCCGGGAGCGTTTACGACCTTTCGAGGAGAAAACCTGAAAATCTGGCGCAGCGCTCCTTTTCTAGACACGGACAAGAATGTGGAGGCGGAAGGGACAAGGTTCGAACCTCGAACCTCGAACCTCGATCGCGTTAAGGCGGCTGAGCCAGGTCAAATTCTTCAAGTGCTGGAGGATAGTTTAGTGGTACAGACAGGTGATGGGGTCCTTAAGATATTGGAGGTCCAGCCAGCAGGTAAACGTGCTATGCTAGCTAGAGATTTTTTTAATGGCCGACATGGCCAAGTAGGAGAAATATTTGCTTAAGGATTTATGGTCAGGCGTGGGGCTTAATATTAGAAATAGGGACCTCTGACCTCGAACTTCGGACTTTAACTTCGGCTTGTGTCACGCGCATCGAACTATAAGTAGAGACTTGGACTTTCCGTCAAATTCAAGCAGTAGAATGGAGGTTAAATTATGTATTTTGGGGGCGCCTCAATAGTTCTCTTAATTCCAGCCATCTTATTGTCGTTATACGCTCAATTTAAAATTTCCACTGCTTACAAACAGTACTCTGAAATTCGTTCCCAATCAGGGCTTACAGGGGCACAGGTTGCACGGGCGCTCTTGAATAGTAATGGATTATACGATGTTAAGGTCGAACCGATTGGAGGACGTCTTTCTGACCACTACGATCCGCGTACTAGGGTTATTAAACTTAGTGAAGACGTTTATCGGAGCAGTTCACTTTCTTCCGTGGCGGTAGCCGCTCATGAAACGGGACATGCGTTACAACACGCCACAGATTATTTTCCACTGCAACTTCGATCATCTTTTGTCCCTGTCGCCAACCTCGGCAGTGGGGCGGGTCCGATGTTGATTATGATTGGCCTTTTTATGCCGAGCTTTGACTGGCTTCTTCAGTTGGGGATTTTTGCTTTCGCCTTTGCTGTGCTTTTTCAGATCATTACTCTTCCAGTGGAATACAATGCCAGTCATCGAGCATTGTCTCTATTACAGAAGGAAAATCTGCTGCGCAGCGAGGAAGTGCGCGGCGCGCGTTCGGTGTTAAATGCAGCCGCTTTAACCTATGTGGCAGCGGCGTTGGCTGCTGTGCTTCAATTAGCACGATTTATTTTGATTGCTCGGGGTAGAAGTGATGATTAAAGAAACAGCTCGAGGGATGGCGGTCCATATGCTGACCCGTGTTGAGGTAGAAGGAGCGTATGCTAATCTCTTGCTCCAGAAGAATGTTGGCAAGCTAACTGATTCTCGAGACCGTCAATTTGTAACTTTATTGGTGAATGGTGCGCTTAAACATCGGCTAACCTTAGATTATGTGTTGCGCAAGTATTTAAGTAAGCCAATGTCGGCGCTTCCTCATGAGGTTAGGGCTATTTTGCGTATTGGGGCTTTCCAACTGCTTTATGTGGATAAAGTCCCAGATGCTGTTGCGGTTAATGAGAGTGTGGAGTTAGCGAAACCATTCCCGAAATACACAGGCTTAGTGAATGTCGTTTTACGCAAGGTTATGAATCAGGGGTGGGATTTTTCTTGGCCGGATGAGAAACGTGAAACCGTACGCTATCTTTCAGTGCGCTATTCTCACCCCGAATGGATGATTCAGCGTTGGTTAAAACGCTGGGGTCTGGAGGAAACAGAAGCCTTATGCCGAGCTAATAATGAGTCTGCTCAAACTTGGATCCGCACAAATACGCTAAAGATCTCACGTGAAGATTTAATGGATCGTCTTACTCAAGAAGGAATTACAGTCGAAGTCGGAACTCGGATTCCAGAAAGCCTGAGAATCCAGAATTTCGGTTCCTTAGAAAGAGTTGAGAGTTTCTGTGAGGGACTTTTTACGGTTCAGGATGAAAGCTCTCAACTAGTTGCTCATGTGGTCGCCCCTAAACCAGGCCAACATGTCTTGGATGCCTGCAGTGCCCCCGGTGGGAAAACTACGCATTTGGCCCAGATGATGGGGAATGAGGGAGAAATCCTAGCATTTGATGTTCATTCTCATAAACTTGAATTCATTGATCAGTTAGCCCAAAGATTAGGTATTACGATAATCCAACCTCAGTTAGGTGACGCTCGGGATTTGCCTGGCATAAAACTCGGTTCTCAGCAGCGTGTGTTAGTGGATGCTCCTTGCTCAGGCTTGGGTGTTCTCCGACGGAGAGCTGATCTACGTTGGCGGAAAGAAGAACAGGACATCAAGGACTTGCCACAACTTCAGCTTGCGATCTTAGAAAGAGCGGCGTCTTGCGTTGCAGTCGGGGGGGATTTAATTTACTCAACCTGCACAATCGAACCAGAAGAAAATTTTGAACTGGTCAAGAAATTTCGCTCAGAGCATCCGGAATTTGAGCCAGTCAACCTAGTGGAGAATTTGCCCTTTACTTTAGAGGATTCAAGAGAAATTCAACAAGCGAGTAAAGGAATGCTGCAACTTCTACCACATCGCCATGGAATGGATGGATTTTTCTTGGCGAAATTCCGGCGTATTAGTTAGAAAGTATATACTGACTGTGACAGTCAGAAATGATAACTTTCTGGAAGCATAAGTGCAACTAGGCACCTCTGGCCATGGATGGCGAGAAGGGATCGCCTGCGCTAAGGCTAACAAGAAGGCTAATACGTGCGAAGACAGTGTCTGCAAGAAGGGTTAATACGTGCGAGGACAGTGTCCTCGTGTGTGGGTGGCCAGCCAAGTTTTCTTTACAGGGAAGTTTAACTGGAGTGAATTGGGTGAATAATAAATATTATGGTAATTGATTTGCGCGGATGTTCCGAAGATGAGCTGATACGGATCTGTCAAGAGATAGGTTTAAAACGGTATCGGGCGATTCAATTGTTCCAATGGGTGCAACAGAAAGCAGTACGCACCTGGGATGAAATGAATAACATAGGGAAGGGTGACCGACAAGCTTTAAGATCTCACTTGCATTTGTATCCTTTGGAACGAGTGCGTGAACAACGTTCAGAAGACGGAACGAGGAAGTATTTGTTTCGACTTGAAGATGGGGAGACGATTGAGTGTGTCTTAATGGACTATGCAAGGACTAGGTCACGTGATAGGCATACAGTGTGTGTCTCTACTCAAGTGGGATGCGCAGTAGGCTGCGCCTTTTGTGCTACTGGGTTGGAAGGGTTTCGGAGAAACTTAACTGTTGCTGAGATTGTGGGTCAAGTCTTGGATATTACCCATTTTGTTCGTCAAGAAGACCCGGATTTTCAGGTGACTAACATTGTCTTTATGGGTATGGGGGAACCCCTTCTCAATTATGATCAGGTTCTTCAGGCGATCCTACTTTTGAATGATGAACAGGGGCTAAAGATTGGCATGCGGCGGATGACGATTTCAACCAGTGGAGTTGTGCCTCGGATTATTCAACTGGCTAAAGATAATCCCCAAGTGGGTCTGGCAGTATCTCTTCATGCAGCGCAGGATAAAGTAAGAAATGATTTAATTCCAATGAATCGGCGTTATCCACTGGCCCAGCTTATGGAGGCCTGCCAAGAGTATACCCAAATTACGCATCGACGGATTACCTTTGAGGTCGCCTTGACGGCTGAAAACGCAAAACGGGAAGAAGCTGAGGCACTGGCCGGATTACTAAAAGGACAGCTAGGACATGTAAATTTGATTCCGGTTAATCCTGTGGCAGGGACCGGAATGGAGCGCCCCGATCCGGAGCTTATGAGAAGGTTTGCCCAGGTGTTAGAAGACGCTGGGATTTCTGTTTCGTCACGTGAGGAACGGGGTGTGGATATTGACGCAGCTTGCGGACAACTTCGTCGACAGTGGGAGGGGGAGTTAAAATGAGCCTATTGGCCCGATTTGAAGGGATGGCCGAATATCTATTTACCGGAGCTTTCAAAAAAGGTGCTGCCCGCCTTCAACCAGTAGAAATTGCTAAAGAACTTGTGAAGGCGATGCTTAAGAATAAGCAGGTCAGCATTTCACAAGTATATGTACCGAACATCTACCGAGTTTATCTTCATTCCAGTGACTGGGGGTCATTGGCTAGTTTTGGGGATGTGTTTCTCATCGAACTCTCCAAATATTTATTTGCTGAAGCGGACAGGAATGGGTATACGTTTTTATCTAAACCGGCGATCGAGCTGCATTCAGATGAAACTGTTAATCCTCGAGAAATGGTTATTGAAGTAGATTTTGATGACTCGATTGACGTAGATTGGGGAGATGAAGAAGAAAGAGAAGAAGACGCCGAGGAAGAACTTGATTGGCGCGAAAGTACGACCATCTTTAAAGAGAGTTTCAAGCCAAACTTATTGGATCAGGGTCGTAAAGGAAGGAATTCAGAGTACTTTCTCGAAATGATAGAAGGACCCGATATTGGTCAATCGTTTGAGCTGAAGGATACGGAAGTTTTCATTGGTCGCCATGGGCAATGTCAGTTGGTACTTCATGACCCTGAAGTTTCGCGGCGGCATCTGAAGCTTGCACTTGGAGAAAACGGTTGGTGGTTAGACGATTTGGGAAGCACAAATGGCTCATTTGTTAATGGACAAAGAATAAAGCATCAGATGGCAGCTCCTGGGGACCGTATTCAAATCGGACAAAGTGTGCTGGTCATACAAAGATCACCACGGGGGGCGTGAATTTAAACTGGGAGCTTTGAGTTTAAGTCGTTGACTTCTGGCTTCCAACTTCCGATTCCCGGCTAGGAGGGTTGTATGCAATTAGTATTTGTCATTGGACGGCTGGCTTTTGTCGCCCTTATCTATCTTTTTATATTCCGCATCTTTACAGCACTGATGGCTGATCTCCAAATGAAGGGGATTTTTCAACGTCCGCATCATGAATATGGACGGCTAGAGGTACTGACCGGGGCAGAAGGGCTTTCTCGAGGGAGTGTTTTTCGGGTGGATGGTAAAGGGTTGCGTTTAGGGCGTGGCAAGCACAATGACATCGTTCTACCGGATCATTTTGCTTCCATTGACCATGCGGTTTTTAGGTTGCAAAAAGGACAAACCATTGTGGAAGATCTAGGAAGTACGAATGGAACCTGGGTTAATGGAGAGCAAATTCATTCTCCAGTTCAATTGGTTGCAGGAGATTATGTGAAAATTGGAAGTATTACCTTCCAATACTCGAGGTGGCAAAATGAGAGTACTAAGCTTTAGTGAAAAAGGGTGTATTCGAAAAAATAATGAAGATTCTTTTTTGGTGTTGCCTAAACAAGGCCTATATGCTGTGGCCGATGGCATGGGGGGGCACCGTGCGGGAGAAGTTGCCTCTTCGACCGCTTTGCAAGAGTTGGAAAAATGGGCACCTCGTTTTGTTGAGCTTGAGGACCAGACGTTAGAAAGCGAGTTGACTGAGGCCTTTGTTCAAGCGAATCGTGTCGTTTATGAATCTTCAACAACTGAGCCGGAAAAGGCTGGGATGGGAACGACTCTGACGGTTTTGCTGGTGCGCAGTAAGACAGTCGTTATTGCTCATGTTGGCGACAGTCGTGCTTATCTATGGCGCGATGAGGTGTTAACTTCCTTGACAACAGACCATTCGTTGGTTGGTGAACTTGTACGGTTAGGACAGATCTCCCAAGAAGAAGCTGAAAAACATCCTCAACGGCATGTGCTGATGCGCGCAGTAGGAGCGGAACCTGAGATTGAACTGGATTGCAGGAGTATGCGTTTGCAGACAGGCGATGTTTTCCTTTTGTGCACAGACGGGTTTTCCAATATGATTAATAATCAAGAACTTGCCGAAGAATTTCTCAAAGTGGGCTCCTGGGAAGAACGATTTGAGAGATTGCGTAAGCTTACCTTAGAACGAGGTGCGCCGGATAATTTCACAGCCTTGTGCTGTATTTTGGAGTAAGCTGATGATTCAACGTTTAACCTCGCGCAGTTTAATTTTAGGAATGATGTGGATAGGGCTTAGCCTGCTTAAATGGGGAGGCGTGAAAAACCAGCTTCTCTGGCAAGCGTTAGTTTTTACTGCCATAGTTCTTATAGGGAGCTTGATGGAGCAAGTTTTTCATTACCAAGGAGATCCCTATATTCTGCCTGCGGTTCAAGCCATTATGGCCTTGGGGCTTGTATTTGTGGTTCGAATTAGTCCAGAAATCGCATTGCGTCAATTTTGGTGGGCTAATATTGGGCTTCTACTCTTCTACGCGGTTTTATGGATGATCCGAGATTATCGACAGTTAGGAAAGTTTAGATACCTCTGGGGGCTATTGGCTGTTGGCTTGTTGTTGGTGACTCTGCTGTTTGGTTCCGCGGCTGGTGGAGCCAAAAGTTGGCTTCACCTGGGGGGAATTGGAATAGAACCGGAGGAATTTGTCAAACTAGCCTTGCTCTTATTCATGGCAACCTACTTGGAAGAGAATGAAGAATTGTTACGGGTTGGAACTGTTCAATGGGGTAGATTCTCATTACCTGACTCGCGGACTTTAGGTCCCTTTATAATCATGGTAGCTTTTGTGCTTGGAATTCTGGCTGCCCAAAAGAGCCTGGGGACGGCACTGGTGTTTTATATGCTCTTTGTGCTCATGCTTTATGTGGTAACGGAGAGATCTCTTTATTTGGGAATATCCCTACCGATTTTTCTGCTGACAGGAACTTTAGGCTATATGCTCTTTAGGCACGTACGCGTCCGGGTTATGGTGTGGATGAATCCTTGGCAAGATCCTACGGGTGGAGGCTACCAAATTGCCCAATCTCTGTTTGCTATTGGGGGAGGAAAAATATTGGGGACTGGTTTAGGCAACGGAATCGGAGCATCGACTGTCCCTGCGGCCAGCACTGACTTTATCTTTTCAGTTATCGCTGAAGAACTTGGCTTTGCAGGAGCTATGGCCGTATTAGTCCTCTTTCTCATTGTTGTCATGAGAGCTTTTGCGGTAAGCTTGAGGGCCAAAGATCGGTTTGGGCAAATCTTAGCCGCTGGAATTGGAATTCTCCTAGGAACAGAGACCTTAATTATTTTGGCTGGGGTTACTAAACTACTTCCTTTAACGGGCATACCACTTCCCTGGGTAAGTTATGGTGGAAGTTCTCTCATTGTTCACTTTATCTTGCTAGGAGTGTTGTTGAATATCTCAAATGCCACTGCGGTAAGTTGTCGCAGCACCAAGAATAAGGGAAGGGAGTATGCAACATAATGCGAGGGGTACGTCGAGTAGCACTTGGTATGGCCTTTAGCTTTTTCATTCTAAGTCTCGGTTTAGTTTATTGGCAGGTTGTTCAGGCAGATACACTGTTGAAGAACAACGCTAATCGCCGCTTAATTCTTATGGAAAGCCGTGTAACTCGGGGAGGAATTTTCGATCGTAACGGCGAAATTATAGCACAAACTAAAGTTTCTAAGGATAAGAAGGTACGTGAATACCCGCAAGGAGAAATGTTTGAGCCGTTAATCGGCTATTCTACTGTGCAACTTGGTGCTTCCGGTCTTGAAGGTAACTCGGCAGATTGGTTGCTCGGAATTAAAGATGCAACACCTACTCAAGCCGTTCAACAGCTCTTTGCACTTCCTCGTCAAGGGGATGATGTGGTGCTCACTTTGGATTCACGTTTACAAAGCATCGCTTATAACGCGCTCAAAGGGAAAATGGGGGCTGCTGTTGCCATCGATCCTCGGACAGGAGAAGTGTTGGCATTGGTGAGTCAACCTAGTTTCAACCCCACAAACCTAGAACAAGACTGGAAAGACATCGTTAGTCGCACGCAGGATAGGCCGCTTGAAAATCATGCTTTTTCTCTTTACCCACCGGGGTCAATCATGAAGGTGGTCACGTCTGCCGCCTTGTTCCGAGGTGGGATAAATACGACGGACCTTTATGATAGTACAGGTTCGGCAATTATAAATGGACAAGTCATTAACGAACAAAACGGCAGGGCATTTGGCTGGGTTAACTATAATATGGCCTTAGCTGATTCCTGTAACGCATACTTTGCGACGTTTGGGGTACAGGCAGGAGATAAAAATTTTCTTACCGCGGTTAAAGGTTTCGGTTTTGGACAGAAAATCCCCTTTGAACTTAATGTCCCAACAAGCTCAATTACTAAGGCGGAGAAAATTCCAGAGAATTTGACAACAAATCTTCTTGCTGCCAGTGCTTTTGGTCAAGGCGAGGTGCTAGTCTCACCATTTCATATGGCGTTGATAACGGCTGGTATCGCCAACCATGGGGTCATTATGGCTCCACATCTTGTGGAACGTGTCTTAGACCCCGCCCAAACGGTTGTCTATGAACAGAAACCACAGCCTTGGCTGACTGCCTTAACTAAAGAAGAAGCAGATAAAATCACGAGCGCAATGGTGACCGCCGTGACCGATGGAACGGCTGCCCCAGGGGCATTACCCAATGTTCAAGTTGCGGCTAAAACAGGTTCAGCAGAACCAGGAGGAAATGTCTTGACTCATGCCTGGTATATTGCTTTTGCACCCGCCGAAGCCCCACAGATCGCGGTAGCCGTTCTTGTGGAACATGGTGGAACGGGAGGAGGGGCGGCTGCTCCGATTGCCCGACAAATCATTCAAGAAGCTTTGAGCCAGAAAGTAGGTGAAAAATAGTGAGTAAAATCTTCGGGGGACGATACGAAGTCTTGGAGCGAATCGGTGCCGGTGGTATGGCAATTGTTTATAAGGCCAAGGATATTCTCCTTAACCGTGTTGTGACGATCAAGGTGCTCCGGGAGCAGTTTGTCACAGATGAAGACTTTATTCGCCGTTTTCGGAGGGAAGCCCAATCTGCAGCGAGTTTATCCCATCCTAATATCGTCTCAGTTTATGATGTGGGCAAAGATGGTGATACTGAATATATTGTCATGGAATATGTAGAAGGTCGTAATCTCAAAGAAATCATCCGCGAGTATGCGCCACTGTCTACAGATCAATCGATTAACCTGGGGCTGCAAATTATAGAGGCCATTAAAAATGCCCATGAGCACCATATTATTCATCGAGATATTAAGCCCCACAACATCCTAGTGACGGTAGACGGGCATGCTAAGGTCACAGACTTCGGGATTGCTCGGGCCGTATCTTCGGCAACAGTGACTCATACGGGGGATATCATAGGTTCGGTTCATTACTTGTCCCCGGAACAGGCCAAAGGGTTGCAAAGTAATGAGCAATCCGACATTTACTCCTTGGGGATCATTCTTTACGAATTGATTACTGGTAAAGTCCCCTATGATGGTGAAACGCCGATTACTATTGCGCTTAAGCATCTCCAGGAGCAACCTATTTTACCAAGTAAGATAAACCCGCGGATCGAGAAAGAATTCGAAACTGTTATTATGCGAGCAATCGCTAAGTCGCCGGAACAGCGATATCTGTCGGCCAAAGATTTGCTGGAAGATCTGAAACACATCCAAGCTGGTCGACCGATTACTCAGATGGAAATCCCTCAAACAGATGATCCGGAAGCGACTCAGACTCACAAAGGAATGAGTAAGATTCTGGCACCGATCACGGTAAATGATTCAATAGAGAAAAACCCTATATTGAAAGATTCTCCGCTCACTAAACTCAAGAGAATGAAACGTTTGAGTTGGATTATGAGTGGACTCGTCTTAGCATTTATCTTGATTGTTGGATGGATGGGATGGAGCTATTTTAGGGTAGAAACAACGCTGGTCCCCGATGTAGTCGGAATGACGAAACCAGTGGCAGAGGACTTTTTAGCACAGGCCAAACTGAAGCTTAGTCCGGATGTTACTTATGACTTTAGCGATGACATCGAGAAAGATCGTATTGTTAGTCAGGTTCCTAAGGCGGGGGATTCGGTCAAAGAAGGTCGGCAGGTTACAATCGTGGTCAGCAAAGGCCCTGATGTGGCGGTGTTCCCTGATGTAACTACGGAGCATTTGTCTAAGGAAGATGCGGTGAATCGTATTGAAACTGAGGGATTTTTGGAAAAAAACATAACCTATGACACCAAGCCAAGTGCGATTGTGCCTAAAGATTGTGTTTCGGGACAGGATCCTGCAGCGGGTTCTACTTGGACAAAAAACAAAGGAACTATTACGTTAACCATAAGTGAGGGACCGGAACTGATTCCGATCAATATGCCATATGTGATTGGCAAGACATCCACCGACGCCACTAAAATACTTTCGGAGGATAATAAACTGGTTGTACAACTAAAAACCGAGGATTCTACGACTTTCCCCAAAGACGTAGTGATGAGCACGACTCCTAATCCAGGAGAGGCCGTTAATCAGGGTGATACAGTTACGGTGATCGTTTCGCGTGGCCCCGGGCCTATGGCCTATGGAACTGACCCCAATGTAACTCTAGCTCAGATTTTTAGTGTTGTAGCGAAAACAGAGGTCGGGGATCAGAGGGCAAAAATCGGAAGTTCATGGCTCAGCCTCATATCATCCTCTTAATGCCTCGTTAGCAGCATAGAATGGCTAATTCTACGCTAAGCATAAAGCAATAAATGATTATCGATACAAGATGGTAAGTAAGGAGTATATATGATCATAGGAGTCTTACTTAAAGGATATAGTGGTTTTTATTATGTCTTTGCGGAGGACCGAGTATGGGAGTGTTCCCTGCGCGGTCGCTTTCGTGTTAAAGACCAAGACTTTTTGCCGGGAGACCGAGTGAAAATTTTACCAGACGAGGGGGACAAGGCGACGATTGAAGCAGTAGAGCCACGGCGCAACGTTTTGAGCCGTCCGGCGATTGCTAATGTAGATCAGGCTCTTTTGGTTTTTGCCATGACGTCTCCTAAGCCGGATCTTAATCTTCTGGATCGCTTGTTGATCCAGGTGACGGATGCTGGTATTGAGCCTATTATAATTTTTACCAAATTAGATAAATATGAAGCCGTCTTAACTACTGGTGCCGAGGAACCGTCAATTACGGATGTATACCGCCAAATAGGATATACTGTGTTCGAAGTCTCCAGTGAAACAGGTCAGGGAATTGAGGAAGTAAGAGCCCAGTTGGTGGACAAGGTTAGTGTGCTAGCAGGGCCTTCTGGCGCTGGAAAATCCAGTCTCTTTAATGCCTTATCTCCCGGAAAAAAACTCAAGACCGGGGAAATTAGTTTAAAGTCTAAGCGAGGCCGCCACACCACACGTCATGTGGAATTAATGGTCTGTGCTGGTGGGCTGGTGGCGGACACGCCAGGATTTTCTTCCCTTTTCTTGCCTCCTATGAAACGCGCGGAGTTAGCAGATTGTTTTCCGGAATTTATCGACCGCCGCAGCAGTTGTCGTTTCAACAGTTGCCTTCATGATAAAGAACCAAACTGTGCAATTAAAGCAGCCTTAGAAAACGGAGAAATTTCGGCTGTTCGTTATGAACACTACCTAATATTTTTACAAGAAGTAATTGAAGCTGAGAGGAGATATTAATGTGATTCAAATTGCCCCTTCTATTTTATCTGCCGATTTTTCTCGATTAGGAGAACAGGTGCGTTTAGTTGAGGATGCTGGCGCGGAAGTCTTACATATTGATGTTATGGATGGGCACTTTGTCCCTAATCTAACGTTTGGGCCGGCTCTGGTTAAATCTCTAAGGGCTCATTCACGTATGCGTTTTGATGTTCATCTGATGGTTGAAGAACCGGAGCGGTTCATTGCTGATTTTGCCGCTGCGGGTGCTGATCATATCACTTTTCATTTAGAGACGGCTCTCCATGTGCACCGTGTGATTCAACAGATCAAAGAGCAGGGGATGACTGCTGGAATTGCTCTCAATCCCGCGACGCCGATGGATGGTATTAAATATATTTTGGAAGACTTAGATATGGTGCTATTGATGACCGTCAACCCGGGATTTGGGGGTCAAAAATTTATACCAAATGTTATTCCAAAGATCAAGGTCCTCCACAGCCATCTTGAACAGACAGGGTCTGCTTGTCTTATTGAAGTGGATGGGGGAATTAATCTAGAAACGGCATCGGTGGTTACGAAGGCCGGAGCTCATATTTTAGTTGCCGGGGCTGCTGTTTTTGCTCAGCCTGAACCAAAACAAGCAGTGAAAAAACTTCTTCAAGCAGCGAAGTCTGTAACTTCGTCAAGCTAATGCTAAACATCGAGTCTTAGGATATGAAGGGCAAGTTATGAAAATTGCAGTATTAGCCAATGGTGCATGGGATTTGGCTTGGGGGCAACAGGTCCTCAGTGATGTTGATTTTTTGATATGTGCAGATGGAGGGGCGAACTATGCAGTTCTCTCTGGATGTATGCCTAACCTTCTTATTGGGGATCTTGATTCAATCTTACCGGAGAATTTAAAGCGATGTAAAAATGCAGGGTGCGAGATTGAACGTTACCCTCGCGAAAAGGATGAAACAGATCTTGAATTGGCGCTAAAACGTGCTGAGGAACAGGCCCGTTTTGTTGGTCAAACGGATATTTGGTTGTATGGGGCGACAGGAAAACGAATTGATCATTTCTTGGGTAACGTAGCACTTATGCTCGCTTACGCTAAGAAGGGGTACCGAATTCGCTTGGTCGATCCTGAACATGAGATGTGGATTCTTCAAGGTCGTGAACTGATAAGGGGGGCACTTGGGCAGGAAATCTCCTTAATTACTTTGTCGGAGAAGGCGATTGTCACGACTGAGGGGTTGTGTTATCCGCTTCGGCATGATGTTTTATTTCAGGAATCTCCGCGTGGCGTGAGTAATGTTTTCCTCGCAGAGGAGGCTGTGATACAGGTTCACGAGGGTTGGGTGATGATGGTGTTGCCTAACAGCAGGAGGGTGTGATGTTGCTCCGCTCACCCACAGCGCCGTCGCTATCGTGCTTGATTACAAGGCGAGCGCGGCAAACCTCTGGGTTGTTCTGCATGTGAACAGCTGCCGCGCTGGCGCCTCGTAATTTAAGCGCGATTAACGCGACTCTGCCTAAAGGGTTCGCTCTGCAAATCACACCCTCTGGGTTGGGGTCGGCTTGGGATAGGTACGACGTGGGTTGGGAACGGTTGAATTGTTGCACTCTCGATAGCGCCACGGGCACTTTGGAATTAAAAGATCAGAGAAGGAAGACGATTATGCAACATGATGAACTTTGGATTGGAACAATGTTGGAGGGGAAGGCCCGTTGGGTCGCTGTTAGGACCACGGATACGGTTGAAGAGGCTCGTAGGCGTCATGGGATGTCACCGGTTGCTACGGCGGCTTTAGGCCGCTTGATGACAGGAACACTCATCTTGGCTAGCTCTCTCAAGGGGGAAGAGAATATCACGTTACGCTTATTGGGAGACGGCCCTTTACAGGGAGTTGTTGCCGTGGGAAATGCGCAGGGAGTCGTTCGAGGTTATGTCCAAGAACCTTTGGCGGATTTGCCGTTAAAAGCTTCTGGAAAACTTGATGTGGCAACAGCGGTCGGACATGGCGAGTTGGCTGTTAGTCGAAGTTTGCAAAATGGTGAAGTTTATACAGGAATGGTCCCGTTGGTGAGCGGTGAAATTGCGGAGGATCTTGTGCATTATTTGTTGACGTCTGAACAGATTCCTTCAGCAATGCTTCTGGGAGTGTTAGTGGAAAAAGATTATCATGTAGCTGGGGCTGCGGGATTTTTGATCCAACCATTGCCAGGTGCGAATGAGGAGGATATCCAAGCAATTGAAAGACTGCTTGGGCAGTTACGGGTAGGAATCAGTGAACTGGCAGCTCAGAGCCAAAGTATGGACGAGTTACTAGATCATTTGATGGGACAACTCCCTTTTCATGTCTTAGAGCGCCGAGTGGCAGGGTTTTCTTGCACGTGCTCTAAGGCTCGTCTAAGTGATACATTAGTTTCGTTAGGTAAAAAAGAAATAGCAGACCTAATTTCAGATGGAAAAGCTGAAATGGTTTGCCATTTTTGTAATGAATATTATTTATTTAATAAGGAAGAACTTCAACAGATTTTGGAGAGGGTGTGATATTGCTCCGCTCACCCACGGCGCCGTCGCTACCCTGCTTGATTACTCGGCGAGAACAGCAAACCTCTGGGCTGTTCTGAATGTAAACCCATGCCGTTCTGACGCCGACTAATCTAAGCATGGTTAACGCGACTCTGCCTAAAGGGTTCGCTCTGCAAAATCACACCCTCCGGGCTGGGAACGAATAAAAGTGTGATTTTAGGACTAGAAATGTGGGGGAAATGAAAAAAGTCCGACAGATGTCGAACTTTTGATTCATTAGCTAGCGCGCTGAACTTTGCCGGAACGTAAGCATCTGGTGCAAACTTTGATCCGGGCGGGAGCCCCGTTCACAATTGCATGAACGCGTTGCAAGTTTGGTTTCCAAGTTCGTTTTGTTCGTATATGTGAGTGGCTGACTTGAAATCCAGTGACTACTCCTTTGGCGCATATCGCACAAACATTAGCCATGCTCTAAATCCTCCTTTGCAACCGAAATGACACTTATATATTCTATCAAAAGTCTTGCGTGTTGGCAAGGTGTACTTCATTAATTTCTCGATGCGGGGGGAAGGGCTATTTGAACATTTTCTTTATAATTGATAGAATAGGGTCAGTGTGGGTAATGCCGAAAGGGAGGTTTCTTTTTAATGGGAAAAGAAATTATAAATAGCTTAGGAAAGATTGATATTTCTGAAGAAGTCATATCGACAATTGCAGGTGCTACGGCAGTTGAATGTTATGGCTTGGTAGGTATGGCTTCGCGCAAAATCACGGATGGATTTGTAGATTTACTTGGGCGGGAAAATTTAGGCCGTGGTGTTGTGGTTTCGATTCAAGACAACGAGGTCATTATTGACCTGTATATCGTTGTTGGATATGGGGTTAAAATTTCTGAAGTTGCCGCTAATGTAATGGAGCGCGTCCGTTATACGACAGAGAAGCTTACAGGATTAACCGTGTCCCAAGTAAATGTGAATGTACAAGATGTTCGCATTTTAGTGTAGTGTAAAAAGATTAGGGGGATATGGTTTTGAGACCAGGGGCAGACATAATTAATGTTCTTAATGGAGTACTATGGAAACAAATGATGGTGGCTGGTGCGCAGGCCTTGGAACAAAAAAAGCAAGCGGTTGATGCTCTAAACGTTTTTCCAGTGCCCGATGGTGATACAGGAACGAACATGTTTTTGACCATTCAATCGGCAGTTAGGGATTCAGAGAGAGTATCCAGCCTTTCAATCAGTGAAGTGGCAAGTGCTGCTTCGATGGGCTCCCTAATGGGAGCTCGCGGAAATTCAGGGGTTATTCTTTCTCAGCTCTTACGGGGAATTGCTAAAGGCTTTGAAGGATTGCAAATAGCAAACCCTCTTCAAGTGGCGCAGGCTTTGCAAGCAGGTGTTGATACGGCGTACAAAGCAGTGATGAAACCTGTTGAGGGTACAATCCTGACGGTATCAAGAGAAACGGCGCGGGGTGCGTTGACTAGGGCCAAGGGGGGAGGATCACTTCTCGATACCCTCCTCGAAGGGCAACGCAAAGGCTTAGAGGCCCTCTCAAGAACCCCGGATTTGTTGCCAGCCTTGAAACAGGCGGGTGTTGTAGATGCTGGGGGACAGGGTTTCCTGATCATATTAAGTGGTTGGATCACTGTTTTAACTGGAGAAGCAATCAATCCTAATACGCTAAACGAAGTGGGAGAAAAGCCGACTTCGTTTGAGCACGAACACCCTGAAATTCAACGGAAATTCAAGCAAATTGAAAATCTGGACTATCCCTATTGCACTGAATTTTTAGTTAAGGGAACTGATTTGCGTGTTGAGCAGATGCGACAGGATTTAAACGGCCGCGGAGAGAGTTTGTTGGTTGTCGGGACACCTGAAGTGGTAAAAATTCATGTGCACGTTAGAAACCCCGGTAAAATTTTAGATTATGCTATCCAGTGGGGTTCGCTCCATGAAGTTCAAATTCATAACATGCTTGAGCAAAATGAAAATATGGCTCACGCGATGAAAACCGAATCAAACGATTCACTACAAGGGCCGATGAATGTTAACAATGCAGGTCATATGCGGAAAGATTATGGTATCGTTGCTGTTGCCATGGGACAAGGAATTGCGGATGTTTTTACTAGCTTGGGTGCAGATGAAGTAGTGTATGGCGGTCAAACTATGAATCCCAGTACAGAAGATCTGGCGGAAGCTGTTCGTAAAGTTCCAGCGCATCGAATTTTTATTTTACCCAATAATGGAAATATCGTGATGGCAGCCAGTCAAGTAAAAGAGGTTGTACAAGATCGTGAAGTCTATGTGATATCCAGCAAATCGATTCCTCAAGGGATTTCTGCGCTACTGAATTTTAATTCAGAAGGGGATGTGGAGGCGAACATCCAAAATATGAGCAGAGGCCTGAGTGCCGTTTGTTCTGGAGAGGTAACTTATGCAGTTCGCGATTCCCAGTATGGGACTTTAAAGATATCTGAGGGAGATATCTTGGGGTTGGTAGAAGATACGATTGTTACCTCAGGCCAAACACTATTTGAAGTTGCAAAGGCAACATTGGAGGAAATGGATTGGCAAACTCATGATTTGGTTACCATCTTCTATGGTAAAGAAACAAAAGAAGAAGAGGTTGAACAACTTGAAAATTGGCTTGGTGAGGTTAAACCGAGTGTTGAAGTAGAGGTTCATCCGGGTAGGCAACCGCTCTATTATTATATTTTTGGTGTAGAATAGGTTATCCTCCGGAAATTTTTCCGGGGGTTTTTTATATAGGGGGGTATATCGTGGGTAAGAGCAATGTCTTTGATCTTCTTGGACCGATCATGGTTGGTCCGTCTAGTTCACACACCGCCGGTGCGGTTCGTTTGGGTGCCATGGCCAGAAAAATATTGGGCGAAGAACCTATCAAAGGAACAATTGTTTTGCATGGCTCTTTTGCAACAACTGGGAAGGGGCATGGGACAAACTTAGCGTTAGTTGCGGGGCTTTTAGGCATGGCCCCGGATGACGAACGAATTTCAGAGGCCCCTAAGATTGCAAAGGAACGCGGTCTAGATTTTGTTTTTGAAACAGCGGACCTGGGAGATATCCATCCGAACAGTGTGAAATTTAATTTATTAGGTAAGAACGGGTGTCATGTTCAGGTTCTTGGGTCGTCTATCGGGGGAGGAACAATTGTCATTCGAGAGATTAATGATTTTCAGGTGGAGATTAGAGGCGACTATCCCACCTTAGTTATCCTGCACCAGGATCTGCCAGGGGTTGTGGCCCAAGTGACGCTCCTCCTGGCGACTGCCCAGATCAACATTGCGCACATGTGGGTATCCCGCGAAAAAAAGGGAGCGCAAGCCTTAATGATTTTGGAAACGGATCAGATAATTGACGATTCGGTTCTTGGTTTATTGCGGAAAATACCCAGGATCTATCAGGCCTTAGCTATTGAGCCGTTGGAATAGGAGGAGTTAATTATGCGTGCCTACGAAGACTGGGTCATCGAGGCTGAAGCTGGAGGGTTTAAAATAAGTCAAGTCGTATGCCAAAACCAGATGGAAGAATTAGAACAATCGGAGCAAGCGCTTTTTCAGCGTATGAGCAAGAACTTAAGGGTTATGCGAGAATCCGTTGAAGCAGGTCTTAGCGGCGAGCGTCGTTCTTTATCTGGTTTGGTAGGGGGAGATGCAGCGAAAATCGAGGCCAGGTGGCAAAAGGGTGAGAGCCTGATCGGCGGGCTAATGAGTAGTGCAATTGCCAGAGCTTTGGCAGTGGCCGAAGTTAACGCTTGTATGGGGAAAATTGTTGCTGCACCGACTGCGGGTTCCTGTGGGGTACTTCCTGCTGTTCTTTTGACGGTTGAGAAGGCTCTTGAAGTAGCAGAGCATGATCTTGTACTTGCTTTATTTACTGCTGCGGGATTAGGAATGGTCATTGCAGAACGAGCGAGTGTTTCTGGCGCTGAGAGTGGATGTCAGGCCGAAATAGGATCTGCAGCGGCAATGGCTGCTGCTGCGGCAGTGGAACTAGCAGGAGGCTCGCCTAGTCAGACGGCGGACGCTGCAGCAATCGCTATGAAATCGATGCTGGGTTTAGTGTGTGACCCTGTGGCAGGGCTGGTGGAGGTTCCCTGTGTCAAACGAAATGCAACGGGAGCCTCGATCGCTTTGGTAGCAGCTGAGATGGCTCTTTCAGGAGTGAAGAGTGCAATTCCGATTGATGAGGTTATCGATACTATGGGCTTGATAGGTAAACAAATGCCTTGTGCTTTAAAAGAAACTGCGCAAGGTGGCCTTGCAGTGACGCCGACGGGACGACGAATTCAGGCTGATTTTCTATGAAGCTTACTCAGATGCAACTCGTTTTGAATAATTTCCGGAGAGCTCTGCTAACAGAAGAAAAGCAAGGGTTTACGAATACCGGAGTCTTGGGGGGATTTAACAGTTTCTTACGAGGAATCCTTCCCAGACTTGAACAGCTATTTCCTGGTAATGATATGGAGCTTTTGAGACAATTGGCTCAGAATTATTCAACATGGAGCCCGCTGCGACGAAGAGAAGCCTTTTCGGAACTGCACCGGTTTATGCAAGAAGTGTCGTCTGAAGTTGCCGATTGTTTACCGCAAAGTGTACCCTTAATCGAGGATTTGAGTATACCAGAGAAACAGAAGATATCGGATAAACGGAAAAACACAAATCATAGAGGAGTAAACGAAAAGCGAGAAGCCGGAGAAGCCCAAGAAAACAAAGTGATACATAAAGATCAGCCAATTCAGGAAAAAGAAAGGCAAGAAATACCTATAAAAGGAGTGTCGAAAGGGTTAAATACTGTTTCCGAGCGATCGCGGCCCTTACAATACTTAAGAGGGGTTGGTCCGGAAAGAGCTAAGCAACTTGAAAAGCTAGGGATTCATAACGTATTAGATTTGCTCCTTTATTATCCCCGCAGGTATGAAGATCGCCGCAAGCGCTTGATTGCGGAGTTAAAAGATGGAGAAACGGCAACAATTGCCGGAGAAGTCGTGGCCGGTCAGGTAATGAATGGAAAATTGAAAGTGGTTAAATTAAGTATTCAGCAGCAAGGGCGCTTGTTTCAGGCAACATGGTTTAACCAAACCCACATTCTTAAGCAATATCCAGTAGGAACTCAAGTCGTTGTAACGGGAAAGGTGCGTTGGCAGCAACAGCAACCGGAAGTGTTGGCAACAGATATTGAAAAGGAGAATGCAAGTCAAGTAGATGTCCCTGATCATGGGTTGCAAACGATCCTCCCGGTTTATTCAGAAACCGCACGTTTATCATCAAAAGTAATACGCAACTTAATCCATAGTGTTTTGGATCAAGTGGATTCGTGTTTTCAAGAGATTATTCCCCAGGAAGAACTACAGGAATGGATGGGGCGGACTCAAGCCCATCGAGAAATTCACTTTCCGGTTAATTACACCAGTCTGTCCCAAGCGAGGGATCGCCTAGTTTGGGAAGAAGTTCTCTTTTTGCAATTGGCGGTCGCTGGACTACACCAAGGTATGGTTCGACTTGGAAGTCCTGTGTTATTGGGGGGGGAGGCACAGATCCAGAGTTTTTATAAAGCCTTACCTTTTAGACTGACCACAGCTCAACAACGAGTGATCAGTGAAATATTTCAAGATCTCGCTAGACCACACGGAATGGCCCGTTTGGTTCAAGGGGATGTTGGATCCGGCAAGACGGCGGTCGCCATGGCGGCGCTGTTACGTGCGATAGGATCGGGATACCAGGGGGCAATGATGGCCCCTACGGAAATTTTAGCGTTACAGCACTTTCAAGCGCTGGAAAAAGCGTTTACTCCTCTGGGAATTAAGGTTGTTTGTTTATTGGGTAGTCAGGGTAAAAGTGTGAGGGATCAAACATTGGCCCAGATAGCGGATGGTCGGGCACAAGTTATAGTAGGAACACATGCCCTTATTCAAGAAACGGTGGTATTTAAGGCTTTAGGACTTGCTGTTACAGATGAACAACATCGCTTTGGTGTCCGGCAGCGTTCACTTCTTCAAGGCAAAGGCGAAAATCCTCACGTTTTGGTCCTCACTGCGACCCCAATTCCACGGACGCTGGCCTTGACACTCTACGGCGATTTGCAGCTCTCTGTACTTAATGAGATGCCTGCTGGGCGAAAGCCTATTATTACTCGTAAATTGACGGAACGTGCCCGCTCGAAGATGGAATTATTTCTTGAAGAGCAAATCAATCTTGGAAGGCAGATTTTTGTTGTTTGTCCTTTAGTGGAAGAATCAGAAACGCTTGATCTTATTTCAGCGACCCAGAGAGCCACAGATCTCCAGCTTAGGTTTCCTACGTGTCGTGTTGCCCTTCTGCATGGAAGAATGAAGGGGGCCGAAAAAGAAGCGATCATGACAGCGTTTCACGACGGAGAAATTGATATTCTGGTTGCAACGACCGTGGTTGAAGTTGGAGTAAACGTCCCAAATGCCTCTGTTATGGTCATTGAAGCGGCCGAGCGTTTTGGCCTCGCCCAATTGCACCAACTCAGAGGGCGGGTTGGTCGAGGAAATGAACAGTCTTACTGTCTTTTGTTGTCAGGAAACAAAAACAGTCGTCGTTTAGATATTCTATGTCAAACAGAAGATGGGTTTAAAATTGCCGAAGAAGATATGCGTCTGCGCGGAACGGGGGAAATCTTAGGGACTCGGCAACACGGTTTAGCTCAATTGAATCTTACGGATCTTTCTCAAGACGGGCATTTGGTGGAAAAGGCATATCAGATGGCCCAGAAAGTATTACAGAATCCGGAAAAGTATGAATTGCTTTTTCAGGAAGTTCAGCGAACATTTCCACCGGAAAAAATAGGCGTTCATTAGGGAGAAAGTGAGAAGAAACAGGAGCCAGGAAAATCTTACGGCGCTCTTGTTTTTTCGTGCTTATGAGTAAGTATTTAAAGTAATTACTCATAATAACGTATATTTGATCGAAAAATTAAGTAGATATCTTGTCAAACATTAAAGAAATAAATAAAGTTGATGTTGAAACAAATAGTACTAAATATCCGATTATTGAATATTCAGATATTTAGAATTAATATTATATGGAACTGTCATTTAACTTATGGTAATATAAAAACACGAAAAAGCTAATACAGCTAAAATACTTAGGGATCACTTTTTAGTGTGTTGAGAAATTCATTGAAGGGGTTTGGTTCTATGTTGGAAGAAAACCAAAAAAACAATATTTCTGCCGATTTCATGTTCGATAGCTGGAAAAAAGAATATACTCATAAGTTGAAGTTCCGTGAGTTTCCTTCAATCCAAGCATCTCAAACATCGAAGGAAACATGCGATTTATTGAACCTTTCCGATGAGGTCAACGGCTTTAGTGGAGAACGTATCAGAGTTCATGAAAATTTAGCTGTCCAAGCATCCAATGCTCTTAAAGGAGCGAAAAGGCGGCGACGGCTTGCAAATTACCGAGTGTTATTTGAACATTCGTGTGACAGCTTCCTATTTATTGATTTAAAAGGTCACATTTTAGAAGCTAATCTGGCGGCCATAAAGGCTTATGGTTACACACATGAAGAATTATGCACTATGAAAATTCAAGATCTTAGAGCTGAGAAAACCATGGACCTAATCGAAATGCAACTGCAAGCCGCTTATAATAGTGGAATAATCTTTGAAACTTACCACGTGAGAAAAGATGGAGCACATTTTCCAGTAGAAGTGAGTTCACATCAAGTTGTAGTCAAACTTGAAAAAATACTATTAAGCGTCGTACGAGATATTGCTGAACGAAAACGTTTGGAAAAAGAGTTAGTAAAGACAGAAAGTATCAATGCAATCGGGAAGGTTGCATCCGGCCTAGCGCATGAAATTAGAAATCCTATTACTAGTGTCCACGGATTTCTTCAACTTGCCGCTAGTCAGAAGATGGATCAGATAAGGTTTGCTGAAAATTGCAATTTAATGCTCCAAGATCTTGAGCGTGCTAATTCAGTAATAACTGAGCTAATCTTAGTTGCCAATGAAAAGGGAATGGATTTAAAATTTTGGAATCTCAATCAACTTTTATTTTCTTTGCTTCCTACAATTCAGACCATAGCAAAATCCCAGGATAAAACAGTGGAAATTTTCTTTGAAGAAACTCAAGGAATCCCTTTGGATGCCATCGAGATTAAGAAACTGGTCCTTAACTTAGTCAATAATGCTCTTGAGTCAATGTTACCAGGTGGTAAAGTCACTCTGAGGACCCAGATGTTGGAGGACGCTCTCGTTTTATCCATTACGGATAATGGTTCTGGAATAAACCCGGAAATCCAAGACAAACTAGGAATCCCATTTTTCACAACTAAAGATACAGGGACTGGCCTGGGTTTGGTTATTTGTAATAGTATTGCAACTCGGCACAACGCCACGTTGAGCATTGAAAGTAACCAATTTGGCACCACAGTACAGATAAGATTTAAGGGTTTACCTACTGTAATATCGAGTTCCTACTCTCAAATGAATGAAAGGTAGGGTGTAATTGGATATGGGCGAAACTTTTTGCTCTGAAAATCCTAAATTACAAAATATAGGTTCTCTGAGCTCTTTAATTTAGAAAGAAAAAGGTATCATTTTTCTTGAGCGAAAAATGATACTTGAATTTCTGGGATGATTTGCCGGGTATGCGTGAGCTCAAATAGTCCAATAATAAAACCAGACTGAAAGCACAGATCTTATAAAATGCAGCAGCGAAGAAGGTCTGCTGCTTACACAAATAATTCTAAGGAGGTGTAAGCTTTGACTGAATCGAAAAAAACAATGGTCCAACTGACACCCGAATTAGAAAAGTTCAAATATGAAGTCGCGCAAGAAATTGGGATTGCTAATCGGAAACACAAAAGTTTTCCCAATTCACCACAACAATAATCTGTAGAGAAAGGGGTCAAGTAGGTTTAAAACCGACTTGACCCCTTTCTCTATTTGTCATTGTATATAACGCTCATAGTCTTCACGGTCAATTCCGGGATGCAGGCTAATTGCCAAAGCGCCAGCAATAATTTTGGCCGACGTTTGAATGAGTGAGTCGATTTCTTTGGGTGTAACCATCAAGTTGCCTTGAAAAGGAGAAAGCACATCATCAATGATTTGACTGAACGTTTCAGGTTTTATGCCCTTATAAAGTTTATATAATGTTGGACTAGTTACGAACTGCTGAAAGACACCTTCCACTACATCATGAGCTATTACGGCAGCGTTAACTACTGTAGGGAGCCCAATAGCAATTACTTTACAGCCTATGGTTTCTTCATTGATGCCAGAGCGTCGATTTCCTACTCCCGAACCAGGATGAATGCCAGTATCGGCGAGTTGTATGCTTGTGCCAACACGTTCCAAGGAACCGGCTGCCAGGGCGTCGATTGCAATGACCAAATCCGGCTTGACATGTTCCACGATTCCATGAATAATCTCAGCCGTTTCAATTCCGGTGATTCCCAATACACCTGGTGAAAGGGCACTGATTTTCCGCATTTGACCGTGTAATTCAGTAGGAGCGAGTTGAAAAAGATGACGGGTAACCATAGTTTTGTTTATGACTTGAGGGCCTAAGGCGTCGGGGGTAGCATTCCAGTTTCCTAAGCCGATTAATAAAACACTGGCATCTTCTTTAAGATTCATCAGTTCAATTAATCTATCTGCTAAAACGTGGGTAATTTCTTCATGAATGACATAATCATTATTTCGAATCTCAGGAGCATCAATGGTAATATACTGTCCTTTAGGTTTGCCAATCTGTTCAACTCCTTCATCGGTCTTAACAGTAATTATTGTGACCTTGGCATGTTCGAGTTCTTGTTCATCCATTAGGACGCCGGGAATTTCTTCCCCGCTTTCCCCACGTAGGAGTTGATGAGCTTCAACTGCTAAATCAAGCTGGACATTTAGGTGTCGATAAAATTCTGATTTTTTCATTTTTCGCTGCTCCTTTATTGTATTTATACAAAACTTAAAAAGTCACTGAGGCTTTATAGCTCCAGTGAACAGAGAGGGAAAACGAAAGTAACGAAAACAGATAGGAAAGGTGCCATAGCTAGTATAGGCAAAAACTAAAATGATATGCACGATATTCATAGAAGAAATTCACACTTGCTATGGTATACTGATAGATGAAGGTATTTTCTAAATATCTATATTGGTGGCTGTAAAGCTCAATAAGCTCTGCTATAATATAATATGGAGGATTTATGAGGATTATTGCAGGTGAGATGCGTGGTCGTCAACTTAAGGCGGTAGAAGGAACGCTAACGCGCCCGACCTCAGATAAAGTGAAGGGTGCTATTTTTAATGTTTTAGGGGATAAAGTCTTGGATGCCCGGGTATTAGATCTATTTGCTGGAACCGGAAATCTAGCTATCGAAGCACTTTCCCGTGGTTCGCGGGAAGCAGTGCTGGTAGAGAAGAGTCTTAACGCTCATAAGGTCATATGTGAAAATCTTGAAAAAGTTGGGGTAAGCCCAAAGGCCAAACTTTTATTGATGGACGCCTTTACGTATATAAACCGATACCCTTCTGAAGTTTTTGATCTTATTTTTCTCGATCCCCCTTATCACAAGGAACTTGTTTCTAAGGCGATCTTGACTTTTAAGGAGCACTTTTATTTAGCACCATTCGGCGTTATCGTCGCTGAAACGGCTAAAGACGAAGAATTAAATGGTGATATCTTTCCGTTTGAAATTCGTAAAACAGGCGAGTATGGCGACACAAAAGTATGGTATTTACAGAGAATGGATGTATGACGAGGGAGAGGATATAAGTGGAAAGTGATATCTTAAGTTTACTTAATGAAGTGGAAGAAATTGTCGATCATGGGCCTAAGATCCCGATGACGGGAAAAGTCTTGGTCGATGATACAGTCATCTTTGAATTACTAGATCGCGTACGTGCGGCCTTGCCAGAAGAGCTGACCAATGCTAAATGGGTTTTAAAAGAACGGGAACGGATTTTAAATGAAGCTCAAGTGGAAGCTCAGAGACTCATGGAGCGTGGTAAAAATTACGTCGATAAGATGGCAGTAGAAAATGAAGTGGTTAAACAGGCCCAGAGCTATGGAGAAGACATCGTTAGACAGGCACAAACATTTGCCAATGAAGTAAAAATTGGGGCCGTTCAATACGCCGACGAAATGCTTCAGCATGTTGAACAGAGTTTGTACGAAACGCTTCAAGCATTGCGTAAAAATCGCGAGCAATTAAAAGGGTTAGCCAAAGAAGAACGCGATCAGCCGGGTAACTACGAAAGAGAGAAGGGGGAATAACACCCTTCTCTCTTTCGTAAGACTTGCCAGAGGCGAAACAAGGTTGCTTTAGCGCACTGATTGTCGAATCAAGGAGAACATTAGAAAAATAGTCATGATCCCAACAAAAACAAAGGAGCTTAATTGCCATGTATTCCACCAGAGAGCCGATGTGCTTGGACCTTGGATCGGAAAAAGGGAAGAGGTCGGCACTTTCGCAACTAAGAGGAGGAGTTGGCTTAATCCTAGAGCAATAATTGCTTGAAGGGCCCGAGCAACCACAAATGAGGAAAAGCGCAAATCAGTTCCGCTAATTAATCCAGCGACTTGGGCGAATACTGAAAGACCACCCCAGCCCATTAGGAGGGTTATAAGTGCCACCTGTTGATGAAGTGAAGAAAGGGCTCGGATTGTCTCCTGGCAACCTAACGTCATTTCAAAAAGACCATTGAAAAAAGCTAGGAAAACGGGAATCTGAACAATACGGATAACACTGTGACTAAGAGTGGCTAATAGCAGGGTAATATGCCAGGTGTTTAAGAGTCGAAGGATCACTGAAAAGAAGGCCATAAAACCAGCAACCATAAGGACAGTCGTTGTACTTTGTCTGATGGCATCGCCAAGAATTTGCCCGAAAGCCCGGTTGTCTTTGGCCTGGGCGTTTTTCATTTCGTACCATGCTCTTTTGAATGAAGGCAAATTGGTTGTTTGCTGAGAACCCGGTGTTACGCGATAGAAACGAAAAAGAATTCCAACAATGATGTTCGCAAGATAAACAGAGCTGACCAATACGATGCCAAGCGTAGGTTTACCCAACATCCCAGAGGCTACAGCACCAAACATAAATCCAGGGCTAGGGTTATTAGTAAAGGCTAAAAGACGTTCCCCTTCTACACGGGTGATTTCTCCAGTTTGGCGAAGCCGCGCAGTCAGCACCGCCCCCATTGGAAAACCTGATGTGTATCCCATGGCCACAACAAAGGCCGCCTTGCCGGGAAGACGAAAAAGCGGACGCATGAATGATTCCAGAAGTATACCGAGAAAGTGGACAAATCCTGCCGCCATCAGGAGCTCGGAAAGGATAAAAAAGGGGAGTAAAGCGGGGAGGACAAAACGCCACCATAAGGTCAAGCCTCCGCCTGCAGAGCTAAGTACTTCCTGGGGATAGATAAACATGCTGAGGGCAAGGAGACTTAAGGCCAACGCACGGGCAACTGTGGACATGAAAATATCACCTTCCTTCATAATTTATATGGAGGATTTTTGGTCCCTAGAAGTCGGACGTTTCAGTTTGATCAAGTTATAAAACTCAGACTTACATTAAAGCTTCAATATTATAAATTTTCTGAAATTAATTTAATAATAATCATGTTTGGACTTGAAAACACCTAAAATTTTGTGCTACACTCAGGGAGTAAGCAAACTCAAAAAGGGTACATCTGGAAAAAGTGGAAAACTAGTTTTGTTATTTGGGTCAAGTCACTTCTAAATGCTAGTAGAAAAGTCATGGATTGGTAGAAAAAATATAAGGGGGCATAATACTTGAAAATTCTTGTTGTAAATTGTGGGAGTTCTTCACTAAAATATCAATTGATAGACATGACTACAAAGGACACAGTCGGTATAGGGCTAGTTGAACGCATCGGTCTTGAGGGTGCTGTACTTACACATCGCACGGCTTCAGGAGAAAAAGAAGTCATTACAACTGAAATCCCAAATCATACGGTAGCCATTGAGCTTGTGTTAAAAGCTTTGGTGTCCCCTACATACGGGGCAGTCAATGATTTAAAAGAAATTGCGGCTGTTGGACATCGCGTTGTACATGGAGGAGAGAATTTTGCGAAATCTGCAATAATTGATAGTGCGGTCATGCAGGCCATCCAGGATTGCATAGAGATAGCGCCGCTTCATAATCCTCCCAATATCTCAGGGATTGAAGCATGCCAGAAACTTATGCCAGGGATTCCTCAAGTGGCGGTCTTTGATACCGCTTTCCATCAAACCATGCCAGATTATGCATATCTCTATGGATTAACTTACGAACTGTATGAAAAATACAAAATTCGGAGATATGGTTTTCATGGAACGTCCCATAAGTATGTTAGCCAGCGCGCTGCGGCCCTGCTCGGAAAACCTGCAGAAGAGCTGAAGCTCATCACCTGCCATTTAGGTAATGGTTCCTCAATTACCGCTATTAAGGGAGGAAAATCCATTGAAACCTCTATGGGCTTCACTCCTTTGCAAGGACTTCTGATGGGAACACGCTCCGGAGATTTGGACCCAGCAACTGTTACCTATATTATGCGTAAAGAAAATCTAAGTTCTGATCAGATGGACAATTTCCTGAATAAAAAATGCGGTGTGCTCGGGGTCTCAGGGGTAAGCAGTGACTTTAGGGACATTGAGAAAGCAGCGGAAGAAGGAAATTACCGTGCTAAGATTGCTTTAGAAATTTTCGCATATCAAGCTAAGAAATATATTGGTACTTATGCTGCAGCGTTAAATGGCGTAGATGCTATTATATTTACGGCAGGACTTGGAGAAAACTCATTTACGATGCGAGCAGCTATCTGCGCTAATATGAGCTACCTAGGTGTAGAGATTGATGAAGAGAAAAATAAGGTCCGGGGTGTGGAAGCGGATGTTTCTAAAACGAATGCATCTTGTCGGGTTTTAGTTATCCCGACCAATGAAGAACTGATGATTGCTCTAGATACGTTTGAATTAACTCGCTAGGGTGGAGAAGAAGTGTCTTAGCATCCTACGGCGATAAGTGTTCGTTATGGGTTAGCGCCTTCGGCGATACTCTCCACTGGAGACTATCGTGATGGCACGCTGCGTTGCTATTTGCTTGTCGGTTTGACTTTCTGTGTTCTCTAAGCTAGTGAATTCCTCGGGTTTGGTTCTCGTGAAGGTTAAGAAGTACGTATTTCGAAACTGCCTGTAGCTAACGAAGCCTCCCACTTAAAAGAAGTAAGAATCTTAGAAGTGGATTAGGAGTATAATATACTAAGTAAAGAGTTTTCACTTGACAAAGAAAAATGTGCCAACTATAATAGTGGATGTGTATTGGGGTGGATAATATGAAAGTGAATGTAGCCCAGGTTCGTAATAAGGAAGGTGGAAGTGCCTGTTTCGATTTGGTCGAAGATTTTTCTTCCTTCGATTTGGGAACAGAAGCCCTTTCGTTTCAAGCACCGGTACATGTTCAACTTCAGGTAAACAACACAAGTAAAGCTTTGTTGGTTCACGGGACGATTCACACGGATCTTAAAGCTACGTGTGGACGTTGTCTAGAGACGTTTGTTTATCCATTTGATCTCTCCTTCCAAGACGAATGGGTTTTTCGAACACTGGCAACCGAAGATCAGCTTGAGACAGCACTTCTTTTGGACAAAGATGAGATCGAGATCAAGGATCGAATCTTTGAACAAATTGTGTTAGCTTTGCCGATGAAGTTTATTTGTTCAGCAGAGTGTCAGGGATTATGCCCGACCTGTGGTGCGAACCGAAATCTGACTCCGTGTCATTGCGGGGAGAGCAACATTGACCCTCGGTTAGCGGCACTGTCCAAGTGGCAATTCAATGACTAATTAATTTTAGAGAACCTAAAGGGGGTGTAATTATGGGTGTACCGCAACATCGCCAATCAAAATCAAGAGTACGCAAACGTCGGGCTATGTGGAAAATAACTGCACCAAACCACATCGAATGCCCCCAATGCCATAAACCGAAAATGCCTCATTATATATGCCCTAGCTGTGGGTATTATAATTCAAAGGTAGTTATTGCTGTAGAATCTTAAGGTTTAGCGTGCAAGAACAAAGAGCTCTGAAATAGGGGCTCTTTTGTTTTACGGGGATGTGTGAA
This sequence comes from Desulfosporosinus cupriresistens, assembly GCF_001707885.1. Taxonomy (GTDB): domain Bacteria; phylum Bacillota; class Desulfitobacteriia; order Desulfitobacteriales; family Desulfitobacteriaceae; genus Desulfosporosinus. The sequence goes on along the minus strand of NZ_MASS01000022.1, from coordinate 2,835 downwards.
AACTCAGTCTCCAAAATTTCAAGTGGTTATAACAATCAATAAGCGTCCTCATTTCACTATTAAAGTGGAGTGAGGACGCTTGTGTTTTGATGATATAGAAGCAAAAGTGGGGATGTGAAAAATATAGTTAGCACAGCCCCTATAAGCTATTATTCCATATTCCATCTACCTTCGACAGGGTTATTTATTGATAAGTGAAGCGCGATGGTTTATAATTGTGACCAGGTCGTAATTCCGATGAATAAATGTTCGAGGTGTGAGTACGAACTTAGGTCCTCGAACCGCGACGTGGTATAGTTAGTCAGAGAATATTAATCAGGAAATTGTAAGTAGGGTGAGAAATGGTGATATAGATGGCCCGATATAGTAAAGTAGATCGCCGTAAAGTATTAGGAGAAGCACTTTCCAAGCATCCATTCTTTACCGACGAAGAGCTTGCAGAGCGATTTAAAGTGAGTGTCTCAACCATTCGTCTAGATCGTGGAGAACTGGGTATCCCGGAACTTCGAGAACGAACCCGAGTGGTAGCTCAAGAAGCTTACTCAACATTAAAGTCTTTAGATGATCAGGAATTAATCGGAAAACTGTTAGAACTAGCTATTGGAGAGAGAGCCCGTTCTGAGTTGCTAATTGACGAAAGCATGGTCTTGACTAAGGCCAGAGTTGCTCGCGGACATTATCTGTTTGCCCAGGCTAATTCTCTAGCCATTAGCTTAGTGGATGCGCCGATGGCCTTGACTGGGAGTGTCGAACTAAAGTTTTTACGACCAGTTCAGTTAGGTGAGATCGCTGTTGCTGAAGGAATAGTGCTCAAACGTAAGCAGAGTAAATATTGGGTCCAAGTATCGGTAAAAGTTGATTCGGAGGAAGTGCTCCGAGGAACCTGGGTTCTTTTTGCATTTTTTGGACTTGAGGATGTACGGGAAACGGAGATGGAATAAATGAGAATTGCTGTGGATGCAATGGGTGGCGATTATGCCCCGGAGGAGATTATAAAAGGGACACTGATGGCCGCAGAAAAGAATCCTAATGTAGATCTCATTTTGGTGGGGCCAAAAGAGCGGGTGCTTCCCTCCTTAACAGGCACGAGACCTAAGAACATATCGTTTGTTGAAGCTACGGAGGTCATCGAGATGGACGAGCACCCTGCCAATGCCGTTCGTAAGAAAAAGGATGCTACGATAGTGGTTGCGACCCGATTAGTAAAGCAAGGAGAAGCAGATGCCGTCGTGAGTGCGGGAAGTACTGGAGCACAAATGGCTGCTGCCCTTCTCGGCTTAGGGCGCATAAAGGGAATTGAAAGACCTGCTATTGCCACAGTCCTTCCGACTGTGGAGGGAGGGAAGCTTATTCTCGATGTCGGAGCTAATTTAGATGCGACACCAGAGCAACTTTGCCAATATGCACTGATGGGCAGCATTTATGCAGCAAGAATATTGAAGATTCCAAATCCGCGCGTTGGTCTGCTCAATGTAGGTAGTGAAGAAGGGAAAGGAAATGAACTTACCCAGAAAGCCTACCTGTTGCTTAAAGAAGCGCCCATCAATTTTCTCGGGAATGTCGAAGGACGGGATGTCCCCTATGGGCGTGCTGATGTGGTTGTTTGTGACGGTTTCGTGGGAAATGTATTGCTTAAAACGGCTGAAGGGCTGGCAGGGGTATTTGTTCAGGTTATTAAGGAAAAAATTACTTCAACCACGGTCCGTAAGCTAGGGGCAATGGCCGTCAAACCGGGTTTAAAAGAGTTCGCTCAGATGATGGATTATGCTGAGTATGGCGGGGCCCCTCTGCTTGGGGTCAATGGGATTAGTATTATATGTCATGGAAGTTCAAAAGCGAAGGCGATTTTAAATGCCATCCGGGTGGCCCAGGAATGTGTGCAAACGCATTTTATTGAACAGATTCGGGAAGAGCTTCCTAAGTGAGTCTGATGTTTAATAAACAGAAAAGAGGACATGTGACTATGCGAAGTGTTGGTATTGTGGGGACAGGATCATATCTTCCCGAAAAGGTTTTAACCAATGCGGATTTAGAGAAGATTGTGGACACAAAGGATGAATGGATCTCTACACGCACTGGAATTAAGGAGCGACATATCGCCTCGAAAGACACCCCTGTCTCGGAATTATGTTACTTTGCGGGCTTGAGAGCTTTAGAGGACGCTCAGATTTACCCTGAAGAGGTTGACCTCATTATTGTGGCGACGATAACACCTGACTATGCATTTCCGGCGACTGCTTGCCTCGTGGCAGAGCGTTTAGGGGCAAAAAATGCAGCGGCTTTTGATCTGGAAGCAGGATGTACTGGATTTATTTATACAGTGGCAACCGCTAGTCAGTTTGTTGCTACGGGAATGTATAAAACCGTACTCGTCATTGGCGGAGAAACAATGAGCAAAATTCTAAACTGGGAAGACCGTTCAACGTGTATTCTCTTCGGTGATGGGGCGGGGGCTGCAGTTTTACAACCGGTCCAAGAAGGATTTGGCTTTTTGAGCTTCGAATTAGGTTCAGACGGTTCTGGCGGTATGTTGCTTAGTCAACCAGCGGGCGGCTCGAAGTGTCCGGCCAGCTTAGAATCAGTAGGCAAGAACTTACATACTCTTCAGATGGAGGGTAAAGAAGTCTATAAATTTGCTATTCGGATTATGGGGGATGTTTCTCTAAAGGTTCTTGAGAAGGCCGGTTTAACGAAAGAAGATGTGGATCTGCTAGTCCCACATCAAGCAAATATCCGGATTGTCGATGCTGCGATTAAACGCCTGGGAATTTCACCAGATAAAGTAGTTGTAAACTTGGACAAGTATGGTAATATGTCAGCAGCGTCCATTCCTGT